>NZ_BJXA01000076.1 GCF_007990755.1 Nocardia ninae NBRC 108245 | reverse complement strand
GGGCAGGCCCGGCAGCAGGCGCGGGCGGAGGCCGGTGGCGATGATCAGCTGGGCGTAGCCGAGGGTCGAGCCGTCGGCCAGCCGTACCTGGCGCGCGTCGGTGTCGACGCCGGTCGCGGCGGTGTCCAGGCGCAGGTCGATCTGCTTCTCGGTGAAGAACTCGCCGGGACGCAGGGTGGTGTCGTCGGTTTCGCCGCGGACGAACTGCTTGGACAGCGGCGGCCGATCGTACGGCAGGCGGGACTCGTCGCCGAGCAGGATCAGCCCGCCCGCGTACCCGGCACGGCGCAGTTCCTCGGCGGTGCGCAGGCCGGCGAGCCCGGCGCCGACGATCACGATCGGCGCGGCGTCTGTTGCGGAAGGTGACACGCAGCTCACCCTAACGTCTGCTTGGTTCGGCGCCGGAGTGAACCCGATCACTCGGCGATGGCGTGCAATCGTATCCATTCAGGTATTGATCGGGCGGTCAATCAGGTCTATACCGAAGGAAGGACATATTCCTGAGCCCAAGGAGGCACACCATGTTCACCGAAAGCCGCGCACAGGACTTCCTCGCCGTAGTGCTGGGGATCTTCGCCGCGCTCTCACCCCTGTGGCTGGAGACCACCGACAAAGCGATGTGGTCGCTGATCGTGCTTGGCGTGCTGATCGCGCTCACCGGCCTCACACAGATGTACCGGCCCGCGCTCGGCACCAACGCCGACTACGCGATGGGTCTTTTCGGCGTGTTGCTGTTCATTTCCCCCTGGGCCATGGACTTCACGGATTACCGCGGCGCATCCTGGACCGCATGGGTAGTCGGGGTAGTGACGGCGGTGGTCGCGGTAGCGGCGCTGCCGACGGTGTCGGGACGGCTGCACGGCGCGGCGACCCACCACTGATGCAGATGCCGAAACCCGGTCGCCGAGCCGCGGCTCAGCGACCGGGCAAGGAACCGAAGGCCGGGCGGCGGCGCAGCGCGAAAGTCGACGGCGACGCCCGGCAACTCATTCTCGATGCCGCCGAAAAGCTTTTCGCGGCACAGGGATTCGATGCCACCGCGACGGCTGCCATCGCGGGCGCCGCCGAGGTGCCCAAAGGCCTTGTCTTCTACTACTTTCCGACCAAGGACTCGATCTTGTCGGCGCTGATGGACGAACGGGTGCCGATGCACCCGATCGACGACATCGACACCGTGGTCGCGCCCGGCGATCCGGCCGCCAGCCTGGTCGCCCTCGATGCCGCACTCAACCTGCGCGACCACCATTCCTCGGTGCTGCGGGTGATCATGTGGCGCGAGGCCGACACCCATCCCGATGTCCGGCGCCAATTGCGCCATCTTCGTGACCAATTGCTGGATGTCACCGCGCGGGTGTTGCAGGCCAGCGCGCCGGCCCCGGTCCGCCCCGGCACGTTGCGCGCCTGCGCCGCCGCCTGGGTCTCGGCCATGTTCGCCATCGCGAGCACCGACCGGTTGCACGCCCTGGACGGTGTGCCGATTCCCTCCGCCGAAGACGTCCTGAATGTCGCCAGAGTGGTCGCCGCGGGCATGACCCAGCTCGGCTGACCTCCGAAGTTATCCACAGGGTGCGTGTTATCCACATTCGGCGGATGGTGGGTATTGCGGAGCGTCGGCGTCGGTCAGGATCGCGGTATGGACGCACCGCAACTGATCTCGCGCACGCAGGCCTTGGCCTCCGGGATGTCCGACAGCCAATTGCAGCGCCTCTGCCGCTCCGGAAAATGGCAGCGGATCCGCGCCGGGCACTATGTGAACGCGCCGCAGCCGGCGCTCACCCTGGCGGGCCGCCATCTGATGCTTGTACTCGCGATGTGCGAGGCGATGTCCGATGACGCTGTGGCGAGCCATTGTTCGGCGCTGATATTGCACGGCTTGCCGACCTGGTCGATCCCGCTCGAGCGGGCGCACGTCACGCGCGACCGAATCGCCGGTGGGCGGATCCGGAAACAGCTGGTCCTGCATTCGGCACAACTGGCGCCGGACGAGATCACCCTGATCAACGGGGTCCGGGTGACCACCGCGCCGCGGACGATCTTCGATATCGCGCGCTCGGTGGGGTTCGAACACGCGGTCGTCTGCGGCGACAGCGCGCTGCGCCAAGGACTCACCACCGCCGATGCAGTGGGCGAACATCTCCGGCGAGCAGCGCACCGCCGCGGAGCTCGGCAGGCCGCTCGGGCCATCGAGTTCCTGGACGGACGCAGCGAGAGCGTCGGTGAGTCGCGTAGCCGGGTGGCTTTTCATGAAACCGGGTTGCCCGCGCCGGAATTGCAGGCGCGGGTCTTCACCGATGATGAGGTGTGCGTCGGACGGGTCGACTTTCTGTTCGATGGATTGGGTGTGATCGGCGAGTTCGACGGACAGAGTGACCAGCGCGATGAATTGAGCGGTGCACGCCTGCCCGCGCAGTGGACGGTTGCGGCACAGGACCGGGACGACCGATTACGCGCACTCGGGTGGGAGGTGGTCCGCTGGAGCTGGAGTGATCTGGATGACCCCGCGCAGCTGGCCGAACGCATCCGCGCTGCCGCCGAGGTCTCGGGGCGCGCTCACCGCACCGGGCATTGGATTCCGACGCCGCGGTGTTGAGCTGATGTGTGTTTGCCGAGCGCCCGCCGACGGGCAGTCAGTCCGGAAGCGGGAGTTGCCGCATGCCCGTCGGCAATGCGGTCAGGGCGCGAGCGGGGTTGCGGAGGTGAGGAATTCGGTGACGTCGCGGGCGAAGCGAGCGTGCTTGACGACACCCATGTGGCTGGTACCGGGGTAGATGACCAGGCGGGAGGTGGGGATGCCGTCGGCGGTGTGGCGGAAGTTCGCGGTGCTGTAGGCCGCGTCGCGTTCACCGCCGAGGACCAGGGTCGGCGCGGTGATCTCGGCGAGGCGGTCGGACAGGTCGAACTCGTCTTCGGCGCGGACGAAGGCGAGGGTGTCCGCCGGGTTCTTCGGGCGGCCCAGCGGATCGATCAGCCACATGCCCGCACCGGCCAGCCGGGCGAGCAACCGTGACGAGGCGGTGATCGGCGCCAGGTGATGCAGTGCGCGCCGACCCGCGAACGCCGCTTCGCCGTAGCGGATCTGGGCCTGTTTGGCGAGCGGATCCAAGCGGTAGCCGGACGAGGCGATGACCAGGCGGCGGACGGCGCCCGGCTGATCCGCCGCCAGCTGCAGCGCCAACGATCCGCCGGACGAGACACCGAGCACATCCACCGGTTCGCCGAACTCGGCCTGCAACGCGTCCGCGTGCTGGGCTGCGATCTCGCCCATCGTGGTGCCCTCGGCCATCCCCGGCGCCCGATTCACCGCGTAGACGCGGAAGTGCCGCGCCAACGGCGCCAGCATCTTGATCTCGGAATTCCGCATCCAGCCACTCGGATTCGCGTGGTCCGGCGTGAACCAGCGCAGGAACGCCAGCGGTCGCCCGGCACCCAGCGCCAGGTAGGGCAGCCCGTGCCGCAGCGCCCCCTCGGCGATGTCGAGCTCAGCGGCGAGGTTCTTGCTCATCACGTTCCTCCGATGATCCGGTGTTGTTCGCATTTCGACGCTAACGGACCCGACCGCCGTTCCGCGATAACCTCCGAGGTCATCGAATCACCTCCCCGCCCGACCGTGGCCGGAACATGTTGCGCCACAATGGCTAGTCTGGGAGCCATGCGAATTGCGGCACTCGCTGCCTTGATCTTGGCGCTGAGCGCCTGTTCCCAATCCACCTCGGGCCAACCACAGCCCGCCCCCGGCCCACCACCGGCGACCTCGACCACGGCCGCGCCGCCCTCGACACCGGCCAGCCCGGAAAGCCGATTGAAGGACCGGATCGCCTGGGTCCAAGCGGGCACCGAAGTCGACCCGAGCCGCTACCACTCCGCGAGCACGGGCACCGGCGCCGCCGCCGACCTGAAGAGCGACATCGCCTTCATCAGCCCCTCCGGAAAGATCAGCTGCATCACCGGAACCGCCTATCAGCTAGACGGATTCAACTGTGTAGTGAAACTGAAGAACCCCGTCCCCAAGCCGCACGAGGGTTTCGGAAACTGGGACGGCGGCTACGTCAACTACTCCGCGAAAACCCTCACCGTAGGCCAATTCCGCGGCGACCCAGGCCTTTTCATCCACGGCGACGGCCAAACCCTCCCCTACGACAGCAAACTCACCTTCGGCGACTACACCTGTCGCATCGCCACCGACGGCCTCACCTGCGTCAACCCCACCACCCGCACCGGCGTCCACATGAGCGACGACGCCATAGTCCCCTTCGGCTGCCTCCGCGAAGCCCAATCACCCCCCGACTCCTCAGTCGGCCGAACCTACACCTGCTGACCGCCCCGCCACCAAACCGATTGTGGCTACAGCTACCTATGGAAATATGGCCACAAGGAGGCAGCGGTGGAGGTCGGAGTACTCGAACTACGGGACAGCTTGAGCCGGTATCTGGCGGAGGTTCGAGCCGGACGGACCGTGACGGTTACTGACCACGATCAGCCAATCGCTCGAGTCGTCCCCACTGGACAACTTCCCGGGCCGGTGTCGGCCCGGGAAGAACGGCGGGTTCAACCCGCACGTACTCGAAAGCAGCCTGCGCCCCAACCGATCCAAGGCCACGGCACGGTGAGCGAACTGATTGATGACCAACGCCGATGATCGGCTGCATCGACTGACCCGTCTCAACAACGAGGAACATGCGGCACGCCTACGACTCTTGGATCAACTCTGACCACAGACCAAGGTCGACAATGCGCCGCTATTGCGCGCGACGGAACTGTCCGACCAGCTAGACCGCCACCATGTCCCACCCACAACCACCATCCACGCCCAGCGGGACACCACGGCGGCATCCATCGAGTAGACCCGCCACCATGTCCCACTCGCGAATGCCGTCCTTGTCCAACGGGACACTATGGCAGCATTTGGGACTTCGAGGCAGGGCGTAGCGCTGCGCGGATACGATGCGGTCGATTGCGCCTCCGCAGAGCAGACGGAAGATGCCGGCACTGCGGCTGCCTCCGGCGACAGCCGACTGTTGGCAGCCTGGAAGTCCCTCGGCGTGGCCACCTTCGATACCAACGCACGGCGGACTAGTCCCTCAGACGCCGAACGGCGCCGCTCCTTTCGGAGCGGCGCCGTTCAGTTTCAGTGATTCAGGAAATCACTTGATGATCTTCGTGACGCGACCGGCGCCGACGGTGCGGCCACCTTCACGGATCGCGAAACGCAGGCCCTCTTCCATGGCGATCGGCTGGATCAGCACGACCGACATTTCGGTGTTGTCGCCCGGCATAACCATCTCGGTGCCCTCGGGGAGGGTCACAACGCCCGTCACGTCAGTCGTACGGAAGTAGAACTGGGGACGGTAGTTGTTGAAGAACGGCGTGTGCCGGCCGCCCTCGTCCTTGGACAGGATGTAGGCCTGGCCCTCGAACTCGGTGTGCGGGGTGGTGGTGCCCGGCTTCACGATGACCTGGCCGCGCTCGACATCTTCGCGCTTGATGCCACGAACCAGCAGACCGACGTTGTCGCCGGCCTGGCCCTGGTCGAGCAGCTTGCGGAACATCTCGATACCGGTGACCGTGGTCTTGGTCGAGGTCGGCTTGATGCCGACGATCTCGACTTCCTCGTTCACGTTGACGATGCCGCGCTCGACGCGACCGGTGACGACGGTGCCACGACCGGTGATCGTGAACACGTCCTCGACCGGCATCAGGAACGGCTTCTCGGTGTCGCGGACCGGGTCCGGGATCGACTCGTCGACGGCGTTCATCAGCTCGACGATGGACTCGGTCCACTTCGGGTCGCCCTCGAGCGCCTTCAGACCGGAGACGCGCACGACCGGCGCGTCCTCGTCGAACTCCTGGGCGGCCAGCAGTTCGCGGACCTCCATCTCGACGAGCTCGAGGATTTCCTCGTCGTCGACCATGTCCGACTTGTTCAGCGCGACCAGGATGTAGGGCACGCCGACCTGACGGGCGAGCAGCACGTGCTCGCGGGTCTGCGGCATCGGGCCGTCGGTCGCGGCGACCACGAGGATGGCACCGTCCATCTGCGCCGCACCGGTGATCATGTTCTTGATGTAGTCAGCGTGACCCGGAGCGTCGACGTGCGCGTAGTGGCGCTTCTCCGTCTGGTACTCGACGTGGGAGATGTTGATCGTGATACCACGAGCCTTCTCCTCCGGCGCCTTGTCGATCTGATCGAACGCGAACGCGGCGTTCAGATCCGGGTACTTGTCAGCCAGCACCTTGGTGATCGCTGCGGTCAGCGTGGTCTTGCCGTGGTCGACGTGACCGATGGTGCCGATGTTGACGTGCGGCTTCGTCCGCTCGAACTTCGCCTTCGCCACTGTGGTGTCCTCCTGGACTTGTTGGTGCGTGCAGTTGCAGCAGTGCGGTTATTACTGGGGTCGTACTGACTCCCGGCTGGCGGGGCAAGTGCATGCAGCTTGTCCCTATTGGGCTTGCTGCCAGTCTTGCACTTGCTCCGCCGGTATTACTCGCCGGTCGCCTTGGCGATGATCTCCTTCGACACGTTGGCCGGAACCTCCGCGTACGAGTCGAACACCATGGAGTAGTTCGCTCGGCCCTGGGTCTTCGACCGCAGGTCACCGATGTAACCGAACATCTCCGAGAGCGGAACCAGCGCCTTGACGACACGGGCACCACTGCGTTCCTCCATGGCCTGGATCTGGCCACGGCGGGAATTCAGGTCGCCGATCACATCGCCCATGTACTCCTCGGGCGTGATGACCTCGACCGCCATGAGCGGCTCGAGGATCACCGGACCGGCCTTACGGGCCGCTTCCTTCAGGGCCTGCGAGCCGGCGATCTTGAAGGCCATTTCCGACGAGTCGACGTCGTGGTACGCGCCGTCGAGCAGAACGACCTTCAGGTTCACCAGCGGGTAGCCCGCGAGCACACCGTACTGCATGGCATCCTGCGCACCGGCGTCCACCGAAGGGATGTACTCGCGCGGCACGCGGCCACCGGAGACCTTGTTCTCGAACTCGTAGGTCGCGCCGTCCTCGCCGACGAACGGCTCGACGGCGATGATGACCTTCGCGAACTGGCCGGAGCCACCGGTCTGCTTCTTGTGGGTGAACTCGAGCTTCTCGACCTTCTTGGTGATCGTCTCGCGGTAGGCCACCTGCGGCTTACCGACGTTCGCCTCGACCTTGAACTCGCGACGCATGCGGTCGACGAGAATGTCGAGGTGGAGCTCGCCCATGCCGCCGATGACGGTCTGGCCGGTCTCCTGGTCGAGCTTGACCGAGAAGGTCGGGTCCTCTTCCGAGAGACGCTGGATCGCGGTGCCCAGCTTCTCCTGGTCGGACTTGGTCTTCGGCTCGATGGAGACCTCGATGACCGGGTCCGGGAAGGTCATGGACTCGAGCACGATCTGGTTCTGCGGATCGCACAGGGTGTCACCGGTGGTGGTGTCCTTGAGGCCGATCACCGCGTAGATGTGACCTGCCGAGGCAGCCGGAACCGGGTTCTCCTTGTTGGAGTGCATCTGGAACAGCTTGCCCAGACGCTCCTTCTTGCCCTTGGTCGAGTTGATGACCTGGGCGCCGGAGTCGACCTTGCCGGAGTACACCCGGACGTAGGTCAGCTTGCCGAAGAAGGGGTGCACCGCGATCTTGAACGCCAGGGCCGCGAACGGCTCGTCGGCGCTCGGCTTGCGGGTCAGCAGCTCCTCTTCCTTGCCGGGCACGTGGCCGGTGGTGGCCTCCACGTCCAGCGGCGAGGGCAGGTAGTCGATGACCGCGTCGAGCATGGGCTGAACGCCCTTGTTCTTGAACGCCGAGCCACAGAGCACCGGGTAGATCTCGGAGTTGACCGTGAGCTTGCGGATCGCGCCCTTGATCTCCTCGAGCGAGAGCTCCTCGCCGCCGAAGAACTTCTCCAGCAGCGCCTCGTCGGACTCCGCGACGGTCTCCAGCAGTTCCTGACGGTACTGCTCGGCCCGCTCTTTCAGATCCTCCGGGATCTCGACGACCTCGTACTCTTCGCCGAGCTTGGTCTCGCCCCGCCAGACCTTGGCGTTGTTCTCGACCAGGTCGACGATGCCCTCGAAGGTGTCCTCAGCGCCGATCGGCAGCTGGATGACCAACGGCTTGGCACCGAGGCGGTCCTTGATGGTCTGCACGGTGAAGTAGAAGTCCGCGCCGAGCTTGTCCATCTTGTTGACGAAGCAGATTCGCGGCACGTCGTACTTGTCGGCCTGACGCCACACCTGCTCGGACTGCGGCTCGACACCTTCCTTGCCGTCGAACACCGCAACGGCGCCGTCGAGCACGCGCAGCGACCGCTCCACCTCGACGGTGAAGTCGACGTGCCCGGGGGTGTCGATGATGTTGATCTGGTTGTCGTTCCAGAAGCACGTGGTAGCCGCGGAGGTGATGGTGATACCACGCTCCTGCTCCTGCTCCATCCAGTCCATGGTGGCCGCGCCATCATGAACCTCACCGATCTTGTAGGTGATGCCGGTGTAGAAGAGGATGCGTTCGGTTGTGGTCGTCTTGCCCGCATCAATGTGGGCCATGATGCCGATGTTGCGGACCTTGTTCAGGTCGGTGAGCACGTCCTGTGCCACGGAAATCTTCCCCGCTCGTAGCTAGATGGGATTTTCGGGGACGACCCTGTGGTCGTCTCTATGTCAACGCCGGAAGCGGCAGGTTGGTGCCGCGCCGACAGTGTGCCTCCCGACCCCAGACGATGGGCCGGGCAGACGTCACCAGCGGTAGTGCGCGAAGGCCCGGTTCGACTCGGCCATCTTGTGGGTGTCCTCACGGCGCTTCACCGAAGCACCGAGGCCGTTGCTGGCATCGAGGAGCTCATTGGCCAGACGCTCGACCATGGTCTTCTCGCGGCGAGCGCGGGAGTAGTTGACCAGCCAGCGCAGGGCCAGCGTGTTGGAACGGCCCGGACGGACCTCGACGGGCACCTGGTAGGTGGCGCCACCGACGCGGCGGGGCTTGACCTCGAGGGCAGGCTTGACGTTGTCCAGCGCGCGCTTGAGGGTGACGACCGGATCGGTGCCGGTCTTCTCGCGCGCCTGCTCCAGCGCGCCGTAGACGATGCGCTCGGCCGTGGACTTCTTGCCGTCCAGCAGGATCTTGTTGACCAGCTGAGTGACCAGCGGGGACCCGTAGACCGGGTCGTTGATCAGCGGACGCTTGGGTGCGGGGCCCTTGCGTGGCATATCAGCTCTTCTCCTTCTTGGCGCCGTAACGGCTGCGGGCCTGCTTGCGGTTCTTCACACCCTGGGTGTCGAGCGAGCCACGGATGATCTTGTAACGCACACCGGGAAGGTCCTTCACACGGCCGCCACGAACGAGCACCATCGAGTGCTCCTGCAGGTTGTGGCCCTCGCCCGGGATGTAGGCCGTGACCTCGACCGCGCTGGTCAGGCGAACGCGCGCGACCTTACGCAGCGCGGAGTTCGGCTTCTTCGGGGTCGTGGTGTACACGCGAGTGCACACGCCACGACGCTGCGGGCTGCCCTTGAGCGCCGCGGTCTTCGTCTTGGAGACCTTGTCGCGGCGACCCTTGCGGACCAGCTGGTTGATGGTTGGCATAGACCGGCTTTCCTTATTAGTTACGCGGTGTCTGGAACTTCATGTCTTTGTCATCGAGCTTTCACTCGCACGTCCGGCCACGTTTCACGTGCCCCGAGGTCGGGCGTGTCGCGCGCGGTGTAGGGCCCGAAATGCGGGCACGCTGGAGGTGTCAGCCGCTTTCGCTGGCCTACGGTCACGCACGAACTTGCCCGTATGCTTCCGGGCACAGCGATCCACGATACTCGTGGTCGCGACACAGGGTCAAAGCGGGGTGGCTGCAGACCCCGCTACCTGGCCAGGTTCAGCGTCAACTCTACGAGTTTCTTGGCGCCCGCGCACGGATCCGGGTGCGCCGAGCCGGGCCGATAGTTGATCCAGAACCCGATCACACCTTGATCCGCGGCCCCCGCGCTGACGCCACAGGAGTCCGGATCGTTCGGCCGCCGCGTCTCCAGCCCGCGCCGCCCCTGCACGGTGATGTTGTTGGTCAGGTAACCCAACTTGTCGTTGGTGGTCTTCTCGTTGTTCAGCGAGCCGATCTCGTACCAGTTCAGGGTGACCATGGCGCTGCTCGAACCCTGCACGTCCCACATGCACACCGCGCCGTAGAAGGACTGCATCGCCATGGCGCCCTGGCTCACCGCGTCGCCGACCTGGTTCAGCGAGACGATGTCGCATTCGCGCAACAGCTTGTCGAAGTTGGTGTTCACCGACTCCCCGGTCCCCGAACCGGCGGGATGTGCCGAACCGCTCACCGTCTGACCGCAACCCGCGACGGTCACCGCGAGGGCCGAGACAGCGGCCGCCGTGAGTATGGCGCGAGCGCGACGAAGCTGCATTGCCGTCCTCCCCCTCACTTCAGCCGCCGCACGGTCAGCTCCGCCAGCTTGTGCATCCGGTCGCACGGGTTGCCGTCGGGCGCGAACATGCCGTAGGACATCGACCATTCGAAGAAGTCGTCGTCGAGCTGCACGGCGAGGTCGCAGACCTTGCTGTCCGGCTCGAGCGCCTGCCAGCCGGTGCGGCCGCCGACTTCGATCGCCTGGGTGGTCCGCCCCTGGGTGGTCACCCACGCCTTCTCGCGGTCGATCGGGCTGCCCCGATACGACGCGAAAGTTACGCTGGGCGAACCCAATCCGGCGGACTGCCAATTGCAGCCGACCGAATTCTTCAGCGCCTGGGAGATCTGGCCGAGCCCCGCGAGATCACGCACCTCGTCGTCGGTGGCGTGCCCGCACTCGCCGACGAACGGGCCGAGCGTGGCGACCTTCGGCGGCGGCCGCAGCGGCGTGTTCGAGGTGTCCGAGTCGCCGCGCGATCCGCACGCGGACAGCAACAGCGCGAAGACCGTGCCCGTGACGATCGCCGACTTGATCCGCATGCCTGAGACTCTACCGGCGCGACGGTGTCGGCGACCTGCTCGGCCGATCGGCCCGAATGACCTCGGGTGTCGGCGAGTCGGCACCTGCCCTACTCGTGCGGGACGCGGAGTTCGTAAGCACCCATCGAATCGATGTAGGTGCACTGCGCCGGGCCCGTCTTGTATTTCGACATGGCGCCGAGGCAGGCATCGAGGGAGGGGTAATAGGTGAGAGTGGGTTCGGCGCGGGAGGTGGCGTCGGTACCGAGGGTGAGGGCAACGGCCAGCGAGAAGGCGGCGGCGGATCTGTCGAGCACTGCGGCGGCCCCTTAAGCATCCGGCGAGTCAACGGAGCGTACTGCCGGATGCTCAGGGCCACAACCGATCACAGATTGCCGCGGGCCTCCTGTTCACGTTCGATCGCCTGGAAGAGCGCCTTGAAGTTGCCCTTGCCGAAGCCGAGCGAGCCGTGCCGCTCGATCAGCTCGAAGAACACGGTGGGGCGGTCGGTGATGGGCTTGGTGAAGATTTGCAGCAGATAGCCGTCCTCGTCGCGGTCGACCAGGATGCCGCGGCGCTGCAGTTCCTCGACCGGGACGCGGACGCGACCGATCCGGGCGCGCAGTTCCGGGTCCTCGTAGTAGGAGTCGGGCGCGTCGAGGAACTCGACACCCTCGCGGCGCAGTGCGTCGACACAGGCCAGGATGTCGCCGGTGGCGAGCGCGATGTGCTGGACGCCGGGGCCGCGGTAGAACTCGAGGTACTCGTCGATCTGCGACTTCTTCTTGCTGACCGCGGGCTCGTTGAGCGGGAACTTCACCCGGTGGTTGCCGTTGGCGACGACCTTGCTCATCAGCGCCGAGTACTCGGTGGCGATGTCGTCACCGACGAACTCGGCCATGTTCGTGAAACCCATGACGCGGCGGTAGAACTCGACCCACTCGTCCATCTGGCCGAGCTCCACGTTTCCGACGACGTGGTCGATCGCCTGGAACAACCGGTTCGGCGCGCCCTCACGCGGCTGGTAGCCAGCCCGGCGCGCGACGTAGCCGGGCAGGTACGGCCCGTGGTAGCCGGAACGGTCCACCAGGGTGTGCCGGGTTTCGCCGTAGGTGGCCAGGGCGGCGGACCGGACGGTGCCGAATTCGTCTGTCTCGTCGTGTGGTTCGACGAGGACGGTGGCGCCGTGGTTGCGCGCCCACTCGACGCAGCGGTCCACGTCCGGCACCTCGAGCGCGATGTCGACGACACCGTCGCCGTGCTTGTCGTGGTGGGCGACGAGCGGGCTGTCCGGGTCGACCGCGCCCTTGACCACGAAGCGGGCGCCGCCGCTACGCAGCACGAACGCCTTGTGGTCGCGGTTACCGGTCTCGGGACCCGAATAGGCCTCCAGTCGCATACCGAAGGCGGATTCCAGGTAATGCGCGGTCTGGGTCGCGTTACCGACGACCCAGACGAGGGCATCCCAGCCGATTACGGGAAAGTTGTCGACACTGGTGTCGTGGTCCACGAGTCCGACGAGCTTGCGCAGCTCACCGTCGGTGGGGGCGGTGCCGGACTGGCTCTGTGCCGTGCTGGACCGGGCATTCGGCATCTGCTCGATGGTCATGCACCAAGTAATCGTCAGGGTCGCCGGTTAGGCAACAGCGGCGATTTTCGTTAGACACTCTGGCGAATCCGGCTAGGAAGTGCCCCGAAATGCTGGACAATTTGAATAGCATCAGCTGGCTGGTGCTATCCAAGGCTGGAAGCCCAGCCTGTGCTCGGAACGGAGGCCGCCAATGTCACGCACGCCGGCGAAACTGGACGAACTCGATCTCGCGATCCTGACCGCGATGCACGAATATCAGAAGGCGGGCATCCTCGAGCTGTCCCGCCGGACCCGGGTGGCCAGGGCGACGGTGCAGTCCAGGATCGGGCGGATGGAGGAATCCGGCGTCATCGCCTCCTACGACCCGCAGATCGACGTTACCGCAGCGGGTTTCGACGTGCAGGCGTTCGTCACGCTGGAGATCGCGCAGGGCGCGCTGGACTCGGTCGCCGCCGAACTCGACATGATCCCAGGGGTTTTGGAGGCCTACGCGACCACCGGCTCGGGCGATGTGTGGTGCCGGATCGGCGCCGACTCACACGCCGGGCTGCAAGCGGTGCTGCTGAGCATCGACCGGACCTCGTCGGTGGTGCGGTCGCACAGCGTCATCGTGTTGTCGACCGTGGTGCCGTTTCGCACCCTGCCGCTCCTGCGCACCCTCGATCCGGCGGGCGGCACGAAGGCGCCGGCGTACCGCGCGGCGCACGAACGGTAACCGAGCTCAGGGCCGCACGTCGGCGCCCACCTCCAGGATCTCGACCCGCGGTTCCTTGTCCGCCTCCAGAAAGGCGAGCAGGGCATGCGATTCCGCTTCCACCGCCGCGCGCTCGGCCTTGGTCCACTTTCGGGTGGGGCTGATCCGCAGGCGCGCCGCGCCGGACTCCGGGAAGATCTTGTAGAGACCGGCGAGGTAGCCGTCGACCAGCACCGGGGCGACCGCGGCGGCGAAGGCGCGCAGCGGTGGCGCCGCGCCGTCCGGCACGATCCTGCTCCGATCCTGGTGCGAGAGCAGGGCATTGTCGTACCAGCCGAGCAGGCGCACCGGTGCCGGGAGTTCCGGATCGGCGAGCTCGCCGTCGGCGGCGTCGTAGAGGGTGCGGCCGCGCTCGTCGGTGTAGGTGCGCACCCGGTCGCCGAGCTGGGCGATCGCCTGCTTCATGCCGAGCAGCTTCGACCAGGTCTGCATGTCCATGGTGGACGCCGGACCGAAGGCGCGCAGGTACCGAAGCAGTAACTCCGCCAACGGATAGGACGGGTCGAGCGGTGCGCCGAGCCACGGCTCGACCCGGGACCAGACCGGCCTGCTGCTTTCCTTCCACTTGCCGCGCGGCGGGGTCTGCAGCACCGGCAGCAGGATGAGCCAGGCCTGCACGACCATGCCGGGATTGCGGTCCGGGTAGCACTCGGCGGCGTGCAGTCGCAGATCGGCGGCGGACATCGGTTCGTCGCCGAGCACCCGCTCGCCGTGCGCGCGCACCTCGTCGGGGTCGAGTCCGACCAGCGCGCCGTAGTTGAAACCCTTTCGGAAGGGGATCTTTTCCAGCTCCGGCTGCATCAGCGGCGCGATCCGCAGCGCGTCCGGCGGGGTCACCATGTGAATAGTGCCGCGCATCAAGGTGATTCGGGCGAGCGTCCGATCCTCCAGCGCGTTCGAGATTGTCGCGGGATCGAAATCCGCTATGCGACTCCACAATGCGACGAACGGCGGCGGCGAGTCCTGTGCTTGCAGACCGACGAGGTGATCGCACATCTCGTGCACGGTGAGCTGCGAGCGTTCCAGCAGATGCTGGCGGGCGAGCAGCGTGCGGTTCAGTATCCGGTCGGAGAGCATCACGATTCGCTCGCCTCAGCGCAGCGTGACCACGACCTTGCCGGTCGCCGTCCGGTTCTCCAGCGAGGCGATCGCCTCGGCCGCCCGGTCCAGCGGGTAGAGCACCGGCTCGGGTGCGGCGATCTTGCCCGCGGCCAGCAGCGGCGCCACCTCGGCCCACTGCTCGGTCAGGTAGCCCGGGTGCGTCATCACCCATTCACCCCAGGCCGCGCCGATCACCTCGACGTTCTTCAGCAGCAGCCGGTTCACCTTCACGGTGGGGATCTCACCCGCGGTGAAGCCGACCACCAGCAGGCGGCCCGCCGACGCGAGCGAGCGGACGCTGTCGGTGAAGCGGTCGCCGCCGACCGGATCGAGCACGATGTCCACGCCGCGACCGCCGGTCAGTTCCTTGACCGCCGCGAGCCAGCCCTCGGCCAGCACCACGTCGGTGGCGCCGTTCGCGCGGGCCACCTCCGCCTTCGCCTCGGTGCTGACCACCGCGATCACCCGGCCCGCGCCGAGCGCGGTGGCCATCCGCAGCGTCGAGGTGCCGATGCCGCCCGCGGCGCCGTGCACGAGCACCGTCTCGCCCGCGGCGAGCCTGCCGCGGTTGCGCAGGCAGAAGTGCACCGTCAGATCGTTGAACAGGATGCCTGCCCCGGACTCCAGGGAGACGTTGTCTGGCAACGGGAACACCATCTGCGCGGGCGCGACGGCCGTCTCGGCCATGGCATTGCCGAGCAACGTCAGCGCGACCACCCGGTCGCCGGCCTTGACGTGCGCGTCGGCCGGCGCTTCGCGCACGATGCCCGCGACCTCGCCACCGACGACGAACGGCAGCTCCGGCTTCATCTGGTACAGCCCGCGCGACATCAGCACGTCCGGGAACGCGACACCGGCGGCGTGCACGTCGATCACCACGCCACCCGGATACGACTTGGGCTCCGGGATGTCCACGATCTCGACCGACTCCGGTCCCTCCAGCTTGCTGACCTGGGCTGCGCGCATCTGCCGACCTCTCTGTCGTGGCACCGGCCTCGTCCGCGCCGGCGCCGCCGTGATCAACGTAACCCGCGTCGCCGCGCCGTGCGCACCCTGCCCGCGTCGCGCCGCCGCGCGCGACTGCCACGACCTGCTCGACGCCCTGTTCCGCAGACCCCGTTTTGCTATGCTGACCGCGACCTATGGTCGGGCGTGAAGGGGGACTCATGGTCGAGCGCAATCAACCATCGTCGACGAGCGTGCAGGTCGATCCGGACGCACTGCGGTCCTTCGCGCAAACCCTCGGCACCGAGGCGGGCGAGGTGACCGGGCTCAACGCGGGGGGCGCGTTCACCGCCGCGGCCACGGCGCTACCCGGTACCGAATTCGGTACCGCGGCACAGCAGGCGAACGATGTGGTCAACCGGTGCCTGCAACGGATCGGCAATCGACTGACCACCATCGCCGACAATATGCACAATGCTGCAGGGAAATACGAACTGGCCGAGGACGACTTCACCGCGAAGCTGCGCGCGATCGGACTGCCATGACCCTCACCATCCCTGACGTGGAGAACTGGAAACCCGAACAGCTCACCGCCGCAGGCGAACACGCGGGGACCGTCTCGCAGGGCCTGGATGCCGCCGTCGGCAAGGGTGCCAGTCAGACGAAATCGCTGGAAGACGGCAAGAAATGGTCCGGTACGGCCGGGGCCGCCGCGAACGCGCGCATGGACACCGAGAAGACCAAGGCCTCACCGGTCAGTGCCGCGCTGCTGGAATTGAAGACAGCCTTCACCTCTCAGACGCAGAACCTGGTCGAAGCGAAAACCAAGGTGCTGCAACTCCGCGATGACGCCGTCAATCAGGCACCCCCATTCGATGTGGAGCCGAACGGCACCGTCAATGCGACGACCCGGATCGCGGCGCTGCGCGAGCATTCGGACAAGGCGAACGTAGAGGGACTCATTTTCCAGGAGTCGCTGCAGGCGGCGACTCGGACCTGGGAACTGACCAATGCGCTGAAAACCGCGGAAACCGTTGCCAACCAGGCGAAGACACAGGTCGATGCGGCGGTACGCAAATTGGAGCAGGCGTTCGGTGGACTCGGCGAGCCCGCCACGAATGTGGCGCCACCGGTGAATACCGCACCCGCCAGCGTCGCGGCGCCGACTCCGGTCAGCAGTAGCCCTTCGTCCAACAAGCCGAGTTACGCGATGGGGAACAACAGCAATTCCGGGTCGTCCGCCGGCAGCCCGTACACCGGAAGCTATTCGGGGAGCTCGAGCGCGCCGACTGGGCCGTTGCCGAGCGGCGATATGGCGAAATGGATCGCGGAGGCGAAACAGAAACTCATCGAAATGGGCTACGACCCCAAGGATATCGATGAGCGGGCCATCGCCATGATCATCCAGCACGAATCAGCGGGTAACCCCTATGCGGAAAACCGTTGGGACAGCAACTGGCTGGCGGGGCACCCGTCGAAGGGGCTGATGCAGACCATCGACAGCACCTTCAACGCCTACAAGGCACCGGGGCACGACGATATCTGGAATCCGGTGGACAACATCATCGCCGGCGTCCGCTACTCGATCGATACGTACGGATCGGTCAAGAATGTGCCCGGCGTGGTGGCCGTCGAATCGGGTGGCGCCTACCGCGGCTACTGACGGTCCCGCTCATCGCTGGGCGTTGGCGAGCAGCGCGTATTGCGCGGCCGCCCGTTGCTGCGTTTCCCATAGTCGGGCGCCGAGCACCAGCGCCGCGTATCTGCGGTACGCGACAAAGCAGCGGAACTGCGCTTCCTTCGGCGCGACATAGTCCTGCACGCACAACGCACCGGGCACATCCGCCGGGGGATCCACCGCCCGCCGGTCCACCGGGTTGCCGAGTTCGGCGGACTCCGCGACGAATCGCACCGCGGCGGCGTCGTCGGTGGTTCGGAAGCCGAAAGCACTGGGAGCCACCGCAACCCGATCGACCCCCGCTCGGCGCAGCACCGGCAGCCGGCCCGATTGGTCCAGCACGTAGTTCAGGTAGCCGCGCAGCGTCAACACCACCTCGCCCTGCCCATCGGGCCCGGCGACGACGCCTTGGTCGTGGATAACCCTGGCCAGCAACCCGTCCGGATCCTGGTGCAGCGTGCTGAAGTTTCCGGCCGGTGTCGGCGTGAACTTGTCGAGTTCGGCCACCTCGGCATCGAGATACTTCTGGGTCGCCTCGACCAGTCGATTGATATCCGCGGTCCGCGAATCCGCGAGCACACTGATCACGTAGATCCCGTGTGCGGTCGTGCTACCCAGCGTCGGAACCGACGGACGCCAATGGGCCCGCGAGTCCGGGTACTTGGGCAGGCTGACCGCGACATTTTCCGGATTGAGGGCGAAATCCACCGCATCGAGTTCGGCTGCCGCGGCCTTCGCCGCCGCCGCATCCCGCAAACGCAACACCGTCACGGTGAGACCCTCGCGCTGGCGACTACCGGCCGCCGCCGTGGTGAGCGGCAGTACGTCCTCGGCCGAACCAGTCGAGAAACCGAGGACGAAGCCGTGATTCAGCAAGACCGGAATCGTGGGCTCGGCGAGATACCGCGTCACCGACTGGACATCGGTATGCATGAGCGCCGACGCGCCCGCGGAGTATGTCGGGTCCACCTCGTGCGGACTCAGTACCGCATCCGCCATGCGCGCGGCCTCCAGCCGGGCGTACCCGACATCGTCCAGGCGGGCCGAGAGCTTGGGCGGCGTGGTCGGGAACTTGCCCGTATCCAGCGAACGCACGTCGATCTCGGCCGAAACGCCGGTGCCGCGCACCGTCGATGCGCAGCCCCCGGCCCCGACTACGGCGGCGAGAACAGCGAGGATGGCCGTGACCGCGCGTGGATTCCAGTTCATCAGTTCACCCGGGGGAGGTTGTCGAGGACATTCTGCAGCACCAATTGCGCTGTCAGACATCGGAATTCGGGACGTTCATTGAGCGTCGGGTTCGCCACCTGCACGGTCACCACCTCCGCGTCGGTGCTGTTGATGCCGCGATACTGACCGCGCCGTTCACACGTGGGCGATCGCAGGTCCGCCTCGTCCGTGAAGACGATATTGCCGCCACCGAGATCGAACGGGATCGGCTTTTCGGTCGGCACCAGCACCTTCGAGCGTTCCAGCGCGACGGTGACCGTGCCGGTCGAGAGCCACTTGCAGGTGTGCAGTTGATCCGGAGCTCCGCGGACCTGCTCGCCGATATTCAGCTTGACGACGCTGGAATCCACCAGGGCGCACGGGTCATGCGGGGCGAGTGAGCTGCGCAAGCCCGGAAGCTGTGGCGCGCGTTCGGTCAGCCGGCGGGCCAGCTCCGCGGCCGCGTCGTCGGCGACGCCGCACCTTTCCTCGGGTTGCGCGCCCTGCACCCGGACCGCGATCCCGAACTGCGGGTCCGTTGTCGCGGGGAACAGTGCCCGCCCGCAACTGTCGGCGCCGCTGGTCACGTCCTCCAGGACCGGCACTCCCGCAACACGTTTGCCGTTGTCGCGATAGCCCTCGATGCGCTTGATGTCGACGTCGAACCGGTACCCGTCCGCCTCGCCCGAGCACGTTCCCCATTGGGTGGAGCTCGGCTCCGTCGTCCAATTACCCAGCGCGGAGACCAGTGGCTCGTGCACCGCGGCGCAGACATCCAGCGACCGGAGCTTCGTAAGATTCAGCGCGGCAAGTGGATTCGCCACCGGGCCGGCCGGTCGCTCGTCTTCACCACCGAACAGGGCCGTACCGGCCAGGACACCGGCAACCAAGACCACCACGGCCGCGGCCGCGATCAGCACCCGCTTCCGACGCCGGTGCAACACCCCGGCGCGTTGGATCTCGACGAGCGCTTGCAGGCGCTGTTCGAAGTCGGCGCTGTGCGACGCCGGGACGGGCGCCGGCGCGGCACCGACGAACTGAGTGGCCTCCGGGTCGGCCAGCAGCGCCGACATCTCCGCCTCCTGCGCGCCGATCGCCTTGTGCACCTGTGTCGACCAGGGACGATGCTGCGGTGGCAGCGGCCCGAGGAAGTCGAGCAGCTGGGCGGGTGTCGGGCGTTCCTGCGGGTCCTTGCGCAGGCACGGTTCCACCAATTCCCGGACCTCGGGCGGCAATCCGCTCAGGTCGGGGTCGGTGTGCACGATGTTGTAGAGCGTGTGCGGCAGCGAGGCGCCTGCGAAGGGACTCGCGCCGCCCGCCGCCATCGCGAGCACCGCGCCGAGGGAGAAGATGTCGCTGGCCGGGGTCAGCGGCAGCGACTGCGCCTGCTCCGGGGACATGAACGCAGGCGAACCGATGATCGAACCGGTGTGGGTGAGCTCGGATCGGCCCTCGACCGCTCGGGCGATACCGAAATCGATGACCCTCGGGCCGTCCTCGGCGAGAATCACGTTGGCGGGCTTCAGATCCCGATGAATCAGGCCGACGCCATGGATGGCCTGCAGCGCCGAGGCGAGGCCGATCGCCAGCTTGTGCACTTCTTCCGGGGTCAGCGGGCCGTAGTCCTGGACGGCCTTGTCCAACGGCACCCCCGGCACGAAAACCGAGGCAAGCCAAGGCTCTTCCGACTCGACGTCGAAGTCGATCACCGCGGCGGTGAAGGCGCCGGAGACCTGCATCGAGGTCTGCACCTCGCGGCGGAACCGCGGCAGGAAGTCTTCCTCGGTCACCAGGTGCTGGTGCACCTGTTTGATCGCGACCAGCCGGCCATCCGGGCCGACGCCGAGCAGCACCCGCCCCATGCCGCCGGAGCCGAGCTGGCCGAGCAGCCGGTATCGGCCGATCTGCTGGGGTTCATCGCGCTCGAGCGGTGTCACCATCACAAGCTCCTCAGTCGGGCCACGACGCCACCGAGCACTGACTCGGTAGCGGCACAGGCGGTTTCGGCGGCGCCGGGCCCGGTCGGTTGCGCGGTCACGGCGATCAGTTCTCCTCGGTCTTCGATGGTCGGCCGGACCAGGTGGTAGGTCGCGCACGTGCCGTCGGGGTCGATGCGGCGCGCCGACGGGAAGTCGCCGAGGGTGCCGCCGTTCACCAGCAGTCCGGTGTACTTCGGGTCCACATCGACGCGCTTTCCCTCGGCGGTGTGCACGGTGATCGTGAAGCGACTGCCCGCCCAGGTGCAGGTGTGCGCGTCGACCGGTACCGGCGCCGCCCCGGTACCTGCTTGTGCGGCGATCACATCCTGCGCCACCGAGTCGCACGGAACCATCCGGACGACAGACTGTTTCGGTGAACGCACGCTCGGTGGACTTGCCGCCAGCCGGCCTGCAACGGCTTTCAAGGCGTCCCCTGCCAACACACAGGACGCTCCTTCTGCCGCAGTTATTTTCACTTCGACACCGAGTAGCGGTTGGTCGCGTACCGCGATGGCGCGCGCGCATGAATCCGCACTCACCGACGTGTCCAGCATGGGGCGACCCGCGATCTGTTCGGTCACCGGTTTCCCGCCCGACAAAGCGGTACCGACCCCGACGGTCAGCTGCGTCCGACGCCCGCCGGACTCGACGAATTTCGTGCCACAGACCGACGAATTCGTCAGCTCCGGCTTGACGGGCTGCCCCAGATGCCCGACCACGTCGTTGCCGAGCAGCGCGCAGGTGTCGGTGAGCCGCAATTGCTCATCGGTCAGTTCCAGGGTGCGATTCGCCAACGGATCAACGGGCGCGGGCGTAGTGCCGCGGGTCAGGAGAAAGGTCGTGACGGCCCCGGCAGCCAACAGGACCAGTACCGCCGCTGCGGCAACCCATCTCGCGGTCCGGCGCGGCGACTGCTCCGGCACCTCGCCACCGGTCGCTACCCAACGCTCGGCTTCCGCCCGGTCCTGGGTGATCTGCCGCCGCACCCCGGCGGACCAGCCGGACCGGGCGGTGATGTCGGCTACCGAGTCGATCAGTTGCCGCGGGGCCGGGCGATGTGCGGGGTTCTTGTCCAGGCAAGCAGCCACGATGGGGCGCAAAGGCGCAGGCACGCGACTGGTGTCGGGGTGGTGGTGCACCACGTTGTACAAGGTCTGCGGCGCCGAGGCACCGAGAAATGGGCTCTCCCCCGTCGCCGCCATGACCAGCATCGCGCCGACCGAGAAAACGTCGCTGGCAGTGCTGAGTTCGTTGCCCGACGCCTGTTCCGGCGACATGAAAGCCGGCGAGCCGACGAGGGTGCCGGTGCTGGTGAGCTGAAGGTCGGCTTCCAAGGCGCGGGCGATGCCGAAATCGATAACGCGCGGACCATCCTGCGCGAGAAGAACATTCGACGGTTTGAGGTCGCGATGGATCATGCCCGCCCGGTGAATCTCCAGCAAGGCGGAGCCGAGGCCCGCGGTCAGCAGGCGTAGGCCGCCGAGAGACATCGGGCCGTGCTGATCGATGGCGTCCCGCAGCGAAGGGCCGGGCACGAAAACCGAGGCCAGCCACGGCGCTTCGGCTTCCGGGTCCGCGTCCATCACCGCGGCGGTGTACGCCCCGGTGACCCGTTGGGAGGCTTGCACTTCGAGCCGGAAGCGGGCACGGAACTCGGGATTCTTGGCGAGATGCCGGTGGATCATCTTGACCGCGACCAGCCGGCCGTCGGGTGCCCGGCCGAGCAACACCCGACCCATGGCGCCCTGGCCGATGACCGCGATCAGCCGGTGGCGGCCGGCCGTGCGCGGATCGTGTCGCCCGAGCGGCTTCACCGTGTTCCTCCCCTGTAGTGCCTGTTCGGGATCGTACCGGCGCGGGTCGGTCACGTCCTGATGTCGCCGGGTGCGGGGTCAGGCGAGTGTCCGGCCGTCGGCGGCGAGAGCGGCGCGGAGCTTGCTGATCGCGGTCGGGCCGACACCGTGCAGAGCAGCGAGATCGCGCTCGGTCCACGCGGTGAGGTCGTCGAGCCGGCGGATTCCGGCCGCGGCGAGGGCACGTTCGGCCGGTTTGCCCAGTTTCACAGGGAGATCCGAAACGCTCATGTCCCCCATGATGCCTGGTAGAAGCGTTGCCGATGAGGATACCGTTGGTAACGGACGCACTCGACGCGATGGTGTGACGTACGCCCCGTAAAGTCGTCTCACAACAGCACCACACGAAGAACGCGGCACACCGTGCAGCGCGAGGAGCACCAGTGTCACTCGATCAGCCACTCGCCCCGCTTCCCCAGGAGGGCATGGGCTTTGCTTCGGCGTGGCCCATCCGGGCGGGCGATGTGGACCCCTACGACCGGCTGCGGTTCGACGCCGTCGCCCGCTACCTGCAAGACATCGCCTGGGAAAATCTGCACAAGACGTTCTTTCATCGCACCGATCCGAATTGGATCGTGCGCCGCACGGTGATCGATGTGATCCGGCCGATCCTGTGGCCGGACGAGGTGCAGCTGTTGCGCTGGTGCTCGGCGCTGTCGACCCGCTGGACCAATATGCGTGTGCGGGTGACCAGCACGAACGGTGGCCTGATCGAGACCGAGGGCTTCTGGATCAATATCAGCGAGGCGACCGGGATGCCCGCGCGGATCAGCGACGAGGGCCTGGCCTATCTCTCGCGGACGACCCAGGAGCACCGCCTGCGCTGGCGGCCCTACCTGACCGACGCCACCCCGTCGGAATCCGACACCGATATGCCGTTTCCGGTGCGCGCGACCGATATCGACCAGTACAACCACGTCAACAACGCCTGCTACTGGCAGGCGGTGGAGCAGTTCATGGTCGAGTATCCGAAGCTGCTCGCCGGCCCGCATCGCGCGGTCATCGAGTACGTCGCGCCGGTGCTGGCGCGCCAGCATGTGACCGTCCGCAGCCGCTACGAGCCGGGTGATCGCACCGGGCGGCCGGTACTGCGGCTGTGGTTCGTGGTCGGTGGCACGACCACGACCGTCGTCCGCATCATGCCGCTGCCGCCGGAATAGACCGACCTCGCGGCGCTGAGGAACACGACGCCCGAACATTCGAGCACGCCGACCCGAAGCTCGCGTCCGCCGCCTCGAGATCCGAACGCGCCGACCGGAAACTCGCGATCCGGTCGGCGGGCCCGTTCAGCTCAGCCGCGTGCGGCCTTGAGCAGGTCCTCCCGGGTGGTGAACTTGACCCGAGGCCGTCCGGCGGACTTGCCCGCCGCCCGCTCGGCCTGATCGATCGCCCGCCACCCTTCCCGGTCGACCAGGTCGCTCTGCCGCTGGCCGAGCAACGCCTTCAGCGCCGCCCGATCCGCCTCGGGCGCAGCGAGTTTGCCGCTGGTGAAGTCGGAGATCAGGTTCTCCACCGTCTCCTCGGCATCGATCCGGTTCGAGCCGATGACGCCGCGGGCGCCGCGCTTGATCCAGCCGCTCGCGTACACCCCGGACAGCGGCGTGCCGTCCGTGCCGAGCACCCGGCCGTGCTCGTTCGGCATCACCCCGCGCCGCTCGTCGAACGGCACGTCGGCGACGGCCGCGCCGCGGTAGCCGATGGAACGCAGCACCAGCGAGGCGTCCATCCGCTCGGTGCGCTCGGTCTGCCGCGCCAGCAATTGACCGTTCTCCTCGAACAATTCGTTGTGCGCGAACTCGATCGCCTCGACGTGCTCGGTGCCGACGAGCGCGGTCGGCGAGGCCAGGTAGCGGAAGACGATCCGCTTGTGGGACGGGTCGCGCCGCCCGCCCGCGTACTCCTCGGCGAGGGTGTACTTGAGTTTCAGCGACGGCTCGACCTGTGGGTCGTCCAGCAGCGCCTGGCTGGCGTGATCGAGCGCGAGGTCGGATTCGTCGACGATCACGTCGATGCCCTGCAGATGGGCCAGCGCCAGGAACTCCGACGACGTGTACGCCGCCTGCAGCGGGCCGCGCCTGCCGAGCACAACGACCTCGCGAATATTGCTGCGCCGCAGGGCGTCCAGCGCGTGGTCGGCGATATCGGTCTTGGCCAGCTCGTCCGGGTCGACCGTCAGCACGCGGGCGACGTCGAGTGCGACATTGCCGTTGCCGACGATCACCGCCCGCTCGCCGGACAGGTCGAACTGCCGGTCCGCGAAGTCGGGGTGGCCGTTGTACCAGGCGACGAACTCGGTGGCCGAGTGGCTGCCCGGCAGATCCTCACCGGGCACGCCGAGCTTGCGGTCGGTCGACGCGCCGACCGCGTAGATGACGGCGTGATGGTGCCGCAGCAGCTCCTCGTGCGAGATGTGCGTGCCGACCTCGACATTGAGGTAGTACTGCAGGGTTTCGCGCCGGAACGCGGACTCGAACAGGCTCGACACCGTCTTGGTGCCCGGGTGATCGGGGGCGACGCCGGCCCGGACCAGACCCCACGGGGTCGGCACCCGGTCGAACATCTCGATCTCCACATCCGCCCTGCGCAGTAGCTCGTCGGCCGCGTAGCAGGCCGCCGGGCCGGCGCCGACGATCGCCACCCGCAGCGTGCCGAGTTCCTTCGGCGGCCGCGGCGGCGTCACGATCGGGTCGAAGTTCGATTCCAGCGGATGGCGCTCGAAATAGGCCGCATTGATCTCGCGGTATCTGGCCAGCGATGCGGTCAGGTCGTCCTCGGAGAAGATCGCCTCGACCGGGCACGCATCGACGCACGCACCGCAGTCGATACAGGTGTCGGGGTCGATGTAGAGCATCTCGGTCGTCGCGAACTCCGGTTGGTCCGGGGTCGGACGGATGCAATCGACAGGGCACTCGGAAACGCAGCTGGCGTCGTTGCAACAACGCTGCGTGATTACGTAGGCCATATTGTGCAGATCCTCGAAGATGTACGTGGGCTGTAGGCCACCCGGTGGGCAGAGGTGGACAGAAACGGCACGGCGCGGAACCACCGCGATGTGACGCCGCTTTCAGTTTGCCTCGAGTGTGGTCGAGGCCATGCGACCGGAGGCCTTACGGTATCCCCATGGTGCGGACTCTGATCCTCATGCGGCACGGCAAGTCGGCCTATCCCGACGGTGTCGGCGACCACGAGCGCCCGTTGGCGCCGCGCGGACAACGCGAGGCAGGCTTGGCGGGTGAATGGTTGCGTAAGACGCAGCCGCCGATCGACGCGGTGCGGTGCTCCACCGCGACCCGCACCAGGGAAACCCTCGCCGCCACCGGCGTCACCGCGCCGGTGGTCTACGAAGCGGGCATCTACGAGGCCTCCCCGCAGAGCCTCATCGAGCTGGTCCAGCTCAGCGACGACGACGTGTCGACGCTGCTGGTGATCGGGCACGCGCCCGGAATGCCGTGGACGGCATGGGAGTTGGCGAGCAACCGCAGTTCGACGCCCGCCATCGAGCTCAGCCGCAAATTCCCCACCTCGGCGCTGGCCGTGCTCGAATTCGACCGGCCGTGGACGCAGATCGACCCGGGGACCGGTGAACTCGTGCGTTTCCACATCCCCCGCTGAACAGGCAGTCAGCGCAGCAGCTTGCCGCCGACCACCACGACCGCGCCGAGCACGACCAGCAGCACGAACGCGGCGAATCCGCCGAGCAGCCACCACACGACGGCGAGCGCGAGCACCACCGGCGCCACCGCGATAGCGGCGATCACCGGGCTTTCCTTGACCGTTGCCAGAGCCGAGCGGGCCCTGATCCGGTTGACGTCCTTACCAGGCATGTCCCCAGGGTAGGCCGGAAGCCGGGACTTTGTCGGTCACCGGTGGGATGCTCGGTCGATGGATTGGAAAATCGAGCTCATCGCGATCCCGGTGACCGACGTGGATCGCGCCAAAGACTTCTACACCAAGATCGGATTCAACGCCGACCACGATCACCGGGTCGACGAGAACATGCGCTTCGTACAGCTCACGCCGCCCGGCTCCGGCTGCTCGATCTGTATCGGTGAGGGCATCACCGACGCGGCCCCCGGCAGCGTCCGCGGCATGCAGATCGTGGTCGCCAGCGCGGAGGACGCGTACAAGCACTTGGTGGCGGCCGGGGTGGAAGCGTCACCGGTGGAAGAACTGGCGTGGGGGAAGTTCACCTACTTCGCCGACCCCGATGGAAACCAGTGGGCCGTGCAGGAATTGCCGCAGTACAACTGAGCGGGGGCTTTTCGGCGCGGCAAACGGTTGAGCACGCAACCCGAAGCTGACGCCGGCGCGCCCCGCCCGCGTGTCAGTCCAGCTGGTCCAATCGGATCGTCAGCGGGCACGGCGAGGTGGTCGTGAAAACATCGGTCACCTCGCCGTCATCGACGTACCCGAGCTCCTCGGTGAGCCGGAACGCCACCAGGCTGAGCGGCGGACTCGTGTCGATGATCCAGTAGTGCGGTATGCCTGCATCTGCATACTCGCTGCGCTTCATGACGTAATCCGTGCGCCGGGAGCCGGGCGACACGATTTCGACGACAAGGCGAGCGGCAGACGCGCGAAGAATCCCCTTTTCTGCACCAACTCGCTCGTACTCGGCCTCTGCTACGACGAGAAGGTCGGGTCGCCGGACCGTGGCCGGACCGTCGTCCGGAACCAGTTGCAGGTCGAGGTCAACAGCGGGCACGGCAACCAGGTCCGATGGAAGCTGCGCGTCTACTTGGCCATAGAGCTGGCCACGCACGACGTTGTGTCGCGGCGTTGGCGACGGCGAATTGTTGAGTACCCCTTCTTGCGACTCCCTACGACACCCGTCGTCGTCTTCTCCGAGCGCCACGTAATCGGCAATCGTCAACAGTCGCCACGGTTCCGGAAATGCTGTCACCCTCGCTCCTCGGCTCGTCTCGCTTCTGGTCGCCCCAGTCCCAGCCGCGGTGCATGCTCGATCAGAACCTCCGGCCTCTGTTTACACAGGTTGGAATTTGTCCCGCCACAGGCCAGCGCCGTCGGTGCGCAACGGGGGCGCAGTATTGCGGGTTGGATTCAGTCCAACTGATCCAGCGCGATCTTCAGGGGGCAGGGTGAGGTGGTTGTGAAGGTTTCGGTTGCTTCGCCGTTGTCTACGTAGCCGAGTTCGTCGGTGAGTCGCAGTGCGAGCAGGCTTACCGGCGGGTTCGGGTCGACGATCCAGTACTGGGGGATGCCAGCGTCCTCGTAGTCACCGCGCTTGGTGCGGTAGTCGGTGCGGCGGGAGCCGGGCGAGACGATCTCGATGACGACCACGACGCCCGACGAACGCAGAATCCCGCCTTCGGCTTTGCGTCGTTCGACCTCGGCTCGCCGCACGATCACCATGTCCGGCCTGCGTACCGTCGCAGGGCCCTCCGCAGGAGCCAACTCCAGGTCGATATCGATGTCGGGCACGGCGACCAATTCCGGGGGCAGTTGAGGGCGTAGCTGGGACCAGAGTTCGACGCCGACGAGATTGTGCTCCGGTTCCGGCGACGGCACCATCAACAGCTTCCCCTCCTCCAGCTCCAAGCGATACCGATCGTCCTCACCGAGCGCCACATAGTCGGCGATGGTCAACAGCCGTCCTGGCTCCGGAAGTGCGGTCACGCTCGCTCCTCAGCTCGCCCCCTGGTCGGCTCCAGTGTCCCACGCAAGGTACTCGGGCGGCCGGAACGCGACCGCGGCTTTCCGTAGATTGGACTTGCTTGGAGTGCACTCCAAGTGACTAGCGTCATCGATGTTCAACGGGAAGGGCGAGGATCGTGAGTGAAGGCGCACGGGACGAGCGAGGTAGCGGCTGGGAACAGCCGAGGTATTCGATCGGTGAGGTCGCCGAACGGTCGGGGCTGAGCCGGGACACGCTGCGCTGGTACGAGCGGATCGGGCTGATGGATTACGTGGGCCGGGATCATGCCGGCAAGCGGCGCTTCAGCAATCGCGACCTGGAGTGGCTGGCGCTGATCGGCAGGCTGCGCACCACCGGGATGTCGGTGGCGGACATGGTTCGCTACGCCGAGCTGGTGCGGGCCGGGGAATCGACGTTCCCCGAGCGGCTGGAGATGTTCCGCAACACGCGCGCCGAGGTCCTCGCCAAGATCGATGAACTTCGTCAGACCGTGGCCGTGCTGGATTACAAGATCGATATCTACGAGGGCAAGGCACAGCTTGCCCGGCCGGCCACGATCACCGTGCAAGACAGTGAAGGGATCAAGGTATGACCACCACCGGAACGCTGCCGACGACCACGCTGGGCACCAGCGGTATCGAGATCAGCGTGCAGGGGCTGGGCTGCATGGGGATCAGCGAGTTCTACGGCACCAGCGACCTGGCCGAGTCGCGGGCGACGCTGGACCGGGCGCTGGAACTGGGCGTCACGCTGTTCGACACCGCCGACGTCTACGGCCTGGGGCACAACGAGGAGTTCCTCAGCGACTTCGTGCGAGCCAACCGCGATCGGGTGGTGCTGGCCACCAAGTTCGGCATCGTTCGCAAGGCCGACGATCCGGCCTACCGCGGCATCGACAACTCGCCGGCGTACATCCGCAACGCGGTGGAGGCCAGCCTGCGCAGGCTCGGCATCGACGTGATCGACCTGTACTACATGCACCGGCGCGACCCGTCGGTGCCGATCGAGGACACAGTCGGTGTGCTGGCAGATCTGGTGCAGCAGGGCAAGATTCGCACGGTCGGCCTGTCCGAGGTGACAGGTCCGGAGCTGCGCGCGGCACAGACGGTGCATCCGATCGCCGCCGTGCAGTCCGAATGGTCGATCTTCTCCCGGGATGTCGAGCGGACGGTGGTGCCCGCCGCCATCGAGCTCGGCGTGACCTTCGTGCCGTACTCGCCGCTGGGCCGCGGCTTCCTGACCGGTGCGGTCCAGGAACTCGGGAAAGACGATGTGCGGCGGGTGTTTCCGCGCTTCGCCGAGGACAACGCGGCCCGCAACGCGGAACTGCTCGCGCCGCTGCGCGCCATCGCCGAGACCCGCGGGATCACCATGGCGCAGGTCGCGCTGGCCTGGCTGCACGCACAGGCCCGGGTGCACGCACTCTCGGTGGCTCCGATTCCCGGTACCCGCAGTAGGACTCGGCTTGCCGATAATGTTGCGGCCGCGACCATCGAGCTGACCGCCGACGAATTGGCGACGCTCGCACTGATCGCGGGCCAGGTAGCCGGAAACCGCTACGCGGACATGTCTTTCACGTCCGCAGGCCGGGAATAACAAGCAGCACAACAGATCAGGAGTTCAACCGTGTCCACGCTGACGCTCAATGTCCGCTTCGCCGCCAAGCCGGGGCGCGAGGCCGAGCTGCGCGAGGTGTTGCAGGAAATGATCGAGCCGACCCTCGCCGAGCACGGCTGCCTCGGCTACGAGCTGTACCTGCACCCCACCGATCCGAGCCGGGTCGTCCTGCTCGAGGAGTGGGTCGACGCCGACGCCTTGGCCGCGCATTTCGAGACCCCGCATCTGAAGCAGTGCGCGGCAGCCCTGGACGACATCCTGGTCGAGCCGTTCCAGCTGCGACGATTCACCGAGATCTAGCAACAGACGAGATCTGCGAACTGAGCGCCGGCCCGGCGATCCGAAGACGGATCGCCGGGCCGTGCTGTCTCAGTGGAACGTTCGCCCGCCCAGCGAGGCGCTGATGATGGCGGGCGGCGTCCACCCGGCCATCAGATTCGCCCGCTCCTGCGGGGTGAGATCCTGCCTGGCCCAGATGCGGTGCGCGCTGCGACGGCAGGCGGCGACCAAGGTGGGGGCGGTGCGGTTGCGGAACCTCATGACACTTCTCCTTCTACGGACCTCCATGTTTGTCCCCCGCCCCGGCCCGCGCGAGCAGTGCCGAACGATCTCTACGAGTTCTGTATGCCGGTGTAAATGAACGCGGACCCCGGTCCGTTTAAACCGGCCCCCGCCGTACGACCGGGTACTCGGGTCACTACCATCCAATGGAGTGAAGCCCGATGTATCGCACGACCGCGTCTGGATCGACAAGCAGACGCCCGCCGCGTTCCGCGCCCTCAGCAAGGTCGCGAGCGAAGTACGCGCCGCAGGCGCCGCAGTCGGCCTGGACCGCAAGCTCATCGAGCTGATCAACCTGCGTGTTTCCCAGCTCAACGGCTGCGCCTTCTGCCTGGACACACACCAGCGGGCCGCGCTCGCCGCGGGGAACACCGAACAGGAACTCGCCGTACTGCCCGCGTGGCGGCGCACCGAGCTGTACACACCACAGGAACAGGCCGCCCTCGCGCTGGCCGAGATCACCGCCACGCTGCCGGACGAGGCGACAATGGAGCGTGACTACGCTTTCGCCCGCAAGCATCTGACCGACGATCAGCTGTCCGTCGTCATCTGGGCGGCCACCACGATCGGCGCGTTCAATCGCGTGTCGATCCTCAGCAAGCATCCGGTACGCGCATCGAAGGAGAAGTCGACCATGACCGCAGCTGCCTCGGAATCCAAGGTTGTCCGCAACGACGAGAAGAACCGATACGAGGTGACCTACGGCGGCGAGCTCGCCGGGTTCGCCGAGTACGAGGAGCGCGACGACGAGACGGTGTTCACGCACACCGAGATTGACGGCGCGTTCTCCGGCAAGGGCCTGGGCAGCACGCTGGCCAAGCACGCCATCGAGGACGTGATCGAGCGCGGCCGGGTGATCCGCCCGCTGTGCCCGTTCATCAAGGCTTACCTGGACAAGCACCCGCAGTACGACGCGCAGGTGATCGGAAAGGGCATCACCCGGTGAGGGTGTGCACCGTCGGCACAGCGCCCGGAACGGCGCGATCGTGAGCGACCTCGATCCGCATCCGGCGGAGACACTGTGCGAGCCCGCTCCCGGTCCGGGCCCGGTGGCCGAGCTCTACCCGACGCGCGAGGTACCGCTCGGCGGGGTCCGCGGCGTCTTCGTGGAACGGGTACTGCCGCAACGGGACCTGCCGACCGTCGGAGCGTGGTGCTTCCTGGATCACTTCGGCTCGCCCACGGTCACCGATACCGGGGCGTCGCCGGATATCGATCCGCATCCGCACATCGGCCTGCAGACGGTGACCTGGCCGTTCGACGGCCGGATCCGCCACCGCGACTCGGTCGGCTCCGATGTGCAGATCCAGCCGGGGCAGCTGAACCTGATGACCTCGGGGCGCGGCATCGCGCACTCCGAATACGGTGTCGCGGGCGCGCACGCCGGGCACGGCCTGCAGCTGTGGATCGCCTTGCCCGGCAACAAAACCGGGATCGACCCGCATTTCGAGCAGCATCGCGACCTGCCCGTTTATCAGGCGCCGGGGCTGCAAGCCATCGTGCTGATCGGCACGCTGGCCGGCGTCACCTCCCCCGCCACCGCCTACACGCCGATCGTCGGCGCGGATGTGCGGCTGGCACCGGGCGCGGCCACGCTCCCACTGGAGCGCGGGTTCGAGCACGCGTTGATGGTGATCGAGGGCGAGGTGACGGTCGACGGCACCCCGCTGGCCGCGGGCCCGCTGCTGTACCTCGGCACCGACCGGGCGGAGATCTCGCTGACCAGCACGGCCGGTGCGCATTTCGCGCTGATCGGCGGCGCGCCGTTCGGCGAGGAACTGGTGATGTGGTGGAACTTCGTCGGCCGCAGCCACGAGGACATCGTGGCGGCCCGAAACGATTGGGAGAACCGCGATCTCGGCCGCTTTGCGGATATCGCCGGCCACCCGCCCGAGCAGCGCATTCCGGCGCCACCGCTGCCAGGACTGCATCTCAAGCCGCGCAAACGCCGGATCGGCCCGGCCAGAACCTGATTCACATTCGGCTCATGGCAGCGCCGTGAACAGCTCGTAGCTGTGCCCATCGGGCGCGCGCACGTAGACACCCCGCCCGCCGCCGAGGTGGTTGATCGCCCGGTTCCACCCGTGCTGCGGGGCTGAGCCGTAATCGACGGCGGGCCACTGCGCCAGCCGCCCGAGCACCGCGTCGAACGTCTCGTCGTCGACGAGGAATCCATAGTGCCCCGGCTGGACCCGCCCTCGGTCGTCGAAATCGAAGGTGAGTTCGGCGTTGACCTGGACCGGCACGAAAGGCCCGCTCGGCGGGCCGACGGCCAAGCCGAACAGCTCAGCGAAAAACGTTGCGGCGGCGTGCCGGTCCCTCGCGGGGACGATCGTGTGATTCAAGACGATGGTCATGGCTACCTCCGATAAACATGCGAACTGCATGCAAATATACATGCGATACGCATGTTATTGGCGAGGGCCAGCTAGGCTGGCACCATGAGCAGACGGGCGACCGCCAAGCCTGGGACCGCCGCCGACGGCGGACCCGCGTTGTTTCGACTGGTTCGATTCTGGTCCCGGCGCTGGATCAACCGGACCTCTGCGGACTTACCCGAGGAATTACGGCACGCTCAGCACATCCAGGTGGTCGAGGCGGTAGCCGCCACCGTCGAGCAGGGCGCCGAGGCCACCATCACCTCGGTGGCACATCAACTCGGACTTGATCATTCGGGCGCCAGCCGGATGGTGCGCGACGCCACCGCGGCGGGCCACCTCTCCCGCGCCGAGTCCGAGCACGATCGGCGCCGAACGTCCTTGGCGCTGACCGCGAGCGGTGAGCGCCTGCTCGCCGACGCGCGCGACTGGCAGCGCCAGGTCTTCACCGAACTCACCGCCGACTGGGACGATCTCGATCGGCAGCGGTTCGCCGGCTACCTGCGCAGGTTGAGCGGCGAACTCGAGCGTTGAGCCGAGTTGCGCTGCGACCGAGCTGTTCTGCCGGTCCGAACCGCCGTCCCGGCCGCGCCTGATACTGTCGCCGACGAAAACACTGCGCAGGGGCAGCGCTACCGAAAGAGCACGATGAGAGTCTCCAGAATCGCCGCGACGGCACTGCTGGCCTTGGTCGCCACGGTCATCGGCACGAGCGCCACGCACGCGGATCCCACCACCCCCGACACCGCGCTCGATGTGCGCGGATCCTTCGCCGACATCGCCTATCAGGTTGCGGCATCCGAGGATCGGCGCGCCGCGGTGACGACCATTCAGGACGGTCGCTTCGACCTGATCCACGACGGCCGGGTCGTCACGCTGACCGGTCACGACGGCAACGTCGTCGCCGCGCTCCCGATGGCGCTGCGCGTCGGCGACAAGCGAGTGGCGCTGCACCCGGTCATCGAGGAGTCGGGCCACCGACTCACCCTCGTTCCGGACAACATGTCGCAGACGCCGCTGCGCGATGTCAGCAGCCAGGAACGGTTCTTCGCCGAGGTCGAGAAGGCCATGCCGATTGTGCTGGCGGGCGCAGGAATCGGCGCGGCGATCGGCTTCGTGCTCGGCTTCCCGCTCGGACTTTTCGTGCTCGACTTCATCACGGTGCCGATCACCACGGTGCTCGGCGCCGCGATCGGCGCGGCGGCCGGCCTCGCCATGGGCGGCGGTCAGCCCGCGATCGACGCGGCGCTCGACTACGCCACCGGGGCGCCCTGATCCGATCAGCTTTGCGCGGGATCCTCGATGCCGCCCAGGGTCTGCGTTCCGATGACGCGCAGCAGATCCAGCTTCTCCGCGGCGTCCGTGCCGGGGCGGGGTAGGTAGACCAGCAGGCGCTGAGCGGCGTTCGGGGTGAGCAGCGTTTCGCAGATCGTGTCGATCAAGCCGACCTGCGGGTGCTGGATACGCTTGGTGTCCGAAAGCCGCACCGCTACTTCGTGTTCGTCCCAGAGACGGTCGAATTCGGTGCTCGCGGAACGTAATACGCCGATGAACTCGGCGACGTCGGCATCGCCTGCCCTGCGCGCGGCCGTGGCCCGCAGGTCAGCGACGTGCTGGCGGCCCAAGCGATCCCAGTCCTCCTCGGGGAAGGTCGCGCGCGACTCGATATCGGTGAACCAGCGGTAGGCGTAGAAGCGGTCCCACCCGCGACGAGTGCCGTGATCGCCGATGAGCAGGGTGTGCATGCGGTTCTGCACGAGCACCTCACCGAGGTCGGTGACCACGGTGGCGGCGGTGTCGTCCAGCTTTGCGAGCAGGTGCATCATCCCGGGGCCGACGTGCTTGTCGGTGAGCTCACGTCCCGGCGGCGACTGGTCGCACAGGTGGTAGAGGTAGTCACGTTCGTCGCTGCTGAAACGCAGCGCGCGTGCCAGCGACGCGAGCACCTGGATGGACGGCCGCGGCCCACGCGACTGCTCCAACCGGGTGTAGTAGTCCGTGGACATGCCCGCAAGCAGCGCTACCTCGTCCCGGCGCAGGCCGGGAGTGCGACGCCGGACACCGGGCGGCAAACCCACGTCGGCGGGTGTCAGCTGCTCCCGACGGCGGCGCAAGAAGTCGGCGAGCTCGGTGCGGTCCATGGCTCCACTGTCCCTCGAGTCGGGCCGCTCAGCCAGGGATCGGCGATCCCCCGATAAGCAATCTCTGCCGCGGTCGCCGCAAGAAGCGCAGGCTGGTCCCATGACGACATCGAAGATTCCCGCAGTTCAGCTCGGTAAGACCGGGCCTTCCGTCAGCCGTCTCGGACTCGGCGCGATGGGGATGTCCGGCATGTACGGGGCCGCGGACGACGCCGAATCCACCGCGACCATCCACGCCGCGCTCGACGCGGGCGCGAACCTCATCGATACCGGCGATTTCTACGGTGCCGGACACAACGAGCTACTGATCGGCAAGGCCATCGCCGAGCGGCCGCGCGAGGACGTGGTGCTGAGCGTGAAGTTCGGCGCGCTGCGCGGTCCCGGCGGTACCTGGGGTGGTGTGGACAATCGGCCCGAGGCCTTGCGCAACTTCCTCGTCTACAGCCTGCAGCGGCTCGGCGTCGACTATGTCGACGTCTACCGTCCGGCCAGACTCGATCCGAACGTTCCGATCGAGGACACGGTCGGTGCGATCGGCGAGCTCGTCGCGGCGGGGTATGTCCGGCACATCGGGCTGTCCGAGGTCGGCGCCGACACCATCCGGCGCGCCGCCGCCGTGCATCCGATCGCGGACCTGCAAATCGAGTACTCGCTGATCTCGCGCGGTATCGAGGCCGAGATCCTGCCGCTGTGCCGCGAGCTCGGCATCGGCGTCACCGCCTACGGTGTGCTGTCGCGCGGACTGCTCAGCAGCTCGGTACAGGCGGGGACCACGTTCGCCGCCAACGACTTCCGGGCGCACAGCCCGCGCTTCCAGGGCGAGAACCTCAGCCGGAACCTGAAGCTGGTCGATGCGCTCGCCGAAATCGCCGCGGCCAAGGATGTTTCGGTCGCCCAGCTGGCGATCGCGTGGGTGCTGACCCGCGGCGACGATATCGTGCCGGTCATCGGTGCGCGGCGGCGTGAGCGCTGGGCGGAAGCGGTAGGCGCACTGGATGTTTCGCTGACCGAGGACGAGTTGGCGACCATCGAGGCCGCGGTGCCCGCCGAGCAGATCGCCGGTTCACGGTATGCCGCCGAGCAGATGGCGATGCTCGACAGCGAGCGCTGAGCCGAGAGCGGCGGGCGCGCTCGTGCAGTCGGGGGCGCGCCCGCCGGATCACTTCCGGCGTGGCCGGATCATTTTCGCCGCGGCCGGATCACGGCGGTGAATGCCGCTGCGGCGACCGACTTTCCGGTGTTGTCGGTGATGTTCACCGGCACTTCCAGTTCGATCGGCGTCCGGGCCGCGATGTCCGCCCGCACCTGCTGCAAAATCTCCCCGGACACCTCGGATGTCGCGAGGTACGGTCCGGCGTCACCTTTCGCGCGCGCCCGGTATTCGATCCGCCCGTCCCTGGCCACGATGAAGGTCTCGCCCATCAGGTCCACGATTCCCGAGACCGACGCGCCCATCGCCGCGGTCTCGGCCAGGCCGAACAGCACCGCCGCGTGCAGATCACCGTTGTGGTTGAGATGCTCGGCGCGCGGCGCCATCCGCACCACGTTCCGTCCGGCATCGAACTCCACTCCTTCGATCCCGGTGAATTGGATGAACCCCAGCTTCTGGAACCCCGCCATTACCAACTCGCCCATGGCCGCGCTGTCCATCGCATCTCCCACTACATAACTGGAACGTGTTCCATTTTCATACCGTGGTGGGCGGGCGTTGTCCACGCGAAGCGTGCAACGGGATCCTGGATACGTTTCACTCCCGTGCCGTCAGGGGCGCGGATATGCCTTCGGTAGCTGGTAGCCGCGTTCGGCGAGGACGGTGCGCAACAGGTCCGGGCGGTTGGTGATGAGGCCGTCCACGTCGAGGTCGATCAGCGCAATCATGGTGGCGCGGTCGTCGACCGTCCACGGCACCACTCGCATCTGCTGCCGGTGCGCGGCCCGCACCAGCTCACGCGTCGTGAACGGCCGATAGCCCGGGTCCTCGACGCTGCCGTCCTGCGGGTCGCCGTGCACCGGCGAGACCGCATCGGCACCGAAAGACGCTGCGGCGCTGACGAACTTGCGCTGCAGCGAGCCGGGGAAGTCATCGATGTCGAGGCCGCCCAACCATGGCGACGCCCCGGGTTGGTCGGCCTGCAAGAACTGCTGCCCGTTGGTCAACGCGACGATCGGCAGTTCCGGCGCCACCTCCCGCATCCGCATCAGGGCACCCCAGTCGAAACTTTGGATGGTGACCTGGTTTTCGAGGTGCGCGCGCCGGACTTCCGCCGCGACCACCTGCACGAACTGCTCCCGCGGTGCGGTTTGCTCCGGCGCGCCCGCCTCCACCTTGGTCTCGATGTTCAGCATGACCTCATCGGCGCGATAGGCACGCACGAGATCGAAAACCTCCGACAGCAACGGCATTCGAGCGCCCGGCACGGTGCGCTGTTCGGGGAAAGCCGCCAATCGCAGTGAGCCGCAATCGATGGTGCGCACCTGCGCCAACGTCAGGTCGCGAATGAACCTGGTGCCGGGCACATACGGGAACTCGGGATCGCCGAGAAAGGCGGGGGCGGTGTCGACGCACTTGTTCGGATTGGGGTCCCGATCGTGGGTGAGCACCGCGTAGCCGTCCTCGGTGATCTGCACGTCCAGCTCCAGCGTGCGCACGCCGAGTTCCAACGCGTTCGCGAAGGCGGCCACGGTGTTCTCCACCACCAGGGCGAGGCCACCGCGGTGCGCCTGCAGATCGAATTGCCGCGGCGGCACGTCCGCCGACGCCGCACCCGCGTTCAGCAGACCGGCCAGCAGGATCGCCGCGACTCCGAGTACAGATGTTCGACGCATACACCTCATTGTGGCCGCCTTCGCCGACGCGGCGGTGACGTCCGCATGAATCCCGGGCGGATTACGGAATCAGCACCACCTTGCCGGTCGTCGCCCGATTCTCCAACGCGGCATGTGCTTTCGCCGCTTGGTCGAGCGGGAAGGTCTGGACGGTCGGCACCATGGTGCCGTCGGCGGCCGCGGCCAGCGCGCGGGACTCCTCGCCGCGCACCTCGCGGGGCTGGCTCAGCATGATCGACAGCGCGTCGATCACCGTAATGCCTTGTTCCCGCAGTTTCTCCGGGTCCGGTTCGAAGGTCTCCCTGGAGGCGTTTCCGTAGGTGACGTACCGCCCGCCCTCGGCGAGCAAGGACACTGCCGCCCGGCCCTTCTCGCCCATCACACCGTCGAGCACTACCGTCACCGCGCGGTCGCAGAACGCCTGCCGGATCTGGTCGGTCCAGTCGGACTCGTTGTAGTCGACAGCTAGGTCGGCACCCAGTGCGTCCACCGCAGCGACTTTGGCCGCTCCGCCGGCCGCGCCGATGACCCTGGCGCCGATATTGCGGGCGTGCTGGACGATCAATCGGCCGACCCCGCCTGCCGCCGAATTCACCAGGACCAGGTCGTCGGACGTCAGCGCGGCGATATCGAGGACCTCGACGGTGGTGGTGCCGGTGACGATCATGGCGACGGCGGTCGAATGGTCCAGAGCGTCCGGAATCCGGTGCAGTGCAGCCAACTCCGCGATCGCCCACTCGGCGTAACCGCCGGAGGTGCTGCGCGGCGTCACCACTGCGGCGTCGAGCCAGGACAAGTCCACATCCGGCCCGATCGCGTCGACGACACCCGCGACCTCGCCGCCGAAAATTGCGGGCAACTCCGGTAGCGGTGGGCCGATCGCCAGGCCCGCCCGCATCGCCGTCTCGATCAGGTGCACACCGGCTGCCCGGACGGCGATGCGCACCTCGCCCGGACCCGGTTTCAGATCGGGAACCTCCTCGTAGCGCAGGTTTTCCGGGGGGCCGAATGAATGCAGGACTACGGCGCGCACAGCAACTCCTCTGGTCAGAACTCCTTCGAGCTTCGGTGACCAGCGTGCAACCTAAACGTTAGTTGATGTCAATCCGCTCCTCGTCGGTCTGCCGGATACCGTCCTCATCCATGTCTCGCACGTCGTCCCAGACCGCCAGCGCGACGATGCCGAACAGCAGCAGGACGCCGAGCGCTACCACCAGTGGATAGTTCACTGGCCGGATCAGGCCAGGCCACCGGGTTTTCCGAGTAGCTCGGCTAGGGCGGTGTCGATGAACCGGGTGTCTTCGGGGTTGCTGCCGTGGCCGGCGAAGTGGCCCCAGATGCCCGGGATCACCCGGAGTTCGGCGTTGCGCATGTGACCGACGGCCCAGGCCTCGTCCTCCGGCGGGAAGTAGAGGTCCTTCTCGGCAGGCATGACCAGGGCGGTGGCCTTGATCGAGGCGAGGGCGGCTTCGGTGTCGCCGTCGAAGCCGGGCGTGCGGCCGACGTCGCCGTGCTGCCAGGTCCACAGCATGGTGAGCAGGTTGTTCGGGTCGCGGCCGTCCAGGAAGAAGCCCTCCCAGAAGCCGATCAGGAAGTCCTCGAGCGAGGTGTAGCCGAGCTTCTCGTATTCCTTCTCCCAGTAGAAGGCCTGCGAGAAACCCCAGCCTGCGTAAACCCTTGCCAGGGCGCGCAATCCGGTGGTCGGCCAGTGTTCGCCGTACCAGCCGCCCGCGAAGGCCGAGTCGGCGGTCAGGGCCGCCTTGACGCCCTCCAGGAAGACCTTGTTGTGGTCGCTGGTCCGGGCGGAGCCGCAGAACGGGGCGATCCGCTCCACCATGTCCGGATAGCTCACCGCCCACTGGTAGGTCTGGCCCGCGCCCATGGACCAGCCGGTCACCAAGGCCAGTCGCTCGATGCCGAAACGCTCTGTCACCAAACGGTATTGCGCGGCCACCTGGTCGTACACCGTGATGTCCGGGAAGCGGGCGCGGTCATAGGGTTGCAGCGTGTTGCTCGGCGAGCTGGACAGGCCGTTGCCGATCATGTTCGGCACGATGATGAAGTACTCCGCCGGATCCAGCGCCATCCCCGGACCGATCAGCCACTCGTTGTCCCAATGTCGCCCCGAATACCACGTCGGATAGACGATGGCATTGCTCTTGTCCACGTTGAGCTCACCATAGGTGGCGTACGTCAGGAAGGCACCACGCAGCGTGGCACCGTGCTGGGTGGTGAAATCACCGAGATCGAAGATCTGGTGGTCGGTCATGAAGCGACTCGCTTTCGCAACGGGCGGAACAGGATTCAGCAGGTCCCAGCCGCCCGAGCGCACCATCCACCGACCAAACCCCTTCAATTGAAAATATTCTTACAGAAAATATTCCCCGCGAAGTAAATTTCGCATCACTCTTCCGACACCGTGAAGACTCCCTACCAACGCAAACGGCCCCCGCTCCTGGAAGGGAGCGGGGGCCGGATGTGTTGCGGTACCGGGTTTAGCGGTAGTCGCTGAAACCGTAGTCGTCGAGCGGGACTGCGGCGCCGGTGGTCTGGCCGAAGCTGTCCGGGCTGTAGTAGGTGTCGTCGTAGGACGGCACCGCGTACGCGGCGGCACGGGCTTCTTCGGTCGGCTGCACCGTGATGTTGCGGTAGCGGTTGATACCGGTACCGGCCGGGATCAGCTTGCCGATGATCACGTTCTCCTTGAGACCGATGAGCTTGTCGGAGCGGCAGTTGATGGCCGCGTCCGTCAGCACTCGAGTGGTCTCCTGGAAGGACGCCGCCGACAGCCACGAATCCGTCGCGAGCGACGCCTTCGTGATACCCATCAGCACCGGGCGACCCGCCGCGGGCTCGTTGCCCTCGGCGACGACGCGACGGTTGGAGGCCTCGAACTCGGAACGCTCGGTGAGCGAACCGGGCAGGAACTCCGTGGCACCCGAGTCGATGATCGTCACGCGACGCAGCATCTGGCGCACGATGACCTCGATGTGCTTGTCGTGGATCGACACACCCTGCGAGCGGTAGACCTCCTGGACCTCGTGGACCAGGTGGATCTGCACCTGACGGGGACCCATGATGCGCAGCACCTCGTGCGGATCCGCCGCGCCTTCCAGCAGCTGCTGGCCGACCTCGACGTGGTCACCATCGGAGAGCAGACGCTCGGTGCCGTCGTCGTGCTTGAAGACACGCAGACGCTGCCGCTTCGAGAGCTTGTCGTAGACAACCTCTTCGCCACCGTCATCGGGGATGATGGTGATCTTGTAGAAGCGGTCGTCGTCCTCCATCCGGACCCGGCCACTGACCTCGGCGATCGGAGCCTTGCCCTTCGGCACACGGGCCTCGAACAGCTCCTGCACCCGGGGCAGACCGCCGGTGATGTCATCGCCGGCGACACCACCCTGGTGGAAGGTACGCATGGTCAGCTGGGTGCCGGGCTCACCGATGGACTGCGCGGCGACGATGCCGACGGCCTCACCGATGTCGACCAGCTTGCCGGTGGCCATCGAGCGGCCGTAGCAGGTGGCACAGACACCGGTACCGGTGGTGCAGGTCAGCACGGAGCGGACCCGGACCTCGGTGATGCCTGCCCCGAGCAGCGCGTCGATCGCCGGGTCGCCGAGGTCGGCGCCCTTCGCGATGACCAGGTTGCCCTTGGCGTCCACCGCGTCCGAAGCGAGCGTGCGAGCGTACGCGGAGGTCTCCACGTGCGCGTCGCGGATGAGCGAGCCATCCGCCTGCTTGTCGGCGATGTGCACGATGATGCCGCGCTCGGTGGCGCAATCGTGCTCGCGCACGATCACGTCCTGCGAGACGTCCACCAGACGACGGGTCAGGTAACCCGAGTCGGCGGTACGCAGCGCGGTATCGGCCAGACCCTTACGAGCACCGTGGGTGTTGATGAAGTACTCGAGCACGGTCAGGCCCTCACGGAACGAGGACTTGATCGGGCGCGGGATGAACTCACCCTTCGGGTTCGTCACCAGACCCTTCATACCGGCGAGGGTACGAGTCTGGGTGAAGTTACCCGTGGCGCCCGACTCGACGATCGTGATGATCGGGTTGTCCGGCGGGTAGTGCGCCCGCAGTGCCGTACCGACCTCTTCGGTCGCTTCCTGCCAGATCTTGACCAGGGCGTTGTTGCGCTCCTGGTGATCGAGCGCACCACGCTGGTACTTCTTCTCGATCTGATCGGCAAGCGCCTCGTAGCGCTCCATGATCTCGGTCTTCTCCGGCGGCACCAGCACGTCGGACATCGAGACCGTCACGCCGGAACGGGTGGCCCAGTAGAAGCCCGCGTCCTTCAGCTTGTCGACGGTCTGCGCGACCACGATCATCGGGTAGCGCTCGGCCAGATCGTTGATGATCGTCGCCTGACGCTTCTTCGGCATCTGCTCGTTGATGAACGCGTAGTCCGCCGGCAGCAGCTCGTTGAACAGCACGCGACCAAGGGTGGTCTCGGCAATCCACGCGTCGCCGCGGTTCCAGCCCTCCGGGAACAGCTTCGCCTCGATGTCCTTCGGCGGGCGCTGGTGGATGAGGCGCACCTTGATCAGCGAACGCACGGTGAGCTCACCGCGGTCCACCGCCATCTGTGCCTCGGCAGGCGAGGAGTAGACGCCGAACTCGGCCTTGTCCTTGCCCGCGGCCTTGTACTCGCCCTTCGCGCCCTCTTCGAGGCGGGTCAGGTAGTACAGGCCGGTCACCATGTCGAGACGCGGCATGGCGAGCGGTCGGCCGGAGGCAGGCGACAGGATGTTGTTCGAGGACAGCATCAGGATGCGGGCCTCGGCCTGCGCCTCCGCGGACAGCGGAAGGTGCACGGCCATCTGGTCACCGTCGAAGTCGGCGTTGAACGCTTCACAGACGAGCGGGTGCAGCTGGATCGCCTTACCCTCGACGAGCTGCGGCTCGAACGCCTGGATGCCCAGACGGTGCAGGGTGGGCGCGCGGTTCAGCAACACCGGGTGCTCGGCGATGACCTCTTCGAGGACATCCCACACCTGGGGACGCTGACGCTCGACCATCCGCTTGGCGGACTTGATGTTCTGCGCGTGGTTCAGGTCGACCAGACGCTTCATCACGAACGGCTTGAACAGCTCGAGCGCCATCAGCTTGGGCAGACCGCACTGGTGCAGCTTCAGCTGCGGGCCGACCACGATGACCGAACGGCCCGAGTAGTCGACACGCTTGCCCAGCAGGTTCTGCCGGAAACGACCCTGCTTGCCCTTGAGCAGATCGCTCAGCGACTTCAGCGGGCGGTTACCCGGTCCGGTGACCGGGCGGCCGCGACGGCCGTTGTCGAACAGCGCGTCCACGGACTCCTGCAGCATCCGCTTCTCGTTGTTGACGATGATCTCGGGCGCGCCGAGGTCGATCAGTCGCTTGAGGCGGTTGTTGCGGTTGATCACGCGGCGGTACAGGTCGTTCAGGTCGGAGGTGGCGAACCGGCCACCGTCGAGCTGAACCATCGGGCGCAGCTCCGGCGGGATCACCGGAACGGCGTCGAGCACCATGCCCATCGGCGAGTTGCCGTTGGTCTGGAACGCCGCGACGACCTTGAGCCGCTTGAGCGCGCGCAGCTTCTTCTGGCCCTTACCGCTGCGGATGGTCTCCCGCAGGCTCTCCGCCTCGGCGTCGATGTCGAAGTTCTCCATCAGCTTCTGGATGGACTCCGCACCCATGGCGCCGGTGAAGTATTCGCCGTAGCGGTCGATCAGCTCGCGGTAGAGCACCTCATCGACGATGAGCTGCTTGGGCGCCAGCTTGGTGAAGGTGGTCCAGATCTCGTCGAGCCGATCCAGCTCACGCTGGGACCGGTCGCGCAGCTGACGCATCTCGCGCTCGCCGCCGTCCTTGACCTTGCGGCGGACGTCGGACTTGGCACCCTCGGCCTCGAGCTCGGCCAGGTCGGCCTCGAGCTTCTGGGCACGGGCCTCGAGGTCGGCGTCGCGCTGGTCGGCGACCGCCTTCTTCTCGACCTCCATCTCGGCTTCGAGCGTGCTGAGCTCGTTGTGGCGCAGCTCGTCGTCGACCGCGACGATGACGTAGGCGGCGAAGTAGATGATCTTTTCCAGATCCTTCGGCGCCAGGTCGAGCAGGTACCCGAGGCGCGAGGGCACGCCCTTGAAGTACCAGATGTGGGTGACCGGTGCGGCCAGCTCGATGTGGCCCATCCGCTCACGACGCACCTTGGCGCGAGTGACCTCGACGCCACAGCGCTCACAGATGATGCCCTTGAAGCGGACACGCTTGTACTTGCCGCAGTAGCACTCCCAGTCCCGGGTAGGACCGAAGATCTTCTCGCAGAAGAGCCCGTCCTTCTCCGGCTTGAGGGTGCGGTAGTTGATGGTCTCCGGCTTTTTCACCTCGCCGAAAGACCACTGGCGGATGTCGTCCGCGGTGGCCAGGCCGATCCGGAGTTCATCGAAGAAGTTGACGTCTAGCACGTAACTTCCTTTCCCCTATAAGGGTCGAATTCGAGCAAAAAGTTCACTAGTTGGTGGAACGCGGGGCCGGATGCCGTTCTCAGCGAACGGCATCCGGCCGACCGCCTAGTTCGCCAGATCGTCGACGGTGGCCGCTTCGTTCCTGGACAAGTTGATGCCCAGGTTCGCCGCGGCGCGCTCCAGATCCTCGTCGTCGCCGTCGCGCATCTCGATCGCGGCGCCGTCGGAAG
>NZ_BJXA01000075.1 GCF_007990755.1 Nocardia ninae NBRC 108245 | reverse complement strand
CTTCCAGAACGGCGTAGTCACCGGCTGGATCGAACTCGACGGCAGGCGGATCGATATCGACCCCGAGCAGTGGTGGTTCGGCCGCGACCACTCCTGGGGCGTGCGCCACGGTCCGGGCGGCGGCAGTCTGGACGAGGGGCCGGGGCTGCAACCCACCGAGGTACCCGACGGCGTCCTCTACTACATGGGCATCTTCCAATTCGGCGACCAGCTGGTGCATTTCGCGCAGCGCGAGACGAGCACCGGACAACGCTGGCAGTTCGAGGGCGAGGTGTTGTACCCGCTCGCCACGGGCCGCGCCCCGACGCCGATCATCGATGTCGAGCACGAGCTGACCTTCGAGCCGGACCTGCGGGTGATATCCGGCGGCACCTTCACCGTGCACCGGGCCGACCGCACCAGCACCACCCTCGAGGTGCAACCGAGCTGCCGCTTCTGGCCCGGCCTGGCCGGCTACAACGAATACCGCGGCTACGCCTCCGGCATGTGGCGCGGCTCCGCGTTCAGCAACGGATTCACCGTCGACCTCACCGATCTCGACCAGATCGGGCCGGTCAGCCTGCTCAGCGAAACACTGTGCACGGTAAGGATGGGCGACCAGGTCGGGCACGGCCTGGTCGAGATGGTCTGCGTGGGTAGCTATCCGCGCTACGGCTACACCGGATGGTGACCGCAATGACCGTACGTCCGACCCCTGAACAGCTGCCCCCGCTGCTGGAAAAGGTGATCCGCCAGCGCATTCCGAGCGCCGAGCAGGCTACCGTCGTCGACTGGCAGCGCGCGGAGCAGGGCTTCGCCTCCGACACTTACCTTTTCGCCGTCGATGGTATCGAGGGCGCGCAGGCACCGCTGGGCTTGGTGTTCCGCCGACCTCCCGAGGTGCCCCTGTTTCCCGACTACGATCTGCGCCGCCAGTTCGTCGTGATGAAACGCCTTGCGTCCACCAGCATTCCGGTGCCGGCGGTGCGCTGGATCGACACCGGCACCGCCGACCTCGGCAGCCCCTACCTGATCATGGACCGCATCGAGGGCGGCCGGACACCGAGCGATGTGCCGCCGTACCACGAATCCGGCATGTACCTCGCGGCCGCACCGCACGAGCGAACGACGATGTGGTGGGGCTGCGTCGACACCATGGCCCGGCTGCACCAACTCGATCCGGCGGCGCTGCGCATGGACTTCCTGCGCCTCCCCCGATTCGGCAGCCACCCCGTCGAACAGGCCGTCAACTATCTCGACTGGGCCGTGCACTGGGCGGCGCCGCACATCCCCGACACCATCGAGCGGGCAATCGCCTGGCTCCGCGACAACCGCTACGACCCCGAGCACCTCGCCCTCTGCTGGGGCGACTCCCGGCTGTCGAACATGCTCTACGACAAGGACTACGCGGTGATCGGCGCGCTGGACTGGGAGGTCGGCCACCTCGGCGACCCCGAGTCCGACCTGGCGTGGCTGCTGCTCACCGACTGGGTCTCCAGCGAATACCTCGGCAAGCCGAGACTGTCCGGCACACCGACCCGCGCGGACACCATCGCACGCTACGAAGCCGCCACCGGCCGCCCAGTCCGTCGGCTGCGCTACAACGAGATCCTCGGCGCGGTTCTGCTCTCCATCGCGCTGCTCCGGATATCGACCTACCTCGACATGGGCGACCTGTCTGCGGTCGCCGTCGCGCGGCTGGACTTACTGCTCGGTGGGGAGGCGTAGGCGGGATGTGAGGGAGCGTCAGCGAGCGAACCGAAGACACAGTGTGCCGGTAGCGCGCACGACGGAGCCGAGCGCCAGCGAGGCGGAGTCGTGAGCGCTACGGTCACCCCCTTCCGAGCGCGACGGTCATTGGCGCTACCCCGCAACGGGCCTAGCCTCGGGAACACCGATCCGGACGGGCGGGGTTCGGCCGTGGCCGCGTGCCCTCGTCGAGGACGACAGAGAGCGGAGACATGGGACCACTGCACGGAGTGAAAGTCATCGAGATCGCCAGTCTCGCGCCCGGCCCGTTCGGCGCGATGATCCTGGCCGATCTCGGCGCGGAGGTGCTGCGCGTGGACCGTGGCGGCGCGCCCGGCGAGGGCATCGTCTCGCCGGAGGGGCCGCTGGATCGCGGAAAGCACAGCATCACACTGGATCTCAAGCAGCCCGCGGATCGGGAGACGCTGCTCGCGCTCGCCGACCATGCCGATGTGCTCATCGAGGGGTTCCGTCCCGGTGTCGCCGAACGCCTCGGCTTCGGTCCCGCCGAGCTCGCCGCGCGCAACCCGCGCCTGATCTACGGCCGGATGACCGGGTGGGGCCAGGACGGCCCGCTGGCCCGCACCGCCGGGCACGACATCGATTACATCGCGATCTCCGGCGCGCTCGGGTTGGTCGGCCGCGCCGGGGAGCCGCCGGTGCCGCCGGCCAATATGCTCGGCGACTACGCGGGCGGTGGCCTGCTGCTCGCGCTCGGTGTGCTCGGCGCGCTGTATGAACGGGAACGTTCCGGCAAGGGGCAGGTGATCGACGCGGCCATGGTCGACGGGTCCGCCCTGTTCACCGCCTCCATGCACGGGCTGCACCACCTCGGCCTGTGGAACTTCCCGCGTGGCGAGAACATGCTCGACGGCGGCGCCCCGTTCTACGACACCTACGAATGCGCCGACGGCGGGTACCTCGCGGTCGGCTGCGTGGAGATCCCGTTCTACAACCAGATGCTCGCCATCCTCGGCATCGACGACCCCGAGCTGCCGTTCCAGCTCGACAAGAACGGCTGGCCGCAGCTCAAGGAGGTGCTCGGGGCGAAGTTCAAGGAGCGCACCCGGGACGAGTGGGCCGAGATCTTCGCGGGTTCGGATGCCTGCGTCGCGCCGGTGCTGAGCCCGTGGGAGGCCCACGAGCACCCGCACAACAAGGCCCGCAACGCCTTCATCGAGGTCGACGGCGTGCTCCAGCCCGCACCGGCGCCGCGGTTCGACCGCACCCCCGTCGACGTCCCCGCTCCGCTCAGTTCCGACCCGGAGCACGTGCGAAAGCTGCTGTCCGGCTGGGGTGTTCACGCCGAACATATCGAACGGGTGACCAGCTGATCCGAGTTCGACTCGAAGTCCCTTTCCGTCCGCTACCTTCGATCCATGGTCGGCCCACTGCGTCCGCGCGAACCGTAAGATACAGTGGTCGGCACATGTCTCGAAAGGACGGCTGATGCGTTCGACGCTGCTTTCCCGGCGCGATCTCGATTTCCTGCTCTACGAGTGGCTGGATGTCGAGGAGCTCACCAAACGTGGGCGCTACGCCGATCATTCGCGCGAGACCTTCGACGCCGTGCTCGAGCTCAGCGAGCAGCTGGCCACCAAATACTTTGCCCCGCACAACAAACTCAACGACGCGAACGAGCCGACCTTCGACGGCGAACGGGTCACCATCATTCCCGAGGTGGCTACCGCGCTGGCCGCGTTCGCCAAGGCCGGATTACCCGCCGCGGCAATGGATTACGAGCTGGGCGGCGCGCAGCTGCCGGTCACCGTCGCGCAGGCGAGCTATGCCTGGTTCCAGGCGGCCAACCCGGGCACCTCGGGCTACTCGTTCCTCACCGTCGCGAACGCGAACCTGCTGCTCAGCCATACCGGCCCGGAGTTCACCGAACGGTTCGTCCGCCCGATGCTGGAGGGCCGGTTCTTCGGCACGATGTGCCTGTCCGAGCCGCAGGCCGGTTCGTCACTGGCCGACATCGTCACCCGCGCCGAACCGCAGGATGACGGCACCTACCGGCTGTTCGGCACCAAGATGTGGATCTCCGGCGGCGATCACGAACTCGGTGAGAACATCGTGCACCTGGTGCTGGCGAAGATCCCGGGCGGCCCGGCGGGTACCAAGGGCATCTCCCTGTTCGTCGTGCCGCGGTTCCTGGTCGACGACGACGGCGCAGTCGGCGAGCGCAACGATGTCGCGCTGGCCGGACTCAATCACAAGATGGGCTTCCGCGGCACCGTCAACACCGTGCTGAACTTCGGCGAGGGCCGCTGGATCCCCGGCGGCGCGGCGGGCGCCGTCGGCTACCTGGTCGGCGAGCCGCACCGCGGGCTGTCCTACATGTTCCACATGATGAACGAGGCGCGCATCGGCGTCGGCCTGGTCGCGACGGCGCTCGGCTACACCGGCTACCTCGAATCCCTCGACTACGCCCGCACGCGCACGCAGGGCCGAGCCAAGCTGCCCGCCGACCCGTCGGCGCCGCAGCGGCCGATCATCGAGCATGCCGACGTCAAGCGAATGCTGTTGGCGCAGAAGGCCTACGCCGAGGGCGCGCTGGGGCTGGTGCTCTACTGCGCCCGGCTGGTCGACGAGCAGCACACCGCCGACTCGGACGAGGAGATGCGGGCGCTCACCCTGCTGCTCGACATCCTGACCCCGATCGCCAAGAGCTGGCCGTCGCAGTGGTGCCTGGAGGCGAACAACCTGGCCATCCAGGTGCTCGGCGGTTACGGCTACACCCGCGAATACAACGTCGAGCAGCACTACCGGGACAACCGGCTCAACCCGATCCACGAGGGCACCCACGGCATCCAGGGCCTGGATCTGCTGGGGCGCAAGGTAACCCAGCAGGGCGGTGCGAGTCTGATCGCCCTCGCCGGCCGGGTGCAGAACACCGTGTCCGCCGCCCGCGCGTCCGGTGGCGAGGCGGCCGAGCTGGCCGGGCAGCTGGATGCGGCGTGGCAGCGGCTGATCGAGGTGACCGCGGGATTGTTCGCCGGCGGTGACGTCGAGACCGCGCTGGCGAACAGCTCGGTCTACCTCGAAGCCTTCGGCCATATGGTGCTGGCCTGGATCTGGCTCGAGCAGCTGCTGGCCGCCGCCGGGCACACCGGCGACTTCTACGACGGCAAGCGGCATGCGGCGCGGTATTTCTACCGGTTCGAACTGCCCAAGACGGCACCGGCATTGGATCTGCTCGCCCGCCTCGACACCACTACCCTCGAGATGCGCGACGCCTGGTTCTGATTCGGTACACGCATGGGAGGATGTACCATTTTTCGATGACCACCCCGAGCCAGCGAACCACCCGCCCACCAGGACGACCGGCGTCGGCGACCCGCGAACAGGTCATCGCGCTGGCCCGACAGGCGTTCCTGGCCGGTGAACGGGTAGACATTCAGGCCATCGCGGCAGAGCTCGGGCTCAGCCGCGCCTCGGTCTATCGCTGGTTCGGGTCCCGCGAGGGGGTACTCGGCACGGTGCTGGCCGGCGAGTTCGCCGCGCTACTCACCCGCGCGGACGCCCGGCGGCGCTCGACCGGGGCCCGGCGCATCCTCGACGTGCTGTATCGGGTCAATCGCTGGATGACCGACAACGTGCCGTTCCGGCGGTACTTCGAGAACGAGCCGCTGTCCGGTCTGCGGATTCTCACCGCGAGCGAGGGACCGGTGCAGCCGCTGGTGGTCGCCACCGTGCGCGAGCTGATCGCCCGAGCCGAGCGGGAGGACGGCTACCGACCGCCGGTCGAACCGGACCTGCTCGCCTACGCGCTGGTCCGCCTCGGCGAGGCTTTCCTGTACAACGATAATGTCGCAGGCATCAGCGGGGATGTCGACCGGCTGCACGAGGTGCAGGCCGCGCTGCTCGGCATCCCCGAGGCGATCACCAGACCTGCCACAGGAAGCTGACATGTCGGACGCATTGCTGCACAAGCGTTTTCCTGAACTCACCGACTCGCTGCCGTACGTGCGGCTGGGTACCTCACCGACCCCGATCCGACGGCTCGACGTCGGCACCGGAGCTCCCCTGTGGTGCAAGGACGACGGTCGCTACGGCGACGGCGGCTGGGGCGGCAACAAGGTCCGCAAGCTCGAATGGCTACTGCCCGAGACGCATCGGCGCGGCGCGCGGACGATCTTCACCGTCGGCGGCACCGGCACCAACTGGGGGCTCGCCACCGCACTGTACGGCCGCGAGCAGGGCATCGAAACCGTGCTCGCGCTGGTCGACCAGCCGATGGACGACCATGTCCGCGTGCAACTGCGGCGCCTGGAGAACTCCGGCGCCACAGTGCATTTCACGCACACCAAGCGGCGCACCCTGCTGACGGCTCCGTGGTTGTACCTGCGGCACATGCGGGGCCGCAAGCGGCCCTACTACCTGCCGGTGGGTGGCTCGTCGCCGATCGGCGCGCTCGGCTATGTCGAAGGCGCCCTCGAACTGGCCGAGCAGATCGCCGCGGGCGCGATGCCCGAGCCGAGCCACATCGTGACAGCCGTCGGGTCCGGTGGCACCGCAGCGGGTTTGGCGCTCGGCCTGCGGCTGGCCGGGCTCAGCACCCGGGTTGTCGGCGTCGTTGTGAACGACGCACTCCCCCTCGATGCCCCGCACATCGTCCGCCTGGCCGGGCGCGCGGAGCGGCTGTTGCGGTCGCGCGGTGCCCGATTCGAGCCGACCGGCCTGCGCCCCGACGACCTCACCATCACCACGGACTGGCTCGGCCCCGGCTACGGTCACCCCACCCCCGCCGCCCACGAGGCGCAGACCCTCGCGGCGCAGGACGGGCTCCAGCTCGAAACCGTGTACACCGCCAAAGCATTGGCCGCGGCACTGCACCTGGATACCGCCGACTTTTTCGGTGCGGGGCCGGTGCTGTTCCTCAACACTTACGGCCCCCGGTAACGCGCACTTCCAGTCCGATACGTTTCGGCGACTGGACCAGCAGCTGACCGAGGTTTCTACGCCACGTCGGCCACGATGATCACGCCTGTCGACGCCTCGAGTAGCGGAATCGTCCGTGCCGCAGCGTCATACACGTGCACTCGGGGATGCGGTGGGTGCTGGTCTTCGTAATAGGTGCCGGGGCCGTAGAACTGGCCGTACTTCACGACGACACCGTCGACATCGAGGACGGCGGCCTCGTGGTCCTGGATGACCTGGCCGCGGCCGCCCGCCGGTTCCCAGGCGATGCTCTGGGCGAGGAATCGCTTCGCTCCGGCGGCGCGGGCGGCAGCGATGAGATTGCGGGTGCCCTCGGTGCGGATGCGGGCGTTCGCCTCGGCGCGGTCCGGGAGCAGGGTGGCGTCGTCGGGGAGATCGGTCAGCTGGTGCATCACCAGGTCGGGGCGAAAGTCGACGACGGCCGCGGTCAACGCGTCCAGGTCGTAGACGTCGCAGATCACCGGTACCGCTCCGGCGTCGCGTACCTGGTCGGCTTTGGCGGCTGATCGGGTCATGCCCGCGACCTCGTGTCCGGCCTCTACCAGCAGCGGGACCAACCGTGTTCCGATGACGCCGGTCGCGCCGGCCAGAAAGATCCGCATCATTCCACCCTAGTGACCCGGTCCGGTGTGAGACTTTCGAGGTGTCGTCGGCGAGGTGAGGAACTTGATGCATGCGTCAGTAGTAGCGCTACCCCAGGGCAAAGTCCGGGGCAATGCGACCGGGTCGGTATCCGCTTTCCTCGGAATACCCTATGCGGCAGCGCCATTGGGTGCCGCACTGTTTCAGGTGCCGGGTCCCGCGCCCAGCTGGGATGGGGAACGGGATGCGACCCGCTTCGGGCCGACCGCGCCGCAACTGGGCTACGCGGAGCCCTTGAGCTCGATCTTGCACAACCCGATCATCGACGGGCCCGAGTTTCTCAACCTCAATGTGTGGACCCCCGATCCTACGGCCTCGGGCCTGCCGGTCATGGTGTGGATTCACGGTGGGGCGTTCCGGGTCGGTTCCAGCGCCGTCTCCGTCTACGACGGGCACGCCTTCGCCCGTGACGGCGTGGTGCTGGTCAGCATCAACTATCGCCTCGGCGCCATCGGTTTCGCGGCGATCGACGGTTCACCCGCTAATCGCGGTCTGCTCGACCAGATCGCCGCCCTGCAGTGGGTTCGCGACAATATCGCGTCGTTCGGCGGGGACCCCGAGCGAGTCACCATCTTCGGCGAATCCGCGGGTGCCATGAGCGTCGCCACGTTGATCGCCTCACCTCTGGCTACGGGTCTGTTCCAGCGCGCGGTCATTCAGAGCGGCAACGGGACCATAGCCTCCACTCTCGAGGACGGGCACCTCGTCGCCGCCGATTTCGTCGAGCGACTCTCGACTGCTCCTGAAGACGCCGGTATCCCCGTGCTGCTCGATGCGGAGCGAAATCTAGTGCTCGACTTCATGTTCCAGCAGCTCCCCCGCCGTTGGGGCGAGTCATCCATTGCGGCAGGGTTGGGCATGATGGCTTTCGTCCCCACGATCGACGGCCACAGCCTCACCCAACTCCCCCTCGACGCCATCGCCGGGGGCGCTGCGCACGACATCCCGCTCATCGTCGGCAGCACCACCGATGAATTCCGCCTGTACACGGCGCCCGCGGGGCTCACCGCCACGCTGACTCCGGAACTACTCGCCAAAACGCTGGCCGCCCGAGGACTCGACCCCGCTATCGCCGACATCTACGCAGCCAACCGCCCCGATGCGAGCCCCGGCGACCTGCTGTCCGCCATCCTCACCGACTGGGCGTTCCGGCTTCCCGCCGTCCGCTTGGCCGAAGCCGCCGCCACCGCGCATGTCTACGAATTCGCCTGGCCCACTAGTCATCTGGACCTGCGCGCCTGCCACGCACTCGAAATCGCTTTCGTCTTCGACACCTTGACCGCCGAGGGCACACCTATGCTGGTCGGCGCCGACGTCCCGCCGCAGACGCTCGCCTCCGAAATGCACCACATCTGGGTCGATTTCGCGCACGGGCGCACGCCCTGCTGGGCTCCCTACGACGCAAGCACCCGGACCGTCATGACCTTCGACGCCCCACGCTCCCACGCCGTGTCCAATCCACGTGCCGACGAACTCGCGATCTGGCTCGACTGACCGCCAGTGGGTTCCGTGCTGCGCGGGCCGTTTACGATGTGCGCGGGGATCTGCGACGAGGAGCGGCTTGATGGAAGCGACGTTCGATGTGGCCGCACTGGTCGGGCACCACTATCGTGCTGACGACTATTACGAGGTCGGCCGGGAGAAGATCCGCGAATACGCGCGTGCGGTGCAGGATTTCCATCCGGCGCATTGGAGCGAGGACGCCGCCGACGAGCTCGGCTACGCCGGCCTGGTCGCGCCGACCACGTTCGTCTCGATCCCCGCGATGCTGGCCAACCGCAAGCTCTTCGAGTCCGTCATCACCGGTTACGACGTGTTCGTGCAGACCGATCAGGTCTTCGAGATGTATCAGCCGGTGGTCACCGGCGATCGGCTGGTCAGCGATGTCGAGCTCGCGTCGGTGCGCCGCATCGCGGGCAACGACCTGCTCACCATCAAGAACACCTTCACCGATCAGACCGGGCGGGTCGTGCAGGTCATGCACACCACCGTCGCGGGCATCACCGGCAACGACGTCGCCGCCGGGATCGGCGACGCGATCGAGCGCGTGATCATGCACGGCATCGAGCTCCCTTCCCGCGCCGCAGCCGCCTCCAGCACCCCCGGCGAATCGACCCGGACCACCGCACCGAGCACGAGCCTGTCCGAGGTCTCCCGAACGCGGTCCCCGCGCACCACGATCCGCTTCGAGGACCTCACCGTCGGCGACGAACTCCCGCCCCGCACCAACCAACTCACCCGCGGCGACCTCGTGAACTACGCCGGTGTCGCAGGCGACGCCAACCCCATCCACTGGCACGACGCCATCGCCACCCTGACCGGCCTGCCCGACGTGATCGCCCACGGCATGCTCACCATGGGCCTCGGCGCCGGTTACCTCACCGACTGGCTCGGCGACCCGGGCGCCATGACCCGCTACGGCGTCCGCCTCTCCAACTACACCGTCGTCGACGCCCGCTCCATCGGCACCGTCGAATTCACCGCCCGCATCAAATCCCTCGACCCCGAAACCCGCTCCGCCGTCCTCGTCCTCGTCGCAAAGTCCGCAGGCCGCAAAATCTTCGGCCTCGCCACCGCCGAAGTCCGCCTCGCGTAAGCCACCGAAAGGCTGGGTTCATCCGCGATGAGTGCAGACTTTCGCACTGACCGCATAGGCAGCGCCCTGCGCGGTGAAAACCCTACTGTGCTGCGAAGGTTGGCCGCCGGGTTCGCCGTGATAGGCGACGTTCAGTTCCTGCCGGGATACTCGGTATTGCTCACCGACGATCCAGCGGCGCAACGACTGTCCGATCTGCCGAGGGGCAAACGGATTGCCTTTCTGACCGATATGGACCGGCTGGGTGAGGCCGTCGAGCGGGCCTGCGCGAGTCTGGACCCGGCGTTCCGGCGAGTAAATCTGGAAATTCTCGGCAACGCCGACAGCTTCCTGCATGCGCACGTATGGCCGCGATTCGATTGGGAGCCAGTCGATTTGGTGCACCTGCCGGTGTGGCTGTACCCCCGCGAAAATTGGAGCGACGAGCGATACGCGCTCGGTCCGCGGCATTCCGCCCTGCGGCAGGCAATCGCGGCTGAGCTGGACCAGACCGCACGCCGGTCTTCCTGACCAGCTGAGGCACGAACCTGGTTGCCGGAGACGGCGGACGGCGCATCCCTGACTCGGCGCGAGAGGTCGAACTGCTACGAATGCCCGCTGAAGGTCATTTCGCTGATCAAAATTGCCGGGGACAGGCCGAAGGTTTTCGTGCAGACGCGGGTGAAGTGGGCGCCGTCGTAGAAGCCTGCGGCGTGGGCGGCGTCGGTGAGGGTGTGGCCGAGGGCGATGTGGTCGATGGCGCGGGACATGCGGAGCCAGCGGACGTAGGGGCGGAACGGGAGTCCGGTCTCCGCCGAGAACAGGTGGCCGAGTCGGCTTTCGGACACGCCGACCGCGGCGGCCACGTCCCGCAACCGGACCGGGCCTGCCGCGACGAGTTCGGGTAACCGGCGCACCGCCGCGGTGAGCGCGGGGTGCCGCATGGCGGCGGCGGTCGGCTTCGCGTAGGGCAATCCGTCTGCCCACCAATGGTTTTCGCCGAGCCCGGCCAGCAGCGTGGCTCCCGCGGCCGCCCATGCCTCGGCGGATGCGGGTTGCGCCACCGTCCGGGTCAATTCGATCCCATCGGCGGATTCGGCAGCCAGCTGCACCATTTCGCCGTCCACTACACCCTGGACCATTTCGTGGGCGGCATCGGCGGGAATCACCGCCGCCGGGCAGGTGACCATTGTCGCATCGGCATCCGCAACGATGAATTCACCGCGGCGGGCAATGAGCACCTGAACCGAATGGTGGGCATGCATCTTCGCCGGCGACAAACCGCCACGATAGGACAGCACGCCGGGCCGGATAGTCATTTCTCCGAAACACGACAAAGCCTAGTCCCCCTTCGATGAATCCCTAACTGCTCCACCCACGTTAGGTTTCTCACAGCGCACCGATAGGTGCGTATCGACCAGAATACTCATAGCGCCCAACGCGTCCCGCATATACAGCGTCGTATAGAACGAGGATCGACATGACACTCCCCCCGGGCCAACGAGCCGTCGACGGCTTCCCGCGCTTCGGCACCCATCTGCATCACCCACCGCCGCCGGTCCCCGCCGACCCCGCGATCGAGATCAGCGGCCCCCTGACCGAGCCCCTCACGCTGTCGGTGGCCGAACTCGCGAGCATGCCGCGGCAACAGCTCGATGCCGACTTCCACTGTGTCGCAGGATGGTCGGCCACCGGCCTGCGCTGGGAAGGAACCGCGTTCGAGCCCCTCTACCGCACCCGGATCGAACCGCTGCTCCAGTCCGGCGCGACGATCACCCACGCGGTCTTCGAAGGCCTCGACGGCTTCCGGTCGATCGTCTTGCTCGAGGACGCGCTGGCCGCCGACGTGCTCATCGCCGACCGTCTCGACGGACAGCCGTTGAACGGGGACCACGGCGCTCCCCTCCGCCTGGTCAGCCCGCACCAGTACGGCTACGTCAACACAAAGCACCTGTGCCGCATCGAATTCCACACCACCGAACCCGTGGATCCGGAACGCTGGTCACCCCTCGCCGCCCACCGCAGAGCGCGCGTCTGGCAGGAGGAACGGCACCGCTACCTCCCCGGCCGCTTCGTGCGCCCCCTCTACCGCACACTCATCGGCCCGATCCGCGCGCTGAGCGCCCGAGGTAGTCGCGAATGAAGCCCGGCAGGTGATCGCCATGCTCGAGCGGGTGCCCGCCGCGCAGGTGCCCTTCGCGTGGTTCACCGCTGATGAAGCCTGCGGCCAAGCAGGTTATCTGCGTAACTGGCTCGAGGAATGCGATGTGTTCTACGTGATGGCCCCACGATGCGACCATCAGCTCGTCACCCGCGCTGAGCGCACCACTCGAGCCGATGCGCTGGTCGCTGAGTTCGCCGCTTCGGCGTGGCAGCGGCTTTCGGTCGGTGCCGGCGGACACGGGCCGACCGCGATCTACTGGTCGGCCCGTGTCCGTAATCCCGTTGTCCTATAACAGATCTCGGCAGGCGAGCGCACCCCCGTACACCCTACGCCGCGACCGCCCAATACTGTGTTATCGACATCGGGAGGGAACATCGTGTCGGACGACATCGAGACGCCATCGGCCAAGCCGTCGCGGGCCGTCACCGCGTGGACGCTAGGGCTGCTTTGTCTGTCGATCGTGGCGGGGGGAGTGATCGTCGGCGGACTCTTGCACCATCCGGAACACGAACTGACGACCGCACCGGTGACCACCACCAAGCCGAAGCCGGAGAAGAAGCACACCTACGGCACTCCGCCCGTCACGTACCCGACGCAGATTCCTGGCTGTGCGACGGTCGAACCACCTGGCGAGAACGAAGGGTTCTCGATGGTCTCGGGGGGAAGACCCAGTTACGACAACCCGGCGTACCCCTGGTTCTCCGGGCCCAAGGCCGTCGCCATGTCGGCGGCGGCGCTGGACGCGCTGCCCGACGGGGTCGCTCTCACCTTCGCGTCCCTCGACGACTCGCTGGTCTTCGAGCCGATCTTCAGCCCCGAAGACCCGGCGGACGCCGCGCGATTCGGTGGTTCCACGACCGCGCACGCGCAGCTGTCGCGGGAGGGCAAGGCGGGCTCGCTCTTTGTCTCGGTCCATCAGTCCACCCAACCGATCCCGGCGTGCGTGGCGGGCGACCTCGATGCGCGCCGCATCCTCCCAGACGGCACGACCGTCGACACCCACGACACCTGGTCGGAAACCGATGGCGTACGCACGCTCCGCCGCAGCGCCACCGCCTACACGCCCGACGGCAGCAGGGTTTACGCGTCCGCCGATGACTCGTCGGACACCGGCTCGCCCTCGGGAAAAGTGCCGATGACCATCGATGAACTGGTCGCGCTGGCGACTACGCCCGGCGTCCGTGTCACCACACCGGTTCCGCCAGGAACGCCGGACGCGCCCCTGCCCTGCCGCTACTGGCCAACGCCGAAAAAGGCGTCTACTCCGATCGACGAGACAACTGCCCGCAGGCTGGATTCGGTGCTGTCGCGGATACAGCTCGACGGCCTCGTCCTCGACCGGCCGCTGGGCACCCTGCGGCCGGACTCGTACGGACCCGGCGTGTGCCAGGCGGTTCGCGTCACCGCCACCGGGCAACAGTCGGAGCTGCGCATCGTGATCACCGTCGAACCAACGCGCCCAACGGAATCCACCCAGCCGTCGAGAAGCGACCCGCGGACCAGCACCCGGACGTTGCCGGACGGGACAGTCATCGAGACTCAGGAACCTGATGCTTCCGTCGTGGCGACCGGGGAGAACTCACCTCAGGTGACGCGGACCGTCGTCGTGACACGCCCCTCGGGCACCGAGGTTGAGGTGTCTTCCACCGCGAAGTCGGCACCCGAACTGCTCAGCGCCGCCCAACTCGAGGCGATAGCGTCGACCCCCGATCTGGAGGTGAAGTGATGGCATGGGCGCCAGGTGTGCGCGGTCTGGTGCTCGCCGCGGTGCTCGCCGTCGGCACCTGCGCGGGCGCGGTCGCGGTGCTGCTGCACCCCGAGGACAGCATCCGCAAGATCACCGGAACCAACGCTGCCGCACCAGGTCTCGCGTGGTCGATCACCGCCGCCGAGCTCTCCGGCCAGGCGTCCGCGAAGTTCCACACCCCGGTCGACGGCACCGAATACGACTACGGCAGTGTCGGTTTCATCGACGCGGGAAACACGATGATCACCGTGATCGGCACACCGGGCGAGTCGTCGCTCCGCGACCCGCAGATGTACGGCATCGATGCGCGAACCGGTGCGATGCGCTGGCGCGCGCCCGCCGCCGAGCTGGGCGGTTGTGCCGAGATGCCGATCGACGGCAAGCTCGTCTGCTACACCTCCGTGTCGGACGATAATCCCGCCCTGGTCGGGTTCGACATCGACAGCGGCGCCGTCACCCGCACCCCAGTCGAGTGGAAGTACGCATTCGGCATCGCCGCCGACCACGATCGCCTCTACGTCGCGGAGGGCGACGTCGAATCCGACGACGTGCGCGTGCACGCGGGCACCCTCGCAGACCCGAAAGCGCACTGGTCCCGCACCTTCGCGATGGGCACCTTGTATGAGGACATGAACAGCCGAGTCCTGGACGTCGCACATGGCCAGGGCGTGTTCGAACTCGGCGCAGACCTCGCCGGTTTCGACCTGCGCACCGGCAATCCGACCTGGACCGCCGAACTGTACGGATGGCCCTACACCCGTACAACTTTCGATGCTCTCGTCGTGCGCACCGGGTCCCGCCTCGAAGGCGGCAACGGCCGCACCGGCGCCGATATCCTGGACCGCACCGGCCGCATCCTCGCCAGCACCGACAACCCGGCAGTGCAGGATGTCGAAGTCGATCTCCCCACCGACGACACCATTCCCATCCTGCTGGCCGACACCGCCTATGACCGCCGCGATGGCACTGTCCGCTGGACCAACCCCGACCTGGTCACCCACGACGACACGACGCTGCGAGTCGCCACCCTCGGAGACACCGCTGTGCTCTTCAACTACACCGCATCCACCGCCACCGGCGTGGATCTCCGCACCGGCCACCAGCTTTGGAAGACCACTACCGGCCGCGTCGGCACCGTCCACACCTGGAACGGCCGCGTCGCCGTCCTCTCCGACGCTGAGGGACTGTGGGCAATCGACCCCCACACCGGCAACACGGACTGGGACATCCCCTTCCGCGCTGTCACCGACGCCCCGACCGGCATCACCGGCGGCGGCCAACTCACCGAAAAGAACAGCGGCACATACACCTACACCGACTCACACACCATGATCGGCCTACGCCCCCTCGACTAGGCCCTAGCCCTGCTCGAGGAAGGCAGTCAGTCTGTCCAGGGACTGTGCCAATCTGGAGGTCGCCTGCTCGCGCGCTTGCTCGTCCGGGTAGCCGAACTGGGCGACCGTCATCGATGTCCATTTACTGGCGACCGGGGTCAACGTGACGAGGTGTCGCCGAGGCGGCGTCCGATAGGCCGCCAGGGGTGCGTGTCCCCCTGCCGCGTCGGTGCACGCGAGATCGAACTCGATCAGGTTGATCGGCTCGATCCGGCGGTAGGTCATGGTGACGTACCTGCCGCGCCCATCGAACTCCGCGGGCGCCCGCAGGCAGACCACCGATGTGCCACCAACCCGGAAGTCGATGTCCGCGAACGGTGCAGTGCAACCCGCTGGCCCCCACCACTGGGTCAGGTGCGCAGGGTCCTCCCAGGCCCGCCACACTTCGGTCGCCGCCGCCGCGAACTCGCGGGTGCAGGCGACGTCGAACGTCGAGACCCTCGGCTCCCCGAATCCCCCCTCCGCGAGATCGAACGCCCTACTCGACAGCCGGCGCAGCCCATAGCCTTCCAACTGTGCCCGCGACTCCAGATCGCGATCAATCTTTGCGGCGTACGCATCGTTGTAAAAGTAGTCCGGCCGCACCTTGAAGAACTTCGCCAGCGCGGCAACTGTCTCGTCGGAGGGATGGGTCCGCACCCCCGAACGTAACTGCGAGATATACGGTTTCGAAACCGGGTGCCCCGAAGCCGTCAGCGCGGCCGCGACCTCGGCGTTGGTATGCGGCTTTCGCCCGGGCAGATGTACCCTGGCGAACAACATGTTCAGGCGAGCGGCAAAGTAGTTGTCTTCTCGATACATCGACCATTCCTCGAACTCGAGCTGCGATGTCGACCTCCATCATCGTCCACCCGCGCGAGCAGGGCTAGAGGTTCAGCAAACTTTCCGCGTTCAGTGGCTAACGCGTGGACTTCCACCATTTCGCTCCGTCCGGCGCGATTTCGGGCAGTCCTTCGCTCGCGCGGAGCTTCTCGGCCATGGAGGTCGGCAGGTTCTGGTTCGCTACCGACAGGTCGGAGGCGCGGCTCGACAGTCGCCGCAACCCATCGGCTCGGAGTCGGGACAGCAGCACCGGATCGTGATCGATGCTGGCGGCGTAGATGTCGTTGTAGAACTAGGGCGACCCCGCCGTGCTGACCTGCCGGGTCCCGCGGGCGGCGAGCACCACTCCGACGCCGACTATGCCCGCGCCGACGAAACGCAGTGGCGAGCTTTCCGAGACGCCGAGCAGTACGCCGGTGACCAACGCGCACACCGGCACAACCCCGGCGAAGGCACCGGCGGTTTCCACCGGGATTCGATCCAGCGCCGCGTACCACAGGAGGAAGGCACCGGCCGACGCCACTACGGCGAGATAGAGGATTGCCGCCGATTCGCCCATCGTGGGCAGGCGGGCGGTCGGCACATCGATCAGTACCGCGACGATTCCGCAGATCACCGCGCCTGCGGTCGCGGCGTAGGTGGCCGTAGCCTTCGCGCCGATCTCCCGCACCAGCGGGATGGCGACAAGTGAGAACGCGCACTCGCCCGCCAGGGCACCTGCGGCAAGGAGCAGTCCGACCGGATCGGCTGCGGCACCGGACCATTGCACGATGACCGCACCCGTAGTCACGATGCCTGCGGCCACCACTGCCCGCATCGACGGCGAGCGACGAGCCATGAGCGGACCTGCGAGGGCCAGCACCACCGGCACCGCACCGACGACTGCGCCGACCACACCCGCATCGACCCGTTGCAGCGCAAGCACCAGGCAGATATTGAAGCCGGCGAGCCCGGTCGCCCCCAGTACTGCGATCCTGGTGAGCTGCGCCGTGCTCACCCGAGGCAACCGCCCCCAGAAGAGGGCGAACATCAGCGCGGCGGCGATCCCGTACCGCACGGCTTGCCCGGTCATGATCGGGAACTCGGTCAGCGCCGTCGTCGCGGCGATCGCGGAGCCGACCGCGACGCTGGAACCCAAGGCCAGTAGCGTCCCGAGCCAAGCACCGGATCGTTGCTCAGCGGCTCGGGACACACTGAGGCTCATACGATTTCGCTCGGTTCCGCTGGACGCAGCGCCGTCACCGGGCAGGATTGCACGCATCCCGCCATCATCTCGCGGCGATGTTCGCAGAGCTGCGGATGACGAGCCCGGATCTCGGCCAATCGTTCCGGCTGGAGCACGTCCTGCACGACCGCGGGTTGACACCGGTTGCGGGCGAACAGGAAACCGTCACAGTGGTGGGCATCCTGGTAGGACGGTGTCGCCTGCAAGGTCTCGTGCAGCTGGCGAATCCGGTAGTGCGGGACCGCCGGGTACAGGTGATGTGCGAGATGCCAATTGGAATTGTGCGGTGCGAGGAATTGCCGGACCAACCACGGCGCGTCCCAACTGCGCGTCGCCTGCCATGGATTGTCCGACCGCAGTCCGGCGTGATCGGCGATATCACTCCAGTACCGCAGAATTTGATAGAACGTGACGTATGGGACTACCCACAGCAGCAGGAATTCCAGACCGGCGCCGGCCACCAAGAAGGCTGCGGATACCGCAATCAGGAAAAGGAACCGAAGGCGAGTTTCCTTACGATCCTCGTCCCGTCCGATGAGATCCGCCGTCACCTGATACGGCACATGCGTCATCAAGAGCGGCTTCAACAGGTGCCGGCGCACGAATTGCTTCATATCGCGGGGATTCACCAGTCCGAGCCGCATATAGCCGAGCAATTTCGGATCGCGGCGATCGTCCCAGAGGTGACGGTGATGTTCGCAATGCGCACAGGTGTACGCCGACAATCCGGAGAAGATCGGCCATGCGATGAACACTCGCCCGAGCCACTTGTTGGCCGGCCCGTGCCGGGTGAGTTTCAGGTGGCTGGCCTCGTGCATCAGGCTGCGCAGCGCACGCTGCCTGCCCGCGATGATGATCACCGCGGCCAGATACACCAACGGTTGATAATCGAAGTGGACCACGACTACGGCCGAACCGATGATGACCAGCCAATCGGCCAACAATCCGAGCGGACCGTGCCAATTGTCCCTGCTGTTATGGATATCTTTGACGGCTTCTTTCGTCTCCGGAGAAAGTTCCTTTTTGAAGCCACCACTCGACGGTCTCGAAGCTCGACATCTTTGCTGAACTCTGTCTTCTTGCGGCATTGCCGTGTATCCCCACTCGAATCACCACACGGCATCGACCCGGTCGACACCGCGGCCGGATAGTGCAGGTCCAGCGAATTCCAGGCAGCCAAAACGATGTCCCCCGTGAATTGAACGCATTTCTCCCCGACTCCACCCGGCTGAATTACCAGGGCCCAGACTACGCCCGAGACATGTCATATGTCGAAGAAATAACGGCAATTTTCCAAAAACCGCCCGGTCGGCATTTACAAGCGACTCGGCGGCTAACGCAACGGACCGGCGGAGCCCATATGGCTCCGCCGGTCCGCGGTGCTGACTCAGGCGCCGACGTACTCGGCGAGGTGCTCCCCGGTGAGGGTGGAGCGGGCCGCGACCAAATCGGCGGGAGTGCCCTCGAAAACGATCTTGCCGCCGTCGTGCCCGGCGCCGGGCCCGAGGTCGATGATCCAGTCGGCGTGCGCCATCACGGCCTGATGATGCTCGATCACGATGACCGACTTACCGGACTCGACCAGCCGGTCGAGCAGGGCGAGCAGGTTCTCCACGTCGGCCAGGTGCAGGCCGGTGGTCGGCTCGTCGAGGACGTAGACGCCGCCCTTGTCGGCCATGTGTGTGGCCAGCTTCAGCCGCTGCCGTTCGCCGCCGGACAGCGTGGTGAGCGGCTGGCCGATGGTGAGGTAGCCGAGCCCGACATCGACCAGGCGCTCGAGGATGGCGTGCGCGGCCGGAATACGCGATTCGCCTGCGCCGAAGAACTTTTCGGCCTCGGTCACCGACATGGCGAGCACCTCGCTGATGTCGCGGCCGCCGAGGTGGTACTCGAGCACCGACGCGTCGAACCGCTTGCCCTCACACACCTCGCAGGTGGTTTCCATGCTCGCCATGATGCCCAGGTCGGTGTAGATGACCCCGGCGCCGTTGCAGTTCGGGCAGGCGCCTTCGGAGTTCGAGCTGAACAGCGCAGGCTTGACGCCGTTGGCCTTGGCGAACGCCTTGCGGATGGGCTCGAGCAGCCCGGTGTAGGTCGCCGGGTTACTACGCCGCGAACCACGAATCGGTGTCTGATCGACCGCCACCACGCCCGCCGAGGTCGGAATCGACCCGTGCACGAGCGAGCTCTTCCCGGAGCCCGCGACGCCGGTGATCACACAGAGCACGCCGAGCGGGATGTCGACATCGACGTTCTGCAGGTTGTGCCGGTCGGCGCCGCGAATCTCCAACGCGCCAGTGGACTTTCGCACCGTCCCCTTCAGCGCGGCCCGGTCGTCGAAGTGCTTGCCGGTGACGGTGCCGCTGGACCGCAGCCCCTCGACCGTGCCCTCGAAACAGATGGTGCCGCCGCCCGAACCGGCGCCCGGGCCGAGATCGACCACATGGTCGGCGATGGCGATCGTCTCCGGCTTGTGCTCGACCACGAGCACCGTGTTGCCCTTGTCGCGCAGTTGCAACAGCAGGTCGTTCATCCGCTGGATGTCGTGCGGGTGCAGGCCGATGGTCGGCTCGTCGAACACATAGGTGACGTCGGTGAGCGCGGAGCCGAGGTGACGAATCATCTTGACGCGCTGGGCTTCACCGCCGGACAGCGTGCCCGAAGGCCGTTCGAGCGAGAGGTAGCCGAGCCCGATGTCCACGAACGAGTCGAGGGTGTGCACCAGCGAGTCGAGCAACGGTTTCACCGAGGGCTCGTCGAGGGCGCGGACCCATTCGGCGAGGTCGCTGATCTGCATCGAGCAGAGGTCGGCGATGTTCTTGCGCTTGATCTTCGACGAGCGGGCCTCCGCGCTGAGCCGGGTGCCGTCGCAGTCGGGGCAGGTGGTGAAGGTGACCGCCCGGTCGACGAATGCCCGGATGTGCGGCTGCATCGCCTCGCGATCCTTGGACAGGAACGATTTCTGGATCTTCGGGATCAGACCCTCATAGGTGAGGTTGACGCCGTCGACCTTTACCTTGACCGGCTCCTTGTAGAGGAAGTCGTTGAGTTCTTTCTTGGTGTACTTGCGAATCGGCTTGTTCGGATCGACGAAGCCGGACTCGGCGTAAACCCGTACCGTCCAGAAGCTGTCGGATTTCCACCCGGGAATGGTGAACGCGCCCTCGGCGAGCGATTTGGAATCGTCGTAGAGCTGAGTCAGGTCGATATCGGAGACCGAGCCCCGGCCCTCACAGCGCGGGCACATGCCGCCGGTGATGCTGAAGCTGCGCCGCTCCTTCACGGTCCGGCCTGCCTTCTCGATGGTGACCGCGCCCGCGCCGCTGATCGAGGCGACGTTGAACGAAAACGCCTGGGGCGAACCGATATGCGGCTTACCGAGACGGCTGAACAGGATGCGCAGCATCGCGTTGGCGTCGGTCGCGGTGCCGACCGTGGAGCGCGGGTCGGCGCCCATCCGCTGCTGATCGACGGTGATTACCGTGGTCAGGCCTTCGAGTACGTCGACCTCGGGCCGGGCCAGCGTGGGCATGAACCCCTGCACGAAGGAGCTGTAGGTCTCGTTGATCAGCCGCTGCGACTCCGCGGCGATCGTGCTGAACACCAGCGAGCTCTTACCTGAACCGGAGACGCCGGTGAACACCGTCAGCCTGCGCTTGGGGATCTCGATGCTGACGTCGCGCAGGTTGTTCACCCGTGCCCCGTGCACCCGGATCAGGTCGTGGCTGTCGGCGGCGGGCAGCGCGGGCTTGGTGCTCTTCTTCTTGGTGGCGGTGGTCATGGTGTCTCCATCTAACCTGATCAGGACTATTGGGCGAGGTTCGGGCGCGCGGCGCGGTGCTTGGTGCGGTAGGGCTGAGCGAACATGTACAAGCCGGTGCCCATGAGCAGGAACAGCGGCGGCAGCGGCAGGTAGAACAGCCACATCGCGGTCTCGGTGAGGCCGAGGGCGGCGCCGATGAAGGCGACGATGACGGTGGTGGTGAAGATGATGGACAGCTGGCGGTGCAGCTGACGGTTCCGCTTGTTCCAAGCCATGATGATCTCCTTTGCTGCGCACGATCCGCAGGTCGTGCAGTGAATGTTTCGGGTTTATCGCTCGTCGAGGACTTTGCCGTCGACCACGCTGTGGTGGGTGGTCAGCGCCGCGGCCGCCGTGGCGAGCGGGCAGTTCTGCGCGCTCGCCGTCGCGCCGCGCATGCCCTCGGCCGACTCCCAGCGCCAGATGTCGAGGTAGGACCCGTCTTCCTGGCGGATCAAGGTGGCGGCGGTGAAGGCCGCGTTCGCCGACCGAATGGCGCGCAGCACCAGCGTGCGCTGCTCGAGCAGCTGGGCCAGCTTGCCGGTCACGACCGTGTATCGGTGCGTGCGTACGACTGCCATGGTGTCGTGCCCCTCTCGTCTCGGATCGGTTCTCCTTGTGACTCATAGTTTTCCGCCGCGGCCACCTGCGAACAATGAGCAATCACGAAACGACGGTTGCGCTCGGGGTTAACGATCGCAACGATGACGGAGTGGAATTGCGTGACATCGAGATCTTCCTGACCCTCGCCGAAGAGTTGCACTTCGGCCGTACCGCGGAGCGGTTGCATATTTCGACACCCCGGGTGAGTCAGACGATCGCCAAGCAGGAGCGGCGAATCGGTGCGCCACTGTTCGAGCGAACCAGCCGCAAGGTGACCCTGACACCGCTGGGCGAGCAACTCCGCGACGACCTGCAAGCCGGTTACCGCCGTATTCTCGACGGCGTCGAATCGGCGACGAACCTCGCGCGTGGCGGCCCGGACACGCTGACACTGGGTGTGCTCGGCCCGATGTGGCAGGACCTGGCGCCGATGACCGCGTTGTTCCGGAACCGTTTTCCGCACGTCGAGTTCCGGATGCGCGAGGTGCGCATCGATGACCCGTTCGCGCTGATCCGCAGCGACGAGGTCGACGTGGCCCTGCTCGCGCTGCCTGTGCGCGAACCCGACCTGCGCGAGGGGCCCGTCGCGTTCAGCGAGCCCATCGTGCTGGTCGTCGGGCGGACGCACCCGCTGGCCGGGCGCGCCTCGGTGTCACTGGCCGACCTGTCCGGTTACGACGTCCTGCCGTCCGGGTTGCCGATCCCGGAGTACTGGGAGGAGTCGTTCTCGCCGCTGGCGCCGGGCGCTCGCCCGGCCGATGCGCCCGCGCCGACCCGCGAGGAAGTGCTGTGGTCGGTGACCTCGGGTGACGCGGTGGCCTTCGCGTGTGGGCAGGCGATCAAGTACTACGACCGTGGCGAGGCCGTGTACCTGCCGATCGACGAGAATCCCACGCTGAGCTGGGGTTTGATCCACCGCGCCGAGACCGCCAGTCGCTGGGGGACGGAGTTCGCGCGCATCGCGACCGAACTCGGGCCGATCGAACTGACCCTCGATCTCGATCCGTCCACCCTGCATCGGCTGCGTTCGGTGAGCTGACCTGCTCAGTTCACCTGCTGGATCCGGACCATGTTGCCCGCGGGATCACGGAAGGCACAGTCGCGGACACCGTACGGCTGGTCGGTCGGCTCCTGGACCACCTCGGCGTCGCCGGCCTGCAGACGCTCGAAGGTGCCGTCGACATCCTTGGTTGCCAGCAGGATGCTGCCGTAGGTGCCCTTGGCCATCATCTCCTCGATGGTGCGCCGCTCGTCGTCGGTGATGCCGGGGCTGGCGGCGGGCGGGTACAGGACGATCGAGGTGCCCGGCTGGTCGGCGGGGCCGACCGTGATCCAGCGCATCCCGTTGTATCCGACGTCGTTGCGCACCTCGAAGCCGAGGATGTCGCGGTAGAAGGCGATGGCGGCTTCCGGGTCGTTCTGCGGGAGGAAGCTCGATTGAATGGTGATTGTCATGCTGATCAGGCTAATTCCGGTGCACTCGCCGGCGCTTCTCGATTCCTGATCGGTCTGGTGACCTGTTTGGCCACGCAGGACGGCATCCCCGCGGTCGCCTCCGCCGCCTCGCGCCGGTAGATGCTCGGCGGCACCCCGACCAACTCGGTGAAGCGGGTACTGAAGGTGCCCAACGATGAGCAGCCGACCGCGAAGCACACCTCGGTGACGCTGAGGTCGCCGCGGCGCAGCAACGCCATGGCACGCTCGATCCGCCGCGTCATCAGGTAGCTGTACGGCGACTCGCCGTAGGCCAGCCGGAACTGGCGGCTGAGGTGGCCTGCCGACATGTGCGCGTCCCTGGCGAGGGCCTCGACGTCGAGCGGCTGGGCGTATTCACGATCGATTCGGTCGCGAACACGGCGCAACCGCGCGAGATCGCGCAGGGTCTGCGCTGCGTCGGGCTTGCTGGTCACTCGAATGATCGTGCCATGTCGTATCGGAGTTGCCTAGCGCCCGGTTTCTCACCCAACCGGCGGAAAACGTGCAGGGACGTCATTTCTATGGGGGTGCACCGCACCCGCCGGTAAGACAGTATCGGGGGTCGTGACCGCTTATCTTCACCACGAATCACCCACGCTCGAACAGTTACTCGACGATGCCGCACTGATGTCTTTCGAACATCAAGAGCGCAGTATCGAGGTGCTGGGTGAACATCGGTGGCAGGTGAGTTATGAACCGCCTCGGTTCGAGTTCTTCGGCGATAAGCCGCTGGTGTGCACGCGATTTCATGTGCTCGGCACGGCGGCACCCGGTCCGCGCAGTTGGCTGTGGAGTTGGGCGAACAACGACTGGTATCCGCCCGAGGTAACCGAGCTGGCCCGCTCGGTGCGCGATTACGGACTGCGGCACGGCATTTCGGCGCTGTGCACCGACGAGGTGCCGTTCGCGGACTTGCCCGGCGCACCCACCGACCCGAACCGAGCCACCTGGCTGATGGGCGAACTCGCCAAAGCAGTATCCGGCAGTTGGACCTGGTACAGCTGCGACGTCGGCGGCGGCACCCGCCTCGCCGTGCTGATCGAACACCCCGACCTCGCCCTCCCCGCCCCCGACCTGATGCACACCATGCAGGCCCTCACCGGCGTATTCAAACTCGAGCTACCCGACCACAAGCGCGCCCTGCACAGCTATGCGATGCAACGCGGACTGACCGCCGCGTTCGCCACCGACGGCTCGACAATGCGCATCGCAGGCCCGGGAATCGAAGTCGCCATCGCGTTCAACGAGCGCGGCCTTGTCACAGCGATGTCGTCATCGACCGGCGCCGACTCCCTGGCCGTCCCGGCCGAATAATCACTGGCGCCGTCGAATCTGCTCGCTAAGCTCGCAGATGCGGCGATGACGAGCGTGACGAACTCCGAGCCGCGTCGGCCGGTCACCGAGAATTCGACCAGTAGAGGCAGCGCGCATCGCGCTGCGAAGGTGTGGTGGCACCGCGACGGACCCGATCGCCCACACCTCCCGGGGATAGCAACCAGGAGGTGAAACCGATGCCACGCACGCTCTGTTCGGCATTGCCGACTACCCGCACGGACAGCGGATCGGTGACCGTCGAGGGATGGATACACCGGCGCAGACAACTCGCGACCGTCACGTTCGTCGTGCTGCGCGACCGATCCGGCGTCGCGCAGGTGGTGGTAACGGATCCACAAGTCCGAGAACAGCTTTCGGCGTTGCCGGAGGAGACCGTGGTCCGGGTGACCGGCACCCCGATCGGCAATACGAAGGCACCCGGCGGTGTCGAGATCATCGAGCCGGCGATTACGCCACTGAGTGCACCGGCCGAGCCACCGCCGGTCGAACTGTGGCGGCCCGGCCTCGGGGTCACCCTGCCGACCATGCTCGACCACGCCGCGATCAGCTGGCGCCACCCCACCCGGCAGGCGGTGTGGCGGATCGCGGCCGCCTCGATGGCCGGGTTCCGCCGCCACCTGGACGAAGCGGGATTCACCGAGGTCACGACGCCCAAGATCGTCGACCAGTCCACCGAGTCCGGCGCGAATGTGTTCGCGCTGGACTACTTCGGCTCGACCGCCTACCTCGCCCAGTCGCCGCAGCTGTACAAGCAGATGCTCACCGGCGTCTTCGAGCGGGTGTACGAGGTGGGGCCGGTCTTTCGGGCCGAACCGCACGACACCGCGCGGCACCTCGCCGAATACGTCTCGCTCGACGTCGAATTCGGTTTCATCCGCGACCATCGCGACGTACTCGGCCAGCTGCGTGACACACTCGCCGCGATGATCGAGGCTGTTCGCGAAAAGGCCGGTGCCGCAGTGGAAACCGTGGGTGCCGAGTTGCCGGTGGTGCCCGAGCGGATCCCGATCATCCACTTCCGGGAAGCCCTCGAACTGGTCGGCGCGGCGCCCACCGAACCCGACCTCGCGCCAGAGCACGAACGTTTCCTCGGCACGTGGGCCCACGAGCGGTTCAACTCGGATTTCCTTGCGGTAGAGGGCTATCCGGCGGTCAAACGCCCCTTCTACACGCACCCGCAACCGAGTGATCCGCGCTGGACCAACTCCTTCGACCTGCTGTTCCGCGGACTCGAGCTGGTGACCGGTGGCCAACGGCTGCACAACCACGCCGACTATCTCTCGGCACTTGCCGCCCGCGGCGCGGACCCGGCGGAGTACGCGCCCTATCTCGAAGCCATGCGGCACGGCATGCCGCCACACGGTGGCTTCGCCATCGGTTTGGCCCGGTGGGTCACCCGCTTGATCGGAGCGGACAACATCCGCTACGCGACCCTGTTCCCCCGCGACATTCACCGCCTCCGCCCGTGAGCCCGGCGGCGGCTGCCCATGCCGGGCAGCTGCCGTCGAACGGACAGTGGTGGCGCGTCGCGTCTTTCGTCGCGAACCGGCTCCCTCGCCGCGATTCCGGCGGGTACGGTGGGGGCCAGTGGGTCGGCCTTCGATGTCGCGGAGACCGTGGCGAAAGTGGGGAAAATGACGATCATCGGTAGGTCGGTGCGGCGGATCGAGCCCAGTGCGAAAGGTGTGCAGGTGTTCGGTGAACCCTACGAGACCGCCGACGGGTCGACCGTCATCACCGTTACCAGGGTGGGTGGGGGTCCGTTCGCGGCGTCACCGCAGGGCATCTTCGTCATTCACAACGGCAAGGTGCACTGGGAAGCCGCGGTCGATGTCACCCGGGTGGCGTTGCTCGGTGAGTTCATCGGGCTGGTGGCGACGGTGATCACCACGCTGGCAATTCTGCGCCGACCGCCGTGGCCCGACGTGTCCGCTGCCGGCATGAATGCGATGAAGCGCATGAAGTCCGCCTGGAAGTAATATGCGCTTTCAGCGCATTTCGTAGACGTAGCAACCGAACCCGTCGACTTTCGCAGGCAGCGCCGCTTCACCGAAGGCGCTCTGGGATTCACCCTCACAGACGGCAACCATCCCGGGTTTCGGTTGCACACCGCGCTGGTGCAGTTTGAATTTCTGTTTGATCGGACCGGTAGCGGGTGCGCCGTGCTCCGCCTGGCAATTTCCGGTGCCCTCCGCGCCGACATCTTCGGGCTCCTCGATTTCGTCACAGACGTAGATCCACGTCTCGTCCGCGCTGGCCACCGAGGCGAGGAAGGTCAGACCGGCGGCCGCCGCGACGAAGACGACTGCGAGGGCGGCGATCCGAGTCGGACTGATGCGCATGACAATCCCCATTCTCTCTGGATTCGGTCATTCGGCCGCGAGTCGCACGAACACCGGCATGGTGCGGATCGACGCGGCCAAAAGAATTCCGGATAACACGCGATAGCGCGAACCGTAGCGGAATCGAGCGACGGTTCGGCCGATTTGAAACCGGGTGTCGCGGGCGAATCGCTATCCACCGAAAAGCAGGATAAAAACTCCAGCAAATACGCACCGACAAGCCCATAAATCGCCGTCACAGACAAAACAATGTTTGCCGATACCGCGGACCGGGTACGTGCCGACGGCCACATCCTGGCTACTCGTATGCTCTGTGCGCAGTCGCATCGAGGGAGACGGAGCATCCATGGCGGATCGGGAAGTGCTGAGCTGGGAGTTGTTCGGTTCGGCGAGCCGGGAGTTGGCGACCATGATCGCGGACGACGGGTTCGAGCCCGATCTGATCCTGTCGATCGCGCGCGGCGGGCTGTTCGTGGCCGGCGCGCTCGGGTACGCGCTGGACGTGAAGAACCTGCACGTGATGAACGTGGAGTTCTACACCGGCATCGACCAGCGCCTCGATATGCCGGTGATGTTGCCGCCGGTGCCGCAGGCGGTGGATCTCGCCGGAGCGACCGTGCTGGTGGCCGACGATGTGGCCGACACCGGCGCCACCCTCAAACTGGTGCGCGACTTCTGTGAGCACCACGTCGCGGAGGTCCGCTGTGCGGTGATCTACCAGAAGCCGCGCTCGGAGGTCGATTGCGAATACGTCTGGAAGCACACCGACCGCTGGATCAACTTCCCGTGGTCGACCGAGCCGCCGGTGGTGCAGCGCAAGGTCAAGGTGCTCGACGCGTGACCGGTGCGCTCAGGCTTCTTTTCGCGCCTCGGCGATCGCGTCCAACCGTTCGCCGAGCGCGTTGACCTGGTCGCGGAGGGCGATGAGGTGCTCGATCGGGTAGCCGACCCCCTCCATCACCGACTCGATCATCTCCCTGGCCTGATGTTGCAGGGCGACACCGGCTTCGGTCGCGCGGAGCTCTACCGCGCGGCGATCGTGGATTCTGCGCACGCTCTCCACGAACCCGTGCGCCTGTAGTCGCTGGATCAGCGGCGAGACGGTGCCGTAGTCCAGGCTCAGCTGTTCGCCCAGTTCCTTCATCGTCATGCCGGGCCGTTCCCATAGCGCGAGTAGCGCAAGGTACTGGGGATAGGTGATGTGCATCTGCTCGAGAAAGGGGCGATAGGCGGCGGTCATCGAGCGCGACGTGGAATACAGGGCGAAGCACAGCTGATTCGTCAACAACAGCAGATCGGGATCGGAGTCCCCGGCGGTTGCGGTGGTGCCCGGCGCTGCGGCCGGTTCGACACGCACCGCGGAACTTGGATGCGCTACCTCGGGCATACCTGCACTGTACGCATTGCTACCGACGAATTTCGCATCGTCGCGCCGGGACGCCGGCTCCGTTACCGCGGTGTAGCCCATGGTGATCCGCTATCGGTCCGCATCGCGCGATATTCTGCCGAGGTGCGGGCCCGCCATACACGCGGCGCGCACCATCCCGCGGCGACGGTCAGTTTGTGACCATCGGCCTCGAAACAAGGGCTCGAAGACCGTGGTGCGGGCGGTGACCGACACAAAGACTCGGGTCATGGTCACAGACAGGGACTCCGGTACACCCGATCTCGGGACTATACGGCGGGCACTGACATTGGCTTGCCGAGCGCCGTCGGTGCACAACACTCAGCCGTGGCGGTGGGAATTCGATGGCAAGCAGCTACTGCTTTACCGCGACCACCACCGGCAACTTCCGGTCGCGGATCCGGCGGGCAGGCAGCTGGCGATCAGTTGCGGCGCGGTGCTCGATCACGCCCGCTTGACGTTCATGTCCTTGGGATGGTTCACCTTCGCCAACCGGATTCCCGACGCGGACCGGCCGGAACTGCTGGCCGTGCTCGAATTCCGGCCGTGGCACGAGGCGCTGCACCAGACCGCCGCCCGCGTCCGCGCCATCACACTGCGGCACACCGACCGATTGCCGATGGCGCCGCCCGACGACTGGCCCACGGTGCTCGGTGCGCTGCACGAGTTGGCCCGGCCGCACCACGTGACAGTCGATGAAATCGGTGAGCAGCATCGTCGCAGACTGATTGCTGTCACCCAGCACGCCGCCGCGCTGTCCCGGCACGATCGGGCATACCAGCACGAATTGCGTTGGTGGAGTGAGGGTTCCGGTTCATTCGACGGAGTTCCCGTCGCCGCCCGGACTTCCGCAGCCGAGGCCGACCGCGTCGGCGTCGGGCGGCACTTTCCGTCCCCGCCGCACTCGAACCGCCGCGCCGATCTCGACGACCGCTCGCGTTTGGTGGTGCTCAGCACCGACGCCCACTCCCCTGGCGAATGGGTGGATACCGGCGAGGCCTTGTCGCAGGTGCTGCTCGAGTGCACCCGCCGTGGCTTGGCCAGCTGCCCGCTCACCCATCTCACCGAGTTCGAAGCGACCAGCACAGTGGTCGCCGAATTGCTCCCCCGACCCGCAGTCCCGCAGGTGCTGATCCGGATCGGCACCGCCGCGCCGGAACACGGCCGCGCCCCGACACCGAGGCGCGCGCTGTCCGACGTATTCCACCACAGCACAATCGAATCCGGCTCAACGAGAGAGATTTCGCCGAGCCGGTGACCTCAGTATCCGATCAGATGACGGCGTTCATGATGGTGCCCGCGCTGGTCGCTACCGCGCCGCCCGCCATCGCGCTGGCGATCATCTTCGGCGATTGCAAACCGCCGCCGTTCCACTTCTCCCAGGCGAATCGGCCGCCGCCGTAGGTGATGGCGGTGATACCGGACAGTTGGACCAGCCAGGTGAAGTAGCGACCCATTTGCAGCAATTTGTCCGCCAGCGGCGGCGCCTCCGGTGTCGGATTTCCGACCTCCGCGAGAACGGTGTCGTGTAGCGCGGCCAGAATCATGCTCACGTGCGTGCTCCTTTTCGCAGGCTGGGATGGGTCCGGACACGAGAAATCGCGGTGTGCTCGCCAAGACTCGGATATCGAAGAAATCGCGCCGCCGAAGAATTCGACGACACCACGGGAACGACGGCGCTAGCTGTCGCTGCGGACTCGTGCCATGTCGTCTCCTGCTTTCCGCTCGTCGCCGGAAAAACTCGTGACCTGCACAATTCAACCCCATCAAGATCACGGATGCGGCGCGACACACCGCACGGCGACACACCGTCCGAGGGAGTCGGCCGCCCGGATCGAAGGCAGCCGGTGCGGTATCCGAAAAAAAGTGCGGCGAAACCGGCCGGTCCCCCGAAAACCCTCCCTCATCCGGCCGAAGCACCGCATGCCAGCCATTCGCTGGAATATCCTTGGCGGGCAAGATTCGCAGTAGCAGTCGCCGTCCCGTCGGCGACTCGGCGGTCACCGGGCCCGACTCTCCCGTGACTGCCACAGGAGGGAATCCCCATGTCGGACAGTCGTGCACAGACACCCACCGCATTACCCACCAAGATCGATACGAGCGTCGCGCACGAAGCGCGGGTCTACGATTACTGGCTGGGCGGAAAAGACAATTACCCGGCCGACCGCGCGCTCGGCGACGCCATTGCCGGTCACATCCCCGCCATTCAGACCATGGCGCGCGCGAATCGGGCGTTCCTCGGCCGCGCGGTGCAGTATCTGACCAGCGAGGTGGGCATCAACCAGTTCCTGGACATCGGCACCGGCATCCCCACCGCAGGCAACACCCACGAAGTGGCGCAGCGGCTCGATCCGGCGGCCCGGGTGGTCTACGTGGACAACGATCCGATCGTGCTCGCGCACGCCCGCGCCTTGATGGCGAGCAAACCGCAGGGCAGGACGGCCTTCATCCACGCCGACCTGCACGACCCCACCGCCATCCTGCGCAACGCGACCCTCGGCGCCACCCTCGATCTGGAGCAACCGGTCGCCATCATGCTGGTGGCGATCATGATGTACTTCCGCGACAGCGACGATCCGCACGGCATCATCCGCAACCTGCTGGACGTGGTGCCGTCCGGCAGCTACCTCGTACTCACCCACCCCACCGCCGATTTCGACGAGCGCGCGATGGCCCGGGTGGCGGCCGCCGCAGAAGACGCGGGCATCACCTTCTACCCGCGCAGCCGCACCGAAACCGAGGCGCTGTTCGCGGGCACGGAACTGATCGAGCCGGGCGTCGTCCCCGTGGTCACCTGGCATCCCACGCCCGGCGAGGAACCGGTCGACCCCGAATCCGCCTGGTACTGGGCTGGCGTCGGCCGCAAGCCCTGACCAGCGCGCCTGCGCTGAGCAGGCGATGTTTGGCCTGCGCCAGGTCGGCAATGTCGGGAAGACCCCTAGGCGGACCCGAGACCGGTGAGGTGCAGAGACATGGTCAACGACGTGCGGAAACGCCAACGCGACCCGAAGACCTATCGGCGTGCCGCGACCTACGTCCTCATCGTCAACGCGGCTGCCGCCCTGGCCTTCGCGGTGGCGGCCATCTGGACGGCGAACCGCAGCGCCTGCGCCGATGCGGACACCCTGCTCTGCGACACCGGCGCGAAAACCGCGATGCTGCTGGTGCCGACCGTGATCCTGCTGCTCGGCGGCATCGGCGCGTTCATCGAGACCTACCTCGAGTGGCGACGCGGCGGGGCCTGGCCGATCTGGCAGGGCGCGGGCTGGTTCCTGTTCATGGTGATGGTGGTCTACCTGGCGATCGGCGGCAGCACGGTCGCGCGCTAGTCGGCGACCTTGACGACCACCTTGCCGAAATTACGACCCTCCAGCATGCCGATGAACGCCTCGGGAGCGTTCTCGAACCCCTCGGTGATGTCCTCGAGGTAGCGCACGCGACCGTCGCCGACCCATTCGCCCATCTCGCGCAGGAAGTCCGGGTACAGCTCGCGGACGAACTCGGTCTGAATAAAGCCGCGGACGGTGAGACTCTTGACCAGGATGCGGCTGTAGAAGGCGGGCAGACGATCCGGGCCGTCCTCGTCGCCGGTCGTGTTGTAGTTGGCGATGAGCCCGCACACCGGGACGCGCGCGTAGGTGTTCAACAGCGGATATACCGCGTCGGCGACCGCGCCTGCCACGTTCTCGAAGTAGACGTCGATGCCATCGGGCACCGCCGCCTTCAGCTGTTCGGCGAAGTCGGGCGCGCGATGGTCGATCGCGGCGTCGAAACCCAGCTCGTCGAGCAGGGCCGCGCACTTGCGCGGTCCGCCTGCGATGCCGACCGCGCGGGCCCCTTTGATCTTGGCGATCTGCCCGACCGCCGAGCCGACCGGCCCGGTGGCGGCGGCGACCACGACGGTCTCCCCCGCCTGCGGCTGCCCGATCTTCAGCAGCCCGGAGTACGCGGTGAAACCGGGCATACCCAGCACGCCGAGCGCCGTCGAGACGGGTGCCGTGTCGGGGTCGAGCTTCCGCACGCTGGACGCGGCGACCACGTCATGCGTCTGCCAGCCCGAATAGGCCAGCACCACATCGCCTTTCGCCAGCTCGGCGGCCCGGGAGTCGACCACCTCGGCCACGGTGCCGCCGACCATCACGCCACCGACCTCGACCGGTTTCGCATAAGACTTCGCGGCACTCATCCGGCCACGCATGTACGGGTCCAGGGACAGATACAACGTGCGCAGCAGCACCTGTCCCTCCTCGAGCGGCGGCAGCTCGGCGGTTTCGGTGCGGAAGTTCGCCGCGGTAGGCGCACCCTCCGGGCGGGAAGCAAGCACGATTCGCGTCGTCTCGACCATGGAATCGAGCTTAGACCCGAGCGCGTTCGCGCCCGGTCAAGCTAACGGTGCTGCCGGTGCGACCGATAGAGCGATTGTCGGACACCACGACACCGGCTCTTCCACGTCGAAGGGAAAATCCGTGAAATCAGCAATGAAACGCGCGTTCGTCGGTACCGCCGCTGCGAGTTTGCTCACGCTGGCGCTCGCGCCCGCCGCCTCCGCCTACCCCGTCGGGCCGTGGGGCGTGGAAGGTCCGTGCAAGGGCCTGCAACCGAACGAATGTCCGTGGAGCCACTCGGACGACGGCCTGACCTGGTCTTATAAGGGTCACTCCTCGAACTACGACAAGCAGGGGAACTTCGTCTGCGGCACCGGCGACACGCCACTGGACAACCTGTACTGCGACCCGATCATGCTCGCGGTCCGCGCCCTGCCCTCGCTGCCGATCGGCAAATGGCTGCACCCTGGTAGCTGAGCTCCACCTCTGTCTCGGATCCGACCAACTTGCTCGAGGAGTTTCTTTTGGCACGCCTACGTCGCACCCGCGTCGCATTCACAATGACCACCGCCGCCCTCGCCGTCCTGCTGACCGCAGGCACCGCGGCCGGACGGCCGATCGGGCCCTTCGATGTCGGCGGGGCGATCGAGGTCGAGTACGACCAGGCCGGCGGTGGCGCGGTCTTCGGCGACCCGGTCATCCCCGAATCCGATGCGGGGCGCGGCGGCAAGTACCAGGCCTTCGAACGCAACTCCTCCATTTACTGGCACCCGGCCACCGGGGCCAACCAGGTCGGCGGCGCCATCCGCGACAAATGGGGCAACCTCGGCTGGGAGAACGGCTTCCTCGGCTATCCCGTCACCCGGGAAGCGGCGACGCCGTCGAAACCCGGTCGCTACAACCACTTCCAGGGCGGCTCGATCTACTGGTCCGTCGGCACTGCCGCGCACCAGATCGGCGGTGCGATCCGCGACAAATGGGGCTCGTACGGCTGGGAGAACAGCCCGCTCGGTTTCCCGATCACCGATGAGGCCACCGCCAAGAACAACGGCCGCTACAACCTGTTCAACGACGGCGCCATCTACTGGTCCGGCGCCACCGGTGCGCACGTCGTCTGGGGCGCGATTCGCACCACCTGGGAAGCCAGGGCAGGCGTGAACGGTGGCTACGGCTACCCCACCAGCGACGAGTACGACTACCAGAACGGCAAAGCCCAGGACTTCCAGGGCGGCCGCATCACCTGGCAGCCCTGACCCACCGCCGAGCTGTTCGGACCGGGGCGCGTGCGCGGGGGTGTCGTCGGCGTGCCATCATCGCCTACCGACGCTCCGCCCTGTCTCGGCACACCTGACTAGGAGTTCTCTTGGTTCGCCTTCGTGGTATCCACCGCACGTCCGCACCGCTGGCCACGGCCACCGTCGCACTGGCGGTGCTCTTGACCGCGGGCACCGCGGCCGCGCGCCCGATCGGGCCGTTCGAGGTCGGCGGCGCGATCGAGGTCGAATACGACCAGGCCGGCGGTGGCAGCGTCTTCGGCGACCCGACCTCGCCAGAGTCGGATGCCGCCAACGGCGGCAAGTTCCAGACCTTCGAACGCAACGCCGCCATCTATTGGCACAACGACACCGGCGCCCATCAGATCGGCGGACCGATCCTCGACAAGTGGCGCGCACTGGGTTCGGAGACCGGCGGGCTGCGCTACCCGGTGACCCGGGAAGAGTCGACACCGGTGAAGCCCGGGCGGTTCAGCCACTTCCAGGGTGGCTCGATCTACTGGTCCGTGGGCACCGCAGCGCACCAGGTCAGCGGGGTGATCCGGGACAAGTGGTACGCGCTGGGCGCGGAGAACAGCCCGCTCGGGTTTCCGATCACCGACGAGGCCCCCGCCAAGAACAACGGCCGCTACAACTTGTTCAACGACGGCGCGATCTACTGGTCGCCGCGCACCGGTGCGCATGCCGTGTGGGGTGCGATCCGCACCAGCTGGGAGGCCAGGGCCGGCGCGGACGGCGTCTACGGCTACCCCACCGGGGACGAATACGACTTCGAGGGTGGTAAAGCCCAGGAGTTCCAAGGTGGCCGAATCACCTGGAAGCCCTGAGTAATTCGATCAATGACAGGCAGCTAGCTGAGCCACCCGAGCCGTACGCCGGGTGGCTCAGTTGTTCGAGGACCACCCTCTTTCAGTACATCCTTTTCTGAATACAGTAATTTCTGTACAGTCGTCGTGTGGACACGATGCTGCACAGTGACGCGCTCTCCCGGTTCGGGTACGCGCTGTCGGATACGACTCGAACGCGGATTCTGTTGAGTCTGCGGGCCGAGCCCGGGTATCCGTCCGAGCTGGCCGACCAGATCGGGGTGTCGCGGCAGATCCTGTCCAATCACCTCGCCTGCCTGCGTGGCTGCGGACTGGTGATCGCGGTGCCGGACGGTCGGCGGAGCCGGTACGAGTTGGCGCACCCGCGCATCGGACGAGCACTCGACGACCTCGTCGGCTTGGTGCTCGCGGTCGACCCCACCTGCTGCCCCGCCTCTGACACCGAGGACTGCTGCTGATGGCGGACCTCGGCACTCCCCTGCTCACACTCGGCCCCGATCCCGCACGGCGGCAAGTATTGTCGCGGCGCATCCGATGGTTCGTCGCCGCGACGATCAGCTACAACGTGATCGAGGCGATCATCGCGCTCACCGAAGGCACCCGGGTGTCCTCGACGGCATTGATCGGGTTCGGCCTCGACTCGGTGATCGAGGTGTCCTCCGCGGCCGCGGTGGCATGGCAGTTCAGCGGCCGGGATCCCGAAGCGCGCGAGAAGATCACGCTGCGCATCATCGCCTTCTCGTTCTTCGCCCTCGCCGGTTATGTCACGGTCGACGCCGTCCGGTCACTGCTAGGCGTCGGCGAGGCCGCGCATTCACCGATCGGAATCGGTTTGGCGGCAGCGAGTTCGGCGATCATGCCGGTGCTGTCCCGGGCGCAGCGCCGGGCGGGACGCGAACTCGGATCCGCTTCCGCGGTCGCCGATTCCAAGCAGACCCTCCTGTGCACTTATCTCTCGGCGGTGCTGCTGATCGGACTCGTTCTCAACAGCCTGTTCGGGTGGTCCTGGGCCGACCCTATCGCCGCACTCGTCATCGCGGCCATCGCGATCAAAGAAGGTCGCAACGCCTGGAAAGGTGACACCTGCTGCCCGACAACATCATTTGCAGACCCCGCGCGAGAGCGAACCCAGGCCTGCGACTGCTGCGACAGCGAGCAGTAACTCCAGCTTGCCCTGCACCGGCGCAGCCGCTCTGCCCAGGGGCGGGAATGCACGGGTCGCGGCATTGCGGGACATATGGCGATCGGCAGTCGTCAAGGTTGATCGACGCGAAAGATGGAGCGAGCATGGCGATCTGCTTCGAATTGGTGGTCAACTTTGGATGGACGAGTTGCGCGAGTGACGGTTGAATCAGGCCACCACGGCGAGCAGTGTCATCGCGGAATCGGCAAGTTCCTGGTCACCGCGCAATTCACTACGCTGACGGGCAGTTTCGACGGTGATGCCACGGCTGGCCAGTCGCCAGAGCGTGTCCTGGTCCATCCGCACGGATGCGGTCGGCTCCAGAGTTTGTGACGTCGTCAACTCCCAGTGTTGACCGTCTGACACGCCTGTCCAGTGCCCACCCGCCGGGCCGGCGATCTCGAACCGCACCGTCGTACCGCAAGGCCGGATCCGATCGCGCAAGGCCGGCGGCAGAGCGTGCAGGAATGTAACCAGCACTGGGCGCAGCATCGAAACGTCATCGGCCCCAGGGCGATACACCGCGTCCCGGATCTGTTGCTGATGGACCCAGAATTCGGTGTATTCGCGGGCAATGTCGAGCCAGCCCGGACTGACACTCAGCCCCGCCCAGGAGACGTCCAGATGTGCGGGGCCCTCGAGATCAGTTGCCGCCCATAGGAGATCCAGCTCTGGGCCCAGCCGAGCCAGCAGCTCGATGAGCAGGTGCGGGCTGCATTGCCGCATCGCGCGGACGAACTCCTCATTGATCCGGGCCAGGTATGCAGGCAGTGTTTCGCCATCGCCGAAGGCGGCACCGCCGTGTTCGTCTCGGCTGCCAGAGATGCGCCGCATGTAGTCGTTGAGGATGTGAGCAGTCACGTCGGCGACACTCCAGCCGGGACATACCGTCGGCTTCTGCCAGTCGGTCGGCTCCAACGACCGGAGTAGTTCGAGCAGCGCCTGTCGCTCGATCCGGAATAGTGGTCGGGTATCGATCGGGATCATGGTTGTTCAGTGAACTGCTCATCCAGCCGCTGATGCCAGTAGTTTTCCCACAGCGTCCCACGCCGCAAAGTCGGTTGGTGGGTGCGCGGACATCGGGAGGAACGGGATACGGCGATCAGTCGTCGGAGGCGTCGGTACGAAGGTACTCGAGGATGGCGAGCACCCGTCGATTGTGCGCGACACCAGCCTGTAGATCGAGCTTGGTGAAGATCGCGTTGATGTGCTTCTCGACCGCACTCCGGGTGATGAACAGCTCAGCGGAGATGGCCGCGTTGCTGAGCCCGAGAGCCATGCGAGTGAGGACATCACGCTCGCGATCGGTGAGCCTGCTCAGCGGCGAGTCGGCGCGACTGTGCAGCAGCAACTGCCGGACGACCTCGGGATCGAACGCGGTGCCGCCGGAGCCGACTCGCTCGATCGCGTCGAGAAAGGTGTCGATCGCCGACACCCGGTCTTTGAGCAGGTATCCGATACCGCCTGTGCCGGTGAGGAATTCCGTCGCGTATCGGCGCTCGACATATTGCGACAGCACCAGCACGCCGATCGTCGGCCAGCGTTCCCGGATCTCCAGGGCGGCCCGAATGCCCTCGTCCACGTGGTCGGGCGGCATTCGGACGTCCGCGATGACGAGCTCCGGCGGCCGAACCGCAACGGCGGCAAGCAGTTCGGTCGCCGTGCCCACCGAATCGACGATCTCGTGCCCCTCGGCGATCAGCAGCTGAGCCATGCTTTCGCGCAACAAGGCGGAATCCTCGGCCAGCGTTATGCGCACGGCACCTCCACTCTGATGGTCGTCGGCCCACCCGCGGGACTATCGATGGCGACGACCCCGTCGAGCGCGGTGATGCGGGAGGCGATTCCGGCGAGTCCGAGACCGGCCGGGTCGGCGCCACCGCGACCATCGTCGCGCACGGTCATGATCAACACGGAGCCGACCTCGGTGACGGTGAGTTCGATGCGCTGCGCCGCCGCGTGCTTGATCGCGTTGGTGATCGCCTCGCTCGCCGTGAAGTAGCACGCCGATTCGACCGAACGCGGCGGCCGCCCCGCCAGTCGATAGTCCACGGCCGTCGGCAGCGGCGTCCGGTCGGCCAATGCCACCAAGGCGCTGTGCAGTCCGTCCCGAGCCAGCATGGCGGGGTAGATCTTCCACGACACCTCGCGCAGGTCGGCGAGGATGTGCCGGGTCTCGGCGAGCGCACGGCGGTGCAGTTCGGCCTGTTGTTGCTGGTCGGCTTCGCGTTCACCGCGGGCCAGCAGGATCGACAGCGCGATGACTCGCTGCTGCACCCCGTCGTGCAGGTCGCGTTCGATGCGGCGGCGTTCCTCGTCGATGGCGTCGACAATGTCGGCGCGGGTCGTGGTGAGCTCATCCACCCGCTGCGCCAGCGCGCCGGAGCTGGGGCGGGCGAAGGCATTCCACGCGCGGGTTTCGACGCCGACGATCCCCGCCAGCCCATGCACCGCCAGATAGCACAGCACCACGCCGGGCAGTGCGAGGGCCGCGACGGTCGACCAGTTGACCTGCCCCGGCTCGTTCGCGTCGAAGATCGGAACGGCGGCTCCGGTCGCTGCGCCGACCACCAAGCTCACCGCGATCACCAGCCCCAGACCGAGCAACAACCCGATCACGCCGGTCAGCATCCCGATCAGGGCGCGGACCGTCAGATAGCCCACCGCACGGTAGCCGCCGGGCGTACCGCGCAACGTCACGCCGAACAGCGCCAGACGACGCCGCTGCAGCCCGACCGCACCGCGGGCAAACCGTGGTGACGCCAGGCTGCCGAGCGCGGCCACCAGGTCGACCGGCACTGTCACGACCCCGAGCAGCAGGCCCCCGAGGACGGTCACGGCCCGACGCGCGCGGCTCGAGCCACGCGCGTCGGACTCGGCGTCGATGGAGGGTCTCATTTCCTGATTGTCTCGCGCCGCTGTGCGCGCAGCGTGCGCACACGGCTCACGACGAACCAGACGCCGCCGACGACTACCGCGAGAATCACCAGCTTTTGCAGCACCCCGGCATAGGTTTCGACGACCGGCCAGCTCTCGCCGAGGAAATATCCGGCGAGCACGAAAATCGAGTTCCACAGCAGGCTACCGGCGGTGGTCAGTGCGGTGAAGCGCACCAGATTCATGCGTTCGACCCCGGCGGGAACAGATATCAAGCTGCGGAACAAGGGGATCATCCGCCCGAAGAACACCGCCTTCGTACCGTGGCGGGCAAACCATGCCTCCGCTCGGTCGAGATCGGAGACCCGAACCAGCGGCATCCGGTCCACGATCCGGCGCAGCCGCTCCCGGCCGAAGGCGGCGCCCAGCCCATACAGGACGAGCGCGCCGACCACCGAGCCCAGCGTCGTCCAGATCAACACCTCGAGCAGACCGAACTCGCCACGACTCGCGGTGAACCCCGCCAGCGGCAGGATCACCTCGCTGGGCAGCGGCGGGAAAAGGTTCTCCAGCGCGATGGCGATACCCGCGCCGAGCCCGCCCAGTTCTTCCATCACATCGACCGCCCAGCCAGCGATCCCGGAGAGTTCGCCGCCGGTGGAATCTATTGCCATATCCATGATTTCGACGCTATGGACGATGTGGGCGGCAGACAGTAGCGGCAACCACCCGACCACTGCCTGACGACCCCACCGTCGAACTGCGGTTTTCCGCACCCCGATCGCAGCGCCTGCCTCATCGTTTCGGAGTGTCGCCCCGCATAGCGTTGGCTCAGCAAGGTTCCCCCCCAGTTAGGCTGGCGCGGTGGAGGTTCGACCGTTCGACCGCATCGATCTGGCGGCAGTGATGCCGGATCTGTCCGACGATCAGATAAACCGTCTCCGCCGCGCCGCCGCACGCATCGACCAGCCACAGCCGCCGGTCGGCCGCTCCGGATGGAACTGGTTCCCAGACAAACTAGATCGTGATCAAGACGGACACCGCTGGGTTCTCTTCGGAACAACCATCGTGTATGACACGCCCGAACGCGACCCCGTTGACTTCGATCTATCTGTGATGCGCGAAGAACGCCCACGGGTCAGGGTGGAAGTCTCGATCGCGGTGGACTGCTGGTGCGATCACGAGCATTCGACGCATGAGATTCGTGCCCAGTCATGGCTGGCCGGGCACGCGGAATCGTTCACCGAGACCTTCGAGTCGGCAGCAGAGGTGCTCGCGAGCTGGACCAGCGGCCGTCATACTGCGTCCGTCTATCGCGCTGCGGCATGCCTACCACCGCCACCGGATCGGCGCCACTTCAGCTCGCACGATCGGAGCTGATCACAGCAACGCTCGCCTACGCTTCATCGGCGTAGACATCCCAAATTCGGTGCGGTTGGGAGGATTTGCCAGCCAGCCGGTTTGGACGGTCGACCAACGTGCGGGTCGCGGCATGAGCGGATGTCGCTCGCGATCATCTACTGCAGCCGGTAGAACAGTCGCCCTGCCTAAGTCGACCCGGCGGGAAGCCGAATCACTTCGGACAAAAGGTCATGACAGGCCGGTGATTTCAGTCGGTGACGAATGGAATTCGATGAACTCGACTGGGCTGAACTCCTCGGAGGCTTGCACGCGGGCTTCGGTCACACTGGCATGGCAGGTGTCGGTGATGACGTTCCAGTCCATCCACTACGTGCCGCGTCTGTCCGGACCGTATCGCACCCCCGATGTCCGCAGTTGCCAGCACTCGTGCGCCATCGAGGAACTGCGGTATTTCCGTCACGAAACGAATTATCTCTCGGCGTGGATCGCACGCGCTGGTCGCCCCCGCCATCTGAAGGTATGCACCGGAATCGGCTACTTTGCGCGCGTTGGGAGGCCGTGTCTACCAGCAAATCTGGACGGCCGATCAACGCGCGGGTCGTAGGCATTACCGCGCACTCTCGCTGACTGAAGTCAGCATTCACGGCGACGATACCGGGTCGCAATACAGATCAAAGTAATCAAGAAAATGACTGTGCAGGAGGGGATTGTGGCGGCGTGAGCCGGCGCGCCAGGGCAAGGGAGGCTCGCGCAGTACCTGTATCGCCAGGGTCTCCCAGAGGTCCAGGACGCCTGTCAACCTGTTCGAGTCGGCTTCCAGCTAAACGGAGGAGAAGTAATGGATCCTCGGGAGGCGCGCGCGGCGGCGGCCCGGGAATCCGTCCCAGGAGCCCTGAGCGAAAGTGCCGACAACACTTCATGGACACGCACGGCGGCTTTACCCCCTATCAGTTCAATTCGGCTGCACCGGACGCGTGATCGTGTCAGCACATGTTTCCACGATAGAACGGACGAACACCAATGGCGGACAACCAGTTCACCACTCACTCAGATCTTTTCGATCTGAGTGGGAAGCATGCCCTTGTCACTGGCGGCACCCGGGGCATTGGGATGATGATCGCGCGCGGCCTCCTGCAGGCGGGCGCCCGTGTCGTCGTCAGCTCACGCAAGGCAGACGCGTGCGCGGAGGCACAGCGTCTACTGTCCGAATTCGGCGACGTTCGAGCAATCCCCGCCGACCTGTCCAGGTACGACGAATGTCAGCGACTCGCCGATCTGGTCGAGGCCGACTCGGAACGCCTGGACATCCTCGTCAACAACGCGGGAGCGATGTGGCTCGAGCCGCTGGAGACGTTCCCGGCCGAGGCATGGGACGCAGTGATCGACCTCAACCTCAAGTCGCCGTTCTGGCTGGTGCAGGCGCTGCTGCCCGCACTGCGCAGGGCGGGCAGCGCCGCTGATCCCGCGCGGATCATCAACATCGGCAGTATCGCCGCCATCCACGTCGCCGAGGCGCCCAACTACTCGTACGCCAGCAGCAAAGCGGCACTCCATCAACTCACCAGGGTGCTTGCCAGGGAACTGGGCCCACAGCACGTCACGGTGAACGCGGTAGCCCCAGGAGTGTTCCCGTCGCAGATGATGGCGGCCACGATCGATGCCATCGGCGACACGATCGCGGCGAAGGCCCCTCTGCGCCGGCTCGGCCGCGACGACGACATGGCAGGTGTCGCCGTGTTCCTCGCTAGCCGGGCCGGGTCTTACCTGACGGGCACCATCGTCCCGGTCGACGGTGGCACCGCCACAACCGCATCGGGTACCTAGGCGTCGGCGCGAGACTTTTGCCGGCGACCGCCGGGCCCTCGTGAAAAATCTGCAGGTCGGGTCTCAACAGGGGTACCAGCAGTACCTCCCTTCGCCCGCGGACAGGGCCTACCGTGAAGGGGTGTCCACGATCGAACTGCGCACTGAGATCAAGGAGTTCCTGAGCTCGCGTCGCGCGCGGATCACGCCCGAGCGGGCCGGATTGCCCGCCTACGGCGGCAACCGCCGGGTCAAAGGTCTGCGTCGAGAAGAGGTAGCTCTACTAGCAGGGGTATCGGTCGACTACTACGTGCGTATGGAGCGCGGCAGCCTCACCGGCGCCTCCGATGGGGTGCTCGACGCGTTGGCCTCTGCCCTGCAACTCGACGAGGCCGAGCGCGATCACCTCTTCCACCTTGCGCGGCAGTCCAGGGCGCCCGGCGGTCCACGCCGCCCCCGATCCGCCGTGACGGTCCGCCCGGCGCTTCAGCAGGTGCTCGATGCCATCACCGATGCGCCGGCTTGGATTTGCAACAGCCGTTATGACGTGCTGGCCATGAATCACCCTGCCCGCGCACTGTATTCACCGGTGCTGGCCGATACGCGACGGCCGGCGAACACCGCGCGGTTCGTGTATCTGGATCCCGAAGCGGCAAAAACGTTCTTCGTCGACTATGACCGAATCGCCTGCGATGTGGCCGCGAAGCTACGCATGGAAGCCGGCCGCAATCCGCACGACGAGGAGCTGATCGCCCTGGTCGGTGAATTATCAACACGGAGTGAACTATTTCGGCAGCGGTGGGCATCTCAGGATGTTCGGCTCCACCGGTCCGGACGCAAACGGGTGCACCATCCGGTAGTGGGCCAGCTCGACCTGGACGTCGAGTCGATGGATCTGCCTGCCGACCCCGGCCTACTCCTGAACGTCTACACCGCGCCCGCTGGCACGGCGACCACGGACGGTCTAGCTCTATTGGCGTCGTGGGTGGCTAGCCAGGAGAAGCTAGCGACCGAGATTCAAGCACTCAGCTGACAGTCCAACTTTTTCAGTCCCGAAATCGGCAGGATGGTGCGTTCATGACAGCCGTCATGCGTTCGGCCCGTTGATCTTCCGCTCGCACGGCGGCATGAGCGAAGGTTCGCTCAGGCAGCCGATCGGAGGCTGCGGCAGCCCGGCTACTGCGACGCGCGCAAGGCCGCACCCGCCACGGCGACATCGAGGTCGACGACGAGCTCGTCGTCGACCCAGCAGCCACGGTCTGAGATCGCCAGACCGATCAGCGCCAGTTCCGCAGCCCGGCCACGCAGGGCATACTGCTCGCGGGTCTCCTCGCCGAGTTCACCCAGCTCGTCACGATCCCAAGCAGCCAACGCGGCTTCAGCCAAGGCTTTCGGCAAGCGCACTGTGACCCGCCCGACCTGAGCCTCGACATAGGCGCCGATCGCCGCCAACACATTCGAATCGTCCTGATACCTCGCATACTGCTCTTGCTCGCGCACTCGGCGAGGGTACGCAACGACTCACTATCTGTCGCCGTCGATTACCGCGCCTGCCGCCTCGGCATGGCCTCTTCGCTCAACGCGGTATGCGGCATGTGAGTGCGTTCGCGTCACCGGTCGCCGGTCACGGCCCGGCCATGGGTCTCGGGTCTCGGGTCTCGGGTCTCGAGACCCGAGTCTCGAAGAGATGGTCGGCGTAGTCAATGCGGGCACCTGATGCGAGACTTCGACACCGTGAATATCGAAGGCACTGCTCGGAGGCCGGAAGTGCACGATTGGCGTATCGAAGCACGCGAATACGAGCGCCAAGAAAACCGCCGCGGACGGCGGTTCGCTTACTCCGACCTCGTACCCGCGGCGACCGCGCTGGTTGTCATCGACATGGTGCCCTTCCATGTCGCGGACAACCTCTACTGCCACGGGATCGTGCCGAACATCAATCGCCTGGCCGAGACACTGCGCGCAGCAGGCGGAACCGTCGTCTGGACTCTGCCTGGCACGAGTGAACCCAGTCGGGCAGCGATCGAGTTCTTCGGTCCGGAAATTGCCGAAAGCTTCAGCAGATCAGGCGGTTTCGGTCCACTGCGTGCCCGGCTGTGGTCGGAGTTGGTCGCTGACGAAGGGGACGTATTCGTGGATAAATCCGCGTTCAGCGCCTTCTTTCCAGGTCGGTGCGCGCTGCCGCAGCAGCTGGAACAGCGCGGTATCGACACGGTGCTGATCACGGGGACTGTCACCAACGTGTGCTGTGAGTCCTCGGCCCGCGACGCGGCTACCCTCGGCTTCCGAGTGATCATGGTCGCCGACGCCAACGCCGCTCGCCGCGATCAGGACCATAACGCCGCACTGCACACGATCTACCGATCGTTCGGCGACGTGCGCCCGACATCGGATGTGCTCGACATGATCCGCGCCACCGGACGATAGAGCCGCCATCGAGGGCCACCTGTCAGGTTTTCTTCCGGTGTCGAAGGTCAGCCCAGTTTCGATCCTGAGACGGCACTGCATTCGGCATGTCCGTGTGTTCGACCGGCCCCGGATCGCCACCGCCAGTTGATCTTCCGCCCGGGACCAGCGGCTGATGAGAATGCCTGCGCCGCAGTCGGCATCACGTCGAACACTCCACGCGTGGTCCAGATAGGTT
>NZ_BJXA01000074.1 GCF_007990755.1 Nocardia ninae NBRC 108245 | reverse complement strand
CGCTGCTGGCTCAGGTGCTGGCCGCGCCGGTGGCCGGGGCGCTGGCGCTGCGGGCCATCGCACCGACGGTGGCGATCGCCCAAGCGCCGCTCGGCGAGGTGCTCGAGCAGCTGCGCGCGGCCGGTTTCGCGCCTGCGGGCGAGGATTCCTCCGGCATCATCGTGGATCTGCGCCAGCGGGGCGCCCGGATCTCGGCGCGGCCCAATGCCAGGCCGCCGTGGCGGCCGACGCCGCCGAGCACCGAACAGCTGGAACTACTCGTCACCGAGCTGCGCGCGGCCGATCGCGCCACCAGCGCCCGCTCCGGACAGTCGGTGCGGATGGACGGCACCCGCACCAATACCGCGGCGACCCTGGCGCTGCTGCAATTGGCGGCGCGGGTGCGGCGGTCGGTGAACATCGGCTACGTCGACGCCTCCGGCGTGGCGACGCAGCGTGTGGTGGAACCGCTCAAGGTCGGCAACGGCCAGCTCGACGCGCTCGACCCGGTGACCGGCGCGGTCCGGCACTTCACGCTGCACCGGATCGCGTCGGTCGCCCTGCTCGAATGATCAGGCCTTGGGCTTGGCCAGGCAGAAGGTGATCTTCGGGGTCTCCGAGATCAGGCGGAAGCTGTCCGCGTCGGCCCCGCACAGCAGCTCGTCGGCTTCGCCGTCGATCCGCTTCACCACCTTGAAGCTCGCCTCGGGGGTCGTGCAGTCCACGTGCTTGTAACCGGTGGCCGGGCTCTCGTTGTAGCAGCTGCCCTGCTTGAAGTTGGGCGCCAGGCACAGGAACGCGGTGGTGCCGCCCGCGAGGGTCTCCTCATAAGAGGTGTAGTCCGTCGGGCACTCGGTCTTCTTGTCGAAGGTCTGCGCGATCTTGTAGACCGCCTTCTCCGACGAGCAGTCCACCGGCTCGGTCTTGGCGTCGGTCGACGAACTCTTGGTGACATTGATGCAGTCACCGACGTTGGCCTTGGCCGTGTCGGACTTGCTGGCATCCTTGGCCGCCGAACAACCGACCACCGTGACGACCACCGCCGCCACCGCTACGAGGGCAAGCACCACGCGTGCCAGCAGCCTCGCTCCTGGAAACTTCACCTGAAAACCTCTCTCACCGAACACATTCACGCCGCTCGCGAACGCGGTGAGGATACCCGGACGCCGAGTACGGCCGCATCAGCTCCTGGGGTGATATCGGCGGACGGGATGCGACGGGCCTAAAACATGTAGGACATGCCGAGCAACGCGTACCCGAGGATCCTCGGGAGCAGACTGCCGAGCACTTGCAATCCAAAGAAGTTCACTAGCAACGCCTTTCGCGTATCACCCGTAACGTGGACGTTCGTCCAATACGTGGGTTCTTTCGCTTCGACAGACCGAGTCGTTACGCTTGGCCAGTATGACGCTGGACGACGTTGCCCGCGACTTGTACGGACTCGCTCCGAGTGAGTTCGTCGCTGCCCGCACGGCTCAGGTCAAACAGGCCAAGGAGGCGGGCGACAAGGAGCTCGCGACCGCCATCGGCAAATTGCGTAGACCCACGGTCACCGCGTGGACGGTGAACCTGCTGGCCCGCGAGGCGCCCGCGGACGTCGAGGCGCTGCTACAGCTGGGCGCGGCACTGCGCTCGGCGCAGCGGAAACTCTCCGGCGACGAGCTGCGCAGCCTCACCGGACAGCGGCAGCAGGCGGTCAACGCGCTGGCGAAGAAGGCGGGAGCACTGGCCGAGCAGCACGGACACCCGGTGAACGAGGGCGTGCTGCGCGAGATCGGCCAGACCTTGACCGCGGCGCTCGCCGACCCGGACGTCGCCGAACAGGTGCATTCAGGAACGTTGGCGACCGCGGCGACCTACGAGGGATTCGGCCCCGCCGGTCCCGGCTTGGTCGCGGTCGACGACGAAGCACCCGAGCCCGCCGCCGAGGAACCGGCCGAGGACAATCCCCGCCAGGAACTGGACGACGCGCTGGAGGCCCTCGAATCCGCCCGTGCGGCAAGGGATTCAGCGCACGAGGAGGTCGAGCGGGCTGCCGATCAACTGGGTGACATCGACGCTCGGATCACCGAGTTGAAGGAAGAGCTCGCCCGGGCGGAGCAGGAGCGGCAGTTCTGTCGCACGACCGAACGCACGGCCCAGGACCAGTTGCGTTCGGCGCAGCGACAGCTCGATCGGGTGGAGCGGTGGGTCGAGCGGGCGCGGGAGCGCGTCGACGGCGAGTAACGAAATCCACTGGCCGACCGAGGGTTCCCCTTGCTCCCGGCTCAGCCGCGCAGTCCGCCGGGGAAGAGGTACTCCTCCGGTGGCGGCGCCGTCTGGTCGAGCCAGGCGTCGAAGAACCCGGTCAGGTCCGTAGGCGACTTCGACTGGACGAACGTGCGGAACTCGGGCATGGACGCATTCCCATACACGTGGCGCGCGTTGAACTCTCGCACCGCCGCGAAGAACACGTCGTCACCGAGCTGCTTGCGCAGCGCGTGCAGGAACAGCGGACCGCGGTAGTAGACGGAGGTGAATTCCGTTCCGGCACCGGGATTTCCCAGCGATATCTGCCAGAACTCACTGTTGCCCAGGAACTTCTGAATGGTCTCGCGGTACTGCTGGTCGACGTTCTTGCCTTCCTTGTGCTCCGGCCACAGGTAGTCGGCGGTGTAACTGGCGAAGCATTCGTTCAGGCAGATATCGGACCACTGGCGCACCGACACCGAATCGCCCCACCACTGGTGCGCGAGCTCGTGCACCACGGTCGGCAGGTCCGTCCACGGCGCGTAGATCGGGCGGGTCTGGGTCTCCAGCGAGAACATGATGTCGGCGTCGACGTAGATGCCGCCCGACGAGTCGAACGGGTAAGGGCCGTAGAGGCTTTCGATGAAGTCGAGGATCTCCGGCAGGCGCTGCTCGGTCTCCCGGTTGCGTTCGGCCCCCGGGGCGAAGGCGCTGATCAGCGGGGTGCCGTCGGCGCGCTGCTGATCCAGGAAACTGAACTTGTCGATCGCCACGGTGGTCAGGTAGCCGAGCACCGGCTGGCGCGCCTCCCAGCTGACGGTCCGCCGCTCGCCCTGCACCACGTCCTGGGTGCGCAGGCCATTGGAGACGACCTCCCATTCCGCCGGAACGGTGGCGTGCAGCGCGAAAGTGGCCTTGTCCAGCGGGGTGTCGTTGAGCGGGTACCAGGTGGTGGCCGAATGCGGCTCGCCTGCCGCGAAGGCGCCGCCGCTCGGCGCGAACGTCCAGCCCTCGCCCTCGGTGTTCACGGCGGGACCGGCGTAGTCCACGGTCACCGTGAAAGGCAGTCCGGGCAGCAGCGGCAGCAGGGGCGTGACGGTGAGTTCGTGCGCGCCGTTGCGGTGGAACGCGGCGGGGAGATTGTTCACCGACACCACCCGCACGTCCGGCCCGGCGAAGTCGAGGTTGAACGCGCGCAGCGCCTGGGTCGACACGGCGTCGATGCGGGCCGACCCGGTGAGCTGGTGGCTCGGCGGGTCGTAGTCGATGGTGACGTCGTAGTGGCGGACGTCGTAGCCGCCGTTACCGTCCTCGGGGTAGTACGGGTCGCCGAGCCCGGACGACCCGGTGATCGGGTCGGGCGGCGGTTCGGCGGCAGCGGGCACCGCGGCGGTGACCAGTGCGCCCACGACCGCGGCGCTTATCCAGCCGGACAACCTCATTCGACAACCACCCCTTTTCGCCCCCCACCTTTCGGTACGGCTGTACCGACCCCGATGGATGGTAGCCGGTTCAGTCCGTGCTGCCGCTGAGCGCCACCGACGCGCCGAGGCCGACGATCATCATTCCGCCTGCCCCACCGACCGCTTCGAGCCGGCGCGGCGAGCGGGCGAACCAGGTCCGGGCCGAGGCCGCGAGCAGGGCCCAGGCACTGTCGGACACCACGGCCACCGCCAGGAAGACGGAGCCGAGGATCAGGAACTGCAGCGGCAGCGAGCCGGCGGCGGGCTCGGCGAAATGCGGCAGGATCGCCGCGAAGAACACGATCGCCTTGGGGTTGGTCAGCCCGACGATGATGCTCTGCCGCAGCACCTTCGCATCCGGCACGGACTCGATCGTGGTACCCAGCGCGGCACGCAGCGACTTGCGCTCACGGAACGCCTGGACTCCCAGGTACATCAGGTACAGCGCGCCCGCGAACTTGATCACGGTGAGCGCCAGCGACGAGGCCATGAGCAAGGTGCCGAGCCCCACCGCGACCAGCAGCAGCACGAAGAAGACACCGATGCAGTGCCCGGCCACCGAGAGCAGCGCCGCGCGCCTGCCGAGCGTGAGCGCTCGCCCGATGGTGAACAGCACACCGGGTCCGGGGACGATGATGAGGATGGTCGCCGCCGCGAGAAACGCCAGCAGGTTGGACATTGGAACCATTTACGGAGTCTAAGCGGGTGCGCAACCCGAAAAGGGTAGATCGCCGGCGGACTCAGGAGCCGAGATCGCCCGGCAACTGGTCCGGATCCAGCAGCAGCCGCTTGGCGGGCGCGCGCCGCACCTTGTCGGTGAGCGCGAGATTGTCGGTGAGCAAACGCCATTCGATGTCACTGATCGCGGCGCGGGCGCGTTCGATGACCTCCGCGTCGGTGGTGCCCCAGGCGATCGGCATGGCGCTGACCGACTGCCAGCGCTCACCCACCTGCCGCGGCGCGCGATCGGTGCGCACCGCGACCGCGGGCACCCGCTCCCCCGCCTCCGCCGCATGGCCGGGCAGCGCGCGGACCCGGCGGATCACCAGCGCGTAGCGAGAGTCGGCGGCGCCCGGCTTGGCCACATCGACCAGGGCGAGCAGCACCACGCTCGACGGATAGGTCTCCGAGACCACCGCGGGCACGAGCTCACCGTCGGTGTACAGCTTGTCGATGCTGGCGTGCCGCGCGGTCCAGAAGGCCACCCACAGCGCCACCACCGCGCCGAGCACGAAGGCGACCGCCAGCAGATAGGCCCACGGGTGGTCCAGCCAGATCAGATACGCGGCGCACGCCGTAGCGACGACCGCGGCGGCCAGCGCCATGATCCGTAGTCGCCGCTGGTCGGCGAAGACTTCGTTGACCGCATGGGCATGCTTGCGGTCCACCGGAAATTCGAAGCGTCGCACGTCCCTATTCCTAGCACAGTTTGCGGAGGAAAAGCCTCCGCTTATCCGATGGCCGGACCGAGCAGGTCGTCGGCGTCCATGATGCGGTAGGCATACCCCTGTTCGGCCAGAAAACGCTGGCGGTGCGCGGCGTATTCGGCATCGAGGGTGTCCCGGGCCACCACCGAGTAGAAATGGGCTTGGCCGCCATCGTGTTTCGGCCGCAGCAGCCTGCCGAGGCGCTGGGCCTCCTCCTGCCGGGAGCCGAAGGTGCCCGAAACCTGTACCGCGACCGACGCTTCCGGCAGATCGATGGAGAAGTTGGCCACCTTGCTCACCACCAGCACCGGGATCTCGCCCTGCCGGAACGCCTCGAAGAGCTCTTCGCGCTCTTTGGTTTTCGTCGAGCCCTGGATCACCGGCGCGTTGAGCGCCGCGCCGAGCTCGTCCAGCTGATCGAGGTAGGCGCCGATCACCAGGGTCGGCGCGTCGGCGTGCTTGGCCAGGATGGACTGCACCACGGGGATTTTCGTGCGCGCGGTGGAGCACAGCTTGTAGCGCTCCTCCGGCTCGGCGGTCGCGTAGGACATCCGCTCGGCGTCGGTGAGCGTCACCCGCACCTCGATGCACTCGGCCGGGGCGATCCAGCCCTGCGCCTCGATGTCCTTCCACGGCGCGTCGTAGCGCTTCGGGCCGATCAGCGAGAACACGTCGCCCTCGCGGCCGTCCTCGCGGACCAGCGTCGCGGTGAGGCCGAGGCGGCGGCGCGACTGCAGGTCGGCGGTCATCCGGAAGACCGGCGCGGGCAGCAGATGCACCTCGTCGTAGATGACCAGGCCCCAGTCGCGGCTGTCGAACAGCTCGAGATGCTTGTACTCGCCCTTGGTGCGGCGGGTGATCACCTGGTAGGTCGCGATGGTGACCGGGCGGATCTCCTTGCGCTCGCCGGAGTATTCGCCGATCTCCTCCTCGGTCAGCGAGGTGCGCGCCAGCAGCTCGCGGCGCCACTGCCTGCCCGCGACGGTGTTGGTGACCAGGATGAGCGTGGTCGCCTTGGCCTTGGCCATCGCCGCGGCGCCGACCATCGTCTTGCCCGCGCCACACGGCAGCACCACCACACCGGACCCGCCCGCCCAGAACGAGTCGGCGGCCATTTCCTGGTAGTCGCGCAGGTGCCACTTGTCGTCGGAGTAGTCCAGTTCGATCGGGTGCGCCTCGCCGTCGACGTACCCGGCCAGGTCCTCGGCGGGCCAGCCGATCTTCAGCAGCATCTGCTTGATCCGGCCGCGCTCGGAGCCGTGCACGATCACCGTGTCGTCGTCGAGGCGGGCCCCGAACATCGGCGCCAGCTTCTTGTGCCGCAGCACCTCCTCCAGCACCGCCCGATCCAGGCTGACCAGCACCAGCCCGTGCGCCGGATGCTTGACCAGCTGCAATCGCCCGTAGCGCGCCATCGTGTCCACGATGTCCACCAGCAACGGTTGCGGCACCGCGTACCGGGAGAAGCTGACCAGCGCGTCCACCACCTGCTCGGCGTCGTGCCCCGCCGCCCGCGCGTTCCACAGCGCCAACGGGGTCACCCGGTAGGTGTGCACATGCTCGGGCGCCCGCTCCAACTCGGCGAACGGCGCGATGGCCTGCCGCGCCGCGTCGGCCAACTCGTGGTCGACCTCCAACAGCAGCGTCTTGTCGCTCTGCACAATCAGCGGACCGTCCGTCACAGCCCCTCCTCGCGTCGATTCCGGACCATTCTCCCTGAGACCTCCGACAGCCCGGCACGGCCGGGTCCCTGACCACGACAATCGCGGACTCGGCGCGGGCAGGCTCAGTGCGGTCGAGGGGTCTGTTCGAGGGTGCGGTGGAACTCCGCCGGCCAGTCGAGGGCGGGGCCCGGCGGGTCGGTGGGCAGGCGGGCGGCCAGCCAGTGATCGCGGCGGCGGCCACGCTGCAGGCTGCCTTGGCGGGACAGGCCCTCGTAGTGGAAGCCGGCCCGCCGGGCGACCGCGGCGGAGGCGTAGTTGCCGACGAAGGCGCGCCAGCTGATGCGCTGCAAGGCCAGGCCTGCGGGGCGGAAGCCGTAGTCGCAGACCAGGTTCACGGCCTGGGTCATCAGGCCGCGGGACCGCACGCCTGGGGCCAGCCAGTAGCCGATCTCGGCGGACGACTCGTCGCGTTCACCGAGGCCGATCATGCCGACGACGGGGCCGCTCTCGTACAGGCGCAGCGCCCATGTCGGGCTGTGGCCCGCCCAGCCGGGGCGGACGATGTCATCGATGAAGGTCTGGGCATTGTCGCGGGTATAGGGCACCGGGATGGTCACCCACTCGCCGATGGACGGGTCCTGACAGCACTCGGTGATGACGTCGATGTCCGCCTCGGTGGGGATGGAGAGCCAGACGGTTCCGTTCGACAGCGCTTGTGCGTCCATCGAGTCATGTTGTCACGAATCGCCCGGTGGGATCATCGGGTTTACCGCGTGTTCGGTCGGCGGCGCCGCGGTAAATCGCACCGCGGGGAGCTCGTAGAATCCCCCTGATGGTTGCCGCTCTGCTTGCTGGACTGTTCGAATCACATCGAGCGCATCTGCTCTCGGTCGCGTATCGGCTGACGGGCAGCGTCGGCGACGCCGAAGACGCGGTGCAGGAGAGCTGGCTGCGCCTGGCCGGCGCCCGGCAATCCGAGATCGACGACCCCCGCGCCTGGCTCACGACGGTGGTGAGCCGCATCTGCCTGGACCGGCTGCGCAGCGCCGCGGTGCGCCGGGAAAGCTATGTGGGGCAATGGCTGCCGGAGCCGGTGGTGACCGGCCGCACGCCGTCGAGCACGCCGGACCCGTTGGAGACGGTGGTGCGCAAGCAGGAATACCGCCTCGCGGCCATGGTGGTGCTGGACAGCCTGACCCCGCCGCAGCGGGTGGCTTTCGTGCTGCACGACGGGCTTTCGGTGCCGTTCGACGAGATCGCCGAGATTCTCGAGGTATCCCCCGACGCGGCCAGGCAGCTCGCGGTGCGGGCGCGCAAGGCCGTGGCGCAGACACCGCCGCCGGTGCCCGATGCCGAGCACGAGGTCGCGGTGCAGCGGTTCCTGACGGCGCTGCGTTCCGGTGATGTCGGCGCGGTAACCGCTGCGCTGCACCCGGATTCGGTGGTGATCGGCGACGCCGACGGGACCACGTCGACTGCGGTGAACATCCTGCGCGGCGCGGATCGAATCGCGCGGTTCTACCTTGGGCTGGTGCGCAAGTACGGACTGGACGGCACCGACGTGGAACCGGCGTACGACTACGAATTCGCTTCGGTCAATGGACAACTGGGGTTGGTGGTCGCCGCGGGGAACGGGCATCCCGCTCGGGTCATGGGCTTCACGGTGTGCGACGGACTGGTTTGGGGCACTTACGATCTCGCGAACCCGGCCAAGCTCACCGGCATTCGATTGGGTTGAGCCCACCGCTCCGCAGCGCCGGGCCCGGCGGCCCGCCATCACGGTGTCGACCGGGATGGGAGCAGTCACCGAACCAGCACCAGAGCCGCTCAGGCCGGTAACCGGCGGCGATCCATGGCCTGGGATCGGCCGCGCGACCAGGTCGTGACCGACCCGCCGTAGCAGACCGGGTACGGATCCGTCGACCCCCGATGTGGCCGGATTCACACCACGAATGCTGGGCTAGTCTCCGAACATGCCTTCGCAACCCGCCACCGTTGCTCGACTGCGCCCGTTCGCCGCCACCATCTTCGCCGAGATGACCGAGCTCGCCGTCCGGTACGACGCGGTCAACCTGGGCCAGGGTTTTCCCGACACCGACGGGCCCGCCGGCATGCTCGAGGTCGCCAGGCAGGCCATCGCCGACGGTCTCAACCAGTACCCGCCGGGGCGCGGGATGCCGGTGCTGCGGCGGGCGATCGCCGACGACCGGGCCCGCCGCTACGGCACCCAGTACGATCCCGACACCCAGGTGCTGGTGACCGTCGGGGCGACCGAGGCGATCAGCGCCGCCGTGCTCGGCTTGGTGGAGCCGGGGTCGGAGGTCGTGTTGATCGAGCCGTACTACGACTCCTACGCCGCCGCAGTCGCTTTGGCGGGCGCGCAACGACGCACCGCACGACTGGTCGCCGACGGTGATCGGTTCGTGCTCGACCTGGACAGCCTGCGTGCCGCGATCACCCCGGCGACCCGGATGCTGATCGTCAACTCCCCGCACAACCCGACCGGCACCGTGCTCGGCCGCGCCGATCTCCAGGCGATCGCCGAAATCGCCTGCGAGCACGACATTCTGGTGCTCACCGATGAGGTCTACGAACATCTCGTGTACGACGGCGTCGAGCACATCAGCCTGGCCACGCTGCCCGGCATGGCCGAGCGCACCATCGTGGTGTCCAGTGCGGCAAAGACTTTCAACGTCACCGGCTGGAAGACCGGGTGGGCGTGTGGCCCGGCGGGGCTGATCGACGGTGTGCTCGCCGCCAAGCAGTTCATGACCTTCGTCGCGGGCGGGCCGTTCCAGCCCGCGGTCGCGCACGCACTGAACCACGAGCTGGAGTGGGTCGCCGGACTGCGGGACACATTGTCCGACCGGCGTCTTCGCCTCTCCGCGGCGCTCGCCGACACCGGGTTCGGGGTGAAGTCCAGTGCGGGTGGTTATTTCGTGTGCGGCGACATCACGGCCCTCGGCGCGTCCGACGGTCTCGCCTTCTGCCGCGAGCTGCCCAAGCGGCTCGGTGTCGCCGCGGTTCCGGTCAGTGTTTTCGCCGACGATGCCGCAGCATGGAGTCATCTGGTGCGCTTCACCTTCTGCAAACGCGACGAGACGCTCGACGAAGGCGTGCGCCGCCTCCGCACGGCCGGCTGAACCGCGCGCGGAGATCCGCCGGAAAACCTGACACACCCTGTCGAGGTTCGCTGACAGGGTATGACGCATGGCAACCCAATACTTCACCGCGACCAGCCTCGACGGCTACATCGCCGACGAGCACAACTCGCTCGACTGGCTGTTTCAAATCGACGACGCCGACGGCGCCGCAGAGCACAACATCACCGAGTTTCTCGGCAACGTCGGTGCGATGTGCATGGGCGCGACCACCTACGAGTGGATCGTGGTCAACGACCCGCCGGAGAACTGGGCGAAGAACTACGGCGACCGCCCGTGCTGGGTCTTCACCCATCGCACACTGCCTGCCATCCCGGGCGCCAACCTGCGTTTCGTGTCCGGCTCGGTCGAGTCGGTGCACAAGGAAATGGCGGAAGCCGCAGGCGAGCAGAATATCTGGGTCCTCGGCGGTGGCGACCTGGCCGGTCAGTTCGCCGACGCCGGGCTGCTCGACGAGATCATCGCGGGTATCGCGCCGGTGACCTTGGGCGCGGGTGCGCCGGTGCTGCCGCGCCGAATCCTTTCCGCGCGAATGAAACTCGTCGAGGTTACGCACAACGGGCAGTGGGCGGAGCTGCGCTACCGGTTGTCGCGCTAGCCGTCGTGCGGCACCCGTCCTGCATTCCGATCAGGACGGGTGCGGCAGCGTCGGATCGGCTGGTGGCCGGGTGCGCGGATACCGACGGGCTTGCGGCGCATGCCATCCGAAGCGCAGCGCGAGCAAACGGAAGGCGATGGCGCCGAGCGCGGCCAGCGCCCCGGTCCACGCCTGATAGACGCCGAAGTGCAGCAGTGTCGCGGTGGCGGCGGCCCCGATCAGGGCGGGCACCGCGTAGATCTGGTCCGGCCGAAGCACATTCGGCGTCTGCCCGCCGAGCAGATCCCGGATCACGCCGCCGCCGATCGCGGTGACCAGGCCGAGCAGCGCCGCCGAGGGGGCGCCGAGGCCGCGTGAGTAGGCGATGACCGTCCCGGTCACGCAGAACAAGCCGAGCCCGAAGGCGTCGGCGACCTCGAGCGGGCCGCGGGTCAGCCGCCGCGACGGATGCCAGAAGAAGATCACCGCCGCGGCCAGCATCGCCGTGTACAGATAGCTGAGGTCGACGAACGCGGCGGGCGGTGTGCGGCCGATCAGCAGATCCCGGATGATGCCGCCGCCGAGCGCGGTGGCGCACGCGAGCACCAGGATGCCGAAGATGTCGAAATCGCGCCGCACGGCCAGCAGCGCACCCGAACTCGCGAACGCGAAAACCCCGAACAACTCGCCGATATGCTGCACCGCGTCGACCGAGAGCCCGAAGTGAGCGGCCGACACCCCCGCACCGAAATCCACCATGCCGCTCACCGTGTCATATCCCGCCACACACACCGCACCGACAGGCGCGGATGAGACGAGACGCAGCGTCAGGCCGGAACGGGACGGGCGCGATCGGTGGCGACGAGGACCGCGATGGTGCCGAGCATGGTGCCCATGACGTACCGCTGGGTGCGGAGCCAGAGCGGGCGGCCAGTGAGGAAGGTTGAGATGCTGCCCGCGCCGAGCACGATCAGCCCGTTCACCGTCAACGCCACCGCGATCTGCACCAGTCCGAGGCACAGGCTCTGTAACCAGACCTGCCCCTGATCGGGCGACACGAACTGCGGGATCAGCGCCATGTACATGATCGCGATCTTCGGATTCAGCAGGTTGGTGACGAACCCCATCGTGAACAACCGCCGCGCCGGATCCGGAGCCAACGCCGAGGGTGCGAATACCGAAGTCCCGCCCGGCCGCAACGCCTGCCAGGCCAACCACAGCAGATAAGCCGCACCGGCCAGCTTCACCGCGAGATACAATCCGGGCACCACCGCGAACACCGCAGTGATCCCCACCGCGGCCGCGACCAGATACACCCCGAACCCCGCCGCGACACCGCCCAGCGACACCAACCCGGCGCGCCGCCCCTGCGACACCGTCCGAGAAACCAGATACATCATGTTCGGCCCCGGCGTCAGCACCAACCCCAACGCCACCACCGCTACCCCGAACACCGCCGCCATTTCGATCACACAGTCGATCGTCACCCACCGATGCCGACGCGTCTCGGTCCACTTCGAGGTTGCTGGCCCGGTGATCGGCGGCGGGCTGTGACTGTCAGCTTCCCGCCGCGATCTCCGGGCGGGAAGCTGAAAACAGCACGGCGGTCAGAGGTTACGGCGCTGCTGGATCGCGTCGGCGAGCCGGTCGAGCTGGCGGGCGGTGGTGTCCCAATCGAGGCAGGCGTCGGTGATCGACTGGCCGTAGGTGAGCTCGTCGGCGTGGCCGAGGGTCAGGTCCTGCCGGCCTGCCACGAGGAAGCTCTCCAGCATCACGCCGACCACGCCGGGTTCGCCGACGGCCAGCCGGGCCGCGATATCGGTGACCACGTCGACCTGCTTGTTGTGGTCCTTGTTGCTGTTGCCGTGGCTGGCGTCGACCACCAGTCGCTGCGGCAGCCCGGCCTTCTCCAGCAGCATGCACGCCTCGGCGACGGACGCCGCGTCGTAGTTGGTGCCGGAGGTGCCGCCGCGCAGGATGACGTGGCAGTCGGGGTTGCCGGTGGTGCGGATGAGCGCGGCGCGCCCGTCCAGGTCGGTGCCGGGGAACACGTGGCTGGCCGCGGCGGCGCGGACACCGTCGACCGCCACCTGCACGTCGCCGTCGGTGCCGTTCTTGATGCCGACCGGCATGGACAGCGCGCTGCTCAGCTGGCGGTGCACCTGGCTGGCCGCGGTGCGGGCGCCGATCGCGCCGTAGGAGACCAGGTCCGCGATGTACTGCGGGGTGATCGGATCGAGGAACTCACAGGCCACCGGCAGGCCGAGCGCACTGATGTCGGCGAGCAGCTTGCGACCGAAACCGAGGCCGGTGTTGACGTCGAAGGAGCCGTCCAGGTGCGGATCGTTGATCAGCCCCTTCCAGCCCAGGGTGGTGCGCGGCTTCTCGAAGTACACCCGCATCACCACATGCAGCCGGTCGTCCAGCTGGGCGGCCTTGGCGGCCAGGCGGCGCGCGTAGTCGAGGGCGGCGACCGGGTCGTGCACCGAGCACGGTCCGACGATCACCATCAGGCGGTCGTCCACACCGTTGAGCACATCCACGGTGGCGGCGCGGCCGCGGCGGACCGTGTTCGCGAGTCCGTCGGTGATCGGGTGCACATTGCGTACCTCGGCGGGCGAGCGCAGCGGGCTCACGCTCAGGGTGCGTTGGTCGTCGAGATCAGAATGCCGCGCATCGATGTCGGCAGCGGTAGTCATGGTCGTGGGTTCCTTTTCTTCGGCCGACCCCACGGACGTGAAACCCCGTCGAGCCGGTCCATAATCCGGCTCGGGGTGGAATGTTGTCAGCGCAGCTGAAGGCCGCAGACCTGCCCACCCAGGGCCGGCTTGCTAAACCAGAAATACACGCGCTGCACGTCAGGGACTGTACCAGGCAGGTACCGAGGGGAGCGGGGACCGTGCCGTATCGCACAGTGCCCGCCGACCGCCCATATCGCGCTGCCCGCCGAACGTCGGGTCGGGCACCGGCCCGACGTTCGGCGCGCGGCGGCAGTGGCACCAGCTCAGCCCCACTGACCGGGCACGTAGTCGCCGGCCGGGGTGCGGGCGATCACGTTCATCCGGTTCCAGGCGTTGATCATCGCGATGGCGGCGATCAGCGCGGCGATCTGGTCGTCGTCGTAGTGCTTGCGCACCTCCTGCCACACCGCGTCGCTGACAGCGCGGCCGTCGCCGATCCGGGTGGCTTCCTCGGTGAGCGCGAGCGCGGCCCGCTCGGCCTCGGTGAACACAGTGGACTCGTGCCAAGCGGCGACCAGGTTGAGTCGCACGGAGGTTTCACCGGCGTGTGTGGCGTCCTTGGTGTGCATGTCGGTGCAGTAGCCGCAACCGTTGATCTGGCTGGCGCGGATCTTCACCAGCTCGTAGGTGGCGGCGGGCAGGCCGGAGTCGTTGATGACCTTGGACGCCATGTTGAGTCGCTTGGCGAAGCTCGCGGCGATGGTGTTGGCGTAGAGGTTGAAGCGGGGTTCCATGGGGTGCCTTCCGTCGTTGTCCTGCGTCTGTACAGAGAGGACGACACGGGTCGGCGGAGTGTGACTCGGCGGCGCACGTGACTTGGGCCACTCCCGATTTCGATCGATCGTCGCAGCTCAGAGCGCGGCGTGTCCACGAGCGACGTCCCCAGACCGGAGTAATGTTCGTCAGCTATGGATACGCTCATCTTCGGCGGCCTGCTCGCGGTCCTGGTCATCCTGTGCGGGCAGCGCTCCCGGCGGATGGTGCTCGGCGCCTGGTGGGTACTGCTGGTCGCCACGCTGCTGCTGATGGCGCATCACATCACCGGCGGACTCGGCCTCGGGTTGAACTACTGATGGCCACCGAGGCCGTGCCCGCCCGGAGGACGGAAACCGTTGCAGGACAACTCCAGTACTGGCTCTCCGTGATCTTCGTGGTGGGCTGGACCGGCGTGATCTGCGGCGGGCTCGGCGTGCAGTTCGGCAGCTGGGACTATCCGTGCCCACTGTGCATGGTGCAGCGCATGTTCATGGCGCTCGCCGCGCTGGGGGCTGCGTTCATCGTCCGCAAGGGTATGACCGGAGCGATCCCCGCCCGCGACTACGCGATGGGCTGGGGCCTGGCCATCGTCGGCTGTGTCGCAGGCGGATTCACGTCCTGGCGGCAGACCATGCTGCACATCTTGCCCGGCGACCCCGGCTACGGTGCGCCGGTGCTGGGTCTGCACCTGTACGTCTGGGCCCTGATCCTTTTCGTCGCCGCGATCGCGACCGTCGGTGCGCTGCTGTCGTTTTCCCACGGCACCGCGGCGCGGACCATCCCGGCGACCCCACATCGACTGATCGGACTGATCGCGCTGTGGTTCCTCGGCGTCGTGCTGGCGATCAACCTTGTCGCGGTCTTCGCGCTGGAGGGGTTCCACTGGTTCCTGCCCGACGATCCGAGTCGCTACCAGCTGTTCTACGACCTGCACATCCTCAGCTGACGCGGCGGGCGTTCACTTCGCGAAGTCGTAGGTGACGCCGGTCAGCTGCTCCGACAGTTCCCACAGTCCGCGGGCGACATCGGTGTCCCGCGACGCCCTGGACGAACCGGAGACACCGGGGTAGCCACGCAAACCACGCAGGCCGGTCGGACCGTAGTAACCGCCCGGTTCGACCTCCGTGGTGGCGGCGTACAGCGTTGGCAGCGCACCCATTTCGGCGTTCTGCGCGAGCACCAGGTTGCCGAGCCACATCACCGCGTCCAGGATCGACTCGGTGTGCGACTGCAACTCGGTCGAGGCGTACCCGGGATGGGCGGCGACGGAGATCTTCGACGAACCCGCCGCGGTCAGCTTGCGCTGCAGCTCATAGGCGAACATCAGGTTGGCCAGCTTCGCCTGCCCGTACGCGGCCCAGCGCTGGTATTTGCGCCGCTCCCAGTTGAGGTCGTCCAGATCGATCTTGCCGATGGTGTGCGCGCCGCTGGCGACGGTGACGATCCGCTCCGAGATCTTGTCCAGCAGCAGCCCGGTCAACGCGAAGTGCCCGAGATGGTTTGTGCCAACCTGCATTTCGAAGCCGTCGGCGGTCCGCAGCTCCGGCAGCGCCATCACGCCGGCGTTGTTGATCAGCACATCGGCCGGTTCCGCCGCCGCGGCGAACTCCCGCACCGACGCCAGATCCGCGAGGTCCAGCTTGCGCACCACCGCGCGGTCGCCGAACGGCGCGGCCACCTGCTCCCCCTTGTCCACGTTCCGGCAGGCGAGCACCACCTGCGCACCGGCCCCGGCCAGCGCGCGGACCGTGGCCGCCCCCAGCCCGCTGTTCGCGCCGGTCACGATGAACCTGCGACCGGTCTGATCGGGCATCGACGAGGTATCCCACCTGCTCATACCGGCGAGTCTAAACCGGCTACCGGGTCAGGCCCGAGCAAGCACCTCGTCGTCGCTCAACGCGGCAACCTCCAGATATAGCTCGGCGACGCCGTGTAATCGGTCGGGGGTGCCGAGGTCGGTTTCCCTGGCCGTGAGCCGCTGGGCAAGGTCGGCGACGGTGCGGCCGATCAGCAGGTCGGCCACCAGCGCGTGGTCCACATCGAGCCATTCGCGCACCCGCGCGATAGCCGTGGTCGCCAGCACCGAATCGCCGCCCGCCGCGAAGAAGTCGTCGTGCACGCCGATCCGGTCCAGGCCGAGTACTTCCGCGACGATCGCGGCCAGCGCCGCTTCCAGCGGACCGCTCGGCGCGGCGTCCCGCGCTTCGGCGCCTGCCGGTTCGAGCAGGGCGAGCACGGCGCGGCGATCCAGTTTCCCGTTGTCGGTCAACGGCATTCGATCGAGGAGCTCGATCCTGGACGGAATCATGTAGCCGGGCAGCAGGTCCGAGACCGCCGCGACGATCTCGTCGACGGCGCCGGTCGCGCCGGCGACGGCGGCGACGAGCTTCGGTGCCGCGCCGCCCACCACGGCGGCCACCGCGTGCCGGACGCCGGGGGCGCTGCGCAGTCCGCTCTCCACCTCACCGAGTTCCACCCGGTAGCCGCGGATCTGCACCTGATGGTCGGCGCGGCCGAGGAACTCGATGGTGCCGTCCGGCCAGTACCGGGCCAGGTCGCCGGTTCGGTACCAGCGGATGTCGTTGTGCAGGACGAAACGTTCGGCGGTCCGCACCGGGTCGTTGCGGTAGCCCGCCGCGACATTCGCACCGCCGACCCAGAATTCGCCGGGCACCCAGTCGGGGCAGTCGCGACCCGCCGCGTTGACGACCCGGCAGCGCACATTGCGCAGCGGCACCCCGAAGGGCACCGTCGTCCAGTGCGCGGGCGGGTCGGTCACCTCGCAAATGGTGTTGTGGATGGCGGTTTCGGTGGCACCGCCGAGGCCGGCGAAGCGGCAGCCGGGCACCTGGCGGGCCAGCCTGCGGGCCAGGTCGGCGCCGACCCAGTCGCCGCCCAGGGTTACCGCGCGCAGCGAATCGCCGAGCTGGTCGCCGCCGACGTCCAGGATCATGTCCAGCATGCTGGGCACACAGTTGAGGATCGAAACCCGATGGTGCCGAAGCAGTTCCACCCAGATGGTGGCTTCCGCGCGCTGCTCGGCATCCAATGCGACCACGGCGCCGCCCACCGAGAACATGCCGAACATGTCGTAGACCGAGGCATCGAATTCCAGGGCGGAGAGCCCGAGTACCCGATCGTGCGCGCTCACCTCGAACCAGCTGTTCACCGCGTCGATGGTGTTCATCGCGGCGCTGTGCGGCACGTCGACCCCCTTCGGCACGCCGGTGGAGCCGGAGGTGAACAGCACGTAGGCGATCGCGTCCGTCTCGGGAATCACCGGTTCGGGCAGTGGGTTCGGATGATTGCGTGCCGTGGACAGTGGCAAGCAGGTGATCTCGGTGCGGCCGAGATCCGCGCCGTCGACAGTGAGCGCCGCGACCACGTCGCCGGTGCGCAGGATCTCCGCGCGCCGCCCGACCGGCTGGTCGAATCCGATCGGGAGGTAGCAGGCGCCTGCGGCCAGCACGCCGAGCACGGCCAGAATCTGGTCGGGCCCCTTGGGCAGCTGTACCGCGACTGTCTGACCCTGCCGAACTCCGTTGTCTCGCAAGGCTCCTGCCACGGCGAGCGCCTGGGCGGCCAGTTCGCGATAAGTCCAGCCGCCGTCGGCACCCCACAGCACCGCGGGAGCATCGGGGGTGGCGATGGCGTGCTGGAAGAAACCCTCGTGCAGTGCGCGCCCGCTGACCGGTCCGTCCGTCGCGTTCACTGCGGCGCGCACCGAAGCCTGCGCGACCGGCAGGCGCACAGCGGCTTCGGCATCCCAACCGGCCGAGCCCGCGAGCCTGCCGATGGCGTCGGTGTAGCTGGCGAACATGGCGTCGATCATTCCCGCGGGAAAGGCCGACTCCCGTACATCCCAGTTGAGCAGGAGTCCGCCGCGTACCTCGGTGACCTGGGCGTCCAGCAAGACCTGCGGGCCCTGCGAGATGATCCAGACCGGCTCGCCGAAGGTGTCGGTCACCGACTCGGCGAACAACTCGCCCAGGTTCAGTGCGCTGGTGTAGACGATGGGCGCGAGCACCGGCTCGCCGCGCTGACGCCCTAGATCCCGCAACACCTCCAGGCCCGAATACGCGGTGTGCGCGCCGCTTTCGTGCATGGCGCGCTGTAAGGCCTTGGCCCGCTCTGTGACCGTCACGTCCGCGCTGACGTCCACCTCGAGCATGATCGACGAGGTGAAATCGCCGATCACGCGATCCACCTCCGGATGCACCGGTTCCCGATGGAACAGCGGCACATTCAGCAGGAACCGGCTCTGCGCCGACCAGCCGCCGATGGTCTCGGCGAACACCGCGGCCAACGCCATCGCCGGGGTGATGCCGCGGGCATGGGCGGCGGCGAGCAGGCGCTGCTTCGCCTCCGGTGCGAGCCAATGGTCGTAGCGGACGGTGCGGTGCGGGTCGGTGCGTTCACTGACCGGAATCGTCGGCAGCTCGGGCGCGCCCGGCAGTTCGGGCAGCCGCTGCTGCCACCACTGCCGATCCCGCTCCCACGCGGCGGTGTCCGTAGTGCGCTCGGTGCGGTAGCGCCGATAGCTGTAGCCCTGCGGCGGCAACATCGCGCCGTGGTACAGCTCGGCGAGGTCGGCGATCAGCACCCGGTAGCTCATCGCGTCACCGGCCAGCATGTCGACATCGAGGTGCAGCCGGGTCCGGTCGTCGGCGAGCAGGCTCAGCGTCACATCCAGCACCTGGCCGTCCTCGATCGTTAGCCGCTGATGTGTTTTGGTGTCGCGCAGACGAGCCAGTTCCGCCTCTGCCGCGTCGCCGGAGAGTTCGCGCAGATCGACCACCGCGAAGACCGGACACCCGGCCGCCGCCATGGTCTGCTGCGTGCCGTCCGGCAGAAACCTGGTGCGCAGCATCGGATGCGCGGCAACGAGATCACCGACGGCGCGCTCGAGCCGCACGGGATCAACTGCGGTGCCGTCGAATTCGACGTACAGGTGGGCGGCGACACCCCCGAGATCCTGCTCGTCCGAGCGGCCGATCCAGTAGGCATGCTGCATCGTCGCCAGCGGGAAGGGGGCGAATTCGTCGTCGGCTGCCGCGACGACATCCGACGTTTCGGCGACCTCGGGTGTCGCGGCAATCTCCTCGTCGGCCCCGAGCAGCTGCGCCCATTGCGCGACCGACGGTGCGGCGGCGAGCTGGGCGAAGTTGATCTCGGCGCCGCGTTTGCGCCAACCACCGGCCAGCTTCATGGTGCGGATGGAGTCCAGGCCGAGCTGGATGAGGTCGGCGTCGTCGTCGATCGCCTCGGCGGGCACGCCGAGATGCTCGGCGAGGGCGGCGCGGATGTCGGCGCGTGCGATCACCGGCCCCCTGGCTGCGCTGTCCTTACGTTCCGCCCTGTCCCCCGGTCGCTGTGCTGGCTCCATCTGGCGCTGTCACTCCTTGGTCGCCGCCGTGTCCGGCGGATCGAGACTGCTCGATCGAGCGTATCGCATTGAGATAGGGTTGCCTTACCTACATTCGCCGGGATCGGCGTGAGCGACCTGTGAGGCAGACCGTGACTTCGACATCCACCCCGCATCGCGATGGTTATGTGCCCTTCCCCACGGCGGCGGGCGCGGCGTATCGAGCGGCCGGGTACTGGCGCGGGCGCGCGCTGGGCGACCTGTTGCGGGAGACGGCGCGGCGGCATCCGCATCGGCCCGCGCTGCTCGATGCCGAGGCCACGCGCAGTTATGCCTGGCTGGACGCCGAGGCCGACCGGATGGCGCACGGGCTGCTGGCGCTGGGCATCGCACCCGGCGACCGGGTGGTGGTGCAGCTGCCGAATATGCCGGAGTTCCTGACCGTGCTGTTCGGCTTGCTGCGCGCCGGCATCATTCCGGTACTCACGCTGCCCGCGCACCGGCGGGCCGAAATCGAGCACCTGGCAGCGCTTTCCGAGGCCGTCGCGTACATCGTCGTCGATCAGCTCGGCGATTTCGACTACCGGGAGTTGGCCGCCGCCGTGCGCGCGTCGGTGCCCTCGCTGCGGCACGTGCTGGTGCTCGGCGAGACCGGGTTCGGCGTGGACCTGAATTCGGTACCGCGCGAGGGCGGTTCGCTGCCGGAGATCGATCCGGGCGATATCGCGTTGATGCTGGTCTCCGGCGGCACCACGGGCCTGCCGAAGCTGATCGCGCGCACGCACGACGACTACGCCTACAACGCCACGGCAAGCGCCGAGGTGTGCGCGCTCACCGAGGACGACGTCTATCTCGCGGCTCTGCCCGCGGCGCACAACTTCCCGTTGGCCTGCCCGGGCATCCTCGGCACGGTGAGCGTCGGCGGCGCGGTCGCCTTCGTCACCGATCCCAGTCCGGAGAGCGCGTTCGCGACCATCGAACGCTACGGCGTCACGGTGACCGCCGTGGTGCCGCCGCTGGCTCAGCTGTGGTGTGCCGCAATCGAATGGGAGGCGGCCGACCTGAGCTCGCTACGACTGCTCCAGGTCGGCGGTGCCAGGCTCGCCGAGGTCAACGCCCGCGAGGTGACCCCCGCACTCGGTGCCACCCTGCAGCAGGTGTTCGGCATGGCGGAGGGACTACTCAACTTCACCAGGCTCGATGACGCCGACGAGCTGTTGCACACCACACAGGGGCGGCCGCTGTCGCCCGCCGACGAGATCCGGATCGTCGACGCGGCAGGCAACGATGTGACACCGGGCGCGGAGGGTGAACTGCTCACCAAGGGCCCGTACACCATTCGCGGTTACTACCGCGCGCCCGAGCACAACGCCCGCGCCTTCACCCCCGACGGTTACTACCGCAGCGGCGACCTGGTGCGCCGGTTGCCCAGCGGCCACCTGGTGGTCTCCGGCCGGATCAAAGATGTCATCAACCGCGGCGGCGAGAACATCTCGTGCGACGAGCTCGAGGAGCACCTGCTCACCCACCCGGCCGTCCGGCATGCCGCCGCCGTCGGGCTGCCCGATCCGGCCCTCGGTGAAAAGGTCTGCGCCGTACTGGTGGTCGACGGCGAGATGCCGACGCTGGCCGAGATCAAGACCTTCCTCGCCGCGCGCGGCTTGGCGACGTACAAGCTGCCCGACGTGTTGCGCCGCTCGGCTCAGCTGCCGATCACGGCAGTCGGCAAGATCGACAAGAAGGCACTGCGCGCCGCCGAAAGCTGATGAGGCCGTCGAAACAGCAGCTCGCCGGTGCAGGTGGCATTCCGGAAAACACAACAGGCAGCGCACCTTTCGATGCGCTACCCGACGACGGTACTGCCCGGAGGCGTTCGCTACTGCGCCCGCACCACGTAAGGCGCGATGCTGCCGAGCTTCTCGCAGGTCTCCTCGAATTCTCGCTCCGGCTTGGACTGCGCGACGATGCCGGCGCCCGCGCGCAGCCAGGCACCTTCGGTGGTCTGATAGATCGCCCGCAGCACCAGGGTCGCCTCCAGTGCGCCGTTCGGCGAAACCGTCACCACCGCACCGGAATACAACCCGCGCGGGTCGTGATCGAGCCGGAACACCGAGTCGATGCCCGCGTGCTTGGGGATCCCGGAGGCGGTGACCGAGGGGAACAGCACCTCGAGCGCTTCCCAACTGGACCGGTCGGCGGCCAGCCTGCCGCACACCGTGGAGGACAGGTGCTGCACGCTGCCGCGCTCGCGCACCGCCATGAAGTCGGAGACGGCGGTGGTACCCGGATCGGACACCGAGGCCATCTCCGCGAAGGAGGTCTGCACCGAAATCGCGTGCTCCACGATCTCTTTGGGGTCGGTGAGCAGGTCGGCCCGCGCCGCCATATCGGTCTCCGTGCCACGCCCGAAGGCACGGGTGCCCGCGACCGGTTCGGTGGTCACCAGACGATTCTCGTCGACGGATGCGACGAGCTCCGGGCTGAACCCGGCCGCTTCGAGCCCACCGAGCCGCAGCAGGAACGAACGCGCGGGCGTGTTGTGCGCGCGACCGAGCCGATAGGTCGCGGGGATATCCACCACGAACGGCAGATCGACTTTCCGCGACAGGATGACCTTCTGGTAGCGGTTCGCCTCGATCTCACCGACAGCTTTGGCCACGCGGTCCGCGTAAGCCGTCGGGTCCAGCCGGACATCCGTCGGATGCGGCTGCGGCAGTTCGGTTTCCTGCGATTCGGTGATCAGGTCGTGGATGTCGCCGGTCTCCGCCGGAGTGGCACCGGAGACCCGGATGCCGAACTCGCCGATCCGGACCTCGATGCGCGGAATCATCAACTGCACCAGCGTGGTCCGCGGGTCCAGATACTGCGTCGCGTCGAACGCCCACGCGCAGAACTCGAATCCGATCCAGCCGTAGGCGTTGCGTCCGTCGAGCGGCAGCAAGCCGAGTGCCCGATCGATGACGCCGGCCGGGCGGCCCTCCCACCGGGTGGCGGTGGTCTGCCCCGCCCAGGTGACCCGCAGTTCCTCGACGTCCAGCTCGATACCGCCGATCGGATCGGCCGCGAACACCCACTCGCCCGGTCGCTCGTACATCACGTACTCGCCGAACCGATCGGCCCCCGCCAGCCGGGACATCGCTGCCGCCGGATCGGTCACATACTCAACCCGCAAGCGTTCGTCCGTGGTCGACAACGATCCTCCAAAGCTCTAGCTGGCCCATCTTTAGAGGTAAGGTTAGCATTACCTGATTACGCTCGTACTGTGCTCGCGGACACAACGATCGATTGCGGCGCGGTCATTTCGCGGGCACAGCCAACGCGGAACGCTCGACGCTCAGCAAACTCTCCGCACCGTGTTCCGCGTGGTACGCGGCCGCGCCACCGCGCAGCCCGAACAACCGCTTGGAGTACAGCAGCCACACCACCGCGGCGATATTGACCAGGAGCGCGCCGACCCGCAGCGCGGTCACCTTCTCGGTCAATTCATAGATCTCCAGCGGCAGAAACAGACTCGTCGCGACGACGGCGAAGTACTCGCCCCACCGTTTCACCAGCCACAGCCCGAGCGCCTCGATGCCCTGCAAGGTCGCATAGACGAAGATGCCGACCGCCACCCACAACAGTGTCGTATTCGACAAGGAGAACGCCTCATCGATCAGATGCACGATCTTGGACCGATCGATATCCCAGCCGATCTGATCGGCGAACGGCCGCAGCAGCGGCAGATCCTGATCGAACGCGGCCCGCATGGTCTCCCGCGATGACCGGAACTTCAACACCCCCAGCGCGGCGACCACGAGCAGCAGCCCGCGCAGCAACCGCTCGATCGCCAAGGCCCGCATCAGCCAGCGATCTCGCAGCAGCCGCCCACGCGGCACCTCGGGCGCATGATCGGCAGGCCCCGACCCCACCGGCGCACCCGGCACGAAGGTCCCGCACCGCAGACAGCGCCACGCCACCCCGGCAACGGTGTCGACCCGCAGCCGTTCGGCCAGCTCCACCTCGTCCGGCGCATAGGTGTAGTGACCGTGCCACCCGCACGCGCGTAAGGCCCAATCCATCAGCGCAGCGTAATTCGGCTGACGCGCATAACGCCGGACCCTGGCCGCGCGTTCGCCTCGCAGTCCGAGTGCCTGAGCAATGCCGCAGAAAAGCAATAACTGACGCCTCTGTCCTGCCCCGGCACCTTATGATCCAGTCCAGCGCATCAAGCGCTGGTCCTCCCAGCACTACACCTGATCACGCGAGAACATGGGTAACTCACCGGGTACGGGCGAAGCCGACCCAACTCCTGACCGCCGGTCGCCGACGCAACCGCCATGGCACGTGAGTCTGGCTTGAATGCTCGGGGAGGCGAAACAGGAGGGAACCAGAGCATGATCGAGCACCGTGGCGGAGCGCCCGCGGACATCGGGCGAGCGACGGCACCGGGTTCGGTGGTGGCGCTGGTGGACGCGGCATCCGGGGTGGAGCGCGAACTCATCGGCACCTGGTTGGCCGAGGGCGGTATCGCCAAGGAATTCGGCACCGATGCCCCGATCACCCAGTTGGATCTGGACGCGGGCGCCATCGCTACCCGACTGGTCGGCAGGCACGATGATCCGCTGGTGGTGCCGGTGCGCGTGCTCTGGCTGCCGCCGGAACGCGACGGCGTCCGGCGGATCACCTTCGCGGACATGGCGCTGCTGACCAACCCGCGCAAGCCGAACCGGCTCGCACAGCGCAAGCTGGTCGGCCAATCGAACCGGCATGTGGTGCTGACCGGGCAGCCCGCGCTGCTCAGCGAACTGCGCACGAACCACCCGGAGGCCGCCGCGCTCGTCACCAAGGGCACGGGCGAGCCGTTCGCCCGCGCCATCGTGCGCGCCGCGGTGGTGGCGCTGGAGCGCGCCGAACGCACCATCATCGGCGACCGGTACAAGGTGCCCCGGCTGGTAGCCGAGGAAATCATGGACTCCCCCGACTTCGTGCGCAGGCTCGAGCTCATCGCCGACCAGATCGGCGCGGCCCCGCACGAGGTGTATCGCCGCGCGGAGAAGGCGTTGAACGAACTCGTCGCCGCGCAAAGCAGATTGGTCTCCGACCTGTTCACCCAGGCGATGCGGCCGATCCACGCGTCGACCTGGAAGGTGGACTCCGACGATTCGGGGCTGGCCGCGCTGCGCGATCTCAACCGCCGCTACCCGCTGGTGTTCCTGCCCTCGCATCGCTCCTACGTCGACGCGTTCGTGCTCGGTGATGTGCTGGCCCGCAACGACTTCCCGCCCAACCATGTGATCGGCGGGGCCAACCTCAGCTTCTGGCCGATGGGGCCGATCGCCCGGCGCACCGGAACCGTGTTCATCCGGCGAAGTTTCGGCGACGACGAGGTGTACAAGGCGGTCGTCGAGGAGTACTTCGCCTTCCTGCTGGCCAAGCGATTCAACCTGGAGTGGTACTTCGAAGGCGGCCGCACCCGCACCGGCAAGCTGCGCCCGCCGCGCTACGGACTGCTGAATTACCTTGCGGCGGCGGTGCGTGCCGACCGGGTCGAGGACGTCATGCTGGTTCCGGTGTCGATCACCTACGAGCGGCTCAACGAACTCGGCGCCATCGCCACCGAACAGGTCGGCGGCCGCAAGAAGCCCGAGGGTCTCGCCTGGCTCGCGCGTTATATCCGGAGCCAGCAGCATTCGGCCGGACACGTGTATGTGCGGTTCGGCGCACCGCTTTCGGCGCGGGACCGGCTCGCGGCACATGGTGACCCGCTCGTCACACCACCGTTGACCATCCCGCTGCATCGCACCGAGCCCGCGCCCGCCGGACTCACCGAGACCGGTCAGGGCGAGCCGGACGCACCCGAGGTCGCCGAGCTGGAGCGTAAGGCCGTGCAGCGGTTGGCGTTCGAGATCGCCGTCGGGATCAACGCGGTCACGCCGGTGACGGTGAACGCGCTGGTCACCCTCGCACTGCTCGGTGTGCACGAGCGCGCGCTCACCCTCGGTGAGGTGCGCACGGTGCTGGCTCCGGTGCTCGGCTACATCCGCAAGCGCGAGCTGCCGCACGGCGAGCTGGACACCTTGCAGGACGATCAGGGTCTGGCCGTTGTGCTGGAACAGCTTTCGCTGGCGAAAGTGGTGACGGTCTACCGCGGCGGGTTGGAGCCGGTGTACTCGATCGAGGCCGGCGCACACCTCGAGGCCGCGTTCTACCGCAACAGCGCGGTGCACTGGTTCGTGCACCGCGCCATTCTCGAACTGTCCATCCTGGCCGCGCTGGACAGCGACGGCGCCGACCAGCTGAGCACCGGCTGGGACGAGGCGTTCCGGCTGCGCGACCTGTTGAAGTTCGAGTTCTTCTTCCCCGAGCGGGCCGAGTTCGCCGAGCAGATCACGGCGGAGATGCTGCTGCTGGATCCGCAGTGGCGCAGCCACACCCGCGACAACACGCTCGGCTCCGAGGTGATGGCCAAGCTCACCGACTCCGGCTTCATGATGGCGCACCGCGTGCTCCGCTCGTTCTTCGACGCGCAGTTGGTGGTGGCCGAGCGACTGGCCGACCGTGACCCCGAGATCGAGCTCGATCGCAAGCAGTTCATCGCCGAATGCGTCGCGGTCGGCAAGCAGATGATGCTGCAGCAGCGGCTGCACAGCCCGGAATCTGTCTCCACTGAATTGTTCACCAGCGCACTGAAACTCGCCGACAACTACGGTCTGCTCGAACCGGTGTCGAACGACTCGGCCAAGCGCAGAGCGGAATTGACCGAGCGCCGAGTGGAATTCGCGGATCGGCTGCGCACCATCGGCGCACGCATCTCGCAGGCGGCCGCGCTCGATCCGTCCAACCGGGAGACTCGGTGAACAGTGAGCTGCACGCCGCGACCGAGGCGATCCGAACCGGTCCGCAGGGTCCCGAGGTGGCCGCGATCTTCGACTTCGGCGGGACCGTCGTCAGCGGGTTCAGACGGCCGAGGCTGTTTCGCCGCCGCAGTGTCGAGGCCGTCCTGCTCGGCGGGATCCGCAACGGCACCACCGACGGTGAGTACGGGCGCTACCTGCACCAGCTCACCGCGGCGCTGGCGGGCAAACCGGAGGACGAACTGGCCGCGCTGGGCGAGCGGCTGTTCCGGCGCACCGTTTACGGCCACCTGTATCACGAAGCATGGCAACTGATCCGGACCCATCAGGCGGCCGGGCACACCGTCGTGCTGGCGAGCTCGCTGACCCGCTTCCAGGTCGTCCCCACGGCGGCCGCGCTCGGCATCGAGCAGGTGCTGTCCACTCCGATGGCGACCCAGGACGGCGTACTCACCGGTTACGTCGACGGCAAGACGCTGTGGCGCAACGGCAAGGCCGAAGCCGTCCGCGAGTTCGCCGCCGACAACGTGGATCTCGCGCGCAGCTACGCCTACACCGCCAACGCCGCCGATCTGCCGCTGCTCTCGCTGGTCGGTCATCCGACGGCGGTGAACCCCGATGAGCAGCTGACCGCTGTTGCCGCGGAACATGATTGGCCGACGCTGCACTTCCGGCCTCGGCAAGGCCCGCGCCCCGCCGACTACGTGCGCACCACAGCGGGTTTCGCCGGACTGCTCGGCGGCGCGTTCTACGGTGTCGCGGCCAAGTCGCCCACCAGGGACCGTCGGCAGATGGCCGACGCGCTGCTCGAGCACGCCGCGGGAAACACCCTGAGCATCGCAGGCGTGCACCTGCGGGTGACCGGAGCCGCCAATGCCCGCGCGCCCCGGCCCGCGGTGTTCCTGTTCAACCACCAGAGCCAGTTCGACATCATCATCGTTCCCGAGGTGCTCAACGGCGGCGTCACCGGAATCGGCAAAAAGGAGTTGACCCGCAACCCGGTCTTCGGCCCGCTGATGCGCTTCGTCGGCGTCACCTTCATCGATCGCTCCAGCACCGACAAGGCCAAGGCCGCGCTCGCGCCGGTCGTCGACACCTTGCGTGGCGGACTGTCGATCGCCGTCGCCCCCGAGGGAACCCGTTCGTACACACCGGATGTCGGGCCGTTCAAGAAAGGTGCGTTCCACATCGCCATCCAGGCCGGGGTGCCGATCATCCCGATCGTCATCCGCAATGCGGGCGAAATCTGCTGGCGCAACTCGATGGTCGCGCGCCCCGGCACGGTGGACGTCGCGATCCTCGACCCCATCGACGTCAGCGGCTGGGATCCGAACGACATGGACGACGAGGTCGCGGCGGTCCGGCAGCTGTACCTGGACACGTTGCTGAACTGGCCGGAGCCCGACGCGGGCTGACCGGCGCTCGCGCGAACCCCGTTGCGCTGCCCTGCATTCCACTGCGGCGCATTTTCGCCTGTGATCCAGGCCACTCAACTCTCAGCTTGACCTAAACAATTGTTCAGGTTCCACCATTGTTCTCAGTACCAAGCACACAGCTTCGGATGAGGAGAACATCATGACCACCACGCAAACCATCGCCCCCACCCTGCGCATCCCGGCGGTCAACCGTCCGGTCGCCGTCCTCGGCAGCGTCGTCGTCGCGGTCGCCGTCAACCTCGTCGTCTGGCTGATCGGCAAGGCGGCGGGCGGCTCGTTCGAGGTGGTCGACAAGGGCGTCACCACCTACATCGGCGGCGGCACGGTGATCATGTCGTCTGCGGTGCCGCTGCTCATCGGCATGACTCTGGCCGCGCTGCTTTCCTACCGCTGGGTCGGCGTGCTGCGGGTGGCTCAGGTAGTCGGCAGCGTGCTCGCCGTGGCGACCATCGGACTGACCGTCACCGCCGGGCTGGACGCAGCGACCACCGTCGCATTGTCGGTCATGCACCTGGTGCTCGCACCGGTCATCATCGTCGGACTGGAGGCGCTGCGTCGCGGACTGACCGCTTGATCCGCCACGAACCACACAGGGCCCCATCTCCATTGCGGAGATAGGGCCCTGTGTGGTTGTTCGGTGGTGTGCTCAGACCGACTTGCCGAAGAGCAGCTTCCACGGCATCAGCGCCGACTCCAGCTGCACCTTCAGGCTCATCTTGGAGGCGCCCAGGGTGCGCTCCTCGAAGCGGATCGGCACCTCGGCGATCTCGATGCCCCGCTTGACCGTCCGGTAGTTCATCTCGACCTGGAACGAATACCCGTTGCTGCGGATCGACGCGACGTCGATGGCGCGCAACGTGTCCGCCTTCCACGCCTTGAACCCGGCGGTGGCGTCCTTCACATGCAGCCGCAGGATCAGGTTCACGTAGAAGTTGGCCCACGCCGACAGCGCCTTGCGGTGCCACTTCCATTCCTCGGCCGTGGACCCGCCCGGCACGTAGCGCGAGCCGAGCACCACGCCGGCGTCGGTGGTCGTCAGCCGCTCCAGCATGGCCGGAATCACCTCGGCCGGGTGCGACAGGTCGGCGTCCATCTGGATCACCACGTCGGCGCCTTCGTCCAGCGCCCGGGTGATCCCGGCGATGTAGGCCCGGCCCAGACCGTCCTTCTCGGTGCGGTGCAGCACGCCGACCACGTTCGGCAGCTCCGCGGCCAGCTTGTCGGCGACCTCACCGGTGCCGTCCGGTGAACTGTCGTCGACCACGAGCACGTGCAGGTCGGGCACCGGCAGCGCGGTGAGCCGCGCCACCGCAACCGGCAGATTTTCCCGCTCGTTGTAGGTCGGCACAACAACGGTAACCCTCAAGGGTCGCCCTCCCTGCTGATCCTGGTCCAGCCCGCAGCCCACGTCAGGACCACCGAGCATTCGTCTGAGTTCTGAGAAACCGTACTTGATGGACCTGAACAGGGCTCCCTCGCCTCTCCGGGCCTCAGGCCCGGCTCAGCAGGCGCCGGAGCGGCATCGGCGACGCGCGATAGTCAGCCGGTACCCGCCGAGTTACCCCGGTTCGAACGAAATCGGTTGCCACTCAGCACATGCGAGAAAGCGCCCGGTCACCGTCGCGTCAATCGGAGTCCGCGGCATCCGCCTGCGCATTGCGCGCCTTCACGATCTCCAATGCCCGCTCCGCGGTCGCCTGGTCCGGATACGGCCCCATCCGATCCTGGAACCAGCATTGCCGACCTTTCTCGGCCCGCTTGTGCTTCAAGCAGTAATACCAGCGCTCAGCCATGCCTCCAGCATTCCACCGTCAGCCGCCCCCACACTGCTTTTCCAAGATCACGATTGGCGCGCGTGGCACACCATGGTGCGAACTACTCGCGTTTTGCCGCAGCCATGTGCCACTCACGCGAGCTGACGGAAGTTGACCAGCGCGTCGACGAGCAGAATTGCGCCGAACGTCACGAATAGGACCCGTAATGCCGGCGGGGCGTACCGAGTGAGCACACGCACGATCGTGCGGTAGACCCGCCTGGCTCGACTTGTTCTCCTGAGCGAAAGCAACAACACCAGTAGCGGCGGCAACAAAGCAAGCGCACAGTAGGCGACCACGAGCACCGGCCAGAAACTCGGCAACGGATCCTGCGCCGAGATCATCGCTAGTCCAGCCAGATACGGAACCGCCGTAGGCGCCTGCACGAGACCGATTGCCACCCCGACGAATCCGAACAACCACGGCCGCCGCCGCAACACCCCCGCCCACGCCGGCGTCCCCCGCTGCCGAACCACCGGCACCGCACTCACCGCGATCAACACCACCCCCAACCCCAACTCCCCCCAATACCGCACCCCAGGCGTCAACTCGAACGCCACCAACTCGCTCAAGAAGTTCAACCCCAGCACCGTACAGAGCCCAAACCCCGTGGTAACCGCGAAAACCCCCGCAATAAAACTCACCCCACCCGGCACCGGCGACCGCCGCCCCAGCCGACTGTCCGCCACCACCGCCGTAGTAACCCCCACCAACAACACATCCAACGAATCCAGCACCGCAAACCCCGCAAGCGCCAGCAAAAGAGTCACCATGACCCGGCCAGCCTACGGACGGCCTCTCGAACGGGACATCACGCAGGCGCTACTCGCACTTCGCCGCCCGCAAGTCCCACTCGCGAACACCGACTGGCGCCGCCGGGCCATGATGGCGGACATCATCAGCCGCAGCACAAGCGCCAGGATCCAGAACGACACCCAGGCGACCCGCGGGTCTGGGCCCGGCCGGATAGCTCGCCGCGGCGGCGGTCGGACCCGATCTGGCGCATGGTCGAGGCGGCGAGGCCCTTCCACCGATAATGCTGCCGACGACGAACCCACCCGGCGCGTACCAGTCAATTCCGCAGCTGCCCACCAACGCAACCACGGTCCGGGGGTTCGGGGGGCGAAATCCCGCCGAGCACGTTGTAGCCAAATCCGCACCCGCCACCAACGCAACCACGGTGGGCGGGTTCGGGGGCGAAGCCCCACCGAGCACGTTGCAGCCAAATCCGCACCCGCCCACCAACGCCACCACGGTGGGCGGGTTCGGGGGCGAAGCCCCACCGAGCACGTTGCAGCCAAATCCGCACCTGCCCACCAACGCAACCACGGTCCGGGGGTTCGGGGGGCGAAGCCCCGCCGAGCGGGGCGTGGGGGTTGCACCCCCACAAGACACGAACGAAACGAGCCCCGCACGCGCATTCCGCGTGCAGGGCTCGCCTACGAGTGAAGTGGCCAGGGCCGGGATCGAACCGGCGACCTTCCGCTTTTCAGGCGGACGCTCGTACCAACTGAGCTACCTGGCCGCAGGCACCCGAGTTGAATGCCATACGCGAAACGCCGGATTGCTCCGGCGCCTCTTCTGCGACCCTGACGGGACTCGAACCCGCGACCTCCGCCGTGACAGGGCGGCGCGCTAACCAACTGCGCCACAGGGCCTTGCGTACTACCAACGGTCCGAAGACCGTACCCCCTACGGGATTCGAACCCGCGCTACCGCCTTGAAAGGGCGGCGTCCTAGGCCGCTAGACGAAGGGGGCTCGTCTCCGGATTTCTCCGGAACCGGCTTCAACGGCTGTCCGTTGGGAGCCCGGTTAGCTTATGACAGACCGGACTCGTTTCCCAAACCGGCTGGTCAAAGGCCCAAACTGAGCTCTTCGAGCCGTGCGCGTGTGCGCCAGCCGTCGTTGCGGAACTTCTCGGTCCATTCCGGGGTGGCCATGGACTCGACGACGACCTCGAGCGCTTCCTCGAAGCGAGCGCGCAGGTCGATGCCGGTGCCTTGCGCGTCGACCAGGTATCGCTGGCCGGCCAGGGCTGCGGTCAGCGTGCGGGTGAATCGGTCGGCGTCCGCGTCAGCGCGCAGCTGTCCCTGATCGATGGCGCGGACGGTGAGCGCGCGGGTGGCGCGCCCGAGGATCCGTCCGCCACCGCTTTGCACGTCTCGATAGAAGTCCGGTTCGATGATCAACCGGTATTCGGCTTGCACGATGATGTCGTGTTCGAGCCGTAGTGCCATCTCGTCGACCATGCCGTGCATGATGTCCAGTGGTCCGAGATCCGTTCGGCCGAGCCAACGCTCGGCCGATGCGCGATAGCGTTCGACCGCCGTCTCCAGTACGGCGCGCGCGAGATCTTCCTTGGAATCGAAATGGAAGTACATGGCGCCCTTGGTGGCACGCGACCCTTCCAATATGCGGTTGAGCGATGCAGCGGCATAGCCGCTCTTCCCGAACTCAACGGCGGCGGACCTGATAATCGCCGCACGTGTCCGGCGGGCCCGCTCTTGCTGCCGTGCCATGCTCGAAACGCCTCCGAAGCCTACTCGCCGCCAAACAGCCACCCCCAAAGGAACGGGCCCTTGGCGCGAAGTTATGAGTTTTATCAATACTTCAAACCGGGTTTTCGCCCAGTTTCAAACTTTCGGTACGAAAACTTGCGAAAAACCTGAAACACACCAGCTGGTATAGTTTTCCTGCCCGGGTGCACCGCAGGGGGTGCGCACCCGGGTATTCCTTTGTCTCGGATCTGCCTCCTGCGGCGTTGTGTTCAGGGAAGCCGCGATCGGCCGGACCGGTCGCGACAAGTTCGGGCACATCAACGATAAGCCGAATTCCGAATCACCGGACCAGTCGGCGATTCTTTCGGAATTCATCAAGTCGTCACCGTACCCGGAAACTCCATCCGACACGCGGCAAACCGACGAGTCAGGTAACTGACCGGGTCGGTTTACTGTTACAGCAAACATCTCGCAACCAAGTTTCGGCGCATACCCGTTCCCCCAATTCGACAGCGTCGCAGCAACGTTCACCCGAGGAGACCGGCCGACCGGCCCGCCGATCCTCGGCCGCGCGCCTGCCCGCTCACCCCACCGGCGCACGCACCCGAGCTCAGACCCCTCACCCCCCGCAAATCCAAAGACATTGCTAGCCAACATGATTGGATGGTAGCCAATTATCGGCGCGATGAACAAAGTTGGGTACCAAATGTTTACCGACAAGATCGTGCGCCAGACGCCCCGCGTTACCAGGCGCCACAACAAGTCTCGGCGCCGGATTGCCATCACCCGCCGACCCCCGCGCACCGCGGCAGCGGCGAACCCGCGACGCGCCCGCTCCCCCATTTGGGCCATCGCGGCAGCGCCTACTACACTGGCCCACCGCGCCCCTATAGCTCAGTTGGTAGAGCTACGGACTTTTAATCCGCAGGTCGTAGGTTCGAGCCCTACTGGGGGCACTCATCGGGCGCCCGGTTCTACCGGGCGCCCGCTCTCGTTTCCCAGCGGCCGTCATCGCGCCCCCGGCGCGCGGGATCGGAAAGACCGCACTCCCTCTGAGCATTCCCCTACTGTGAGCGCGACAGGGGCAATCCTGGTCTTCCCTCGACAAGGCGGAGCTGATGACTTCCTTCGATGATTTGCTCGCTCAGGTACCCATCGCCCAGATCGCCGCGAAGCTCGGCGTAGACGAGAACACCGCCACCACCGCGGTCCAGGCGGCGCTGCCCACGCTGCTCGGCGGCCTGCAGGCGAACGCGACCCAGCCCGAAGGCGCGGCCTCGCTGGTCGGCGCACTGGACAACCACGGTGGTCTGGTCGAGGGCGCGGGCCAGGTGGACATCGACCAGGTCGACGTCGCGGACGGCTCGAAGATCGTCGAGAACGTCTTCGGCGATGAGAAGAACACGGTGATCAGCGCGCTCGGCGCCACCGAGGGCACCGGCGGCAACGACCTGATCGCCAAGCTGATGCCCATCCTCGCGCCGATCGTGCTCGCCTACCTGGCCAAGCAGCTGACCGGCGGCGGCGGAAACGCCGCGCCGCAGACCCAGCCGCAGGCCGGCAACGGCGGGATCGGTGACTTGCTCGGCGGTCTGCTCGGCGGCAGTAGCAAAAGCGGTGGCATCGGCGGCGCGATCGGCGAGGCGCTGGCCAAGAACGCCGGTGGCGCACTTGGAAACGTACTCGGTGGTCTGTTCGGCGGGAAACGCTGACCGGGGCGAACTATAACGATCTACCCGCGCGTGTGCAGTACAGCACGCTGCGCTAACACTCCTCGGCCCGTGGCGATAATCCCCTCGCTGCGGGCCGAAGCCATACACTCGACAGTGGTCGCCGAACGCCAACGAGGGCGTATGACGTGTATCACGGGGCATCAACAGGCATTCGGATGCGTTTCGCATCACACCTACGGTGCCGTAAGGTATGGCCGCACGGCATCGGTCTACCTTGGGGGGATGACCTGCACGACCGGACGCACAGACTGAAGGGTTCATACATGGCAAGGGATCTGACTCAACTCGAGCTTCTTACGGAGTTGGAGCCGGTTGCCGCAGAAAACGTCAACCGGCACTTCTCCTTGGCAAAGGAATGGCATCCGCACGACTACGTCCCGTGGGATGAAGGCCGCAATTTCGCCGCACTCGGGGGCATCGACTGGGATCCTGAACAGTCCCGGTTGGGCGAGGTCGCGAAAGCCGCCATGATCACCAACCTGCTCACCGAGGACAACCTCCCCTCCTACCACCGCGAGATCGCCGAGAACTTCTCGCAGGACGGCGCGTGGGGCACCTGGGTCGGCCGTTGGACCGCCGAGGAAAACCGGCACGGCATCGTGATGCGGGACTACCTGGTGGTCACCCGCGGCGTCGACCCGGTCGCCCTCGAAGAGGCGCGGATGATCCACATGACCAACGGTTTCGCGTCGCCGACCGAGGCCGACGCGGGCTTCCTGCACTCCGTCGCGTACGTGACGTTCCAGGAGCTGGCCACCCGAGTGAGCCACCGCAACACCGGCAAGGTGTGTGACGACCCGATCGCCGACCGCATGCTCCAGCGCGTCGCCGCGGACGAGAACCTGCACATGATCTTCTACCGCAACATGTGCGGCGCCGCGCTCGACCTGGCCCCGGACCAGACGATCGAGGCCATCACGCTGATCCTGGAGAACTTCCAGATGCCCGGCGCCGGTATGCCCAACTTCCGCCGCAACGGCGTACTGATGGCCAAGCACGGCATCTACGACCTGCGCCAGCACATGGAAGAGGTGGTGCAGCCGGTGCTCAAGAAGTGGAACATCTTCGACCGCACCGACTTCACCGGTCGCGGTGAGGCCTGCCGCGAGCGGCTCGCCGCGTACCTCGACAAGCTCGGCAAGGACGTGGTGAAGTTCGAGGAGCAGCGCGACCGCATGCTCGCCCGCGAGGCCGCCAAGGCCGAACGCCAGATGGCGAGCAGCACCGCGAGCTGAGCTCGCTTCCGATAGACCTCGAGCCGCCGCCCGGACTGTCCGGGCGGCGGCTCGCGTATGTTCGGCTACCTCGCCCTCAGCAATTACCGAGTTTTGAGGTTTATTGCGTCGAAGATCGCTTCGACGCAATAAACCTTCAAACATCGCCGCCGTCGCTGTTTACCGCGCAGGGCGCGGCGTCGATTCCACCGGAATCGGCCATCTTCCAGGTGGAACCAGAAATTTTCGAACTCGGTCGCGTCGTTCGCCGACCGCAGGTTGTATTCGACTCGAACCCATTCGTCACGCCATTGATGGGCCGCTAGTCGAAGCGCCGAATCGGTGATTATCCCGTCGCCCGTACGAGAGCGCTGCGGTCATCGGATTCGGGCGGTTCGGTCCTACCCGTGCGCTCCGGCGGTTTCTACCGTGAGGACACGACGACGGCGTCGGATGCGCGAAGGGACGGGCGAACATGGCAAGGCACCGCTCACGGTGGATGGATGCGGAGATGGACGCGCTGGCCGAACTGTCGCGCGATTTCTTCGGCAAGGAGTGCGCGCCGCACGAGGAGCGGTGGGCCCAGCAGCAACACATCGATCGCGAGGTGTGGTTGCGCGCGGGCGAGCTCGGCCTGCTGTGCCCCAGCATCCCGGAGGAGTACGGCGGCGGGGGCGGCGACTTCCGCTACGACGCGGTCATCGCCATCGAGCAGGTGCGCGCGCTGGCCCCCAGCTTCGGCGGACCGGTGCACAGCACGATCATCGCGCACTACATCGCCGGCTACGGCACCGACGAGCAGAAGAAGACCTGGCTGCCGAAGCTGGCCTCCGGGGAGATCGTCGCGGCGATCGCGATGACCGAGCCCGGCACCGGATCGGACCTGCAGGCGATCCGCACCACCGCGACCGTGCAGGGCGAGGAGTACGTCGTCAACGGCGCGAAGACGTTCATCTCCAACGGTTTCCTGGCCGACCTGGTGCTGGTGGTCGCCAAGACCAACGAGGCGGGCGGCGCGGGCGGTCTGTCGCTGATCGCAGTGGAGACGAGCCGGGAAGGTTTCCGACGCGGGCGCAATCTGCACAAGATCGGCCAGCACGGGCAGGACACCTGCGAGCTGTTCTTCGACGAGGTACGGGTGCCGCGCGCGAACCTCATCGGCGAGGCCGAGAACATGGGCTTCATCCAGCTGATGCAGCAACTCGCGCAGGAGCGGCTGATCATCGCCGTCACCGCGATGGCGACGATGGAGAAGACGGTCGAGCTGACCCTGGAGTACACCAAGGAACGCAGCGCCTTCGGCAAGCCGATCTTCGCGTTCCAGAACACCAAATTCACGCTGGCCGAATGCGATACGGCGGTCACCGTCGGCTGGAGCTTCCTCGACGACTGCATCGAGAAGCACGTCGCCGGCGATTTGGACATCCCGACCGCGGCCAAGGCCAAGCTGTGGCTGTCCGAGCAGCAGAACATCCTGGCCGACCGCTGTCTGCAGCTGTTCGGCGGCTACGGCTACATGGCCGAGTATCCGATCGCGCGGATCTTCACCGATTCGCGGATCCAGAAGATCTACGGCGGCACCAACGAGATCATGAAGGAGATCATCGCGCGCGGGCTCTGAGCGGCCGATATTTCTCCGCCGCATCGTGATTGCCGAATCCGCAATCTATCCTTCGCCGAGCGTCGACACTGGATACAGCGCCGAGGTGGCTGGGATCGACGGGCCAGGCCGCCCCTGCCGAACCCCACGGGCCACAGGGAGGCCGAGAACATGACCAGTGCACCGAATGGCGACGCTCCGCTCAGCGGCAAGGTCGTCGCGATCACCGGCGGAGCGCGCGGGATCGGCCGAGCCACCGCCGAGGCGTTTCTCGGGGCGGGCGCCGCGGTCGCGATCGGCGACATCGATGTGGAGCTGGTCGACAAGACCGCGGTGGAGCTCGGCGCCGACCCGGCGGCCAGGATCATCGGCCTGCCGCTGAACGTGACCGACCGCGCATCGTTCGCCGCGTTCCTGGACACCCTCGAAAAGGAGCTCGGTCCGCTGGACGTACTGGTCAACAACGCGGGCATCATGCCGACCGGACTGTTCGCGGACGAGGACGAGGCGATGACCGACCGGATCGTCGACATCAACCTGCGCGCGGTGATCCACGGGTCGCGGCTGGCCACCCAGCGGTTCCTGGCGCGCGGCAGCGGGCACCTCATCAACATCGCGTCACTGGCTGGGACGCAAGGCTTTCCGGGGCTGGCCACCTACTGTGCGACCAAGCACGCGGTGGTCGGCTTCACTTCCGCGCTGCATCTGGAACTGAAGGAGCACGGCGTGCAGGTCTCGGCGGTGCTGCCGGGCATCGTGCGCACCGAGCTGTCCGCCGGTGCGAACATGCCGGGGTGGATCGAGCCGATGACGACCGTGGATCCCGAGGATGTCGCGCAGGCGATCGTGCGGACGGTGCTCGAGGGCAAGCCGTTGGTCACGGTGCCGCGCAGGCTGGCCGCGATCATCAAGTCCGCGCAGTTGCTGCCGTATCGGGCGCAGCTCGTCGTCGCGCGAATCACCGGGGCGACAACGGCTTACGCCCAGCCCGATCCGGAGATCAGGGAGAAGTATCACCGTCGTTTGCGCGGAGAGTGAGAAGTTGCTGCCCCGAGCCGAATTCGGCGTCCGGGCCGAAGGAGTTCGCTCACCGTGACCCGCCGACCTCCACTTCGCCCGCCGTGGCACCCGATCGCTCGCACGGCAATGCCTCCCGCGGCTGGATTCAGCTCTCCGCCGACGCTGCACCTCGGTAGGAACCGGGCGGGCTCCCGGTCCAGCGCCGGAACGCGCGCCGGAACGCGCTGGGTTCGGAGAAGCCGAGCCGGGCCGACAGCGCCTCCACCGTCTCGTCGCCGCGCACCAGGCTGGCCACCGCGGCGTCCCGCAGGATGTCCTCGCGGATCTGGGTGATCGAGGTGCCCTCCTCGCCGAGCTTGCGGCGCACCGTCTGTGGGCTCATGGCGAGCCGCTTGGCCACCTCGTCCGCGGTAGGCCAGTGTTCACCCGCCCGGCCGGCTGCCGTTGCCCGACCGCCGTGCAGGCCGCGCGCGAGGATCTTGCGCACCTGCTCGGCGAGCGAGGTCCCGTAGTCGCGCCGGGACAGCACGTCTATCGGGGCGTTGCGGGCCCAGTCGATGAGGTCTTCCTCAGTCTTGGTGAGCGGGGCGGCGAGTAGTTCGCTGTCGAAGGTGATCGCCGCGGTGGCGGCCTCGAAGACGAGCGGCGCGCCGAAGACGAGGTCGTAGTCGGCGACATTGCGTGGCCGCGGATAAGGAAACTCGACCTGGCGCAAGGGAACCCGGCGGCCGATGCCCCAGGAGATCATCCGGTGGATCGCCGCGAGCAGGAACACGGTGAGCAGCTCTTCGGCCGCGGCGAGCACGCTGGTATCGAGCGTGCACCGGGTGCGCCCGCCGGCCGTGGTCACCACCATCGGCGGCAATCCGGGCAGCAGTCGCTGGTATTCGCCGAACCGCGCGATCGCCGCACCGAGATCGGGGCAGCCGACCAGGCCGAAGCCGACCAGCCGGGTCGACCCGCGCGGTACCGGCGCCGGACCGAGGCCGAACAGTTCGTCGTCGGTGATCCGCCACAGTTGACGCATGGTCGCGGCCATCTGCTCGACCGTCACCCGCGCGCGATCCTGGGCGAGCAGCTCGGGGGCGACCCCGACGCTGCCGAGCAGCTGGCCGATGTCGACACCTTCGCGCTCGGCGGTGGCGACGGCGGAGCGCACGAAGTCGATCGGCACCGTCCTCGCCGTCACCACTACCTCCTGCGTCCCTGGTCGAGGCGAACCTACCAGGCCGGATGCGGTGAGCGCGGCGGTCACCGAACGTGCGCCGCGCGGTCATCCCGAGCGGCGAAGCCGATTCCTAGCGTTGAGTTATGGGCAACGACGCGACGGCCGAGCGGCCGGACGAGACACAGGGCGCGGCGCTCGTCTGCATGCCGGAGCGCGGGAACTCGCGCGGCACACCGGCGGCGGTGCCGGACGGGACGACCTTCAACCTGGACCGGCTGGGCAGCTGGGGTGCGCGGGACCGGTTCGAGGTGGATCGGGCGCGCACGATCGCCTACGCCGCAGCGACCAACGATCCGATCCGGCAACATCTCGACGGGGTATACGCGCCACCGGTTTTCGCCGTGGTGCCGATCACCGTGATGATGGCCGACGCGGCGATGTCGGTGGTGCCCGACGATCTGATGCTGCGGATCCTGCACGGCAAGCACGACTTCCGGTTCCACCGGCCGATCGAGCCCGGCGAGCTGCTGGAGGTGCGCGCGCGGCCGGTCGGGATCGAGGGCAAATCCTCGGGCGTGGTCGTCACCTCACACATCGAGACCTACAGCGTGCGCGGCGGCGACCTCGTCAACGAGCAGTACTTCGTCGGATTCTTCCGCGGTGGCCGATTCGACGGCGCCCGCGGCGAGCCGAGCCCGGCGCACTCCTTCGAGGAGAACCTGCGGGACCGCGAGCCGGATTTCGTCACCGACCAGACCTTCGACGCGGATCAGACCTTCCGATACGCCCGGGCCGCAGGCGATCCGATGCCGATCCACCTCGTCGACGAGTTCGCCAAGGCGATGGGGCTGCCCGGGATCATCATCCACGGCCTGTGCACGATCGCGTTCGTCTCGCACGCGCTGATCACCCGGATCAGCCCGGACGACCCGACCCGGCTGAAAAGGCTTGCCGTGCGGCTGAGTTCCCCCGCATTCCCGGGACAGACCATCACCACCGCGACGTGGGCGGCCGGCCACCGGGACGGGCGGGACCGCTACGCCTTCGAAACCTCATCGGACAGCGACCGATTCGTCATCCAGGACGGGCTCGCGGAGTTCGAGCCCGCAATCGACAAGGAAACAACATGACCAACAGAGTTTTCGTGATCGGTGTCGGCATGACGAAGTTCGAGAAGCCGGGCCGCCGCGAAGGCTGGGACTACCCGGCCATGGCGAAGGAATCCGGCGGCAAGGCACTCGCGGACGCGGGCATCCGCTACGAGCAGGTGCAGGAGGCGTATGTCGGCTATGTGTACGGCGATTCGACCAGCGGCCAGCGCGCCGTCTACGAGCTCGGGCTGACCGGTCTGCCGGTGGTCAACGTGAACAACAACTGCTCCACCGGGTCGTCGGCGCTGTACCTGGCCGCCAGGGCGATTCGCGGCGGGCTCGCCGACTGCGCTTTGGCGCTCGGCTTCGAGAAGATGCAATCGGGTTCGCTGGAGGCCGGGTACACCGATCGCGAGCAGCCGCTGCTGCGCCATATCGAGGCCTTGGCCCAGCTGCGGGACTTCGCGATGCCGGTGGCGCCCTGGATGTTCGGCGCGGCAGGCGTCGAGCACATGGAGCAATACGGCTCCACCCCAGCGCATTTCGCCAAGATCGCGGAGAAGAACCACCGGCATTCGGCCGACAATCCGTACGCGCAGTTCCAGGACGTGTACTTACTCGACGAGATCACCAGTGCCAAAATGGTTTACGAGCCGCTCGGCCTGACCCGGTTGCAATGCTCGCCGACCTCCGACGGTTCCGGCGCGGCGGTGCTGGCCGGCGAACGCTTCGTGGACGAGCACGGTCTCGGTGACCGAGCCGTGGAGATCGTCGGCCAAGCCATGGTGACCGACCTAGAATCCACCTTCGCCACCAAGACGGCGCGCTCGCTCGTCGGTGTCGACATGAGCGCCGCGGCCGCGCGAAAGGTGTACGAGCAGGCCGGCATCGGCCCCGCCGACCTCGATGTGATCGAGCTGCACGACTGCTTCTCCCCCAACGAACTGCTCACCTACGAGGCGCTCGGCCTGTGCGGTACCGGCGAGGGACACCAGCTGATCGACGCCGGGGACACCACCTACGGCGGGCGGTGGGTGGTCAACCCGTCCGGCGGCCTGATCTCCAAGGGGCATCCGCTCGGCGCCACCGGTCTGGCCCAGTGTGCCGAGCTGACTTGGCAATTGCGCGGCGAGGCCCAGGCCCGCCAGGTCGGCGACGCGAAAGTCGCGCTGGCCCACAACATCGGGCTGGGCGGCGCGGCGATCGTCACCGCGTACCGGCCGGCCGATCGCTGAATTCGGCACTACGCCAATCGCTTTACCGAAGTGAGGAGAACACCCATGGCGCAAGCCAAGGTTTCCAAGGAGTTACCGGCCGCCCAGGAGAAGGTGTGGGCAGTGCTGTCCGACCCGAACCGCTTCGCGGAATGGCTGACGGTGCACACCAAGTGGAAGGAGCCGCCGCCCGCCCAGCTGTCCACCGGGGCCACCATGACCGAGGTGCTCACCATCATGGGGATGGCGAACACCATCACCTTCACCGTGGACGACTACGACGCGCCGAACTCGACGAAGTTCTCCGGTACCGGACTGGCGGGCGCGCGGATCACCTTCACGCTCACCGTTGCGGCCAAGGGCGACAACGCTTCCGAGGTCGGCATCGACGCGGAGTTCGTCAGCCAGATGATGGTCGGCGCCATCGGCGGCGCGATCGAACGCGCCAGCACCAAGGAACTCGACGCCTCCCTCACCAACCTCGCCGGTCTGCTGGCCTGACCGCGCTCACGCACCTCGAAAGGAACGACATGGGTTCGCTGGACGGACGCGTCGCGATTGTCACCGGCGCAGGCCGCGGCATCGGCCGCGCACACGCGCTGCTGCTGGCCGCCGAAGGAGCGGCCGTCGTGGTCAACGACCTCGGCGGGAACAACGAAGGCGTCGGCGCCGACGCCGGACCGGCTCAGCAGGTGGTCGACGAGATCACCGCGGCGGGCGGGCGCGCGATCGCCGACACCGCGAACATCGCCGACTGGGCGGGCGCGAAAGCCCTTGTCGAGCAGTCGATCACCGCCTTCGGTGGACTGGACATCCTGGTGAACAACGCGGGCATCCTGCGCGACGCGTTCATCGCCGCGATGGACGAGGCGCAGTGGGATGCGGTGATCGCGGTACACCTCAAGGGCCACTTCGCGGTACTGCACCATGCCGCCGCGTACTGGAAAGCGCAGTCGAAAGCGGGACAGCCGGTCGCCGCATCGGTGATCAACACCGCCTCCGCCTCGGGCACCTTCCTGCCGAACCCCGGGCAAGCCAACTACGGTGCCGCCAAGGCGGGCATCGCCGCACTCACCCAGGTCGCCGCGCTGGAACTGGAGCGATACGGCGTGCGCGTCAACGCCATCGCCCCCGTCGCCCGCACCCGCCTCACCCTCGCCACCCCCGGCATGGGCGCTATGTTCGCCGCAGAGGTCCCCGCCGGCGAATTCGATGCCTTCGCCCCCGAGAACATCGCCCCCGTCGTCGCCTACCTCGCCCAGGAGAAATGCCCCATCACCGGCCAGGTCTTCGCCGTCCAGGGCGGCGCCATCTCCGCCCTCACCGGCTGGACCGCCACCGGAACCATCGAAACCGACGGACCGTGGCAGCTCGCGGATCTGGCCGCGCGCCTACCTGCACTGGGTTGATCGACTGGCCTCAGCGCACATGCAGAGCTGCTGCGATGTCACCGACTTCGATGTCCGAGCATGTCGTAGCAGTTCTGATCACCAGGTCGAAAGCATCATCGTCGGACAGCGAAGTGCGGTATCCGTTCGCGAGGAGAAATGCTTCGCACGCCACCCAGCCAGTTCGCTTGTTGCCATCCACAAACGGGTGGTTGCATACGATCGAGTGCAACAGCGCTGCCGCCTTGTGATCGACTGCCGGATACGCCTCGACACCGAATGCGACCGTCGCGGGGCGCGCCACCGCAGAGGCGACCAGGCCGACATCGCGCACAGCAGGACTCCCGCCCAGCTGCAGTCCGTTGATTCTGATCACATCTTCGGTGGTCAGGTAGATCATGCGTCCCGCAACCGCGCCAGCAGCTCACTACGCCGGGTCATCACGTCATCCACCGCGTACGCGACAATCTGCCCGTGCGCACGCTCGGTGGCCCACAGCTCTGCGGCCTGAACCAGCGCCGCGTTCAGGCTGATGTGAGCAGCCTCCGCCAACGCGGCCACGCGCGCGTGCACGTCATTCGGCAGGCGAAGGGTCACAGGTGTGGTCGGCTTGGTGGTCATGCCTCCACCATACCGGCAATGGTTGCAATTTGACACCACTCCGGCGAGGGGAAGCGGCAGCTCCGACGCGGTCAATGAGAGACTGGACGGCGTGACGATGACTACCGGAGTGCCGAGCGCGCTGCGGATCGGGCCGTATCCGGTCGATCCGGCGGTGGTGCTCGCGCCGATGGCGGGCATCACGAATCTGGCGTTTCGCAAGCTGTGCCGCGAATTCGGTAGCCCGAGCTCGATCTATGTCTGCGAGATGATCACGGCGCGGGCGGTGGTCGAGCGCAATGAGAAGACCCTGGAGATGATGTCGTTCGACGCCGACGAGTCGCCGCGGTCGATGCAGCTCTACGGCGTCGACCCGGCCACGCTCGCCGAGGCGGTGCGGATCATCGTCGGTGAGGGCTGGGCCGATCACATCGACATGAACTTCGGCTGCCCGGTGCCCAAGGTCACCCGGCTCGGCGGCGGCGCCGCGCTGCCGTACAAGCGGGCGCTGTTCAGCCGGATCGTGCACGCCATGGTGGCGGCCGCCGAACCGGCGGGCGTCCCGGTGACGGTGAAGTTCCGGATCGGCATCGACGACGAACACCTGACCTACCTCGACGCGGGACGCATCGCGGAAGCCGAAGGCGCGCAAGCGGTTGCGCTGCACGCCAGGACGGCCGCCCAGCGTTACTCCGGGCAGGCCGACTGGACCGCCATCGCCCGGCTCAAGGAGGCCGTCACCACCATTCCGGTGCTCGGCAACGGCGATATCTTCTCCGCCGCCGACGCGGTCCGGATGATGGCCGAAACCGGCTGCGACGGTGTCGTGGTCGGTCGTGGCTGCCTCGGCCGCCCGTGGCTGTTCGCCGAGCTCCAGGCCGCACTGCGCGGCGAGGAGCTGCCCGAACCCCCGAACCTCGGCCGGGTCGGTGAGGTGCTGTACCGGCACGGCGCCCTGCTGTCCGAGCACGTCGGCGAGGACAAGGCCATGCGCGACCTGCGCAAGCACATGGCCTGGTATCTGATGGGCTTCCCGGTCGGCGCCGAGCTGCGCCGCTCGTTCGCGACGGTATCCAGCCTCGTAGAGCTGGAAGACCTTGTCGGACAGCTCGATCCGACGGCTCCGTTCCCCAGGGACGCTGAGGGTCCGCGCGGAAGACAAGGCTCCCCAGGCAAAGTCGCGCTGCCGCACGGTTGGCTCGACGACCCACAGGACCCGGCGGTCCCGCACGGCGCCGACGTAATGCACAGCGGCGGCTGAGAACCGAGCGACATCGGCAGGGCTGACACCCAGGCGAAGCGACGGCGAATCGGGTATCCAAACGACACTGTGGCCAATTCGATTTCGTACTCGAGTGGCCCGCCGTGGCGGAATCGTTATCATTGCGGAATCGGTCATGCCGGTCGAGTACGGCCCGAGGCGGCGACGTAGACGAAAAGCGAGGTTCGTTGGTGGGTGACGATCGGCACGGGCGTTCGCCACGGCCCGGAGATCGCGCCCCGTGGGAGCGCTATCCCACGGAGGACAACACCGAGCGAGACGGTGGCCGGTCGTCCCGGCGATCCCGTCATACCGACGCAACGGCAGACCCGGGCGCCGCCCCGCTGACCGTGCAGGATCTGGTGCAGAAGGTGGACAACGAGCGGTCCGGCCGCCGTGGCCGCCGAG
>NZ_BJXA01000073.1 GCF_007990755.1 Nocardia ninae NBRC 108245 | reverse complement strand
ACCGCGGCCGCGCCCACCGCGGCCAGCGCCGTCGGCGGCGTCACCTCCGACAACACCGAGTAGTAGAAGACGAACATGGCGGCCGCCGGGGGTGACACGTCGAGCGCGAGCAGCGCAGGTCCGATGATCGCCCAGCCGATGATGAACGACGCGGTCACCGGCACCGCGAGGCCGAGCAGTGCGAGCGCGATCGCGGCGAGCACGACGGTGCAGGCCAGCACCACGGTGTGGTTGTCGGACAACGCTCGCGCCGCCCGGACCAGCAGGGCGGCCAGCTGCGCGCCGAGACCCGTCTTGGTCGTCATCGCGGTGATCACGCCCGCCGAGGCACACACCGCGACCACCGGCAGCGCGGCGCGCACACCGCTGCCGATCGCGTAGAACACCCGCCGCGGCGAGCGCGCATTGGCGCGGGTACGCGGGTCGAGGAAGGAGAGTACGAAAGCCAGCACCGTCGCGTAGACGACGGCGCGGGTGGCGCTCACGTCGATCAGCAGCAGCACGACGATCGCGATGAGCGACAGGAAGTGGTAACCGAAGCGCAGCAGCAACCGCCAGGCCGAAACACCGTCCGTCTCCACCGGTTTGGTGCCCAACCGGCGCGCGTCGATCTCCACGGCCAGCAGGATGCCGAGATAGTAGAGAACCGTCGGGATCAAGGCCCAGCCGAGCACCGTGACGTAGGAGACCTCCAGGTACTCCGCGACGATGAACGCCGCGACCCCCAGGGTCGGCGGCGAAAGGATCGCGCCGACACCGGCGGCCGCGAGCATGCCGCCCGCCTGCTCCGGTGGATAGCCTGCCCGCTTGAGTATCGGCCAGGTGACCGCGCCGACCGTCACGGCCGTCGCGGTTCCGGAGCCCGACACCGTGCCGAGCAGGAAGCCCGACGCGACGGCGGTCCGTCCGGCCGCGCCGCGCGAGCGCCGGAACGCGGCCACCGAGAGGTCTACGAAAAACTGTGCCGCACCGGAGAATTCGAGGACGGCCCCGTACAGCGTGAACAGCACGATATAGGTGGCCGCGACATCCAGTGGCGTGCCGTAGAACCCGCTGCCCGAGTTGAACAGCGCGTCGACGATCTGCCCGAAGTCCAAGCCCGCGTGCGCGATCGTCCAGTCCTGCGGCAGGAACCCGCCGTAATACCCGTAGGCCACGAACACCAGGCAGACCGCGACGAGCACCCAGCCGGTGGTGCGTCGGCACGCCTCCAGCACGAGGATCAGCAGCACCGCGCCCATGCCGACGTCGACCGGATCGAGCAGTCCTTGCCGATCCAGGAAGGCGTTGTATCCGCCACCGCCGGAGCCGATCGTGAACGGCAGCACCGGATACAGGCACACCACCACGGCGACGACGGCGAGTAACCAATCGAAGACGCCGGGTCCGTCGGCTCGATCGAGCACCCGCACGCCGGACCGGTACGCCAGGAACACCATCGGCAAGGTTGCCGCCAGAAACACCACCAGGTAGTACTGGCTGCCCTGGGGCAACGGCCGAAATACCTGCCACACCACCAGCATCGCGACAACGAACGACGTCACCGCGACTATCCGCTCGGCCCAGCCGGTCAGTACCCGGGCGGGCTTCTCCTCATCATCGACCTCCAGCAAGGAGGGCCGATCTTCCACGGGCGCCTCGGCATCCAAACGCTCGCCCGCCGTGTTCGACATGGCGGAACGATAGCAACGCACGCCCGGTTGTATACGGGTATTGAAAACAGGGGTACCGGTCGCCTTTCAGTTTGCGGCCGGCCCGGGCAACCAGCGGGCGTCATCTCGGCTCGTCGTCCTGCGGATCTCCTGCCGCCCGAAGGAGTTTGGCGCCGAGATCGCGCAGCATGGTCTGCATCTCCGGCGGTTCCCGCACCTCGAACTCCACGCCGAGGTGGGCGATCCGCAGGGCGGTCCACTCCAGCGAGTCGGCGCTGGTGCGGATCAGGCAGCTGCGATCGTCGATCGGCTCGACCTCCTCGGGTCGCACGCGGAAAATCTCGGCTAATCGCTCGGCCGAGGCGTGCACCAGGATGACCACGCGGCGCGCCGGCCGGGAGTGGGCGAGCTGAGCGGTGACGAAGGCCGCGGCATCGGCGGCGGGTAATTCCCTTGGTGCGCACCGCACTCCGGTCGGAAAGGGGGCCTCGATCCGATCGACACGGAAGGTCCGCCAATCGGCCCGGTCGACGTCCCAGGCGACCAGGTACCAGCGGCGCCCCGCGGAGACGAGGCTGTGCGGCTCGGCGAATCGCTTGGTCTCCGCGTCACCCTTGTCCCGATAGCGGAAGCGGATCCGCTCGCCGTCGCGGGCCGCGGCGGCCAGGACGACCAAGGTCTGCGGGTCGACGCGCGGCCCGGTGGCCGGGCCACCCAGCGAGACCGTCGTCGAGTCGATGGCGTCCACCCGGCCGCGCAGCCGGGACGGCAGCACTTGCTGGAGTTTCACCAGGGCCCGCGCCGCCGACTCCTCGATGCCGGCGACCGAGCCTTGCGCGGCGCTGCGCAGGCCAAGGGTGATCGCCACCGCCTCCTCGTCGTCGAGCAACAGCGGCGGCAAGGCGGTCCCCGCTTCCAGGCGATATCCGCCGACCGCACCGAGGCTGGCGTGCACCGGATACTCCAGTTCACGCAGCCGCTCGATATCGCGGCGCACCGTGCGCACGGTGACGCCGAGGCGTTCGGCCAGCTCAGGGCCCGGCCATTCCCGGCGGGTCTGCAAAAGAGACAGCAATTGCAACAGTCGCGCGGCGGTCTCGGTCACTGTTTCAGTATGGCGGGCAATGAGGACCGATCCTGACCTCATTGCCACCTACCGTGGCGTTGTGAATGCAGAGCGAGACACCATCCAGATCGTCGGAGCCCGCGAGAACAACCTGCGCAACGTCTCCCTGGAGATCCCGAAGAGCAAGATCGTGGTCTTCACCGGCGTGTCCGGGTCCGGCAAATCGTCGATCGTGTTCGGCACCGTCGCGGTCGAGTCGCAGCGCCAGCTCAACGAGACCTACACCTGGTTCATCCGCAACCGGCTACCGAAGTACGAGCGCCCGGAGGCCGACGCGATCGACAATCTCGCCCCCGCAGTGGTGGTCGACCAGCGGCCGATCGGCGGCAACTCCCGCTCCACCGTCGGCACCATGACCGACATCCAGTCGATCATCCGGGTGTTGTTCTCCCGGCACAGCGAGCCGAGTGCCGGTGAGGCGACCAGCTATTCGTTCAACGACCCGCTCGGCATGTGCCAGGAATGCGGCGGGCTGGGCCACGTGGTGCGGCCGGACCTGGACAAGCTGCTCGACACCGACAAGTCGCTCAACGAAGGAGCGATCACCTTCCGGCCGTTCGCCATCGGCACCTTTCAGTGGCAGTTGTACGCCGAGTCGGGGCTTTTCGATCCGGACAAGCCGTTGCGCGACTTCACCGCCGAAGAGTGGCAACTGTTTCTGCGCGGCAACGGTTTTCGGGTACCACGGCCGAACAGGACCGGAAGTATGGGCAACAACGCCTACGAGGGTCTGCTCGAACGGTTCGATCGCCTCTACATCAAGCGCGATCTCGACGCGCTCTCGGACAAGAATCGGGCGGCGGCACGTGAAGTGGTCACCGAGGAGGTCTGCCCGGCCTGCGGCGGTGCGCGGCTCAACGCGGCGGCGTTGGCCAGCCGGATCGACGGGCTCGGCATCGCCGACTACGGCAGGTTCGAGGTGACGGATCTGATCGAGGTGCTCGGCGCCATCGGTGATCCGATCGCCCGGCCGATCGCCGAGGCCGCGATTGCCCGGCTGCGCCGGATCGAGGAGGTGGGCCTGGGCTACCTGTCGCTGGATCGGGAGACGTCGTCGCTGTCCGGTGGTGAGGCGCAACGGCTCAAAGTCGTTCGGCACCTCGGCTCCAGTCTCACCGGCATGACCTACATTTTCGACGAGCCGAGCGTCGGCATGCACCCGCGCGACGTGGGCCGGTTGAACAACCTGCTGGTCCAGTTGCGCGACAAGGGCAATACCGTGCTGGTGGTCGAGCACTCCCCCGACGTCATCGCGGTCGCCGACCATGTGGTGGACATGGGCCCCGGTGCGGGCGGGCACGGCGGACAGGTCATGTTCCAGGGCACGGTCAAAAAGCTGCGTGCCTCGGGCACGTTGACCGGTGAGCGGCTGCGCCGGGTGCAACCGGTCAAGGACGAGACTCGCCCGCCGACAGGATGGTTGAGTGTCACCGATGTCGCGTTGCACAACTTGAAGAACGTCACCGCGCGGTTCCCGACCGGTGTGCTCACCGCGATCACCGGTGTCGCGGGCTCGGGTAAGAGCACGCTGGTCTCCGGCGCGTTTCTGGCCGCGCACCCGGACGCGATCGCGGTGAACCAGTCGGCAATCCATGCGTCCCGGCGTTCCAGCCCGGCCACCTATATCGGCATCATGGATCCGCTGCGGCAGCTGTTCGCCAAGGAGCACGGGGTGAAGCCGGGCCTGTTCAGCTTCAACTCCGATGGCGCTTGTGCCGAATGCGGCGGCGCGGGAGTGATTTTCACCGATCTGGCGTACATGGATCCGATCACCACCGTGTGCCAGGTCTGCCACGGCAGGCGATTCCGGCCCGAGGTGCTCCGGTACACGGTGCGCGGTGCGTCCGTCGCCGACGTGCTGGACATGACCGCCGAGCAGGCCCTCGACTTCTGGGACGGGCACGCGGACAGCAAGATTCGGAAGCCGCTGCGGTCGCTGAACGATGTCGGGCTCGGCTACCTCACCCTCGGCCGTTCGCTCAGCTCGCTGTCGGGCGGGGAACGCCAGCGCATCAAGCTGGCCGACCATCTACACCGCAGCGGCGGCATCTACGTCCTCGACGAGCCGACCACCGGCTTGCACATGGCCGACGTCGACACGCTGATGTCGCTGCTCGACCGTCTGGTGGACGCGGGCAATACGGTCATCGTCATCGAGCACGACCTGGAGGTGGTCAAACGGGCGGACTGGGTCATCGACCTCGGCCCGGACGGCGGTAAGCACGGTGGGGAGATCGTGTTCACGGGCACGCCCGCCGCGCTGCTCGCCGCCGAGAACTCGATTACCGCCGACTATCTGCGGCGGAGCCTGGTCGATGCGGCATAGGAGGTTCTAGTCGCAGCGCTGGATCCGCGCCGATCAGGACTGCTCGACCATCGCGCGGCGCAGGGCGGCCAGTTCGAGGTCGGTGAGGCCGTTCGCCCGCAGCCAGCGGGCGGCGCCACCGTGGTCGGTGTGCAGGTCGCGCAGGAAGCGGCGCATCGGGGCCGGGTCGACGCCGAGGATTCCGGTCCGCACCGGCGGGAGACCTCGGTAGGAATGCAGGGCGTCGAGGCGGGCGCGGATGCGGACGATGCGTTCTGCGGTGAGGGCGTAGTCCGCGACGATGGCCTCGGCCTGCACGCCGACCGCGTCGAGCAGCACGGCGGCCAGGATGCCGGTGCGATCTTTGCCTGCGGCGCAATGGAACACGACCGAATGACGACGCGCGTCACCGATCAATCGTGCGGCGGACACCACGGAGTCGGCACTGCCGGAAAGCAGTTCGTGGTAGAGCTGCCGTAGATCGAACCGCTGCGCGTCCGGCACCGATTCGCTGGGTGCTGCCGTACTCGCCACTTTGCATACCGGCAGATTCACCAGCCGCACGGCGCTTTCGGCGAGCCTGCCGTACCCCTCCTGCGTAACCTCCAGTGGCGTCCGCAGATCCACGAGGGTCTGCAAACCCACCGGCCCGAGCAGATGGGCCAGGTCCGATTCGGACAACTGCTGGGGTGTGCTGGATCGATAGACAACACCGAAACGAGTTGCGCCGCCGCCCTGCACGGGCAGACCACCGAGATCGCGCGCATTGTCGATCTCGGCGAATTTCACCCACCGGCGCGAGGTGAGGTCGCTATCCATGACTGACTCTCTGCAAGCCCGGATCAACGCTCGCCGGGGTCGCACCACCAGTCTACGGCGAGCACAGCGTAAAGATGTTGCCGGGCGCTGGCTTTCGTGCTTCGCTGGCCGCTTCGTGACCTCGCGAGGGTCTGCTGAGAGGAGCACGCGCCGGTGCCGATGCTGACTTCGGGCCCATCCACCACCGACATCCGGTCGGCGCTGTGGTCGGTTCGGTTGACCTTCTTCCTCACCGGGTCGCTGTTCGCCACCTGGGTAGCGCGCACGCCGACGATCAAGGACGAGCTCGGGCTCGACGAAGCCGGGCTGGCAACAGCGTTCGCGGGGTTGAACATCGGGGCCGTACTCGGCCTGCAACTCGGCAAGTTCGTCACGCTGCGGTTCGGGAGCCGCGCCACGCTGCGCCTCGCGGTGCCGCCGTTCGCGCTGTCGCTGTCCGGACTGCTGGTCGCCGGGAACTTGGCCGGGCTGACGGCAGCGCTGCTCGTGTTCGCGGTGCTCAACAGTGTGGTGGACGTCGCGATGAACGCGCACGGGGTGGCCGTGGAGCAGGCCAGTGGGCGGCCGCTGCTGTCGGGCATCCACGCCTGTCACAGCCTGGGGATGATCGGCGGTTCGCTGGTCGGTGCGGCGGTCGAGCGGGCGCAGGTGACGCTGGCGGGCCACTTCCTCGGCGTCAGCGTGCTGGTCGCCGCCGCGGCCGTGCTCGGCGCGCGCGGGATGTTGCCGTCGGCCACCGACCGCACCGTGCGTGGCGCGGAGGTCGCCGGTGGGAGCGCACGGCGTTGGCCGACCAGGTTGATCGTCCTCGGCGTACTGGCGTTCTGCGTGGCGTTGGCCGAAGGCGCGGCCAATGATTGGACCGCCGTCTACCTGCGCGACGAGACGCACGCCAGCACCACGGTCGCGGCCCTGGGCTTCGCGCTGTTCGCCGGGTCGATGTGTGCCGGACGCCTGCTCGGCGATCAGCTCGTCGCCTGGTCCGGCCCGGTGCGGCCGTTCCTGATCGGCACCGTCGCGGCCGGACTCGGCCTGGGCACGGCACTGCTGATCGGGGACACCACCGCGGCGCTGATCGGGTTGGCGGTGTTCGGCCTCGGCATCTCCTGCACGCTGCCGCTGGCTTTCGCCGCGAGCGGCACCGTGGCCGGCGTCGCACCCGCCCGCGCCATCGCCAACGTGTCGTTCGTCGGCTATCTCGGCTTCTTCACCGGCCCCGTGCTGATCGGCTACGTCGCCCAAAGTCACGGTCTCACGGTCGGTCTCGCGATTCCGGTGCTGTTCGTCCTGGCGGCAGCGGCGGGCGCGGGAGCGCTGCGCACCCGGCACTGAACCGCATCGGTGCGGGTGATCAGCACAGCGGCGCGACCATGACGAGGATGATGGTGGGCATGGCGATACGCGATGTGGTGCGTGCGGGCGCCTTCACCCGGATCTACGATCCCGGTCTCGGCGAGTCCGAGCCGTGGTACATCAACGATCACACCATCGTTCGGGCCGCGGGTGGCCGGTGGCATCTGTTCGGGATCACGCATCCCGAGCCGGCGGATCCGTTCGACGAGACGGAGTTCGCGCATGCGACCGCGGACGACCTGTTCGGGCCGTGGACCAAGCAGCCGTCCGCGTTGCACGTCGACCCGGACTACGGGGAGACGCATCTGTGGGCGCCGTTCGTCATCGCGGCGCACCGGCGCTACTACATGTTCTATGCGGGCGGCGGCACGGACCGGACCGCCGCCGCGATCAACCTGGCCACCTCGACCGATCTGTTCCACTGGGCGCGTACGCGTTCCGGTCCGCTGTTCCAGGACGGTTACGACGCTCGCGACCCGATGGTGGCCCGGGTCGGCGACCAGTGGGTGATGTATTACTGCGCGACCAGCGAACCTGCGGGCGGTCATCATGTGGTCGCGTACCGCACCAGCACCGATCTCGTGCACTGGGGCGAACGACATATCGCCTACACCGACCCGACCAAAGGCACCGAGGCGGGAAATACCGAGTCCCCCTTCGTCGTCCAGGACAACGGCTGGTGGTACCTGTTCATCGGCCCGCGCCCGCGCTATGTCGGCACCGATGTGTTCCGCAGCGACAGCCCTTTTCGCTTCCGGATCGGCGACAAGATCGGTCATATCGCCGCGCACGCCGCCGAAGTGGTGCACGACGACCACCGCTGGTGGGTGACAAGGGCGGGGTGGGGGCAGGGCGGGGTCCACCTCGCTCGGCTCAGCTTCCCGCCGCCACGCGACCCGCATGCGGTGAATGCCGTGCCGAGGTAACCTGATTCGGCTCAGGCGGCCCGGCCAGTGGACTCAGTGCGCCGGGCATTCTGGATGGCGGCGATTATCTCGGCGGCCCACTCGATCGGATTGTGCTGCCCGAGTAGTTCACTCAGACAGGCCAGTCGCTCCCCGCGTTGCGCGGGCGGCAGATTCAGCGCATGCAGCAGCGTGTCGACCAGATCCGTCGGCGAATTCGGTTCGGTGAGCAAGGCTCCGGCCGCCAACTGTGCGGCAGCACCGGTGTGCCGCGAGAGCACCAGCACACCGCAACCGCCGACAGCTGCCTGCGCCGCGATGAATTCCTTGGCGGTCAGGTTCATCCCGTCCTGCAGCGACGTCACCCAGAACACGTCCGCGGCGAGATAGTGGTCGACGACCTCGGGAAAGCTCAAGAACTCCGGGAAGTATTCGATGGGTTGCCAGCCGCCGGTCGACCAGGCGCTATTGACCTCGGCGATCCGGCGCTCGAGCAGCTGCCTGGTCGCGTCGTAGGCGGTGAGGCCGGGCTCCGGTGGCGGGCAGACGAGCCGGAACCGGAGCGCCTCGCGCAGTTCGGGCTGGCGGGCCAGCAGCTCGCCGATCGCGTCGACCTTCTGCACCGGGGCTTTGATGTAATCCAGGCGTTCGACCGAAAGCACCACGTGCCCTTCGCGTTTCCGGCAACCGAGCGGACGGCTGCGGGCCAGCTGCTCGATCGCGGCGCGGTCGATGCCCAGTGGGTGGACGCCGACCACGGGTAGTCGGGCGTGATCGGTGAGTGACCCGAGGAAGCGGTCGGCGAAGACCTCGGTGTGGAAGCCGGCCCAGTCCAGTCCACCGAGGGACGTGCGGATCTCGGCGGCCGGCGGCAGCGCGGCGAAGACGTCCGGGTCAGGAAAGGGTGTGTGGTGGAACAGGCCGACCCGCAGGTCCGGTCGCGTCTCGCGCAGCCGGCCCGGCACCAGCCACAGGTTGTAGTCGTGCAGCCATACGGTCGCGCCCGGCGCCGCGTGCGCGCTGATGTGGTCGGCGAAGCGCCGGTTCACCGCGCGATACTCGGCCCAGGCGGCGGGATCGAAACGCGCGCGGTGCGGTTGCGACATCAGCACCGGCCACAGCGCTTCCTTGCAGGCCCGGTGGAAGTATCCGCTCCATTCGGCCGAGGTCAGCGGCAGAAAGGCCAGGGGCAGGCCGGTGTCGTGATCGTCGAGGTGCGCGGCGGATTGGTGGGGTTCGATGACGACGCCCGCCGCCCACACGGCCCGCAGATTTCCGGTGAACACACTGTGCAGGGTCGGCAGGATGCCATTGGGGCTCGATGGGCTGCGCCAGCCGTCAGGCGTCCAGGTGATCGGCGCGCGGTGGTAGCCCACCACCAGCGGGAAGTCTGGCTCGATCCAGCCGAGATCCTGTAGGGCGGTCAGGATTCCGGCGGCGCCGGGCAGATCCGGCCGATGTGCCGCGTCGGCGGCGGGCACCGCGCTCAGCAGGTTACTTTCGGCGTTGCCGACGATCACACCGTGGGCGCCGCGGCCGAACATCGAACGGTCGTTGGCCGAGTCGCCCGCGACCAGCACCGCGTCCATCGACCAGCCCCATTGCGTGGCGAGCGCGACGAGCGCGTTGCCCTTGCTCGCGTGGGCGGGCAGGACGTCGAAGTAAGTGTCGGCCGAGTATTGCCACGAGCAACCCAGCGCGTGCACGGCGTCGATCAGTGCTGGTGTCAAGCCCGCGGGCGGCAAGTGGAACGAGCAACGTCCGTCCTGCGGCACACCGTGCTGGTAGGTGAGCGCTGGAAAGTGGCGCAGGGCAGCGCGTACGCGCTCGCCACCGGGCCAGCCCGCGCGCAGTGCCGTTTGCAGCGCGGTGACCGGGGTGAGGTCCGCCCCGTCGATGATGCTCGCGCCGACGTCGGCGATGATCCATCGTGGCTGCGGGACAACAGGGTCGCGCAGTACCTCACGGATCGATTCGAGGCCGCGCCCGGTCGCGAAGACCACCGTGACCTCGGGATGCCGGATCAGCGCGTTGCGCAGTCGCAGCCGATCGGTGGGAGTACCGCCCAGCAGGGTGCCGTCGAGATCGGTGACCAGGATCTTTCCGGGACCCCCGCGGCATCGTTCGCCGGGTGAACTTGCTTCCGGCTCAACAGTTTTGGAACCCTCGCCGGTTGCCATCTACGCAACGATAGCAGGAACGCATCAAGAAACCGTGCGGAATTTCAGAGCTGACGGGCACGCGGCACCCGGGCGAGCCATCCGGGTAGCTCGGTCAAGTCCGGCGCGGCACTGGATCCGAGCGCCGTGGTCGCGGCCGCACCGCAGGCCACGGCGGTGGCGAGACAGTCCGGCAGCGCGCGTCCCGCCAGGTGCGCGTGCAGGAAGCCGGCGTTGAAGCAGTCGCCCGCTGCGGTCGTGTCGACGACTTCGACAGCGACGGCGTCGATCTCGCACCGCTCACCCTCCCGGACCGCGATGGCGCCGCCGCTCCCCCGTTTGACGACGAGCGTATTCGCCAGGTCGGCAAGGATATCGATGGCCGCATCGAGGGTCGGCGCACCGGTGAGACGCAAGGCCTCGTCGGCGTTCGGCGCGAAAATGTCTACCTCGGCGAGGATCTCACGCACGGTCGGTGTGTCGAGCGTGCCCGGGACGTCCTGGCAGTCCATGAAAACTTGCGTCCCGAGCCGATGCGCGACGTCGAGGGCGGCGTACACGGTCTCGCCGTACCGCAGCTGCGGCAGGATCACCACCTGTGCCCGGTGTTCGCGCAGCAGCGTCGCGAGCGGAAAAGCGGCCACCGGGTCCTGGTAGCTCACCATCGCCCGGTCCGCGGGGGACGACAACGCCGCGGTGACGCTGCGCACCGGCGTCGAGTGCAAGCGAAAGCCGCTGTCGTCCAGGCCCTCCGCGCGAGCCGCCGCCAGCACCTGTTCGCTGAACAGGTCGGTGCCGAAGTCGGTGGACCACACCACCTCGTGCCCCAGCCTGCGCATCGCCATCGCGGGCGTGAACGCGCCGCCGGGCAGTATCGCGAAGCCGCTGGCAAACACCTCGGTACCGGGCTGAACGGGCCGCGTCAGGCCGTGGAAAACCAGATCGGCGAAGTAGGCGCCGACAACGAGCACCTCGGTGCGGTAGTGCCGGCCGTTCGATGAGGTCGCGGCATCGACCCGCCCCGCCGGGTCCGTTCCCATCCGGCGACCTTAGCAATCCGCACGCCATCCACCGGGGTGGTCGCGCGATTTCGCGAATCGCCGCGAACGGCGCCTGCACCCTGGTATTCCTGGAATGCAACCGTCTATCCGACCACCCACCCGCGCGGAGGGACCGGCATGGCCCGTATCGGTGTAATCAGCATGTCCGACGGTCGCGACTATGTGCACGCGGGGATCGCGGACTTCATCGGGACCACCGAGGATCACCTGGTGGCGGCGCAGGCGCGCGCCGGGCATGAGGTGGTGTGTGGCGCGGCCGCCGTCAGCGACAACGCGCTGGCCACCTCGGTGGCGCGCAGCGTGGCGGGGGCCGACGTCGATCTGACCGTATTCCATTACGCCGTCTGGGCTTTCCCGCATTTCACCATGCTCGCGGCGGGCGCGACGCCCGGTCCCCTGCTGCTGTTGTCGAATATCGACCCGGTGCAGCCCGGCATGGTCGGCATGCTGGCCGCTGGCGGCGCGCTCGACCAGATCGGGCGCGACCATACCCGATTATGGGGCGACCCGGACGATCCCGCGCTGATCGAGGAGATCGGCGTGCGGGCCCGTGCGGCCGCGGCGGTGGCGAGTCTGCGCGGCAGTACCTTCGGCCGGTTCGGCGGGCGACCGATGGGGATGAACACGGCGGTCGCCAATACCGATCAGTGGCAACGGCTTTTCGGCATCGATGTCGAGGAGATCGATCAGTGGGAGATCGTGCGGCGTGCCGAACTGGCCGACGCGGGCGAGGCGACGGCGGCCCGCGAGTGGCTGGAACGCCATGCCGCGGGCGTACATTACGACGGCGCGAAGCTGACACCGGACATCCTGGAGCGCCAGATTCGCTCGTATCTGGCGGTGCGTGAGCTGATCGCCGAACGGCGCCTGGACTTCTCGGGGATCAAGGGCCAGCCGGAACTCACCCAGTACTTCGCCACGATGGACATCACCGAGGCCTTCCTCAACGACCCCTACGACTGGAACGGGCCGAAGGAAACACACGTGTGCGCCACCGAGGCGGACATGGACGGTGCGCTGACCATGCAGCTGCTCAAGCAGATCGCGGGAACCCCGGTGCTTTTCGCCGATGTGCGGCACTACCACGCCGACCGCGACATCTGGGATCTGTGCAATTCGGGCCAGCACGCGACCTGGTTCGCGGCTCGCAGCGCGGACCCGGCGGAGAACCTCGCCAAGGTGCACCTGTACCCGGAGGTGTTCTTCTTTCCGGCGGGTGGTGCCTCGGTGCATCACCTCGCCGCACCGGGTGCCATGACACTGGCCCGGCTGACGCGCAAGGACGGCGAGTATCGAATGCAGTTGATGCTGGGCGACTTCGAGACCTACGACGACCAGACGAACGAAGCGCTGATGAAGCAGTCCACCTGGGAATGGCCGCACGCGTTCGCCCGGCTGGATGCCCGGGCCGAGGATTTCCTGTCCCGCTTCGGCGCCAACCACATTCACGCGGTGCCCGGCGACCACCGGGCTGCGTTGCGGGCGACTTGCGACCTACTCGGCGTCACCCTCGACGAGTTCACCCGGTGATGCGGTTCCTCGGCGTCGACATCGGCACCGCCAGCTCGAAGGGTGTGCTGACCGACGAACGCGGTGTGGTGCTCGCCAGATCCGAACGGGCGCACTGCGTTTCAATGCCGCGACCGGGCTGGGTGGAACACGATGCGGAGCAGGTGTGGTGGGCCGACTTCGTCGCGATCGTCGGCGAGCTCGTCGACGCGGCGGACGGCGCCACCCTCGACGGGCTCGCGGTCTCGGGCATCGGCCCGTGCCTGCTGCCCGCCGACGCGCACGGCCGTCCGCTGCGGCCCGCCATCCTGTACGGGTTCGACACCAGGGCGACCACCGAAATCTCTGAGCTCACCGCAGAATTCGGCGCTGCGGACGTGCTGGCGCGGGCGGGGTCACCGATCACCAGCCAAGCCGTCGGGCCGAAGCTGCGCTGGCTCGCCCGCCACGAACCACAGGTCGCCGCGGACACCGGCATGCTGCTGATGGCGAGTTCCTTTCTGGTGCACCGGCTCACCGGCCGATACGTGCTCGATCACCAATCCGCCAGCCAGTGCGTGCCGATGTACGACCTGCGGCGCCGCGAATGGGCCACCGACTGGGCCGAACAGGTGGCGCCCGGCCTGCGGCTGCCCGAACTCGCCTGGCCGACGGAGGTCGTCGGGCGGGTCGGGACGCAGGCGGCGGCGAGTACCGGTCTGCCCGTCGGACTTCCGGTCACGACCGGCACCATCGACGCCTGGGCCGAGGCGGCCAGCGTCGGCGTGCGCGCGCCGGGCGACGCGATGATCATGTACGGCACCACCATGTTCCTGGTCCAGGTGTTGAAAGATCCACGCCCGCATCCCGGCCTGTGGAGTACCTGCGGAACCTGGCCGGGCACATACACTCTCGCCGCGGGCATGGCGACCTCGGGCGCGGTGACCGACTGGCTGCGCACTCTGGTCGGCGGCGAATTCGCCGACCTCGTCACGGCAGCCGCCCAGGTGCCGCCCGGCAGCCGGGGACTGCTGGTGCTGCCCTATTTCGCCGGCGAGCGCACTCCCCTGTTCGATCCGGCTGCCCGCGGCATCATCGCGGGCCTGACCCTCGGTCACGGGCGCGCCGAGCTGTACCGGGCGGTGCTGGAGGGCATCGCCTACGGCGTGCGGCACAACCTCGCGGCCATGACCGAGGCCGGTGGCGGGGCCGGGCGGCTGGTCGCGGTCGGCGGCGGCACCAAGGGCGGGTTGTGGACACAGATCGTTTCCGACGTGACCGGGCTGCCGCAGCAACTCCCGGCCGAGACGATCGGCGCGTGTCTGGGCGATGCCCTACTGGCGGCCGAGGCGGCGGGTGTCGACACCGCGAAGTGGAATCCGGTGATCAGCACCGTCGAGCCCTATCCTGGACGTACCGGAGAATACGATTCGTACTATCGGCACTACCGCGAACTGTATGAATGCAGCACTGCTATTACGCATTTCCTGGCGGCCGAACAGCACCGCAAGGGGGTGTTTTCCTGATCCTCGTTGATCATGCGAGGATGCAGGGTTGCTCTGTCGGACATCAAACGAGGATTTCATGCCCACTGTCACACTGACCCCGCACAATTTCGATGCTGTCATCGCCCGCCACCCCATCGTGCTCGTCGATTGGTGGGCCGACTGGTGCGGCTGGTGTACGCGATTCGCCCCGGTCTACGAATCCTCGGCGGAACGACATCCCGACGTCGTGCACGGCATGGTCGACGCCGTCGCGGAGGAGGCGATGAAGGTCTCGGCGCAGATCACCGCCTTCCCCACGCTGATGGCGTACCGGGAGGGCCTGCTGGTGTACAACGAGTCGGGCTACCTCGCGCCCGAGGCCCTCGAAGAACTGGTCCAGAACATCAAGTGGCTGGATATGGAGAAGCTCCGCCGTGAAGTAGCCCAGCAAATGGACGCGCCCCAATATCCGGCCAACGCACCCGCACCGGCGGCACCAGGGCCGGGCTCCCGGCAGGCGGGTCTGGCGGCCACCGCGAGTCGATACGGTTGGCCCGGGTTATGACCCCCGAGCGCCCGGCGGAACTATGGCGGCTGGACGGCACGCGCACGCGGTCGATCAGCGCGGAGAATCCGACGGGCGCTCCCGGCGGCGGCGCCCGCGCGACCACCGGCACCGGCGCGCACGCGGCGCGGCTGCTCGGTATCGGCTGGAAGATATCGCCCTCGATCTTGCTCACGGATGGCGAAACTGCGACCCTGGCAGACATTTCCGGCCCCGGCGTACTCCGGCATTGCTGGCTGACCACCGACCGCACCGCCCTGCGGGCCATCACGCTACGGATGTATTGGGACGAGGCCGCCGAACCCGCGATCGAGGCGCCGCTCGGCGACTTGTTCTGCAACGGCTGGGACGAACTGGCCCTGATCGATTCGGAGATGATCGTGGTCGCCCCGGCCGGCGGCTTGAACAGCTACTGGTCCATGCCGTTTCGCGGGCACGCCAGGATCACGCTGGAAAACAACTGCGGCCGAACGGTTCCGGTGTACTACCAGATCACCTACAGCGAGGAGGAGGTGCCCGCGGACGCGGGCTACCTGCACGCCCGGTGGTCGCGCAGTGCGCCGGTGGGCAGCCCCGCCATCCATACCGTCCTGGACACGGTGCCCGGGCCTGGGCGTTATGTCGGTACCTACCAGGCAATTCAGCCCAACGCCCCGCGCTGGTGGGGCGAGGGCGAGTTCAAGTTCTATATGGACGGCGATACCGAGTTCCCGACACTGTGCGGCACCGGCACTGAGGATTACTTCGGCGGCGCTTGGAATTTCGACATCAACGGGGCGTATCGGCCGTACTCCACGCAGTACCTCGGATTGCCGCAGGTGCTGCCCGCCGATGAGATCTACCAACCGCACCAGCGCTACGGCATGTACCGCTGGCATGTGCGCGACCCCATCTGCTTCGACCGGGACCTGCGCGTCACCGTGCAGGCGCTCGGCTGGCGGGACTCCGAAACCTATCTGCCGCTGGAGGATGCGGAGATCGCGACCACCGCGTGGTGGTATCAGGCCGTGTCGTCGCGCTGATCGCCGGGCTCCGGCGGCAACTCGTCGAAGTCCATGGCGAGCAACTCGTCCGCGCGGGCCATCGCGTCGTCCATCGCGGCCTCGATGCCGTCCAGCACCGACATACCGCCCAGTAGATCCTCGAAGTCATCCAGCACCGTCTGCACCTCGGCGACGGCCGGATCGACCCGATACCAAGCGACCGTGTCCCGCCACCACGGGTCTTCGTCCACCCACGCCCACATCACGTCGCGCACCAGGCGGGCGTCGGAGGTGTACATCTGGAACAGCTCGTCCGACCCGTCGGCGCGATGCTCGATCTCGTAGACACCGTCGGGGAGCAGACGGGTCTGGATGTAGTCGTGGTCGCCGCGGTTGATCACGATGAACGGGCATTCCGGATCGGGTGGCTCGTCGAGCATTCCGGTGAACACGTCGTCGGTCAGCTCCGGCACCGGGGTTCCGGCGCCGGTCCGGACATGCACGTCGGCAGGTCGGTCCGGATCGTCGGTCACCGGGCCAGTGTGCCCGATCCGGCCGGCGATTGCCCGAAATGCGCCGAGCGCGACCGCTTCGGGTGCAAGGTGGAGCTATGTGCGCGGCGAAGGTGGCCGGAGTGGACAGCTCCACCCAGTCCTGCAAAGTGGTGGTCTGCGACGCGGACACCGGCGAGATCCTGCACCAGGCGCATGCGCCGCATCCAGACGGCACCGAGGTGGCGCCGGAGGCCTGGTGGGACGCCCTACGCGCGGCGGGCGATGGATTGCTGGACCAGGTCGACGCGATCGCCGTTGCCGGTCAGCAGCACGGCTTGGTCGCCCTCGATGCCGAGGGCCGTCCGGTGCGCGACGCACTGCTGTGGAACGACATCCGCTCCGCGGCGGCGGCCGACGAGTTGATTCTCGAGCTCGGCGGCGCGCAGGCGTGGGCCGACGCGGTCGGCAGCGTGCCGGTCGCCGCCTTCACGGTGGCCAAGCTGCGCTGGCTGGCCGATCACGAGCCGGAATTCGCCGACCGCACCGCCCGGATCATGCTGCCGCACGACTACCTGACCTGGCGGTTGCGCGGAGGTGGGCCCGGGACGCCGGAGCCCGAGCCGACCACCGATCGCGGCGACGCCTCGGGCACCGGCTACTGGTCGCCGGCCGACTGCGAATATCGCAAAGACCTACTCGCCCTGGGCTTCCGCGGTCGCACGCCGGAACTGCCTCGGGTACTCGAGCCTGCCGAGGCCGCAGGGCGCACCCCCGCCGGCGTGCTCGTCGCGGCCGGAACCGGCGACAATGCCGGTGCCGCACTGGGTCTCGGCATCGGCGACGGTGACGTGGTGGTGTCGCTCGGCACCAGCGGCACCGTCTTCGCCCGCAGCGCCGTGCCCAGCGCCGACGCCACCGCCGCGGTGGCCGGATTCGCGGACGCGACAGGAGCATTCCTGCCGCTCGTGTGCACGTTGAATGCCGCGCGTGTGCTGGAGTACGCCGCCGATCTGCTCGGCGTCGACCTGGTCACGCTGGAATCGCTTGCCGCGCAGGCTCCCCCGGGCGCCGACGGGCTCGTGCTGCTGCCCTACCTGTCCGGCGAACGTACCCCCAACCTGCCGCACGCCACCGGCAGCCTGCATGGTTTGCGTCCGGAAACCATGCGGCCCAGCCACATTGCCCGGGCCGCCTTCGAGGGCATGCTCTGCAATATGGCGGAGGCGCTCGATCATCTGCGCTCGCGGGGCACCGGTGTGCGGCGCATCCTCTTGATCGGCGGGGCCGCCCGGTCCGCGCTGGTCGCCGAGATCGCCGCCCAGATCTTCGGCGTCCCCGTCACTGTGCCGCAACCGATCGAATACGTCGCGCTCGGTGCGGCCAGGCAGGCGGCCTGGGCGCTCAGCGATGCGGCGGAACCACCCACCTGGCCCGCCCGGACCGCCGCCGAGATCCCGGCTCCCGCCGCACCCGCGATCGGTCGGCGCATTCGTGCGGAATATCAACGGGCACACGGCGATCTCTACGGCTCGTCGAGCATGGGAGTGGCGACGCATGTGCCGCGACGGCGACGGCGGCGACGCGGTCATGACTGACTGGGCTGAACATAGACGGCGAACCCGTGCGACGATGTAGTCATTACCGGTAGTACTGGATACCGGCGGTCAGTCGAGGGAGCGCAGATGCAACCGTGTGACGTGGTGATTCGCGGCGGATCGGTCTTCGACGGTGCGGGTTCCGCGCCGCGCACGGCCGATGTCGGCATCAAGGACGGCAAGGTGGTTGCGGTCAGCGCCGAGCCGCTGCCCGATAGCGCACGGAACCTGGATGCTTCGGGCAAGTGGGTCATTCCGGGCATGCTCGACGTGCACACCCATTACGACGCCGAGGTGCTCGGCAGTCCCGGACTCGGCGAGTCGGTGCGGCACGGCGTCACCTCCGTGGTGATCGGGAACTGCTCGCTGTCCACGGTCTACGCCGAGGCCGACGACTGCGCGGACATGTTCGCCCGGGTCGAGGCGCTGCCCTGGGACGCCGTGCACTCGGCGGTCAAGGAGCACAAGAACTGGGACAGCCCGCGCACCTACGTCGAGTCGCTCGCCGCACGCCCACTCGGCGCGAATGTGGCTGCGCTGCTGGGGCACTCGGATATCCGGGTGGCCGTCATGGGTCTCGGTCGCGCCACCGACCCGCAGGCGCGGCCCACCGGCGACGAGCTGAATCGCATGCGGCGGATGCTGACCGACGCGCTCGACGCCGGATTTCTCGGCCTGTCCACCATCCGCAGCTCGTTCTCGAAGTTGGAGGGGACGCGCTTCCCCACCAGGCAGCTGCCGTCGACCTATGCGAGCTGGCGCGAGTACGCGGCGCTGAATGGCATTCTGCGGCAACGGAATCGGATTCATCAGAGCACGCCGAACCTCACCTCACGGCTGGAGATCGCGCGCTACTTCGCGCAGAGTGCCGGGCGATTCCGTAAGCCGCTCAAGACGACCCTCATCGCAGGCATGGACGTGAAAGCCGATCGCACCACGGCGCGTGCCGCGACCACCGCCGCGTGGATCGCGAACACCCTGGGCAAGGCCGCTTTCCGCTGGCAGCACCTGCCGGTGCCGTTCGAGGTGTACGCCGACGGCGTCGATCTGGTCGTGTTCGAGGAGTTCGGCTCCGGGGTCGCGGCGCTCAACATCCGCGACGTGCTGAAACGGGGCGAGTTGCTGGCCGACGAGGGCTACCGCAGGCAGTTCCGCAAGGACCTCGCGAAGAAATACGGTCCGCGGGTGTGGCATCGGGACCTGTACGACGCCCAGATCATGTCCTGCCCCGAGCCGGAGGTCGTCGGCAAGTCGTTCGGCGAGGTGGCCGACGAGCGCGGCATCCATCCGGCCGACGCGTTGCTCGATCTCGCCGTCGCACATGGGGCGAAGCTGCGCTGGCGCACCGTCATCGCCAATGATCGCGACGACGTGCTCGACTGGCTGCAACGCTCCCCGCACGTCCAGGTCGGATTCGCCGATTCCGGTGCGCACCTGCGCAATATGGCCTTCTACAACTTCGGCCTGCGCATGCTGGAGCGGGTGCACGAGCGCAAGTTCATGCCGATCGAGGCGGCCGTGCACCGGCTCACCGGCGAGCTGGCCGACTGGTACGGGCTGGACACCGGCCGCCTGCACGAGGGTGCGCGCGCCGATATCGCCGTGATCGACCCGGCGGGATTCGACGGTTCCAGTGCCGCCTACGCCGAAGCCCCATTTCCTGGCATTGCGGGCCTGGACCGGATGGTCAACCGCAACGACGGCGCCGTCGCCGCCACGCTGGTCGGCGGGCAGGTCGTCTACGAGTACGGCACCTTCGCTCCAGGCTTCGGCAGCACCCTGCACGCCGGAACTTTCCTCACACCCGCCTGATCTCCCGCGCGACACGCCGGTCTGAAACGCCGAGAACCCACTCCGCGCCGTCTGCGCATAGCATCACCCGAACGGGACAATCCCGACAATTCGCAGCTCAGTCCACCGCCGGGTACCGCTCGGCCGGACAACGGGCGCGGTCGGGTGGCATCTCACGGCGTGGGGGGAGACCACGGCGAGGAGACACAATGACCGATAGCGACGTGCGCAGGGCGATCACGGCCGAACGAACCGACCTCGCCGAAATACTGACCGGACTAGACGCCGACAGCTGGAACGCACCGACACTCTGCCGCGGCTGGCGGGTGCGCGAGGTCCTCGCGCACATCACCCTCCCCTTCCGCCTCTCCGAACCCCGCTTCGCCTACGAAATGCTCCGAGCGGCAGGCGGTTTCAACCGCATGGCCGACCACGCCGCCCGCCTGGACGCCGCCGAGTTCACCGCAGAAGATCTCCTGAAATCTCTGTGGGACAACGTCGCCCACCCCTGGAGGCCCCCCGGCGGCGGTCTCGCCGCCGCCCTCGGCCACGACGTCGTCCACGGCTTGGACATCACCGTCCCCCTCGGACTCGACCGAAAAGTCCCCGAAGACCGACTCCGCCCGGTCCTCGACGCCATCAACCCCCAGTGCCTGAAGTTCTTCGGCGTCGACCTCGACGGCATCCAACTCCGCGCCGAAGACATGGACTGGCACTACGGCACCGGCGAAATCCTCTCCGGCCCCGCCCAAAACCTCCTCCTCATCCTCTGCGGCCGCATCCTCCCCGACGGTTCCCTACACGGCCTCAAAGCCAACCGCTTCACCCGCGCCGGCCAACGCGGCCGCCACCGCCGCCACCTCCCGGTCTAGCGGCCGAGAGCGGCTGCCCGGCGAATTCGCTCGTCCTCTGGCGCCTGAAGGCGGTAGGAGGGATGATCTCCGGCGAGGAGAGACGATGAGCGATATCGGGGTGCGTAGGGCGATTACTGCTGAGCGGACCGAGCTTGCCGAGTTGCTGGCGGGGCTCGCGGCCGAGAGGTGGGATGGGGCGACGTTGTGCCGGGGGTGGCGGGTGCGGGAGGTGGTTGCGCATATCACCATGCCGTATCGGTTGTCGGGGGCTCGGTTCGCGGTCGAGATGGTGCGGGCGGCGGGGAGTTTTCATCGGATGGCGGATCGGGTGGCGCGGCGTGATGCGGCGGAGCTGACGGCGGAGGATCTGTTGAAGTCGCTCTGGGACAACGTTGCTCATCCGTGGAAGCCGCCGGGTGGCGGGTTCGCGGGGGCTTTGAGTCATGACGTTATTCATGGGCTGGATATCACGGTGGGGCTCGGGCTGGGGCGGAAGGTGCCGGAGGATCGGTTGCGGATAGTGCAGGATGCGATCAATCCGAAGAGTGTCAAGTTTTTCGGGGTCGATTTGAAGGGGATCGAGTTGCGCGCCGACGATCTGGATTGGCGCTATGGGTCCGGCGAGGTGGTGTCCGGTGCGGCGCAGGATCTGCTGTTGGTGTTGTGCGGGCGCAGGCTGCCCGCCGGAACACTGCACGGGGCCGAGGCACAGCGGTTCACCCGCTCGGGCTAGCACGCGATAATCGCAGTGCGCGGGACTGAATGAGAAACAGCTCAAACGGCGTTCCGCCGAACCGTCCACGTTGTCGCTGCACGGCCTGGTCCGGCACATGACCGAGGTGGAACGCGGCTGGTTCCGGCTCGCCGCCGCGGCCCAGCCCGTGCCGTACGTTTGCGGCAGCGAAGACAACCTGGATGGCGACTTCAACGACACCGAAACCGCTGATCCCACCGCCGATTTCGCGGCACTGCGGCGCGAGATCGAACTGGCCGATGCCGCGGTGGCCGATTGCCGCTCGACCACACTTTCAAGCATCCGAGGCGGCCCGACCTGGAGTACAACCTCCGCTGGGTCTACCGGCACATGATCGAGGAGTACGCCAGGCACAACGGGCATGCCGACCTGCTGCGCGAGCGCAGCGCCGGCGCGACCGGCGACTGACCGGTCAGGGGCTGTGCCTGCTGACCCACGCCGCGATCTGGGCGCGCGAGGTGAAGCCGAGCTTGGTCAGGATGTGGTCGACGTGGCTCTCCGCGGTGCGAATCGAGATGACCAGTTCGGCGGCGATGCGTTTGTTGCTGTAACCGTCGGCCACCAATCGCGCCACGTCCCGTTCGCGGCGCGTGAGTTTTTCGACGGCAAGGGATTTCGGCGGAATGACAGCCTGCTCGGCACCGAGCGCGTAGCGCACTGCCTCGTCGAGGCCGAGCGCGGCACCACCGTCGAAGGCGGACCGGAACTCCTTGTCCCCCATGGCCCCATAGACCTGCAACCGGACTTTGTCACCGACCACGTCGGTCATCGCGTGCGCGAGCCGCTGCGTGCTGCCGTGCCGCACGGTCGCCGCGGCACCCATCAGCCGAGCGGCACGGCTCAGGTCACGACCTGCCGCCGCGACCCAGGCGAGCCCATCGAACGCGGAGGCGGTCCACACGCACCGATCGAACAGTCGCAATAGCTCGAGGGCGCGCCGGAGCTCCTCGATCGCCTTGTCCTCGTGCCCATTTCGCCAATGATTCGTCCCGACCGCCCACGAGGCGAGTCCGCCGAGCAGATGCGAACCGTGCTGGGTGGACTTCGCCAGGAACTGCTCGGCCAATGCCCCCGCACGATCGTCCGCCAGCACCATCGCGCAGACATAAGCGAACGCGAGGCATTCCATCTCGGTGCCGTGGTGTCCGCACGCCCGCGCCCGCACGGCCGCATCCTCGGCGATCTCGAGCGCACGCACCGGACCAGACTCGGCGAAGGCCAGCACCGCCGACAGCAGCGTCGCCTCGACCAGCACCTCCTCGGCACCCAATTCCGTGGCTATCGACACACATTCGCGCAGATACTCGTTCGCCGACTCGGTGTCCGACAGCATGGCCGCGATGATCGACGCGGCGGTCAGCGCCCGCGCCCGGTCGCTGGTGCGCGCGGGATCTTTGCCGAGCGCGTCCATCAGCCAGCGATAGCCCTCCAGCAGGAACCGATAGTGCTCCCAGAACGGCCGCAGCTCGGCGGCGATCTGTAACCCGCGATGCGCGCCGTCCGGGTCGGCGAGCGCGAACTGTAGCGCCGCACGCAGATTCGCGTGTTCGCGGGTGACGTCCCGGAACCAGACGACGTCGGCCGCACCCCAGTATTCGGTGCGCCCGCGTTGCGCGACACGGTAATAGTGATCGCGGTGCCGGATACGGACGGCGTACTCGTCGCCGTGCGCCGCGAGCCGCGCCAGCGCGAACTGGCGCAGTGGTTCGAGCACGCTGTAGCGGCCGGTGCCGTCGCTGTCGTGGCGATGGCTCAGCACCGACTTGTCGACTAGACCGGTGAGCGCGTCGACCAGTGCGCCCGGCGGCTCGAGTACGCACACCGCCTCGGCGGCGGCCAGGTCGAAGCCGCCCGCGAACACGGCGAGCTGCTCCCAGAGGCGTTGTTCGTCCGGGGTGCACAGGTCGTAGCTCCAGCGGATGGCGGCCTCGAGCGTCTGCTGCCGCTCCGGTGCCGTGCGCAGTCCGGTGGTGAGCAGGCGCATGGTGTCGTCGAGGCGTTCCAGCACCTGGTCGGGGGTGAAAGCCCGCAGCCGCAACGCCGCAAGCTCCAAGGCCAGCGGAATGCCCTCCAGCCGAAGGCAGATCCCGGCCAGCGCACCGAGATTGGCAGCGCTGACCCGGAATTCGGGATTCGCAGCGGTGGCCCGGTCGATCAGCAGCCGCAGCGCCGCGTTGTCCGCGGCGTCGACTTCGCCGGAGTCCTCGTCCACCTCGGGTACCGGCAGCGGCGCGATCGGCAGCACCTGCTCCCCCAGCACACCGAGCGGCTCCCGGCTGGTCGCGAGTACCCGAACCTCGGGCGTGCTCGCGATCAGCCGGTCGACGAGTTCGGCGCAGGCGTCGATGAGGTGTTCGCAGTTGTCGAGGACGAGCAGCAGGTGCTTGCCGCCGAGGTAGTCGGTGAGGCCGTTCAGCGGCGCGCTGGTGTCGTCGCGCAGGCCGAGCGCCTGGGCGACGCTGAGCGCCACCAGCTCACCGTTGTTGACGTGAGCCACCTCGACCAGCCACACACCGTCGGGAAAGGCGCGCCGCACCGTGTCGCCCACCCGCCGGGCCAGCCGGGTCTTGCCGACACCGCCCGGCCCGGTCAGCGTGAGCAACCGCGTGCTGGACAGCAGTTTCCTGGCGGCGGCGACTTCGCCGGCCCGCCCGACGAAGCTGGTCACTTCGGCGGGGAGGTTTCCTGTCACGTGCCACGCCACGCCGATTACCTTCGCACGGACGACCGTGGCCCCCGGGCGTTTTGCCGGAAGATGCCGGGTACGTCGGTGGGGTTCGTGCTGGCTAAACTGCCCCTTTCCGAAGGAGGCATGCACGTGACCGGCGCACCGGTGCTCGAACTGACGGATGTGACGTTCCGCCGCGAGGGCAAGAAGATCATCAACGGTATCTCGCTGACCGTGCGCGCAGGCGAACACTGGGCGTTGCTCGGGCCGAATGGGGCGGGCAAGAGCACCCTGCTCGGTTTCTGTGGCGCGGTCATGTTTCCCACCTCGGGCACGGTTCGGGTGCTCGGTGAACAGTTGGGCCGCGTCGAACTGCAACGCCTGCGCCATTCGATCGGGCATGTGAATCCGCGCCACCCGCTGCGTTATCCGCTGACCATTCGTGAGGTGGTGCTGACCGGTCTCACGGCCACCATCGACACCCCGATGCGCTGGACGCCAACGCCGGATCAGCTCGGCCGTGCGGATGCGATGATCGATACCGTCGGCCTCACCGGGAAGGCCGACAGCACCTGGCCGACGCTCTCCCAAGGTGAACGCGGCCGCACATTGATCGCCCGCGCGCTCATCGCCGAACCACGCCTGCTGCTGTTCGACGAGCCCTCCACCGGCCTGGATCTCGCTGCCCGCGAACAACTCCTGGAGACCATCGATACCCTCGGTGACACGCATCCCGAGGTCGCGTCGGTCCTGGTCACCCACCATCTGGAGGAGCTGCCGAGCACCACCACGCACGCGCTGCTGATCGCCGACGGCCACACTGTCGCCGCTGGCCCCGCGCGCGACATCCTCACCACCGAGAACGTCACCAGCGCCTTCGCGCACCCTGTCGAAGTCCGCTACGACGGCCGGTGGACCGCGCGTGCCGCACACGCTCGAGCCGTCTGGCCTGGCGAACAGCGCTGAGCCGCAAGCAGAACCGCGTGCTCCAGAGCTGGATCAGGTGACGCGTGGCGTGAGGTTCATCCGGATGTCATCGGCCGCCCACAGGACGAAGCGTTCGACGGGAACCACCGAATGCCCAGGGGCAAGCTCGAATCGGAAGCGTCGCAGTAGAACCGCGAGCACCAGTTGTGCTTCGACCATGGCCAGCGCGGCGCCTTCGCAGCTGCGCGGGCCGAGGCCGAAGGGGATGTACGCGAGCCTGGGACGTCCGGCGGATTCCGCTGCGGAGAAACGTTCTGGGCGGAAAACCTCTGGCTGCGGCCAGTATTCGGGGTTGAGGTGCACGGCCCAGATCGGATAGAAGATCGTGGTCCCAGCCGGGATCGTATAGTCGCCCACGCGAAGGTCTTCCGAGATTTCGCGGGCGCCGTAGGGGCCCGGCGGGTAGAGCCGCATCGATTCCTCGAGCACCATCTTCAGGTACGTCAGGCGTTTCAGATCCGCGTAGTCCGGCGCGGGCCGGTTCCCCAGTACGTCCGCAACTTCTTCGGCGACGCGGTCCGCGACTTCAGGGTGCTGCGCGAGTAGATACAAGGTCCAGGAGATCGCGACGCCGGTGGTGTGGTGCGCAGCCAGCATGGTCATCAGCACGGTGTCGCGGATCCGCGCCGGCGGTTGGCCGGCCGCGGCCAGTGCGGCGATCAGGTCGCTGCCGTCGGTCTGCCGTGCGGCATCCTGATGCGCGGCGAGCACGTCATCCACGGTGGTCCGAAGAAAGGTCAAGGCCCGCTGCGCACGGGCACTACGTTCGACCTCGGTTCCCGGCAGATCGGCCTGATAAAGCCGAGCCAACTGGTCGGTCAGCACATCCTCGAAGGCCGACACGATCCGCCCGGCCTGCTCCGGCGAGTCCGCACCGGCACCGAGCGCGTAATCACAGATCATCCGCAGCGACAGCTCACTCAGGTGCTGCTGCAAAGCAATCGGCCCGTCCGAGTCCGCCCACCGATCGGCCGTGTCGCAGGTCAGCGCGACGAACTGCCCGAAATGCGCCTCGTGCGAGCGCCGCCCGGCCAGCACCGACAGCAACACTCGCCGCCACGGCGTGTGCTCCTCGGCGGAAAGCGTCTGCAAATTATCCGATTCCTGCAGCGGCGCCAGGAACTCGAATAGCTTCTCGGGCCGCTTGTCGACCTTCGCGGTGGCCTCCAGCAGCACCGGGTCGGCGATCGACACCACCGTCTCCGCGCCGGGCAACCGGAAACGGACGACGGGACCGTAGACGGCATGCAGTTTCAGCTGGTAGTTGTGCAGACCACCCGCCGCCACGATCTCGGCGAGGCCGTCACCCGCGCCGCCGGGTCCGGGGATCGCTGCGAACGTATCGCCGCCACCAGGTTCCATGACATCCCTCCACCGCTATGCTCCCTGCCGCGAATGCTTCCCGCAATACCGCGGAAACCGTGGCCTGCCGTTCCGCGCCGAAAATACTCGAGGAAAATCTTCGGAGGAGTGTCGATTCGGGTGGTGGCCGTTCGATGCAGTGAGGTGAGGATCGGACGATCCTGACGACGACGAGCAAAGGACCCGAGATGCGCTACATGATGCTGATCCACCTCGACCCCACCACCGCGCCCGAGCCGGACGCGGCGCTGATGGACCGGGTGGGCAAGGTGATCGAGGAGATGACCAAGGCCGGCGTGCTGCTGGACACCAACGGCTTGACCCCGGTCAGCGAGGCCACCACGATCAAGCAGTCCGGCGGCAAGCAGACGGTGATCGACGGGCCGTACACCGAGTCCAAAGAGATTGTCGGCGGGTACTGCATCTTGCAGACGAAAACCAAGGAGGAAGCGGTCGAGTGGACCTCACGCTTCCTCGACGTGCACGGCCCCGAGTGGGAGATCGAGGTCGAGCTCCGGCAGATCGCCGAAGAGGCCTGATCGGCCACCACGGATGATGAGCCCGGACCGGTCGCCCGAGCAGACCCACCGCGCCGTGGAAACGGTGTGGCGGATGGAATGGCCGCGACTGGTCGCGGGGCTCACCCGCGTCGTCGGCGATATCGACGCGGCCGAGGAGCTGGCGCAGGACGCGCTGGTCGCGGCGTTGGAACAGCGGCCACGCGACGGGGTGCCGCCGAATCCGGGCGGCTGGCTGATGCTCACCGCCAAGCATCGGGCGATCGACCGGATCCGCCGGAATCAGACCTTCGCCCGCAAGCTCGCGCTGCTCGGTCACCAGCTGGTGACCGAGCAGACGCCGGACGAACCCGAGCCGGACGCCGCGGTCGCGGACGATCTGCTCCGGATGATGTTCACCGCCTGCCATCCGGTCCTGCCGGAGCAGTCGCGGGTGGCGTTGACTCTGCGACTCCTCGGCGGCTTGACCACCGAGGAGATCGCCCGCGCTTTCGTTGTCGCGGAATCTACGGTGGCGCAACGCATTGTGCGCGCCAAACGAACCATCGCCGCCAAGCAGGTGCCCTATGAGGTGCCCAGCGGCGAGGAGTTGACCGAGCGGCTGGCCTCGGTGCTCGCGGTCGTCTATCTGATCTTCAACGAGGGATATGCGGCGACCGCGGGCGAGGATTGGATCCGCGTCGAGCTGTGCCAGGACGCACTGCGATTGGCCCGCATCCTGGCCGAGCTGCTGCCCGTCGAACCCGAGGTGCACGGGCTGGTCGCGCTGCTGGAACTGCAAGCCTCGCGACTGCCCGCGCGCACCGGTCCGGCGAATGATGTTGTGCTGCTTGCCGATCAAAACCGGGCACGGTGGGATCGGCTGCTGATCCGGCGTGGGTTCGCGGCGTTGGGGCGCGCCAACGCGGTCGCCAGAGACCGCGGCCTGCTGCCGGGCAGTTACGCGTTGCAGGCCGCGATCGCCGCCGTGCACGCCATGGCGGCGACGCCGCAGGACACCGATTGGCGGCGCATCGCCGGGCTGTATGCCGTGCTCGCCGAACGCTTTCCGTCGCCGATCGTGGAGTTGAATCGCGCGGTGGCGGTGAGCAAGGTGCACGGACCGGCGGCGGGGCTGGACCTCGTCGACGCGCTCGCGGCTTCGGGCGCGCTGGACACCTACCACCTCTACTACGCCGTGCGCGGCGATCTGCTCAGCCAGCTCGGTAGGCACGCCGAAGCGGGTGCCGAATTCATCCGCGCCGCCGAGCTGACCGGTAATAAGGCCGAGCGCGCGCTGCTGCTCGACCGCGCGCAGGACAGCGGGGCCCGCTAGTTCGGTTGTAACGCCGTGGTAATCGCTACACCGCAATCGAGTGTGAGCATGCTACGAAACCGCTTACCTCCGAAAGGAATCCGGCCGCGTGCGACAGTTCTATCGAGCAGTGCTCCTGGACGACGACTACCGGCTGATCGGATATGTGGAGCCCGGTGCGCGGATGGTGGAACACGCCTGGATCGGCAATCACAGCGTGCAGGGCATCGAACGGCTGCTGTCCGTGCCCGCCCGGGTGGTGTGGGCTCGGCGGCAGCTGGGCGCGGAGAATCTGTACGCGGCCGCGGCATCCGTCGCGGCGCTGCGGCCGCCGGAGCACGGCTGCACCGGGCGATACATCCTCAATCACGATCAGCTCGGCTATGTGGACAAGGCGGCCGCGGTGGAGCAGGCCGGGCGGCGGCGCACCCATCCGCTGCCGATTCTCACCGCCGCGGGCGGCGCCGAGCCGCACGCATTGGCAGGCACTTGGGCGCGCGACCGGATTTCGGTCGGCGACACCGTGCCCGACGGGTTCGAGCTGTGGAAGTTCGATGTAGCCGAACTTCACCAGTTTCAGTAAATCGTGGGCAACCCGCCGACGACGCGCGGCATCTCGACGGTGTCGTCGATATATTCGGCGCGCACGTCGGCCAACCGGTCCAGGAACGCTTCCGCAGAGCCGAACTTCGCCGCGACCTGCGCCAACAGCTGCTCGGCTGGTTTCATGAAGTCCATGCGTTCAGCATGACTGGTCGGATGCCCAGCAGCGATACTATTAGCACATAGTTTGCCCAAATATCTTGCGCCGCCGGGCTCCTGCTACCGGATAGAAACGTTCGGGACACTCCCCACTCAGGCGCGGCGGATCGGCTGCCAGGTGCGGGTCGCGTCGGTGTTGAGGAAGGTGCCCACGACGCGGTAGACCTCGGCGGGCTTCTCCACCACCAGCAGATGCGAGGTGCCCGGGATGATGGCGAGCTCGGAATCGGGGATGGCCCGGTAGAGGGCGATCGTGTGTTCCAAGCTCATCGCGTCGTCGTCGGCGGCGATGACGAGGGTGCGACTGGTGATGCGCGCGAGTTCCTCGACCGTCAGGGTGGGCTCGGCGCGCGCCATCGACAGCAGTTTCTCGGCGACCACCCGGAAATGCTCCTCGCCGTCGGGTGACACCTCGCCGTACCGAGCGGCCAAGCGCCGCATCGGTTCTTCGTGCGCAAAACCGTCGAGTACGCCGGGCAGTAGTCCGTCGTGGCGGAAGTTGCCGCTGATGGAGACGAGCTTGCGGACCAGATCCGGTCTACGAAGCGCGACCAGCAGGGCGACGACCGCGCCGTCGCTGTAGCCGACCAGATGCGCGGCGCCGCCGACGACCTTGTCGAGGAACGCGATGGTGTCCTCGGCCATCAGGTCATAGGAGATCGGTCCCGCGACGTCGGGGGTGCGGCCGTGGCCGCGGCGATCCATGCGGTAGACGCGGAAGTGCTCGGCCAGGCCGGCGACGGCCGGTTCGAATGAGCGAGAATCCACGAAACCGCCGTGCAGCAACAGCACCGGCTCGCCGTCGCCTGTGTCGTCGTACCAGGTGCGCACGGCGCCGAGCTGAACATCTTTTGCCATGGCCAAGATCATCCTCGAACGTCGGCAGACCGCATGAACCGGACCCGACTCACTGCGTAGCGCGACACAGCCTTACTGCAGTTCGACTCGTGGCTCGGCGCGATCCTCGGCTTCGGCCAGCTCTTTCAACGTCAGCAGTTGCTTGCGCATCATGATGACGTCGCCGAAGGCCAACAGGCGTCCGATAATTCGGGGACCGCCCATGCGCACCCGGACCACCAGGCGAGTGCCGTCGCCCCCGGGACGGACCGCGTAGGTGACGGCGATCTTCCCGGTGACCAGGGTGATGTGCTGGCTCAGCGCGAAGGCGACCAGGTCGAACTGACCCATGAAGCGTTGTCCCACTTCGAGTTCCGCGAGCTGTGGATCGCGATGCCGTGGGCTGGAGCGGCCCCAGCGGTCGAGCAGGTCGTAACTGTATGGCGCGACCCGTAATTGACACAGCCAGGCATAGACCAGGCCGTGGGGTGCGTCGATGCTGATGGCTCGATCCGCTTGCACCCCGGTGGGTTGCAGGGCGTCGCACGGGAGTGCGTGTTCGCGCTCGGCGTCGGTGGCGCCCCAGACCAACCCGGGGATCATGCGGCGGCCGCGATCTGGCGCAGCAGCCGGCGGACCACGATCTTGTGCCCGCCGCTGCCGATGACGAGCGCGCGGTAGATCTTGCCGTGCAGCCCAGGGAAATTGCCCCACGACTTCGCGCCGATACGGGTCCGGCTCGCCCCCTCTTCCTCCAACTCGAAGACCAGGGCGTACTCCGAAAACCAGTGCCGCCCTTTCATTGCCAGCCGGGCGGGGACCTCCGCAGCTTCCAGTACGAAACCGCTCGGTACGGTGGACGGATCCGCCGGGTCCTTGCAGACGACTTTCAGCAGTGCCTTCCAGGCCCGGTCGCGATTCGCGTCGACGGATCTGGCATGCTCATCAATATAGGACAAACGCTCCATATAGAAGGAACGTACTAGTACATGGCACCTCCCCGCAAGCACGACACCGACGTGATCCTCGACGCAGCACGCGCCCTGGTGCTCGCCGAGGGACCCCGCGCCGCCAGTGTCGCGGCGATCGCCGAGGCCAGTGGCGCGCCGGTCGGCACGCTGTACCACCGCTTCGGCAACCGCAACGGTGTGCTTACCGCCGCTTGGCTGCGCGCCCTCGAACGTTTCCAGAGCGGCGTACTCACCGCCGCCGAGCACCCCGACGCGATCGAAGCGGGCGTCGACATGGTCCGCGCCGCTCTCACCTTCGGACGCGAATTACCCGATGACGCAAGACTTCTCCTGAACCTGCGCCCCAGCGATCTCCTGGACGGCGGCCCCGACGACGACTTCCGCGCCCGCCTGACCACCATGAACGCCCCCCTCTTCGACCACCTCCGCCGCATCGCCACCGCCCGCTTCGGCCGCGCAGGCGACCGCGAAATCGACGCGATCAGCCGAGCCGTAGTCGATCTCCCCTACGCCGCCCTACGCCGCCACGCCCACTCCCCAACCCTCCCCGCCTGGCTCGACACCGACCTCCCCACCGCCGCCCGCACCCTCCTCGCCTCATACCACCCAGACGAGCCCTGACCCGAGCCCTGACGGATCCCCAGCCACCACGTCCCCCTCAGCACGGCGACCACCTGCGAACGGGACACTACGGCGGCATCACTCGCAGATCAGCGCCACCGTGTCCCCTCGCCACCACGTCCCCCTCGGCACGGCGCCGACCTGCAGACGCGACATGACGGCAGGGCCACTCACGATTCGACGCCACGGTGTCCCGCGCGGCACGGTCCCCACCAGCGGACGGGATATGACGGCGGCATCACCCGCAATTCGACGCCACCAGGTCCCGCCTGCACGGTGACGTACTGCGAGCGGGACATGATCGCGATTGGGCGTCACTATGTCCCGCGCGGCACGACGATTACTTGCAGACGGGACATGACGGTGGCATCACCTGCGAGTCGGCGCCGCCGTGTCCCTCTCGGCGCGGTGACCATCTACGGACGGGACCTGATGGCGGACTCCCCTGAGAACCGCCGCCTCCATGGCCGCACGGCATCATGGTCACCTGCGAACGGGACCCGGCGACGGGATCACTCGCGAATCTGCGCAGTCGCCGAATTCCGACGGGTACCTCGATTCGACGCAGTCGCGTCCCCTGCGGTCAGGCTGGTTCGGTGACCAGGGTGGGGGTCAGTTCGTCCAGGTCGGTGATGACGTGGGTGGCGAGGGCCAGGGCGTCGGGGGCCGGTGGGTATTCGGGGCGCGGGGCGGCGATGACGCGCATGCCCGCGGCGTGGGCGGAGCGCATGCCGTTGCTCGAATCCTCTACTGCGGCACAGTCGGTGGGGCGTTGGCGGAGGAAGGCGGCAACGGCGACGTAGACGTCGGGGGCGGGTTTGCCGCGGTCGACCTCTTCGGTGGAGAAGGTGACGGTGAAGAATTCGATCAGGCCGGTGCGGCCGAGGACGACGTCGATCAGCGTTCGCGGGGAGGAGCTGGCCACGCCGAGCGGCCACTTCTCGCTCATGCGTTGCACAGCGTCGATCGCGCCGGGTAGCAGCGGGACCTTGCGGTCGTATTGCGCGGCCATCCGCTCGATCACCTCTTGTGCCACCGTCTCCGGCGGTGCGTCGACGCCCAGATCGGTGCTGAGGTATTCCGACCATTCGCGGGTGCTCATGCCCATCAGCCGTTGCTGGGTGTCGGGCAGCCACTGCCCGCCCCGCTCCGCGACATAGTCCCGGCGCACCCGCTCCCACACCGGCTCGGAGTCGATCAGTACGCCGTCCATATCGAAGACAACTGCCGTAATACCCATCTACTCAAAGCCTTTCGCCAGCGGACTCGTCCTTGCGCCGAGCGGCCGAACTGCGCCGCCCACCTGCTGTTCCCCTTCGCGTCACTCGATCGGTGATCGCGGACCAGCCTAGGCCACTTCGACGGTTTCGGGCCCGATCGGCCGATCCACCGGCCGCCCGTGACGAGAGCATTCGGTGGGCAACCGATAACGTGTTCCGCATGAACGAACAGCAGGCCGGTGACTCGCTACCGAACGCGGAGCACCATGAGGGCGCGTTCCGGCCGATGACCGAGCTGATGAACGCGCACGACGACGGCACCATCGACATCACCAGGGGCGGGCCGCACTACGGGGAGTTCGTCGAGCAGGTGCGCGGCCTGATGGATCGCGCGCGGCTCGCCTGCCCGTCGGACGAGCAGGCTCTGGAAACGATCGGCATTCTCAAGCAGCTGAACGACAAGTTGGACGCCGCGATCGTCGACGAATGGTCCACGCCGACCTGGACCCGGCACGATCTGCCCGCCCGCGGCAACATCACGCTGCCGCCGTTCGTCGTCGATCACGCCGACCGCGAGGGCGTCGACGCGCGCATCACCTTCCGCACCTTCCACCTCGGTGGCAACAATGCCGCACATGGCGGCCAGATCGCGATCGGTTTCGACGACCTGCTCGGCTTGGCCGCCGCGGTGCACGCCGGTGCGGTGACCAGGACCGCCTCGCTCACCGTCGACTACCGCTCCGTCACTCCGCTGAACACAGAACTGAAGGTCCGCGCTTGGGCCGAGCGCCAAGAGGGCCGCAAGGTCTACGTGCGCGCCACCCTGCACGACGGGGACCGCCTCTGCGCCGAAGCGCACGGCTTGTTCATCGTCCTCAAGCCCGGCCAGCCGTAACGCCGAGCGGATGCGGCGTGCGCCCTCGGAATTGCGCGCGCTGCATCCATGCACGAGATGCCCCGATGCCCAAGCTATTCCAAATTCGGGCCCGTGGGACGACAGCTGCCGCCTACGGGCCCGAAAACTGCGCACCATGCAAGCATGCACGAAACGCCTTGCCTGACTTGCCCTCCGGATCAACGCCCCGGGAAGTGCGCCTCCCGATACGCCGCGAACCGTTCGTCGACTTCCTCGGCGGTGAGGCCGAAGTCGGCGAGGGTGTAGCGGTGCGCAGGACGGGCCGCCCCGGAGGTGCTTTCGGCGTGCAGCGCCGCCATCGCCGCGGTCGCCTCCTCGGTCAGTGGCAGGTCGAAATGCCGGTAGATCGAGGCGACGGTGCCGATCGGGTCGGCAACGAAGTCGTCGTAGTCGACGTCGCAGAACTGGGCGGCATTGTGCCGCTTGCGGTCTGCCAGGAAGCGATCGGCGCCGCGTGCCCACAAATCCAACTGGCCGGCGCCGACCACCGAGCCGCGGAACTTGTCGGACCAGCCCGCCGACGCCTGCTCGTTGAGACTGCACACCGAGGCGATGATGGTTCGCGGATCGCGATGCATCTGGATGACGAGCGCATCCGGATACACCGCGAAAATGGCATCGAGTGCGAATAAATGGCTGGGATTCTTCAGCACCCAGCGCCGTCCGGCGTCCGGCAGGCCGATCAACTGCAGGTTGCGCCGATGCCTGCGGTAGGCCGGAGTCCAGTCCTGCTCGCGCAGCCACTCGGAGTAGGTGGGCAGGTAGCCCAGGCACTCGTAGGACACGGACATGGCGGACTGCCGCAGCAGCTGCCAGCACTCCTCCACCTGGTCGGCGGAGATGTGGTGCACGCCCATGAACTCCGGATGCTCCACGTGCTGCTGCTCGAACGCAGCCTCGATCCGCTGGTACACCGGATTGCTCGCCCACGTCTCGCGCGGCGGGCGCGGCTGCGGCATCTCGGTGAGCCACATCTCCAAACCCTGGTGCGCCGGGTCCGCGTTGAGCAGCCGGTGCACCGCCGTCGTGCCGGAGCGCGGTAGCCCGGTCACGAAGATCGGCCGCTCGATCGCCACCTCGGCGTGCTCCGGAAAGCGTTGCCACGCGGCCTCGCTGAGCAGCCGGGCGATCAGCGCCCCGCGCAGGAAGGCCCGATTCACCTTGTTGCCGAACGGCGTCAGCTCCGCATCCTTGGCATAGGACTCGAGCAGTACTTCGAGCCCGGCGCGGTAGTCGTCGGCCCCGAAATCGTCCAGCCCGACGACCTTGGTCGCCGACGCATGCAGATCATCGATGGTCCCGACATCGTCCCTACCGATCAACGTCATCTCCTCAATAGTGGTGCGAGCCAGCCGCACCCGGTCAGTGGTGGTATTCGCCGCCGTTGACATCCAGACAGGCCCCGGTGATCGCGCGCGCCATCGGCGAGGCGAAGAACACCACGGCGTCGGCGATCTCGTCGGGCTCGGGCAGCTTGCGCAGGTCGATGGTCTTCGCCGTCTCGGCGTAGACCGCCTCGGCGGTGATGCCGCGCTGCTCGGCGAGGTAGTTGAAGTACCACTTCAGGTTGTCGGCCCAGATGTAGCCGGGGGCAATGGTGTTCACCCGGATGCCGCGCGGCCCGAGCTCGGTGGCCAGGCTCTGCGCCAGCGCGAGCAGGCTGGCCTTGGCCATCTTGTACGGCCCGAAGGTGCGCCGGGAATGCCGCAGCACCGCCGAGTTGATCATCACCACGGAGCCGTTGGTTTCGGTGAGCGCCGGGATGAACAACCGCGTCAACCGCAGCGCCGCAAGCACATTGGTCTCGAAGCCGGCGCGCACCTGATCCAGGTCCACGTCGGCGAGGTCCACGATCGGCGGAATCGCGAAGGCGTTGTTCACCAGCGTGTCCACCCGGCCGAACGCACTGTGTGCGGCTTCCACCAGATTCGCCGCGGCGGCTTCGTCGTTGATGTCGGTCGGCACCACTACCGCGCGCCTGCCGAGCTCGGCGATTTCCTTGGCCACCTCGGTGAGCCGCGATTCGGTCCGGGACGCGAGCACCACATCGGCGCCCGCCTTCGCGCTCTGCACCGCGATGGCGCGACCGAGCCCGGGGCCAACCCCGGAGACCACAACAACCTTGTCCTGCAACAACATCAGCCGAGCATCCTCTCCGCGACGGCCGCCTGCCGTACCGCGATTCGTGCGCGCCATTGGTCCGGCGTGACGCGCGCCTGGTCGTAGAACGGCAGGCGCTGCGCCAGTTCGTCGACCGTCACCACCTCGACGGTCGGCCCGTCCTCGGGTTTCATGTCGCGCGCCAGCCGCTGCCAGCGGAATTGGAGATAGCCGCGGTCGTGGCCGGTGCGTTCGATCCAGTTCGCCAGCCCGGGGTTTCGCTCGCTGACCACCAGCCGGATCATGCCGTCGGGGTCCACGTGCGCCTGGTCGGCGGTGAGGCTGGTCTGGTGGTTGATGTAGTCCAGCGACAGGTACCACATGCTGCCGAGCTGGAACCCCTGATACGGCGCATCGGATTTCGGCACCGTGATGATCATCGCCTGATCGTCGGTCAGCTCGTAGTGGCCGGCCGAGGAGAACTGCGTGGTGAGACCGCCCGGCGTGGACCGCGGTTCGGTCATCGTGTTCACCGGCAGGTTCAGGTAGAACCACTCCGGGAAAGCCAGGAAGGTCTTGATCCGGGAGATCAGCATCTTGCCCGCGACGCCGTAACGCTTGGTCAGCTGGTCTTTCGTCAGCGGCGGCGGTGCGTCACCGATGCCGTCGACCCGCGCGATCCGGATCGTGCCCGGCTTCTCGGCCGCCCAGTCGCTGTAGACCTCCCGGACCACCAGCATGGCCGAGTCGGCGGCGAGGTGCACATAGCCGGGCCGCGCTTCGCCGGGACCGAGGCGGAGTTCATAGGAACCGTCCGGCCCGACCTCCAGTGCCCGGTCGTCGAAGGCCGTGAGGCTGTCCGGCACGTCCACCGGCGAGTAGTTCCCGTTCAGCACCTGGAAGCTCAAATCCCTGGTGGTGCCGCGCTTTCCGGTAACCATGTATTCCGCGTCCGGGCGCAGATACGAGTGGTAGTAGAGCGTGTCCGGGTTGTCCAGGCCCATCTTCGTGTACGGCCCGGTGGACTGGACGAAGAACGGGAAGTCCCGCTCGTAGGCCCACGCCATCTGTAAGGCGGCACGAATGCTGCCCGCCAGATAGTCGTAGCCCTCGACGAGGTCCTGCTCGGTGCGGATGTGCGCGGCTCCGGTGATGATCTGCTCGGCGGCGGCGATGGCATCCGCGAACGGCTGTGTCAGCAAAGGGTCTCCAGTGGATCGGGCAGGTGTTCCAAATATGTACCGGTCTGGTACATTCCGTGTGAGACAAGATTAGAACGTGTTCTAGGAGTGGTCAATGGTCGGCCGTAGATCCGCACCCACGGTGCGGGTGGTGCAGGTACTGGATTTCCTCGTCGAGCAGCGCGGCAAGCGCTTCGGCCTGTCCGAGCTGGCGCGGGCGCTGGACCTGGCGAAACCGACCTGTCTCGGCATCCTCACCGAGCTCACCGCGGGCGGCTATCTGGTGCGCGACGCCGACACCCTGACCTACGGCCTCGGCCCCGCGCTCATCGCCGCGGGCCGGGTCGCCCAGGACAGCTTCGCCATCTCCGCGCTCGCCCGCGCCGAGCTGGAGCGACTCACCGCGCGATACCGCACCACCTGCACCGCATCCGCCGTGGTCGGCGAGCAGATCATGGTCCTGGAGAGCACCGGGCCGGGGATGGTCAAGGTGGGCGCGGCCTACCACTTCGCGCCGCCGGTCGGCCTGATGTACGTGCTGTGGGACACCGACGCGGCGTTCGACGCTTGGCTGACCAAGCCCTCGACGGTGCCGTTGCAGCAGGACGAGGCGCGGCTGCGGCAGGTGGTCGCCGAATGCCGCGAGCGCGGCTATCTGGTGGAGAGTCTCACCGCGGCGGGCCGCAGGCTGTACTCAATGCTGGCCGGTTTCGCCGCCCACGATCTCCCCGATGAGCTGCGCGAACTGGTCGGCGAGCTGGTCACCAGCCTCGGCGAGCGGGTGTACCTCGGCACGGATCTGCGGCCACGCAAGGAGCACCCGGTCAGCCTGCTCGCCGCACCGACCTACGGCGGCGACGGCAGGCAGAACATGGTGTTGACCATGTATGTCGGCGCGTCCATCACCGGTGCCGAAATCGACCGGCGCGGAACGGCACTGGTCGCGGCGGCGGACGCGGTGACCGCCGCGTCGGGCGGGCGCAAACCCGCCCGCAGCCCCGGCGAGCTGTTGCCAACGACCGAAACGTGTTCTAGTTTTGCGGTGTGAGCCAGTACGCGAAGTCGACGGCGAGCACCTACGAGCTACCCCATCTGGACGTGCTCGAGGCCGAGTCGGCACATATATTCCGTGAAGTAGCGGCAACTTTCGAACGTCCGGTGTTGCTGTTCTCCGGCGGCAAGGACTCGGTGGTGATGCTGCACCTGGCGGCCAAGGCCTTCTGGCCCGCGCCGCTGCCGTTCCCGGTACTGCACATTGATACCGGACACAACTTCGACGAGGTGATCGCCTTCCGCGACGAGACGGTCGCGCGATTCGGGCTGCGGCTGGTGGTCGGCAGCGTGCAGGACGACATCGACGCGGGCCGGGCGGTCGAGGAGACCGGGCCGCGCGCCTCCCGCAACCGATTGCAGACCACCACGCTGCTCCGGTCGATCCAGGAGGGCGGCTTCGACGCGGTCTTCGGTGGCGCGCGCCGCGACGAGGAGAAGGCCCGCGCCAAGGAGCGGGTATTCAGCTTCCGCGACGAGTACGGCCAGTGGGATCCGCGCAGCCAGCGACCGGAACTGTGGAACCTCTACAACGGCAAACACCGTGCGGGCGAACATATTCGGGTGTTCCCGCTGTCCAACTGGACCGAGCTCGACATCTGGACTTACATCGCCGCCGAGGGCATCGACCTGCCGCCGCTCTACTACGCGCATCGCCGCCCGGTGGTGCAGCGCGACGGAATGCTGTTGGCGCACACCCGCTTCCTGCAACTCCTCGACGGCGAGCAGCCGCACGAGACCACGGTGCGATTCCGCACGGTCGGCGACGCCACTTGCACCGGCTGCGTGGAGTCGACCGCGGCCACCCCCGCCGAGGTGGTCACCGAGGTGGCCGCGGCCCGGGTCACCGAGCGTGGCGCCACCCGCGCCGACGATCGAATCTCCGAGGCGGGCATGGAAGATCGCAAACGAGAGGGCTACTTCTGATGACCGCAACACTGCTGCGTCTCGCCACCGCGGGCAGCGTCGACGACGGCAAATCGACCCTCATCGGCAGGCTGCTCTTCGACTCCAAGACGATCTTCACCGACCAGCTCGCCGCCGTGGAGCGGACCAGCCGCGACCGCGGCGACGACTACCCGAACCTGGCCCTGCTCACCGACGGACTGCGCGCCGAACGCGAACAGGGCATCACCATCGACGTGGCCCACCGCTACTTCGCCACGCCCCGGCGCAAATTCATCATCGCCGACACCCCCGGCCACATCCAGTACACCAGGAACATGGTGACCGGCGCGTCCACCGCCGACCTCGCGCTGATCCTGGTCGACGCCCGCAAGAGCGTGGTGGAGCAGACCCGCAGGCATGCGTTCCTGGCCAGCCTGCTCGGCATTCCGCACCTGGTGCTGTGCGTCAACAAGATGGACCTGGTCGACTGGTCGCAGGCCCGGTTCGAGGAGATCCGCACCGAATTCGCCCAGTTCGCCTCGAAACTCGACATCTTCGATCTGACCTTCGTGCCGATGTCGGCGCTGGACGGCGAGAACATCGTGCACCGCGGCGCGAGCATGCCGTGGTACGAGGGCACTCCCCTGCTGCATCACCTCGAAGAGGTGCACATCGCCTCCGACCGCAATCTCATCGACGCGCGGTTCCCGGTGCAGTACGTAACCCGCAGTCACGCACAGGATTTCCGTGGATACGCGGGCACGGTGGCGGGTGGCGTGTTCAAGCCCGGTGACGAGGTCGCGGTGCTGCCGTCTGGTTTCACCACCACCGTCGCGGCCATCTGGGGTCCGGGCGGCAAGCCCGTCACGGAAGCCTTTCCGCCGCAGGCGGTGACCATGCAGCTCGCCGACCACCTCGACGTGTCCCGCGGCGACATGATCTGCCGGCCGAACAACCGACCCACCGCCGGACGCGATCTCGACGCGATGGTCTGCTGGTTCGCCGACGAGTCGCAGCTGACCCCCGGCGCGACCTACACCATCCGGCACACCACGCGCACCGCCACCGTCGAGGTTCGCACGCTGGACTACCGGCTCGACGTCAACACGCTGCACCGGGACGAGCAGGCGGAGTCGTTGTCGCTCAACGAGATAGGCCGCGTCCAGCTACGGACTCGGCAGCCGCTGCTGTTCGATCCGTACCGGCGCAATCGGTTCACCGGCAGCTTCATCCTGGTCGACGACACCACCAACAACACCGTTGGCGCGGGCATGATCACCGGCCCGAGCCTGCCGTCGTCGCGGGTGGTCTGGCATTCCACCGCGGTCGGACGGGACGAGCGCGCGACCCGTGGCCTCACCGTGTGGTTGACCGGCCTGTCCGGTTCGGGAAAGTCCACCGTCGCAGTGGAACTCGAACGCCGACTGGTCGCGGCGGGTCGCCCGGCGTTCCTGCTCGACGGGGACAACCTGCGGCACGGACTGAATGCCGACCTCGGTTTCAGCGCGGCCGACCGGGTCGAGAACGTCCGCCGGGTCGGTGAGGTGGCTCGGCTCTTCGCCGAAGCCGGTGTGGTCGCAGTGGTTTCGCTGATCAGCCCGTACCGTGCCGACCGGGACCGCGTCCGTGCGACACACCTGGCGGCGGGCATCCCGTTCGTGGAGGTCTTCGTCGACACGCCCCTGGAGATCTGCGAGGCCCGGGATCCGAAGGGCATGTACGCCAAGGCCCGTGCGGGCGAGATCCGCGGCTTCACCGGCATCGACGACCCGTACGAGTCGCCCACCGAGGCCGAACTCGTGCTGCGTCCCGGCGACGGCGATCCGGCGGCGATGGCGGCCACTATTCTCGCCCGGCTGTCGGGTCTCGACTGAACCGACGAGGAAGGGGCAGGCTGCGGATTGCCGCCTGCCCCTTCCTCTTTCGTGCTTCAGCTCAGCGAGCGGAAGAACTCCCGGATATCGCCGGTGAGCAGGTCGGACACCTCGAGGGCCGGGAAATGGCCGCCGGAGTAGAACTCCGACCAGTGCGTGATGTTGTGCGCCTTCTCGGCGAAGCGGCGGATCGCGTAATCGCCGTCCTTGAATACCGCCACGCCCGTCGGCACGGTGCCCTTCGTCGCGGGGGCGAACATGCTCGTGTCGTGGAACCGCTCGTAGTAGAAATTGGCTACGCTGCGTGCGGTCTCGGTGAACCAGTAGATGCTGACGTTGGCCAGGATGCGGTCCTTGTCGATCGCCTGCTCGGGCAGTTCGTGCGACTGGTCGACCCACTCCTTGTACTTCTCCACGATCCAGCCGAGCTGCCCGGCCGGCGAATCCGCCACCAATTGCGCAATGGTGTTCGGGCGGGAACCCTTCAGATTCATGTAGGCCGCGCCGTCGTCCTGGAACTGCTTCATCCGGCCCAGCCGCTGCCGTTCGGCCTCGGTCAGCGCGGCCATATCGCCCGGATCACCGCTCGGGAAGGTGACCAGCGCGTTGACGTGCACGCCGAGCACATGGTCGGCGTCCACCCGGCCGAGCCGCGGTGCGATGAACGCGCCGTGGTCACCGCCCTGCACGCCGTACCGGTCGTAGCCGAGCCGCGCCATCAGTTCGGCCAGTGCGGCGGCGACGCGGTCGTCGTGCCAGCCCGCCTCGGTGACCGAGCCGGAGAACCCGTATCCCGGCAGCGACGGGATGACCAGATCGAAGCGGGTGCGTCGGGCGCGCCGTGCGCCTTCGGGTCGGTGAGCGGGCCGATCACGTCCAGGAAGTCGACCACCGAGCTGGGCCAGCCGTGCAGCAGGAGCAGCGGGGTGGCGTCGGCCTCGGCCGAGCGGACGTGCAGGAAATGCACGTTCTGCCCGTCGATCGTGGTGGTGAACTGCGGGTGCTTGTTCAGTTCCGCTTCGATGGCGCGCCAGTCGAACTCCGTCGCCCAGTAGCCGGCCAAGTCCTTCAGGTAGGCGGTCGGCACGCCGCGCTCCCAGCCGGTGCCGGGCAGGTCGTCGGTCCAGCGGGTGCGGGCCAGCCGGTCGTGCAGGTCGTCCAGGGCGGCCTGCGGGATCTCGATGCGGAAGGGGCGGAGCTCGGTGCTTGTCATGCCGTTAATACTTCGGGTAACGAGGGGGCTTGCGAATCACAAGAATTCGTTATTTCGGTGGGGACAAAGGTCTTTACGCGGGGGTGCTAATTTACCCGTCCGGCGCCGGGGCTGGCACAAACCGTGCGGTCCGTGCATGATCGCGGGGTGGTGAGCCTTCCCGTCTGCGGTGCCTTTGTCGGGCGGGCCGCGGAAGTATCCGCATTGCTGGCGGCGTATCGGGATCCGGCGGTGCATACCGTGCTGATCGCTGGTGAAGGCGGGCTCGGCAAGTCCCGGTTGGTTGCCGAGTTCAGCTCGCGGCTCAGCGCGGACACGGTGGTGTTGACCGGGCGGTGTCCCGAATTCGGCAATGGTGTGCCGTATGCGCCGTTCGTGTCGGTGCTGCGCGCGCTGGTGCGGCAGCTCGGGGTGGATCGGCTGGCCGCGCTGCTTCCGGTGACCCGGCCGGCGTTGGCGGGGTGGCTGCCCGAGCTGGCGGCGCATGCCGGGCCGGCCGAGGGCGAAGCCGATCGGATTCGGTTGTTCGGCGAAATTCTTACCGTGCTCGAGCAGCTCGCGGTGGGCCGGCCGGTGGTCGTCGTGCTGGAAGACCTGCACTGGGCCGATGATTCGAGTCGGGAACTGCTGGGGTTCCTGGTGGCCAATTCGGCGCAGCGCGATCTGCTGCTGGTCGGTACCTATCGTCCTGCGGATTCGGCGGCGACGCGCAGGCTGGTCGCGGCGCTGCGGCGGGATCCTGGTGTGCGACTGGTGGTTCCGGAGCTGTTGACCCGACATGAGGTGGGCAGACAGCTGGCCGCGTTGTTCGGTCGCGAACCCGAACCCGGGACGATCGCACGAATCTACGCGCGCAGTAAGGGAAATCCGTTGTTCGTCGAGGCGCTCAGCACGTCGCCGGAGGACACGCCCGCCGATCTGTCGGAGTTGTTGCTCGGCTATCAGGCCGGGCTGCCGCCGGAGACGCAGACTTTGCTGCGGCTTGCCGCGGTCGCGGGGTCGCCGGTGCGGCACACGTTGCTCGAATCGGCCACCGAACTAGACCAGGACGCCTTGCATCGCGCGCTTCGTCAACTGATCGATCAGCAGATCCTCACCGCGGACGACACCGGGTACGAGTTCCGGCACATCCTGATTCGCGACGCCGTCTACGACCACCTGCTGCCCGCAGAGCGGAAACGACTGCACGCCAGGCTTTCCCACGCGCTCACCGGCGACAGCGAATCATCGAGTGCCGGTGCGCTGGCTTATCACGCACATGCCGCCGGGGAGTTGCCGCTGGCACTCGACGCGTCCTGGCGCGCGGCGGCGGAAAGCGCAGGCGCGCACGCTGAACGGCTGCACCACCTCGATCGAGTGCTCGAACTCTGGGACAGCGTCCCGGACGCGGCCGGGCGTATCGACGTCGACCGGCTCCAGGTGCTCGAGCAGGTCGTCGAGACCTGCTACCGCGGCGGCATCGTCGAACGCGGCATCGAGGCCGCTGACGAAGCGCTGCCGCTGGTGGATACCGACAACGCGCCGGAGCCTGCCGCCCGGTTGTTCTATTGCCGGGCCACCCTGAAGAACCAGAGCGGCAAGGGATCTGACGACGATCTGGTACGCGCCTCGGCGTTGCTGCCCGTGCATCCGCCGACCCTGCTGCGCGGTGAGGTGCTGGCCGAGCTCGCCATCGCCCAGGTCTTCAGCGGCAACACGACCGAGGCCGAACGCAACGCGCTGGCCGCCGCCGAGGTGGCCGAGCAGCTCGGCGCCATGTCCCTGGCCGCCCGCGCTTACGCCTACCTCGGGCTCGCCACCGCCCGATCCACCAGCGTCACTGCCCGATCCGACAGTGCCGTCGCCCAATTCGACGGCTTTGCCGCAGAACCCGGCAGCGCCACCGGCGGCATCGGCCAACCCGGTGGTGGCACCGCGCAACGCGATAACGCCCTTGCCCAACAGGACAGCGCCATCGCCTGTTTCGAGAAGGCGCACGCCGCAGCAGCGGCCGCGGCGGACCCGCAGACGCTGATCGCCGTGGTGCTGTGGGAATCGGCGGTGCTCGTCGCCGCAGGGGATTATGCGGCGGCGATCGCGGCGATACAGCAGGGCCTGCGGGCTGCCCACGAAACCTTCCGCTTCGCCGAGGCCAGTCCTATCCTGTTGGTCAAATGGGCGCAGGCGCTGACCGCGCTCGGCCGCTGGCCCGAAGCGCTCACCCTCATCGATGAATCCCTGACCGACCGACTGCCGCCGCTCAGTAAGGCGGCTCTGCTGCTCTCGCACGCCAGAATTGTGCTGGCACAGGGTGATTCGACCGCAGCCGAGACCAGCGCGAACACCGCCGCTGGCCTGCTGAGCGACGGACCGTGGGCCCGGCAGTACCAGATCCAACTGCGCACCGTCCAATGCGCGACCGCACTCGCGCTAGGTCAGGCGCAGCGTGCGGCCGACATCGCCGTCGAGACCCTGTCCGCCGACGATCTCATGGCACACCATCACGAAGTGTGGCCCCTGCTCGTCCTCGCGGCCCAGATCGATGCACTACCAATAGACCTCGACTCGCTCGCCGACTCCTTGCCGGTCACCACTGCCGTCGACGCCGCCCATCGCGCCGACCGCGCCGCCGCGTGGTCCGACGCCGTATCAGCCTGGCGGGCATTGAATCAGCCCTACGAACTGGCCCGCAGCCTCCTTGGTGCCGCCGAAGCCGAACTCGCGGAAGGCAACCGGCCCACGGCGCGAGCAGCCCTGCGTGAAGCCGCCACGATCGCCACCGATCTCGGCGCCACTCCCCTGCTTGCGCAGGTCCGTCAGACAGCCGACCGAGCCGGACTCACCCTGACCGACCAGTCGCCCGAACCGGCAACCGCAAGCCCGTCGACCTTCGGCCTCACCCCGCGCGAACTCGACGTACTACGCCTGGTCACCCAGGGATTGAGCAACCGTCAGATCGCCGCCGAACTCTTCATCAGCGGCAACACCGCGGGCGTGCACGTCTCCCGCATCCTCACCAAACTCGGCGTCGCCACCCGCACCGAAGCGGCCGCCGCCGCTCACACGCACCAGCTGGTGGCGAGCGAGGGCTGATCAGCGGTCATTTCGCGTGCGCCGCGAAGAACTCCCACAGTAGATCGGTCGCGTTCACCCCGGCGTCCGGCTCGGACAGCGTGCCCTGCGCCGCGCCTGCCCACCCGTGACCCATCTCGGGGATCCGGTAGACCTGGACCTCGCTGCCGTCGCCGCACCTGGCCGTCGTGCGGGTGATTCCCTTGGCCGAGGTAACGGCCGGTTCTGCGGGCGCGCACGCAAGCCGCTGCTGCCACTGCGTGATTCCGGTTTCGAACTGGCCGTTGTAGCGGTCCCGGCCACCGAGGAAGGTGACCACCGAAACCGGTACGGATGGCTTGTAGGACTCCTCCTCGGTCTTCGCGCCGATGAAGCCGCCACTGACCGGAGCGATGGCAGCAAAGGTGCCGGGTAGTTCTACCGCGAGCTTGAAAGACATGTCGCCACCATTGGACATACCGGTGGCGTAGACGCGCTTCGGATCGGCCTTCCACTCGGCGACCATCGCGGCGACAACCGTCCTGATGAATCCCACGTCGTCTTCCGTACCGCAGCAGATCAGGGCGTTGTACGCGCGGGAATACCCCTCCGGGTAGACGACGAGGAAGTTCTCCTTGTCCGCCTTGGCATTCAAGCCAGAGGTGGTGGCGATCTGCGCCGCATCACCCGGGTAGGAGTGCATGGCAACTACCAGCGGCAGGGCGGCACTCTCCTGATAACGCGGCGGCGTGTGCACCACGTAAGACCGCTGCTTACCGCCGAATTCGAGGCGGATGGTTCGGTCCTGATCGGTACTGCCCGTGGTGCTGACCGGTGGCGGCTGCGCCGTCGGGGTGTCCTCCGGCGCGGACGAGTCCGTGCACCCCGAGATGCCGAGCAGACAAACAACACTGGCGATGGCGGCGAAGCCACGAAGCCGACCCATCGAATCACTATGACACCGAAGACGGTTCCGCGCGGCGACTCGCCGTCAGGTTCCGGCACGTATTATCGCGTACAGGGCGTCGGCCGTTCGGAGACAGAAGGTTTCGGCGTCGTCGAGGCCGTGTGTCACCCCGCGGGTGAGGGTGCGCGCGACGAGGATCTCGAAAACCAGGTCGGTGGTGGCGGATTCGTCGGCGCCGTCGGGGATGGCGGGCGCGATCCGATCGGCGAGGGCTTTGCGGGCGGGGAGATCGGCGCGGTCGTGTAGCGCGCGGTAGCGGGCGGGGTCATGGTGGTAGGCCGACATCAGGCCGGGCACGGCGGCGCGCGTGGCGGGCTCGGCGACCCGCTCGAGAAATAGGCGGGCCCAGGCGATCAGGTCGGCGTGCAGGTCCTCGGTTACCGCTGGCAACCAGAGGGTTTCGGAGCCGAAGACCGCGTCCTCGATCAACGCATCCTTGCCGGGCCAGCGGCGGTAGATGGGCGCGGTGCCGACGCCGGCGCGACGGGCGACCGCGGCGATGGTGACGTCCTGGTAGCCGACCTCGGCGAGCAGCGCGCGGGTGGCGTCGAGCACCGCGTGGTCGATCTGGCTGTCGCGCGGGCGGCCCGCGGCGGAGCGGGTGGGGTCGGTGGACGTCACACGGCGCAGCGTACCGGGCGGGAATCGGCAAAACAAATACGTTGCGAGGTGCAACGTAATATATTGACCCGCACCAGTTCTATGAAGGGAAGTCCGGTGCTCGTACCCGACGACGAAATGCTGTGCCACCAGCTGGCAACCACGTTCGACCATGTGGCGCAAAGCGATCTGCGCTGGACCGAGCGGGTGGTGATGTACGGCTTCGACACCTCCGGCGAGGTGAGCGTGATGACCGGGCTGGCCCGCTACCCGAATCGCAATGTGATGGACGCCTACGCAATGGTCACCATCGGCGGCAAACAGGCGCGGGTGGTTCGCCTGTCCACCGAATTCAATACTCCCGTGCGTCGTTGGACTCATGGACGGTCGGCCCCTACACCTACGCGGTCACCGAACCGCTGCTCGGCACCCGAGCGACGTTGGGCGGCAACGAGCATGGGCTGAGCCTGCACCTCGACTTCCGCGGGACCTTCCCCGCCTACGAGCAGACACCGGCGTTCCATCGGTCCCGCGG
>NZ_BJXA01000072.1 GCF_007990755.1 Nocardia ninae NBRC 108245 | reverse complement strand
CACCGAGGGCGGCGCCGGTGCCGATCACCCGGCGCCTGCTCAGCCCGGCCTCGTCATCCTCGGCCGGTAGGTCTTCGGGGATTGACTTTTCGGACACGCGACCTCCTGCGACGTCGGCGGTCGGTGACCGCGCGAAGGGGATGTCATGCTCACGCCCTGAGCCGGCTCGGGCGCGCTCATGGTAGCCCCGCGACGCGATCGCAACCCCTATCCCGCGCCGCGTTGACACTCGCTCCGGCGCAATGACAATGTTGGGGCCTTGATACCTCATACCGGCGGTTCCGCCGGTTCGGCCTAGGGAGATCCATCGATGAGTTCACTCGCCGCCGGCGTGTTCATCGATTGGGAGGATCTGACGGGCCAGTCCAAGTTCGTGGTCGATCTGGTGACGTTCCCGATCTTCAGCGCGCTGGCGGGCTGGCTGACCAACTGGACCGGCGTGCTGATGTTGTTCTGGCCGGAACGATTTCGCGGCGTCCACATTCCCGGACTGCACCTGCTGTATCCGTACTTCCCGCGCCGGGTGCAGGTGCTGCCGACGTTCTCCGGCGACGGACGCCGACTCGGCTTCCAGGGGTTCATCCCGGCTCGGGCCGAGAAGATGGCCAGCATCTGCGTCGACAAGGCGCTGATGCGGATCGGTAGTCCGCGCGATTTCATCCACGAACTCGACCTGGACGGCATCGCCGACTACGTCGCGGTGCTGGCCCGTAAACAGGTGCAGCCGCTGGTCGACGAGTTGATGAACCGGGAGAACCCGGACCTGTGGCGTTCGGTGCCGCGCGCCGCGAAGCAGGTCATCTATCAGCGGGTGGATCGGGAAATGCCCGCGCTGTCGCGGCGCGCCTTCGAATCACTGGGCGACAATGTCGATCAGCTCATCGACATCAAGAGCTTCGTCATCCGATACCTGCAGGACAACCCCGGCATCCTCAAGGATCTGACCACCACGATCGCGGCGCCGGAGCTGCGCTTCATGGTCCGGATCGGGCTGCTCGGCGCGCCGTTCGGCCTGCTGCTCGCGCTGTATCTGCATGTGCACCACCGCATTCCGGTGTTCGGCTGGGTGCCGGGCTGGGTGATCGTGCTGCTCGCCTCGGCGGCGATCGGCGTGATCGTCAACGTCATCGCGGTCAAGATGGTGTTCGAGCCGGGCGACCCGCAGCCCTGGTACAAGTACCTGTGGCGGCAGGCGCTGCTGGCCAAACGGCAGCCGCAGGCGGCGACCGACCTCGCGCACATCCTCGCTTACCAGGTACTCACCCTGCCGAACCTGTCGAAGGAACTGCTCGACGGACCCAACGGCGACAAGACCCGTCAGCTGCTGGAACGGCTGATCTCCGACGAGATCCACCGGCAACTCGGCCCGACCACCTCGTTCGTCCGCGCCGCCCTCGGGCGCCGCCAGTTCGACAATCTCAAGGCAGGTGCGGCCGGGGCCGCCGTCGGGCTCGCGCCGACCCTGGTGGAGGACGCGGAGTTCACCCGGGAGCAGGCCAAGACCATCGACGTGTTCGCGGCGCGCAAGCTGCGGCAGTTGACGCCGGGGGAGTTCATGGAAATGTTCTATGCCTCGGTCGAGCAGGACGCCTGGCTGCTCTATCTGCACGGCGCGGTGCTCGGACTGGTCGTCGGCGCCTCGCATCTGATCGTTTTCGGCTGGTAGACAACGCTTCTCGGACCTCCGCAGAAATACAAGCACGCGTGCTTGCATTTTTCTGTGGCCGCTGCGATGCTGGACCGCGACAGCACACGACGTGGTGTGCGTGCACAGGCGTGCGTGACGCTCGGCGGCGACAACCCGCCCGAGCCCGGGCACCCCGCGATGAGGCAGGGAACAGATGGCTGACCTGGAAGCGCTGCTCAACGACTTCGCCGACGAGTGCGCGGAGCTGGAGGGAATCGTCGCCCCGCTGGCGGCGGCCGACTGGGCCCGCCCCACCCCCGCCCCCGGCTGGACCATCGCCCATCAGATCGGCCATCTGGCCTGGACCGACGAGGTGGCGACGCTCGCCGCCGCCGATGCCGACCGCTTCCAGCAGTTGGTCGTCGAGGCCGCGCCGAAGGCCACGACCTTCGTCGACGAGGCCGCCGGGGAAGCGGCTACCGCGCCGCCCGCAGAGCTGCTGGACCGGTGGCATAGCGGCCGCAAGTCACTCACCGACGCTCTGCGCGCGGTCCCCGTAGGCAGCAAGCTGCCCTGGTTCGGCCCGCCGATGAGCGCGGCCTCCATGATCACCGCCCGCATCATGGAAACCTGGGCGCACGGCCAGGACGTGGCCGACACTCTCGGCGTCGTTCGCACCCCGACCGCACGACTGCGCACCGTGGCCCACATCGGCGTGCGGACCAGGAACTTCGCCTACACGGTGCATGGAAAGACGCCGCCCACCGAAGAATTCCGGGTCGAACTCACCGCACCCGACGGCACGATCTGGTCGTGGGGTCCCGAGGACGCCGCGCAACGTGTGACGGGATCCGCTCTCGACTTCTGCCTGCTGGTAACCCAGCGTCGCCATCCGGACGATCTGGCGATCGAGGCGGTCGGCGCGGACGCGGCAGAGTGGCTCACCCTCGCCCAGGCCTTCGCCGGACCGACGGGAACGGGACGGACCGCAGGTCAGTTCGCCTGAAGAGGCGACAACGGCCGGATGCGAACATCCGGCCGTTGCCGACACCCGACCCGATCCATGAGATTGGGGAGCGGGCGAGCGCCACACTTGGGTGCGCCGTTCGTGTCGGCCGGACGCCATTGGCCGGGTGTCTCGATGTGGCAGTCGAGGATGACGCTCGCCAGCAAAGTTTATTTACCCCCACTCGAGGTGCTGGAAACATAAAGCACCCCGCGGATCGGCCGACCGTTTGCCGGCGGTCCGCGATGTGGACTGTGATTCTGCTCTCCCCGAGGCGGTACCCCCGCGGGCTGCGCCGTAACCTGGACAACCGTACGGCTTTCAACGATGCGGGCCGGCTGCCAGGGGGAGCAGGGGCACAGGAAGGACCGCATCGTGACAAGAAACAAGCATGCCCAGATCGCTCGGCACGCCGCGATCGTTCTCGCGGGTGCCGCCAGTCTCAGCCTCACCGTGGTCGCGGGCACCTACATCGTCCACCAGATGGCCGACATCAACCGGCCCGGCGGCGCCCTCGCCGCACCACCGGCACAGCCCGTCGAGGATTCGACGAGCGAACCCGAATGGGTGGACACCGTGCTGACCGGCGGCAGCTTCGAACTGCGCTCGACCTACCGCCGACCTTCGCACGACGTGGTCGTTCCAGTGCCGAAAGCGGGTGACCCACACCCTTATTCGTCGCCCGCGCCGCGTCCGGCCACCGTCGGCGGCACCCTGCTGCTCGGCGACGCCTATTTCGACGCGCAGGTCACCGCCGCACCCACCGACACGATCGCCATCACCCTCGGCACCAACGCCCGCACCGTGCTGACCGGCGACCCGAACCGGGAACGGCTCGACGACCGCGCGGACAGCACCGAGTTGCGCACCGAATTCGACACGCGCAGTGGTGCGGTGGTGCTGATGCTGACCGACCCGTCACTCGGCGACCACGACCTGCGCTTCGAACGAAACCCGGCACCGAAGTCCGCTCCGGTCCCCGTGCCGGATACCGAGTCGACCACCGCGCCGACGAAGCAGACACCCGGCGCGAGCACCCGGCGCGGCCCGGAACCCGCCGTCTCGGTATAACTCTCGGCCTACTGTTCTCGTATGCCGAACAGCACCTACGACTTCTGCGTGATCGGCGGCGGCATCGTCGGGGTGGCCACGGCGCATCGACTACTGCAGCGTCATCCGGGAGCGACCCTGGTGCTCCTGGAGAAGGCCGCCGCGCTGGCCACCCACCAGACCGGGCACAACAGCGGCGTCATCCATTCGGGCATCTACTATCCGCCGGACAGCCTGAAGGCCAGGCTGTGCCGCCGCGGCGCCCGCTGGACCAAGGAATTCGCTGCGGCACAAAAGATTCCCTTCGAGGTCTGCGGCAAGCTGCTGGTCGCCACCGATGCGGCCGAGCGGCAACGGATGCTGGCATTGCACGAGCGTTCGGTCACCAACGGCGTGGCGGTCGAGTTGCTCGACGCCGCCGAGCTGCATCGGCGCGAACCGAGGGTGACCGGGGTCGGCGCACTGTTCGTGCCGGACACCGGCATCGTCGACTACACCGCGATCACCACCGCATTGGCCGACGAGGTCCGCCGGGCAGGCGGCCAGCTGGTCCTCGGCGCCGAAGTTACCTCCCTCGCCGAGACCGACGCCACGGTCACCGCGGCGGGGCCGACCGGCTCATGGACGGCACGCACCCTCGTGGTGTGCGCGGGCCTGCAGGCCGATCGGATGGCTCGAATGGCGGGCCTGCGCAACGATTTCCGGATCGTGCCGTTCCGCGGCGAGTACTACCAGCTGCCGCCGGAGCGGGCGGGGCTGGTGCGCACGCTGATCTATCCGATTCCCGATCCCACACTGCCGTTCCTCGGCGTGCATCTGAGCCCGACCATCGACGGCGCGCTGACCGTCGGCCCGAACGCGGTGCTCGGCTTGGCCAGGGAGGGCTATCGCAAAGGCAGTTTCGATGCCAGGGACGCGCGAGCGGTGCTCGGTTTCCCCGGTGTGCACCGGGTGGCCGCGGCGAACGTGCGCACCGGGCTGCGCGAACTGCGTAATTCGCTGTTCAAGCGCGGCTATCTGGCCGAGTGCCGTCGCTACTGCCCGGAGCTGACCCTCGCGGATCTGCGGCCGCGCGAGGCGGGCATCCGCGCGCAGGCGGTGTTGCGCGACGGCACCCTGGTGCACGACTTCATGATCGAGCGCACCGCGCGCTCGGTGCACGTGCTCAACGCACCGTCCCCGGCAGCGACCTCCGCGATGCCGATCGCCGAGTACATCGTCGATCAGCTGGGCAGCAGCTAGAACACGACCGACCGGTCCAATATGGGACCTGACCAGCGCGGAGCAACCGAGCAACCGGCCGGTCGCACTGTGAAAAACCGCCGCACCGAATCCGGCGCAACCCTCCAATAAAGAGGAGTTCTGTAGTACTTTTAACGCCAGTCGTGGAACCGGGAGGGCCTCATGGGCCGCATCAAGTACGCGAGTGACGTCGGGGCGCCTGTCGAGGTCGCCTTCACCTATACGGACAACCATCTGTTCGTACCGGATTGGATGTTCGCGGTCGCCGACTTCGAACCGACCGGTGAGCTCGACTCCGGCCTCGGCGCGATGTACGCGACCACCGCACGGCTGATGCTGTGGCGGCCGAGGATGACATGCGAGGTCACCGAATATCGTCGCAACGTGGTGATCGGGTATACGCTGCGTGGGCGTTTGTCCGGGACCCTGACGCTGCGCTTCGATCCGCTCGGATACGGGCGGTCGGTGCTGACGTCCGAGGCGGAGTACAGCCCCCCGCGTGGCTTGGCGGGGCGACTCTGTGTCGGTCTGGTGGATTCCGCCGTCAAATCGGCGCTCCGCCGCACCGAGTCCCAATTGCGAAGGGAGATAGAAGAATTCCACGGTACCGATCTTGTCGGTCGGATTGCGTAGGGTGCCAGCCATGATCATCGTGAGCACCGACGGATCCTGCCTCCGCAACCCCGGCGGCGCCATCGGCTGGGCTTGGGTCAATCATCAGGGCTCCTCGCTGAGCGGCGGTGCCGCCTCCGGCACCAACCAGGTCGCGGAGCTACGCGCGGTGCTGGAGGCGATTCTCGCCCATCCCGGCTCCGAACCCCTACTGATCGAAAGCGATTCGCTCTACGCGATCAAGTGCGCGTCGGAGTGGATCTCCAGTTGGCGGCTCAACGGCTGGCGCACCTCGAGCGGCGGCGCCGTGAAGAACGTGGAACTCATCCGGCAGATCGACAAAGCGATCGCCAGCAGGCCCGGGCCCGTCCGGTTCCGTTGGGTCCGTGGACATGTCGGCAACTACTTCAACGAGCAGGCCGACGCGCTTGCCGGAGAAGCGGCTCGGAAGGCCGCCGCGACAGCGGCCGTCGCCGAGGCGAACACCGCGGAGATCCCCGCGGTGCTTGTGGAAGAAACGCCGGCGGCGCCGGAAGCGCCACGAGAGCAGGCCGCGGGGAAGGCGGCCGCGCCGTCGGCGCCGCAGACACTGACGCTGTTCTGATCGGTGCGCGACCAGATCGAATAGCCTCCGGCGGTGGTGGTTCGCCCCACCGCCGGAGGCGCTCGTCGGACTTACGACCGCAGGCTAGTTACCCGGCTGCGGGGCAGGCTGCCCACTCGGCGCGGGGGCAGGCGCAGGTGCGGGGGCTTCGCCCGGCACGGGCGCACCCGGAGCGCCGGGCAGACCGGTGCCCGCGCCCTTCAGCATCGGCGAATCGAGCTTCTCGACCAGCCACTTGTCCCCGGACTTGGTCAGCTGCGCGATCACCACGACGAACTGCCGCTCCGGCGTCGACTGGGTGAAGTTGGTCCGGTACTGGGTGAGCGTGACGAGCACCTTGGCCTCGGTCTTGTCACCGGACTGGTAGCCGCACTGCACGTCGTCGACCCAGGACTTGACCTGCGCCTGCACCATCGCGTCCTTGAGCGCCTTGGTCGCGTCGTCGAACTCCTTGAGGAATTCGCCGCTCGCCCCGGACTTCACCTTGGTGAAGTAGTCGTCGAGGTTCTTGGTGTAGTCGTAGACCGAGACGTCCTTGCCGAAGGTGCAGGCGGCCTGCGTCGAATCGCGGATCGCGTCCAGCTTCTCGCCGCGGTCCTTGCCCTGCAGGAAGAACACCACCACCGCGGTGATCGCGGCCACCGCCAGTACACCCGCCGCGAACGCGGCGATCAGCGGCAACGAGGCGGACCGCTTCGCGCCGGCCGGACCACTCGCCGTCGCACCGGCCTCCGACGCTGCCTTCTTTTCGGCCGCGGGCTGCTTTTCGGTCGCCACCTTCTTCTCGGTCGTTGCCGTTTCTGTCTTCGACAGCTCAGGCTTCGCCGTTGCGGCGGACTTCTCGGTCGCAGCGTCCTCGGTCACCGCGTCCTCGGCGTCCTTGTTGGTGTCAGCGTCATCGGTGGACATCGATACAAACCTGCACTTTCCCGGCGCGCGGGCGCACCGATCGACTGACGGGCCCGCATCTCGGGCGTACCGTACGCGTTCTCTCGGCGAGTATGCCCGGACCCACGGTTTCACCGCGGGACCGGGTGCAACTCACTTGATCGGGGGCAGGGTCCGTTCGTTCGGATCCACACCCGGCGGCATGTGCGCGCCGTTGTTCGGCACATTCGGGCGCGGTGCGTTGGCGGCACCACGGATCTCCTGGCCGGGCGGCGGATTCTCACAGTAGTTCCACTTGGGAATCGAGCCGTCCTGGATGACCTCGTTGCGCAGCTGCGGCGTGTTGTAGGTGCAGAACGGCCGCGGCCAGATGTCGAGGATCGCGTGGAACTCGCCGTCGTGGGCAGGCACACCCAGCGCGTCCGCACCCAGCGCGAGCGAGGGGAACAGCGCGCGCAGGGCGGGCAGGCGCAACTGCGCGGCCTTGGTCATCGCCGCGAAATTGGTGGCCAGGCTGGTGATCGGATCACTGGTCTTGTCCAGCACCGCGCCGAGGCTGGCCAACTGCCCCGGTGCGCGCTCGAGAATGCCCTGCAGTTCGGCGTTGGCGTTGTTGAACTGGGTGAACAGCGCGCCGGAGTTGCGGGTCAGCGTGCCGAGGTCGGGCTGAGCGTTGGAGGTGGTGTTCGCGATGGTGCGCAGGTTGGCGATCAGGTTCGTGGTCTGCGGCAGCAGATTGTCGAAGCCGGCCATGGCCAGGCTGATGCCGTTGACCATGCCGCGCAACTGATCCGGGCCGCCGCTGAGCGCGATGTCGAGCTCGTGCAGGATGACGCCGAACTTGTCCGGATCGACCTGCGCGATCAGTGCGCTGGCGTTGTCGAGGACCGACCAGACCGGGGTCGGCGTCTTGATCTTGGCCGCATCGTATTTGATCACCGCGCCGTCGCCGAGGTACGGCGCCTGCTCGCTGGCCGGGCGGAAGTCGATGTACTGCTCGCCCGCGCCGGAGAGCGCCTGCACCGAGATCGCGGTGTCCACCGGAATCTTGTACTTGCTCTCGATCTCCGCCACCGCGGCGATGGCCTGGCCGCGGTCGGTCAGCTTGATCGAGTTGACCTTGCCGACCCGATAGCCGCGCAGGGTCACATCGTTGCCCGGTTGCAGACCACCCGAACGGTCCAGATTCACCGTGACGGTGTAACTGGACTTCAACGGGTTCACCCGCATGATGCTGATCATCAGATAGCTGGCGCCGATCACGAATACCAGCACCAGGCCGATGGTCGACAACACCAGCTTGTGCTGCATCAGTTTCGCGATCATCGGTGACCACCCTCCACCCGGTTCTGCACTATCTGCAGCACCTGGATCAGGCTGCCCGCCAGATCCTGCACGTCGCGCAGATCATGCAGGCCGCCGTGCTGCGGGTCGGTCACCGCGCTGAGGTCGAGGTTGGTCAGCGTGGCGTAGACGGCGAAGCTCTTGCCCTTGAAGGTCGCGTCGACCTTCGGCCGGATCTCGCGCGCCCGATCGAGCAGGATGCCGAGGTTGTCGCCGGTCGCGGCCAGCGCGTCCATCAGCGCGCGGGTGTTGTCGAGCAGGCTACCCAGCTGCTGGCCGGAGGTGTCCGCGTAATCGCCGAGCGCCGCACTGGTGGTCGACACCTTGGTCAGCAGATCGCCGATGGCCCTGTTGTTCTCGGCGATGGCGCCGATCATCTGGGGCAGCGTGTCGGCCACCTGGCCGAGCTCGGCGCGCCGGGACTCGATGGTGTTGGCCAGCGCGCTGAATTCGTTCAGCACGCTGTCGACCTTCGCCGAGTTGGCGTTCAAACTGCCGACCACGCCGGTCATTTCGGTGATCAGGTGCGAGAGTTGGCCGCCGCGTCCACCCACGATGGAGTCCAGCTCCGAGGTGAGCTTGCTGAGGCTGGCGACGCCACCACCGTTGAACAGCATGGAGATCGAGATCAGCAGCTGCTCGACGGTGGCACCCGCCGAGGTCTTGTCGAGGCCGAGCGTGTCTCCGCTGCGCAGCATTTCGGTGCCCGGCTCGGTCTTCGGCTTGGACACCGCGATGAACACGTCACCCAGTGGCGTGGCCTGGCGCAGTTCGGCGGTGCTGTTCTTGGGCAGCTCGATGTCTTTGCTGATCGTCAGGTCGACGACGGCCTGGAAGTTCTTGGTCTTGATGTTGGAGACCACGCCGACATCCGAGCCGCCGATCTTCACCTTCGCCTGGTCCGGCAGGTTCAGCGCGTTCTCGAAAACGGCGTGCACGGTGTAGGTTTCGCCGGATACGCCGGGCTTGGGCAGCGGCAGCTTCTCCACCGTGAGACCACACCCGGAGGTGATGCCCACACCAGCCACCGCCGCGACCGCGATCAGTGCGCGGCGTGCCTTGATCGTCATTCGGTACGTCATTTCGTCAGTCCGAGCAGCGCTGCGGTCAGGCCGTAGTCGGGCCCGAAGTCCTGCATGTTTCCGGTGCGGCAACCGTCCGCCTTCATCTGGATCCGCTCGCAGAACACGCTCACCATCTCACCGGACAGTGCCGTGCCGATGATCGCGTGCAGCCGAACGTAGCGCCCTTCCCGGTTCACGATCCGGTCGATGTTCTGGAAGACCATCGGCGCCACGTCGACGACTTCGGTGATGCCGTAAGCGTTCTCGCGCAACTGGGCGGTGACGTTGGTCAATCCGGCCAGGGCGCTCGCCAGCTGATCCTGGTACTGGCCGAGCGTGCCGCTGGTGTTGGCCAGGAAGTCGTTGATCTGATCGAGCGTCGCCTGCAGGCCGGGGGCCTGCTCGGCGAGCAGCCCGGTCATCTGGGTCATCCGGTTGCTGAAGTCGCGCACCGACTGGTCGTTGTCGGCCAGCATCGTGGTGAGCTCGTTCAGCTTGATGATGATGTTGGACACCGCATCCTTGTTGTCCACACCGACTTTCAGCGCACCGGACAACGCGTTGAGCGTGTCCCGCATCTTCTCGCCGTTGCCGTTCACCATCGGGTACAACACCCGGCCGGAGAGCGGGCCGATGCCCTCGGTGCCCGGCTCCGGCTTGAGCGCGGCGGCGAACTGATCGATGGTCTTGATCATCGTGTCGAGTTCGACCGGCGTCTTGGTCTTGGCCAGCGGCAGATGCGCGCCGTCGGTGAGGGTGTCGCCCTTGGTGTAGACCGGGGTGAGCTCGACGTGCCGGTCGGTGACGATGGACGGCGAAATGATCGCGGCCATCGCGTCTTTCGGAATCTTCACGTCGTTGTTGATCGACATGTGCACCTCGACCAGCGTGCCCTTCGGCACGATCTTGTCGACCTTGCCGACGTCGAGCCCGAGCACGGTGATCGGGTTGCCCTCGTAGATGCCCGCGATGTTCTCGAAGTCGGCGGTGACCCGAATGGTCCGGCCGAGTGCGTCGTTCACCGAACTCGGCACCAGCGAGCAGCTGCCGACGGTCAGCGCGGCGGCACCGACGACGAGCGTCTTGGCCACTCTGCGCAGGTTCTGCGTCGTCCAGGTCATCACTGGCACCCCTCGATCACGTTGGCGCGGCACAACCAGTTGTCCGGGAAAATCCAGGGCAGGCCGACCGAGCCGTACGGCCCGTTGCCACCCCAGGAGTTCGCGAGGTAGCGCACGGTCGGCGGCATCAGCGACAACAGCCGGTCCAGATTTTCCTTGTTCTTCTGCAGGCCCTCGGACATGGTGTTGAGCTGCACGATGGTCGGGCCGAGCTGATTGTCGTTCTGCGCGCCGATTTCCTGCAGCTGCCTGGTGAGCTCGGCGATATTGTCGAGCAGCTGGCGCAGCAGACCCTGGCGCTCCATCACCCGGTTCGCGATGGCCTCACCCTGGGTGATCACCAGCAACACGCTGTTGCGGTTGTCGCCGAGGATCTGGGTGACCCGGTTCAGATCCTTGAGCAGGCTGTTGACCTCGTCCTTGCGCGCATCCATCACCTTGGCCAGCGCGCCGACACTGTCGAGTGCCTGCGCCACCAGCTCCGGCGAATCGCCCATCTGCTGGTTGATCAGGTTCAGCGACTCCGACAGCTTCTTGGTGTCGAGCGCCTCGAACTTCGGCGTGCCCTCCTGCACCACATCGGCCAAGTTGTATGGAACGGCTGTGTTGGACAACGGGATCCGGCCGCCCTTCAAACCGGAACCGTCGCCGGGATCGAGATCCACGTACCTGGCGCCGAGCAGCGTGGCCATCTTGATCGACGCGCGGGCGTCGGGGCCGAGCTTCACGCCGTTCTTGACGCTCAGCGTCAGCAGCACGTGGTCGCCCTCGAGCTTCGCACCGTCCACCCGGCCACTCGTCACACCCGCGACGTTGACCCGATCGCCGACCTTGATGCCCGCGGCCTGCACGAACTCGGCTTTCACCGTCTGTTCGCCGACACCGATCAGCTTGACCGCGCTGGAGGCGAGCAGCAGGACCACGATGAGCGCACCGCCGAGGATGCCCAGCCAGAAGTAGCGGTTGTTGTCGAACCTTGCCTTCATCTTCGACATCATGGGCGGCACACCGCCGACTGGGCCTTGCCACCGATGCCGAGGTTGTGGATGAACCCGCGCGGGAACAGCACCCCGTAGAGCGAGATGTCCAAGCCGCAGAGGTAGGCGTTGGCGTAGCCACCCTCGGCGGTGTGCTTGCCCGCGATCGAGATGATGTTGGGCAGGTCGATCGCCATCTGATCGAGCTTGGCGCCGTTGTCCAGCAGCAGCGTCAACGCCGCGCTGGTGGAATTCTGGGCGGTCTGCAGCTTGGGCTGGATGTGGCCGACCATGTCCACCAGCGAGCTGGTCGCGTTGGCGATCTGCACGGTCGAGGTCTGCAGCGACTGGCCCTGCTCGTACAACCCGCCGATCAAGGCCCGGGTCTGGGTCACCAGGGTCTCCAATTCATCACCTCGTTTGGCCAACCCCGCCATCACACCGGAGAGGTTGGTGATCACATCGGCCAGGATCGCATCCCGCCGCTGGAAGTCGGTGGCCAGCTGCGCGGCCTGCACGATGAACGCGCTCAACGAGACTCCGTCACCCTGCAGTGCCTGGATGAAGGTCTCGGAGAGGCGGTTCACCTGCTCGGGCTGCAACGCCTGGAACAGCGGCTGAAAACCGTTGAGCAGACCCGAGACGTCGAACGACGGCTCGGTGCGCTCCAGCGGAATCGACGCGTTGTCCTGCAGCGGGGCCGGACCGGACGCCTTGCCAGGCGCCAAGGCCACATACCGCTGGCCGATCAGGTTCTGGTAGCGGACAAGGGCTTTGGTGTCGTCATAGAGGGTTTGATCACGCTGCACGACGAAGCTCACCTTCGCCACCTGCTTGCGCAGCTTCTGATCCCGCACCAGCTCGATCTTCTCGATCTTGCCGACCCGCACGCCCGCCATCCGCACGTCGTCACCCTCGTGCAGGCCGAGCACATCGGTGAAGGTCGCCGAATAGGTGCGGGTATCGCCATCGACGATGCGCGCCAACGTATTCCAGACGACCACCGTGACGAGGATCGACACCAGCGCGAAGATGCCGAAGCCGATCAGTGGTTTACGAATACTCATCGGCCCACCCCGTTTTCGGCCACATGCATGGTCCCGCCCTTCAGAATCGAGCTCAGCAGCAGATATTCGGCGGTGGTCGGCTGGCGGCCGAGCAGCTTGGCGATGGCCGCGTCACCCTGGTAGGAGATCGCGCCCGCCGCGGGGACGGGCCCGGGCGCTGCCTGCGGTTGCGGCGCCGGTTGCGGAGCAGCCGGGGCCGGTTGGCCGAACAGACCGGGCAGCATCGGGAACAGACCCTCGAGCGGGGTGCCCGCGAACGGCGCACCAGGCACACCGGCCTGGACCGGCTGCGGAGCCGGCGTGGTGACACCGGGAATCAGCGGCAGCCCGGGCATCGGCACCACCGGCGGCAGTCCGGCCGCGGACTCCAGCGCCCTCGGCTTCAACTTGTCCGGCAGCGGCGGCAATTCGTTCACCGCGGGCGCGGTGAAGCAACTCGGTCCGGCCAGCTCGCCGTAGCGCGGGCAGTCGGCCACGGTGTAAGGCTTGTACGGCGTGAGCGTGACGCCCGCGTTCCACATCTGCTGCTTCTGCGGGCCCCAGGTGAACGTGGAGTCGAACTTACGGACCGTCTCGCTGAGATTCAGAATCGTCTGGGTGATCGCGTTGGGGTCCGCGGCCACCGCGCCGAACATGTCGCTGATGCCCTCGGTGACCTGCTTGCCGACGTCGCCGTTGCGGGCGAACAGGCCGTTGACGGTGTCGACCGTGCTGCCCGTCCCGGTGATCAGGGCGACCAGCTCACTGCGCCGGTCGGCGATGGTGCGTGCGGTCTCCACCGAGGTGCCGAGCACGTCGAGCAGTTCCGGCGAGGACTCGTTCAGCGCATGGAACGAGCTGGAGAAGTCGCCGAGCATCACGCCGAGATCGGGGATCGAGTCGTCCACCGACTGCAGCCAGCGGTCGAATCGCTCGACCGTCGAGCCGGGCATCCGGCCGCTGCCGTCGAGCGCCTGGGACAGCGTGCCCAGCACGCGACCGAACTGCATCGGATCGATCCGGTCCAGGATGTTGCGGACCGTGGTGAGCGTGTCCTGCAGGGCGAGCGTGCCTTTGCTGCGATCTTCCTCGATCACCGAGCCCTCGCGCAGGTACTGATCGGCCGGGCCGTTGAAGACCAGCTCGACCGAGGTGACCGCGAACAGGTTGCTCGGCACCACCCTGGCGGTGACGTTGGCAGGCACGCCGGAGGCGAACTCCGGCTTCACCTCGATCTTCACCTTCTGCAGTTCGCCCTTGGCCGCGACCTCGACCTCTTTGACCGCGCCGACGAGCACGCCGCGGAACTTGACGTCGGCGTCGGACGGCAGCCCGTCACCGGTGGTGGTGAGGTTCGCGGTGACGTTCACCTTCTCGACGAAATAGCCCTGGTATCGGGCCATCAGGAAGCCGAGTACCAGCGCGAGGACGACAAGGCCGCCGACGCCCGCGAGCAGTAGCTGACGCATCGTGGGTCCACGCCCACTGGGATCGATGATCATCTGGTGCTACCCCGAGATCCTGATGCCGGGGTTGACTCCCCAGATCGCCAAAGTCATGAACAGGTTCGCGAAGACGACCGCGATGATGCACACCTTGATCGCCCGGCCGGCCGCGACGCCGACCCCCTCCGGTCCACCGGAGGCGAAAAAGCCGTAATAGCACTGGATGAACGTGGTGATCGCGACGAACAGGATCGCCTTGAGCAAGGAGTAGATCACGTCCGTCGGTACCAGGAATTGGTAGAAGTAATGCTGGTAGGTACCGCCCGGGGTGCCGCCGATCAGTTGCACGGTCAGCGAGCAGGACAGGTAGGCCATGGCCAGCCCGAGGCAGTACAGCGGGATGATGGCGACCATCGCCGCGAACATCCTGGTGCTGATCAGGTAGGGCAGCGGCCGGATCGCGATGGACTCCAGCGCGTCGATCTCCTCGGAGATGCGCATGGCGCCCAGCTGTGCGGTGAACCGGCAGCCCGCCTGCGCGGCGAAGGCGATCGTCGCGAGCAGCGGGCCGAGTTCGCGGGTGGTGGCGAACGCGGAGACCGCGCCGGTGATCGGGCTCAGGCCGAGCAGGTTCAGCGAGTTGTACCCCTGGATGCCTACGGTCATCCCGCCGAACGCACTGAGGATGACCACAACGCCGATGGTGCCGCCGCCGACGACCAGGTTGCCGTTGCCCCACGAGACGTCGGAGAGCAGCCGCCACACTTCCTTGGGATAGTGCTTGAGCGCCAACGGGATCGAACCGATCGAGCGCAGCAGGAAGAACACCTGGTGGCCCAGCTTGGCGAGCAGATCGACCGGTGCCTGCGCACCCTTGCGAAACTGCTGGAACGGCCGCAGTAGCGGCGGAACATATGTCGACGACACTCAGACCACCTGTGACGGGAGCAGTGCGTTGTACACCTGGGTGATGATGAGGTTCACCCCGAACAACATGATGGCGGAACTCACCACCGCGGAATTCACCGCGTTGGCGACGCCGCCGGGACCACCGCGCGCATTCAATCCGTTATCGCACGCGATGATCGCGGCGAGCAGACCGAAAATCAGCGATTTGATCAGTGCGACAAGAAGATCGCGTGTTACCGCGAACGAGGAGAAGGTGCCGATGTAGGAACCCGGCGTACCACCCTGGGCGAAAATATTGAAGATGTAACCGGTCAGGAAGCCGACGAAGACGACGAAGCCACAGAGCAGCACACTCACCAGCATCGCCGCGCCGAGCCGGGGGGCGACCAGCCTGCGCATCGGGTCGACGCCCATCACCTTCATGGCGTCGATCTCTTCCCGGATGGTGCGCGAGCCGAGGTCGGCGCACACCGCGGAGCCGACGGCGCCTGCGATCATCAGCGAGGTGACGAGGGGAGCGCCCTGCTGGATGATGCCGAGGCCGTTGGCCGCGCCGATGAAGGAGGTGGCACCCACCTGGCCTGCGATCGAGCCGACCTGGATGGAGACGATAACGCCGATCGGGATGGCGACCAGCAGCGTCGGCGCCGCGGAGACACTGGCCATGAACGCGCACTGGCGGATGAACTCACGGAACGGAAAACGCCGCCGGAAGATGGCGACGAACAGTTCGGCGACCGCGGCGATCCCCATGGTGATCTGGCGACCGAAGGTCTCCAGCGAAGCCTTCGGATGGTCTGCCCAGTAACCCTTGGTCCAATCGACCGCATCACTCATCCGTGATCCTGTTGGCGGACTCTCGGTCGACTGCACTGGCTAACCCCTCTCGACGCCGGTTGGCTGCCCCGACGACTTGTTTGCTTGACGCACCTTACTACGTAGTAAGCCAGAACACACCACCCTCCTGTGATTGCAGTCATAGACGATCGTCACTGTGGTCGAAACGCTATGGCGGCCGCCACCGATATTGGGTCACAGCCCAAAACGAAGGGTGGTTTCTCTGGAACAAGTTACAGGTCAACCGGGCGAATCGACCGCCCAGACAAGATCATCGCGGCAATTTATTCGGATAGAATTCATGCAAAATGACATTTGATTCCGGAACCGAACAGAACGGGCTGTACTACAGTTCGAGGACAAACTCGAAACGGACATCGCCCCTTTTGATAGCTTGTCGCTATTATGGATAATAAGAGACATAATTAAGCTTATGTCGAAAAAAGGGGTTGAGGCTCGCCCGCCGTGGACACCCCGAAGTAGATGACGCGCCCGGACCCGAATACTGACACGATGGGTGCGACAAATTGATATCGTGCGGGCTTCCGACGTCTGGAGGGACATGTTCAGCAAACTCGCCAAGGTGGCCAACGCCGCCTTCGCCGTAGCCCTCGGTGCGGCGCTACTCGGGACGGGCGCGGGGGCCGCTCAGGCCGAGCCGGGCCCGCCGGTTGTGGGCGGCGGCTCCGGCATCATCATCGACAACCAATTCGAGTGCACCGTCACCACCGTCGGCCATGACAACGCGGGCCGGCTCGTCGGTCTGACCGCGGGCCACTGCGGCGACCCCGGCGCCGAGGTGTACGCGGAGGTCAACCGCGGCGCCGGTGTGATCGGCCGGTTCGTCTACTCCAACCATGATCTCGACTACGCCGTCATCGAGTTCGAACCGGGCGCGATCATCCCGGTGAATCGGATCGGCAACGTCACCATCACCGGACTCGGCGCACCGCCGCAGTTCCCGATGATCGTGTGCAAGGAAGGCCGCACCACCGGCAACACCTGCGGCATCAGCTATGGCGACGTGTTCGCGTCGAACATGGAGACCTGGAGCCAGATGTGCGTGGTGGAAGGTGACTCCGGTGCGCCGGTCGTCATCGGCTCCACCCTCGTCGGCATGGTGAACGCCTACCTCGCTCTGGCCTGCTTCGGCCCCGAGGTCGGCACCAACATGAGCACCATCATGGGCGACATCAACGCCCGCGGCGGTGTCGGCGCAGGGTTTACACCTATCTAAGAAGTCTCCACCAGACAACAGAGATGAGCGGGTGCGCGGTTGAAAAACCGTCTGCGCCCGCTCATTTCTCGTTGGTGGCAGGCGTATCCGAGGTTTGCGGCGCGACCGCCGGTCCGGACACCGCGCACTGCGGCAGGCAGTCGACGCTGTCCAGGGTGGCGGGGTGCTTCGGTTGCCGCAGCAGCAGCGCCGCGAGCACCGCACCCGCCACCAGCAGCCCGACGCAGATCCACAGGGCGGTGCCGAAGCCGTGATGGAAGGCGACGGGATCGCCGAGGGCGCCCGAGATGCCGGCCAGGCCGGGCAGCGCGGCGACGGCGAGCAGCTGTGCGGTCCGTGCGACGGCATTGTTCACACCGGAGGCGATGCCCGCCTCGCTCGACGGCACCGCACCGAGCACGGCGCCGGTGAGTGGGGCCACGAGGGCCGAGAGACCGAAGCCGAACACGACCACGCCCGGCAGCACGTCGGTGAGGTAGACAGTGTCCGGGCCGATGCGCAGCAGCAGCACCAGTCCACCCGCGGCGAGCAGCGGCCCGATGGTCATCGGGATGCGCGGGCCGTGCACCTGCGCCCAGCGCCCGGCCGGCGCGGAGAGCACCAGCATGATCAGCGTGATCGGGACGGTGGCCACACCTGACATCAGCGGTGAATAGCCCGCCACCAGCTGCAATTCCAGCACCAGCAGGAAGAAGACGCCGCCGAGGGCCGCGTAGACCGCGAGGGTGACGAGGTTCGCCGCGGTGAACACCCGCGACGCGAACAGCACCGGCGGCACCAGCGGATGGTCGCTGCGCAGCTCGATCACCACGAACGCCGCGAGCAGCAGCACCCCCGACACCAGCAGCAGCGGCATGGTTTCGATCAGGCCGAAGGTCAGCGCGCCCAGTGCCACCGCGACCACCAGGGCGCCCGGCACGTCCAACTGCGACTTGGCGTTCGGATCATGGCTCTCCGGCACATGTTTCAGCGCGACCAGCACCACCACCAGGGTGAGCGGCACATTGATGAAGAAGATGGAGCGCCAGCCGGCCAGCTCGATCAGCCAGCCGCCGAGGAACGGCCCGAGCGCACCCGCGACCCCGCCGAAGCCGGACCACAACCCGATCGCCGCGCCCTGGTCGCGCCGGTCGATGGAGGACGAGATCAGCGCGAGGCTGCCCGGCGTCAGCATGGCACCGGCCACGCCCTGCAGGATGCGAGCGAACACCAGCATCTCGATATTCATCGCGGCGCCGCACAGCACCGACGCGATCGCGAAACCGATGGTGCCCCAGACGAATACCTTGCGCCGGCCCAGCCGGTCGCCGAGCGAGCCGCCGAGCAGGATGAACGAGGCCAGCGTCAGCGTGTACCCGTTCAAGGTCCACTGCAGCCCCGCGACATCGGTGTGCAGCGATTCCCCGATGCGGGGCAGCGCGATGTTCACCACCGTGGCATCGAGCGAGGCCACCGACGAACCGAGGATGGTAGCCAGCAGGATCCAGCGGCCGGTGGACGACTTCAGCCGGGGAAGATCGATCGTGCTCACCGAGACAACTTAGCTGGCCGGTGTCCGAATGCTCGGGAGTTCACCGCTGGGCGAAAGTGTCAGCTCTGCTGGGGAAAGTGTCACTGGTCCTGCCGAAAGTGTCAGCGCTCCTGGGCAAAGAGTCAGAGCTGCTGCGCAACAGCGTCAGAGCTCCTGTACGCAGACGACGAACCGGCGCTCCTCGTAGACATAGCCGGTGCCGCTGCCGCAGACGCTGACATCGTCGGCGCCGTCCACCCGCTTGACCACCTTGACGCCCTTGGTCGGGGCGGTGCCGGTGCAGTCGATCCGCTTGGGGTCGTCACCGCCGACATCCATGCAACCGCCGACGACCCAGTCGATGTCGAGGCAGTACGCGCCCTGCTCGATGCCGTTGAGGGTCTCGGCGTAGTAGTTGTCGGCGTCGCTCACGCACTGGGTGCTCTTGGGCGCCTTGCCGATCACCTTGTAATTGGCCGCGCGGCTGCCGCAGGACGCCTTCGCGATGGTGGCGTTCGAGGTGGTGCCGCCGAGCGTCACACAGTCGCCCTCGCTGGCCTCGAAATCGGTGTTGCCGCCCTTGGTGGTCGGCGTCGGCTTGCCGGTGGTCGGTTTGCCCGAGGGCTTCGGCGTGCTGGTGATCGACACGGCATTGATGGTGCCGTTGTCCACCGCGGGCTGCGCGCGGCCGCTGATGGTAGAGCTACAGCCCACCACGGATAGGGCGGCCACCGCGACGAACGCCGCGAACGCGACACGACCCCAGGCCAGTTGACCAGACACGAAACAGTCCTCCCGAGCTGTAACGCTCCGAACTCAAACCCCCGTAAGAATCCGAAGTAAACAAAAGATAGCTGAGCTTGAAATACACGCCATGCATACACCATCGAGCGCGCACACGTCGACTCGACCGTGGAATCGGGGTTCCAGCAACCCATCTGGGTATGGTGGTCTTCAGCGTTGGAGAGGAGTTACCCGTGAAGCTGATCAGCATGATCGTCTGCTCGGCCGCCGCGGTGCTCACCTCTCTGGTGTTGCCTGCGGTGGCCTCAGCAACCGATGTGCATTGCACCTCGGAAAACGGCGCCGACATCACGGTGATCGACGGCCACACCGCCTGCCGCGCCGCCAGCGACCTGCTCGGCCAGGCGAAATCTCTGGGCATCGACGGTGTCGGCTACGCGAACGCGACCCTGGGCGCCAAGGCGATCGGCATCGGCATGGCCGGTGGGGTCGGCGCCAGCGATGGGGCGGGCGGGATTCCGATCGCGCTCGGCATCGGCCAGGACGCGATCGCGCGCAGTTCCATCGACAGCGCTGTGAATTCCGACAGCGCAGGGGATTCGCGAACCACACGCGTACCGCTCATCGCCGCGTCGGTCGCCCTCGACGGCTCGCGCGCGGCCGTGCAGACCGCCGAGAACACCGTGGTGTGCCTGGGCACCGGTGCCTTCGCCTGGAATTCGCACACCGGCGACACCTGCCTCAGCACGCCCTTCGGCCGCTGGCAGGCCCCGGTGCACCAGCTACCCTGAGTAACGGTCCGATGATCGGTGGTCAGGAGGCGACCCCATGGTTTCGGCAACGGCAGCGGGCGACTTCGGCGCCACCGACCCGGCGGCAGGCAAGCTCGCCGCGCCCAAGGAGATGCTGGTCGACCCGCGCTTCATCCGGTTGGCCGACCAATTCTTCGGCATGTTCACCCAATCGAGTCGCGGCGGCGGGGCGCTGGCCATCTATCTCGACGGCAAACCCGTGGTGGACATCTGGGCGGGCTGGGCGGGTAAGGACCGGCGCTGGAACGGCAGCACCGTCGCGCTGACCTTCTCCACCGGCAAGGGCGTCGCCTCCACCGTGCTGCACCGGCTGGCCGAACGCGGCCTGGTCGACTACGCCGCGCCGGTCGCCACGTACTGGCCCGAGTTCGGCGCCCACGGCAAGGGCGACATCACCGTGCGCGACGTGCTCGCGCACCGCGCGGGACTGCACCGGGTGCGCGGCCTGGTCCCCGGCCGGGAAGGCATCCTCGACTACGGCGCCGTGATCCGGGCGCTGGCCGACAGCCCGCCCGACCCGCGCCGCATCCGCACCTCCGGCTACCACGCGATCACCTTCGGCTGGCTGGTCGCCGAGCTCGTGCAGCGCGTCACCGGTGACCCGTTCACCGAGGTGCTGCGTCGCGAAATCGCCGTTCCGCTCGGCCTCGACGAATTCTGGTTCCGGGTACCGGAATCCGAGCGCTACCGGATCGCCAAGATCTTTCCGCACCTCAGCCCGCCGGGGATCCGCTGGAACACCGCCTCGTCGGTGCTGTCCTGGGTGCGCCCGATCCGCGGGCTCGCCGAGGCGGGCATGCCGGAGAGCTTCGACGAACTGGTCCGCGACCCTCGGGTGCACGACGCGGTGATGCCCGGCTGGAACGGCGTCTTCTCGGCCCGCGCCCTGGCCAGGATGTACGGGGCGCTGGCCAACAACGGCGAGGTCTTCGCGACGCACCGGGGTGGCGGGGCGACCGTGCAGCTGCTGCGGCCGGAGACGATCGAGACCATCAATCAGGCGCAGCCCGCCGAGAGCCGCGACTACGTGCTCGGGTTGCCGCTGCGGTTCACCCTCGGCTACCACCGGCCGGTGCTGATGTCCAAGCAGCAGCCGCGAAAAGCGTTCGGCCACTACGGTGTCGGCGGATCGGGCGCCTACGCCGATCCGGAGTTGGGCATGTCGGTCGCGTTCGTCACCAACCGGCTCGGCAACGCGGTGACCGCGCTCGGGGACGCCAGGATGGCGCGGCTGGCGGCGACGGCGCGCAACACCGTCCGCAGGATCAAACCCACTGTGGTCGTCGACGAAACAGCGGGCTAGTGCGGCCGCGTCGAACCCGACCGCGGTTGACTTCGTACCTATAGATATGGACGTGGGCACAGCCGAGCCCGGCGCAGGCGATCCGCGCGCCGTCGCCGTGCCGAAGCCACCTCGGCTGATCGTGCTGCACGCGCTCGCCGCGGGCCTGGACTTCGACAGGTACTTCCGCTGGCGCCGGACGCGCGAGGGTGATCCGTTCTTCGTGCGCTTCCCCGGCTTCGGATCGGCGCTGTTCACCGGCACGGCAGAGGGTGCGCGCGAGCTGTTCCGCGCGCCGGTCGACGCGACCGCACCCCCGCGGCCGAATCCGATCGAGCCGCTGGTCGGCACCGCCTCGCTGATCCTCACCGCGGGCGAGCGGCATCGCCGCGACCGCGCGCTGCTGGCCCCCGCCTTCCACGGCGCGCGGATCCGCGAATACGGGGCAATCATCCGGGATTCGGTGCACCAGGAACTCGCGGGCGACACCGGACGGACGTGGCGGCCCGGCGCCCGCATCGACGCGCGGGCGGCCACCCGGGCGATCACGCTGCGGGTGATCCTGACCGCGGTGTTCGGGGTGGACAGCCCCGAGCGGCGGGCCGAATACACCGATGCGGTCGGCGAATTCCTCGCCACCTTTTCCGGGCCACTCATGCTGATGCCGGTGCTGCGGCAAGGGCTGTTCGGCCACGCGCCATGGGACCGATTCGTCGCGGCCCGTGCTCGGCTGGACCGGCTGATCCTCGACGACATCAAGCGCCGAAGGGCCGAGCCGCCGACCACCGACATCCTGGGCATGTTGCTGAGCACCCACTACGACGACGGCACCCCGATCACCGACGACGACCTGTGCGACCAACTGCGCACCCTGCTGGTCGCCGGGCACGAGACCACCGCGACGACGCTGGTCTGGGCGCTGTTCCAGCTGCACCGCGCACCGGACACCCTGGCCCGGCTGCGCGCGGAGTTGCGCGCGGCCGGACCGGACGCGACCCCGGTCGAGCTGGCGGCGCTGCCCTATCTCGACGCCGTGTGCCAGGAGACGCTGCGGCTGCATCCACCGGTGCCCATCGTGGTGCGCAGGCTGACCACGCCGTTCACGCTGCGCGGGGTGGCACTGGCGGCGGGCGACACGATGGGAATCGCGGTGCCGTTGCTGCACTCGGACCCGCAGGTGTGGTCCGAGCCGCGGCGCTTCCGGCCGGAGCGGTTCCTCGAGCGCAGATACCGGCCGTTCGAATTCGCCCCGTTCGGTGGCGGGCATCGGCGCTGCGTCGGGGCGGCGCTGGCGGACTACGAACTGCGAATCGCGTTGGCTACCATCGTGAGCCGCGTGCGGCTGCGGCTCGCGCCACGGTATGCGAACGGCCGTACGCCGATGTCGGTGCCGCACAACATAGCAACCGGTCCGCATCGCCCAATTCCGTTCGACGTGGTGAGTGATTTACGTCACGAAGACGTTTCGTAGACCCCGCACAGCGACCGACCAGCGGCATCGATCCGTACCCCGGACTCGCCGACGTGACCGGTACCTTTCGCCGAACTGGACAACGACTACCTGGCTGTGTGACCGCTGCCACACCGAACGGTCGGAACGAATCACTGTGAACCGCAACTGGCTTCGGGCCGCTCCGGGACGGTAGGAAGGATGCAGGGTCGGGCCGTCAATACCCGTGGGGCAGCCCTGCCTGCTTCACGCCGATGAGAGATCTCGAGACACGCGTGCGCCTGTGCGCGTGCGCCGAGAGATGGAATGGACGAGAAACCTATGCATGCCGCTTCGCACACCGGGTCGCTACCTGCCCACCGCCGGGGAGCACAGCTGACCCGCAGGCTGCGGGCGGGCGCCCTGTTGTCCGCGACGATCGCGGCGGGCGTTCTGCTCGTCGCGCCCGCCGACGCTGAACCGTTCCCCGGACTCGGCTCCGGATCGGCCGGTTCGGCGCAGGACCCGGCGCCACAGCAGCCGAACTTCGCGCCGCCGTCGATCAACATCGCCGACGGCGAGGTGGTCGGGGTGGCCCAGCCGATCATCATCAACTTCAAGGAGCCGGTGGCCGATCAGGCCGCCGCCGAGAAGTTCATCAAGGTCACCTCCTCGAAGGACGCACCGGGCCACTTCTACTGGCGCGGTGACAAGCAGGTGCGCTGGCGGCCGAACGACTTCTGGCCGGACAACACCGACGTGCAGGTCGAGGCGGGCGGAACGCGCAGCTCCTTCAAGATCGGCGACGCGTTCGTCAGCACGGCCGACGACAACACCAAGACCATCACCATCACCCGCAACGGTGAGGTGGTGAAGACGATGCCGACCTCGATGGGCAAGACCAAGCACGAGACCCCGAACGGCACCTACATCGTCGGCGAGCAACTGCGCAAGATGATCATGGATTCGTCCACCTACGGCGTGCCGACCACCGACCCCGAGGGCTACAAGCTCGAGGTCGAGTACGCGACCCGCATCTCCAACAGCGGCATCTTCGTGCACGCGGCCCCGTGGTCGGTCGGCCAGCAGGGCAACTCCAACGTCAGCCACGGCTGCCTCAACGTGAGCACCGAGAACGCCAAGTGGTTCATGGAGAACTCGCGCAAGGGTGACCCGGTCATCATCGAGAACACCAAGGGTGGCTCGATCGGCACCAGCGACGGCCTCGCCGGCGACTGGAACTAAGCCCTTCCCGCACAACTGAAGACACGTCACGAAGCCGAACATTACGATCAATTGAGCAATTTGCTGATCGTGATGTTCGGCTTCTTGATTCACTGGGCGCGTGCTCGAGAAGTTCAGTGCCCCGCCGGACAGCGTTAACCGACTGTTTGCTCCTGTCCGTAGAGTGCGCGGCGTGCGAGCGAAGCCGGAACGTGTACTCCCCCAACCGCGCGGACGCGGTTTGCGGAACCGGCCCTGGCAGGACTACGTCCTGTTCCTGATCCTCGTGGTGCCGAATCTCGCGCTGCTCACGCTGTTCGTCTATCGGCCGTTGATCGACAACATCCGGCTCTCGTTCTACGACTGGAACATCTCCGACCCGGTGGCCACCTTCATCGGGGTAGCGAACTACCGGGAGTGGTGGGGTCGCTCGGACTCCTGGGAGATCGTCAGCAACACGGTGGTTTTCACGCTGGCGGCAGTTGTCGGCAGCATGGTGCTCGGCCTCGCGCTCGCGCTGCTGCTGGACCGGAAGCTGTTCGGCCGCAATGTGGTCCGCTCGGCGATCTTCGCGCCGTTCGTGATCTCCGGCGCCGCCATCGGCGTGGCCTTCCAGTTCATCTTCGATCCGAGCTTCGGCCTGGTCCAGGATGTGTTGCACCGCTTCGGCGTCGCCACCGTGCCGGACTTCTACCAGAACCCGAACTGGGCGCTGTTCATGGTGACGGTGACCTACATCTGGAAGAACCTCGGCTACAGCTTCGTCATCTATCTGGCCGCGCTGCAAGGGGTTCGGGCCGAGCTGATGGAGGCCGCCGAGATGGATGGAGCCGGCCGGTGGACCACCTTCACCAAGGTGCTGCTGCCCCAGCTGCGCCCGACCACGTTCTTCCTGTCGATCACGGTGCTGCTGAATTCGTTGCAGGTCTTCGACATCATCAACGTGATGACCCGCGGCGGACCGCTGGGTACCGGCACCACCACCATGGTCTACCAGGTGTACGAAGAGTCCTTCCGTAACTTCCGCGCCGGCTACGGCGCGACCGTGGCCACCATCATGTTCCTGGTGCTGTTGGTCGTCACGCTGGTGCAGGTTCGCGTCATGGATCGGAATGAGCAGTGAAAAGCGCAGGCGCCGAGACAGATTCCTACCGACGCCGCCAGCGCGGGGTGCTGCTGCTCGGCTACGCCGCCATGGTGTGCGTGCTGATCATCGTCGGCGTGCCGCTGTTCTGGATCGTGATCACCTCGTTCAAGGCGCGCCCGGACATCTACGTGCAGCCCGCGGTGTACTGGCCGAACAGCTTTCACCCGGAGAACTATCGGGACGCCACCACCAAACTGCCGTTCTGGACCTTCTTCGGCAACTCGCTGATCGTCACGGCGGTCGTCTCCGCGGTGAAGTTCGTGCTCGGCGTGTTCAGCGCGTACGGGCTGGTGTTCCTGCGGTTCCCCGGTAAGTCGGTGGTGTTCCTGGTGATCATCTCGGCGCTGATGGTGCCCAACCAGATCACCGTGATCTCCAACTACGCGCTGGTCTCGCAGCTCGGCTGGCGAAATACCCTGGTGGGCATCATCGTTCCGCTCTGCGGCGTCGCGTTCGGAACCTTCCTGATGCGCAACCATTTCCTGTCGCTGCCGTCGGAGGTGATCGAGGCGGCCCGGATGGACGGCGCCAACTGGTGGCGGCTGCTGACCAGGGTGGTACTGCCGATGTCCGGGCCGACCATGGTCGCCTTCGCGGTGGTCACGCTGGTCAACGAGTGGAACGAATACCTCTGGCCGTTCCTGATGGCCGACGGTCCGGAGGTGGCCACCTTGCCGGTCGGCCTGACCCTCTTGCAGAACACCGAGAACCCGAGCGTCACCAACTGGGGTCCGGTGATGTCGGGCACGCTGCTGACCATGCTGCCGATTCTCATCGTGTTCCTGCTGCTGCAGCGCCACATGATCAAAGGCCTCACCTCGGGTGCGGTCAAGGGTTAGATACAGGAGAAATCACGTGTCCACTTCTCAGTTCCCCGCGCTGTCCCGGCGCGGATTCATCGGGCTGGCCGGCGCCGTCGCCGCGGGCGCCGCGCTCACCGCCTGCGCGGGCACCGGCGGTGGCGCCAAGCAGTCCGGCAACGCGAACACCATCAACTTCTGGTCCAACCACCCCGGCAGCTCAAAGGATCAGGAAACCGAGCTGATCAAGCGCTTCCACGAGAAGTTCCCCGACCTGAAGGTCAACCTGATCGACGCGGGCAAGAACTACGAGGAGGTGTCGCAGAAGTTCAACGCGGCCCTCTCCGGCGGCGAGCTGCCCGATGTCGTTGTGCTGTCCGATGTCTGGTGGTTCAACTACGCTCTCAACGGCTCCATCGAGCCGCTGGACGGACACTTCGCGCACGCGGGCGTCAAGCTGGGCGACTATGTGGACTCGCTGGCCGCGGACTACCTGTTCAACGGCAAGCACTACGCGCTGCCGTACTCCCGCTCGACGCCGCTGTTCTATTACAACAAGGACGTCTGGGCGAAAGCCGGTCTGCCGGACCGTGGTCCGAACAGCTGGCCGGAGTTCGACGAGTGGGGCCCGAAGATTCAGGCGGTCGTCGGCGACGGCAAACTCGCGCACGGCTGGGGCAACGCCGAAAATTACCTGGCCTGGACCTTCCAGGGGCCGAACTGGACCTTCGGCGGCGCCTACTCCGATGAATGGCAGCTGAAGTTCACCGACCCCGGCACTATCGCGGCGGGCCAGTTCTTGCGCGACATGATCCACACCAAAAAGTACGCGGGCATCAAGCCGCAGATCGCGGTCGATTTCGGCACCGGCGTCATCGCCTCCACCATCGCCTCCACCGGTGACCTCAAGGGCATCAAGCAGAACGCGGAAGGCAAGCTGCAGTTCGGCACCGCGTTCCTGCCGCACCCGAACGGGCCCGGCGTCACCACCGGCGGCGCCGGTCTGGCGATTCCGGCGCGCATCTCCGATGACCGGAAGGTGAACGCGCTCAAGTTCATCGAGTTCATCACCAACCCGGCGAACACCGCGTACTTCTCGCAGACCACCGGATACATGCCGGTGCGCAAGTCGGCGATCACCGACCCGAGCGAGCAGGACTTCCTCGCGAAGAACCCGAACGCCAAGGTCGCCATCGATCAGCTGCCGCTGACCAAGTCGCAGGACTACGCCCGGGTGTTCGTGCCGGGTGGCGACAAGATCATCGGCACCGGACTGGAGCAGATCGGTTTGCAGAACGCCGATCCGGCCACGGTTTTCGCCAATGTCACCCGCGAGCTGCAGGCCATCATCGACCGGCAGATCACGCCGAAGCTGCCCAAGTAATACCCGCACCTCGGTGGCGGTCACCCCCGGGTGGCCGCCACCGTGAGTTCACACGAGGAGATCGACGCCCATGGCCACAGTGCAGTTCGACGGTGTGACGCACCTGTATCCCGGTGCGCCGACACCCGCCGTCGACAGCCTGGAGATCGACATCGCCGATGGGGAATTCATCGTGCTCGTCGGCCCCTCGGGCTGCGGCAAGTCGACCAGCCTGCGCATGCTGGCCGGGCTGGAGTCGGTGGAGGCAGGACGCATCCTGATCGGCGGCAAGGACGTCACCGGGCTGCCGCCGCGCGCCCGGGATGTGGCGATGGTGTTCCAGAGCTACGCGCTGTACCCGAACATGACCGTCGCGCAGAACATGGGCTTCGCCCTGCGCAACGCGGGCATGAACAAGGCCGACACCCTGGTCCGGGTGCAGGAGGCGGCGAAGATGCTGGAACTCGAGCACCTGCTCGACCGCAAACCGGCGAAACTGTCCGGCGGACAACGGCAACGGGTCGCGATGGGCCGAGCGATCGTGCGCAGGCCGCAGGTGTTCTGCATGGATGAGCCGCTGTCCAACCTGGATGCGAAGCTGCGTGTCAGCACCCGGTCGCAGATCGCCGCGCTGCAGAAGCGGCTCGGCACCACCACGGTGTACGTCACCCACGATCAGGTCGAGGCGATGACCATGGGCGACCGGGTCGCGGTGTTGCTCGACGGCAAACTGCAGCAGATCGCCGCACCGCGCGAGCTGTACGACAACCCGGTGAACACCTTCGTCGCGGGGTTCATCGGTTCACCGGGCATGAACCTGCTGGAAGCACCGGTGCGCGACGGCGCGGCGATCCTCGACGAGCTGCGTATCCCGTTGCCGCGCACCGCGAAAACCGGCGACCGGGTGGTGGTCGGCATCCGCCCGGAGTCGTGGGAGGTGACCACCGACGAGGACGGCCTCACGGTCGCCGCCGAACTGCTCGAGGAACTCGGCGCGGAGTCGTTCGTCTACAGCCACGGTATCGCCGAGGACTGGAACAGCCGCTCCGGCAAGGTGGTTGCCCGGGTGGACCGCCGCTTCCAGGTGGCGCTCGGCGATCAGCTGCGGTTGCGACCCAAGCTGGACGATGTGTTCTTCTTCGACGCCGAAACAGAGGAACGCCTGCGCTGACGGCGTACCCCGGCTCGCCGGGTGCGGCCGGTCCCGTTGAACCTCAGGCCTTTTCGGCCGCGGCCTTCAGCGCGCTCAGCCGCACCTCCTGCACTTTGCGCACCTTGTCGTTGCTGTAGAACAGCGGCAGCAGCAGCCCACCCATCGACTCGGACACGGTCACCTTGGTCCGGGTGTCGTCCAGCGGTTCGAGCACATGCCGGTCGATCGCCTTGATCCACAACGACTTTCCGGACCAGGTCAGTTCGCGGTCCGCGGCGACGACGGCGAACGTGGAGCTCACCGCGCCGCTGCCGAGCTTCCACTGAAACGTCCCACCCGGGCTCACCTCGCTGAGCGATTTCAGTTCGAAGCCCGGATACCAACTCGGCCAGTTCCGTACATCGGAAACGACGGCCCACACCCGCGCCGCGGGCGCCTCGATCACGATCTCGTGCGAACTACGGATCGGCGCGGCGTCATCGATGCGGCCCTCGGCTGCGTACTCGCGGTGCAGCGTCGCCAGATCCGGCCCGCTGTAGAACATATCGCTCGCCATGAGCTCTCCCTTTGTCGACCGTATAAGCGGGAGCCCGCCGTCCTCCGGTGCACGGCCGACAGTACGGATCGATATCCGAAAAGTCGCTGCTCTGGCGGCAATTAGACGCAGAATGGCGCGAACACTACCTGCTCGGTAATGCTCGCGCCTACCGCGGCTACCAGATCTTGACGCGCTGCGCCGGATCCAGATAAAGGGCGTCGCCGGGCTGCACCTCGAAGGCTTCGTGGAAGCTGTCGATATTGCGGACGACCGCGTTGCAGCGGAATTCCGGCGGCGAGTGCGGGTCGACGGTGAGCCTGCGGATGGCCTCCTCGGGACGAGCCTTGGTGCGCCAGACCTGCGCCCAGCCGAAGAAGACGCGCTGCAGACCGGTGAGACCGTCGATCTCCGGGGCCTCGCCGCCGTCGAGGGAGATCCGGTAGGCCTGCAGGGCAATGGACAGGCCGCCGAGGTCGCCGATGTTCTCACCGATGGTGAATTCACCGTTGACGGTGTGCTCGTCGGGCAGGTCCTTCGGCGAGAGCACGTTGTACTGGTCGATCAAGGCCTTGGTGCGCTTGCCGAATTCGGTGCGGTCGTCATCGGTCCACCAGTCGACCATGTTGCCGTCGCCGTCGTACTTGGCGCCCTGATCGTCGAAACCGTGCCCGATCTCGTGGCCGATCACTGCGCCGATGCCGCCGTAATTGGCGGCGTCGTCGGCGTTCATATCGAACATCGGCGGCTGCAGAATGGCGGCGGGGAAGACGATTTCGTTCATGCCCGGGTTGTAGTAGGCATTCACGGTCTGCGGGGTCATGAACCATTCGTCGTGATCGACCGGGCCGCCGAGCTTGCGCAGGTCGCGGTCGTGATCGGCGGCATTGCCGTTGCGGTAATTGCCGACCAGGTCGGCAGGATCAATCAGCACGTCCGAATAGTCGCGCCACTTGTCCGGGTAGCCGATCTTCGGGGTGAACTTCTCCAGCTTGGCCAGCGCCGCCGCCCTGGTATCGGGTCCCATCCAGTCCAGCTGGGCGATATTGCGGCGGTAGGCCTCCTGCAGGTTGCCGACCAGTTCGATCATCTTGGCCTTGGCCTCGGGCGGGAAACGCTCGGCCACATACAGTTTGCCGACCGCCTCGCCGAGCAGGTCCTGCACCAGGGAGACCCCGCGCTTCCAGCGTTCCCGATTCTCCTGGGCGCCGGTCAGCGTGCGGCCGTAGAAGCCGAAGTTCTCCTCGATCACGGCATCGGTGAGATACGGTGCGCGCGAACGGAGCAGCCGCCAGGCGGCCCAGGCCTGCCAGTCGGCCAGCGACTCCTCGGACCACACCTCGGCGAAGGTACGCAGGTAATCCGGCTGGCGGACAACGACTTCGGCGAACAACTCGGGACCGGGTCGGTCGACGCCCGCGGCGAGCGCCGAAGTCCATGCCGCCCAATCGAATGCGGGGTAGTCGGCGACCAGCGCGTCGAAGGTGGTCAGGTTGTAGCTGAGTTCGGCGTCGCGGCGGCGGACCACGTCCCAGTGCCCGGCGGCGAGCTTGCGCTCCAGCTCGAACACCCGCTGCCCGACCGTGTCCAGCTCCTGCGGCAGCAGCGCGGCGGTGCGTGGATCGGCGGCGGCCAGCGCGAACATGCGGCCGATATGCGCGATGTACTCCGTGCGGATCTCGGCGGATTCGTCCTGACGGTAGTACGACTCGTCGGGCAGGCCGATGCCGGACTGGGTGGCGTGCACGATATAGCGGGTGGAGTTCTTGTCGTCGGTGTCGACGTAGCAGCCGATCGCCCCGCCGACGCCGGTCCGCTGCAACGTGCCGAGCAGCGCCGCGAACGCGCTCCGGTCGGCGACCTCGTGGATGGCGGCGAGCTCCGCCGAGATCGGCGCGAGGCCGGCCGCGGCCACCGTCTCGGTGTCCATGAAGCTGGTGAACAGGTCGCCGATCTTGCGGGCATCGCTGCCCGGCTCCGCCTGCTCGGCGGCCGCGTTCTGGATGATCACCTGAACGTCACGCTCGGCCTGGTCGTACAGGGTGCGCAGAGCGCCGTCCACCGCGCGATCGGCCGGTATCTCGTGGTCGGCCAGCCATTTGCCGTTGACATGCGCGAACAGGTCGTCCTGCGCCCGCACGCCCTGGTCGAGATAGGACAGATCGATACCGGAAGGACTGGTCAGCTCGGAAGTCACGATCTCCAGTATGCCGACCATGCGCGATGTCGGCCGCCTGCCGCGAACGGCCGGGGGTGACGGTCAATTGTTCAGGGAGGTCGGCGCCCGTTCAGACGGTGAGTGCGGTGCGGTCGAACTCGCCGTCGTGCACGCCGAGCAGGAAGGCGTCCCACTCTGGCGGGGTGTAGCGCAGGACGGTCGTGCCGTGCCGGAGCGTGGTGTGCCCGTCGGCGGCGGTGGACGCGGTCAGCGCGCCGGGCGATCGGTGCGCCGTGCGGAGGGCATCGAGGAACGCGGACCATTCGCGCGCGGTGACGGTGATGATGGGCTCGTCGGCGGGGCGGTGGGCCGGATCACGGCGGTACTTGCTGTCACGGATGAGCACCGCGTCACCGTCGAAGCGGACCTCGACACATTGATTGCCGTTGTTCGATCGAGTCGACCGGAACCAGTCAGTGAAAACCGACCGGGGAGTAGCGGTGGGGGCCATGGCAGGATTTTACATCTGGGCATACGTCCTGATCAGGGTCGATGACTCGTCATGCGGCAGCGATTGTTCCTGTGCGCGCACGTACGCGAAGCTCAGATCGCGGACCAGTTCCGGGTCGTCCACCGCCCCGCCGAAGACGGCGCTCTCCGCCCAGCCGAAGGTCGGCAGCTGCTCGCCGGCGAAGTCGATCAGATGGAAGCTCGACCCGCCGAGCACCGCACCCGCGGTGGCCGCGAACGGGATAACCCGCACCTCGACGGTGTCGAGTTCGTCGATCAGCTCGGCCAGGTGAATCAGTTGCCCGCGCAGCACATCCGGTCCGCCGGTCTGTTGCAGCAGCGTGCCCTCGCCGATCACCGCGGTCAGCTCGACCGGCTCGCTGCCGCGCAGCCGCTCCTGTCTGCGCAGCCGGATGGCGACCAGCTGCTCCACCTGGACCGGCCGGATCATCACATCGGCACTGATCAGCGCCCTGGCGTAGGCCTCGGTCTGCAACAGTCCCGGCACCACCAGGCTGTCGTAGCTGCGGATGCTCTGCGCGCCGTATTCCATGCCGTACAACCGCTGTAGCTCGGGGCCGATCAGTGCGGACGACTTGGTCCACCAGCCGCGCTGCTTACTGGCGTCCAGCAGGGCGAGCAGTTCCGCGCGTTCCTCGGCCTCCACCTCGAGCAGCTCGAGCACCGGGCCGATGGTGTTGGTGGTGAGCACGCGTCGGCCCTTCTCCACGTGCGACCAGTTGGCCGGGGTGAAGCCGACCAGTTTGGCGAAGCCCGCGGAGTCGAAGCCACGCTGTTCGCGCAGCTCCCGCAGCCGCAGCACCAGTTCCCAGCGGGCAACGGCGGGCGAGACGGGTGCCATGACTGGCGATCGTACCGCCGCGCGACCAGGGCGACGGCGTGTGACTATTGTCAACCCACTTGCACAGCATTAGGGTCTGGGCTCAGCGGTCGATTCTCACCCAGTTCACGCGATCCACCCGCATCGAGGCGAGGTTCGTCATGAGTTTGTCCCGCACTGAAGCAGGCAGTTATCCGGCGTCCTCCGACTACGCGACGATGCAGGACGCCATCGCCCGCTGTCGCAGCTACCGCAAGGACCACGGCCTCTACGGCGTCGTCGACCCCGCGCTCGGCCGAATCATGTTGGAAGTAGGCGCGGTTGGCGCGGTCGTCATGCCCGCCGCACTGGGCCGCCGGGTGCGTGCCCGCCTGATCGAGACCACTCCCGAGGATCGGCCGGGCCCGATCATCGCGCATCCGCGCTCGGACCGGTGGACCTTCCTGACCGGCCCGACCGACAACTCGTATCTGGACACCGAACTGTTCGCCGACCTGTTCCGGGTCTGCGCCGCGGTCGCGCTGCCCGGCAGCCACATCGTGCTGCCCTCGCCCACCGACGAGGGCACCGGCTACCGCAAGTGGATCGCCGCGCCGGAGCGCGACTTTCGCCGCGAGCTCGGCGACGTGCTGGCCGCCACCCGAGCCTGCGCGGCGATCAGCGGAGGGTAAGCGTCAGCGCGGCGTGGGGACGGGCGGCGGGGTCAGCGTGACGCTGAACTTGTCCTCGAGCCGCTGGTTCCATTCGCTCTCGCACGCGTCGATCTTGGACTGATCGCCGCCCGCCTTGTTCACGCAGTCGACGAAGTCCTTGCCGCCGCTGTTGACGAAGAAGCTGTAGCCGACGACGGTGACCACGATGGCGCCGATCAAGCCGAGCGCACCCAGGACCAGACCGGTGATCGCCATCCCCGTGCCGCCCGCGCGACCCGACCGGGTCTTTACCAGCGCGACCACACCGAAGATGACGGCGAAGGCGCCGAACAGATAGCCGCCCACCAGCGTCCAGAAGCTGAGCAACGCGAGGATGCCGAGCACCAGCGTGGTGATCGCCAGGCCCTTACCCTTCGGCGACTCCTGCCAGTACGCCGGCTGCCCGGGTTGCTGGCCGGGCGGCGGCGGGTACCCGGGCGGCGGGGGGTACTGGCCGGGAGGCGGGTATTGCGACATGGATTTCCTCTCCGTCGGTGCCTCGCGTCGCTCGGTCCGGACCAGGTGTCCGGTGGGTACGCGAGGATCGCCTACTGATCGCATGCGCTACGAGCGGATGTTAATGCGAGGTATGCCCATTTTGTCGCAGCCCGACGGAGTCCGCTCCGTAGGCGCGCGGGTGGCCACCCCGAATTCCGCGACCGGCCTATTGGGCGCCCAACCGCGCGTGCATCTCCCACACCAGGATCTCCGACGGCCGGTGCGCGATCACCCGTTGGCCGCCGCTTCTGGTCAGCCGGACCGCATCGCCCTCGTCCAGGGTGCCGACACCCTCCATCTCCACCTCACCACGCGCGACGAAGACGTGCAGGTAGGGAGCGTCCGGCAGATCGATGGCGACGTCCGGATCGCCGGTCATCCTGGCCACGTGGAACGCCGCGTGGCTGCTGTTGACGGCGATGGCGGTGCGATCGCGGTAGCGCGGCAGGCCCGCGGCCACGGTGACCAGACCGCCCCCCGCCAGTGCGTCATCGATCTCGAGCTGCTGATAGCCGGGCGTCAGGCCGGGCTCGTCGGGAACCACCCACATCTGCACGAAATGCACCGGCTCGTCGTGCTCGGCGCCGTCGATGCGCCACGCGTCGTTCTTCTCCGAGTGCAGGATGCCGGTGCCCGCGCTCATCCGCTGGGCCAACCCCGGATAGATGATGCCGCTGTGGCCGAGCGAGTCCTGATGCACCAGGCTGCCGCCGAGCACCCAGGTGACGATCTCCATGTCCCGGTGCGGATGCGTGTCGAAGCCCTGACCGGGGGACACCACATCCTCGTTGTTGACGAGCAGCAGGCCGTGGTGGGTGTTCTCGGGATCGTAGTGCTCCCCGAACGAGAACGAATGCTTCGAATCCAGCCAGGAAACCCGCGTCTTCATGCGATCGCCTGCTCGATGGACGTCGATGTGTGGTGTCATGAGCGAACGAAGTGAGGGAATCATGTCGCCGTGTGCGGCGCGCACGCCGAAGCCGAGCGCCGGCGAGGCGCAGGCGTGAGTGTGGACATCATGGTCCTCCTCTCGGGACCGTGCACCGATCACCTTTCAGGGTAGGAGCACATCCGTGGCGGTACTCCACATTCCTAGTAAATTGTCCTGCACTCGGCATTTTACGCGAGCGACCAGCGGGTGAACGTCGGGCGAGCAGAACCTACCGGTCCGCCGAACCGATAGGTGACCTCGCCGGCGGGCCGGACATCGGCCGGTGCCACACTCATGCGTGATTCGTAACATGATGCGCCGCAACGCAACCGGAGGTGACGACGAGATGCGACCCGAGACGCTCACGCGCATCGAGCGACAACTTCGCAGCGAGGCCCACCGCGACGGCATCGCCCATTTCGTCGTCGGCGTCGCGGTGTTCCGCGACCGCAAACTTCTGGTGGTGCGCCGGGTCCCGGACGACTATCACGGCGGCATGTACGAACTACCCGGCGGCGGAGTCGAATCCGGCGAAACGTTCGCCGAATGCGTCGCGCGTGAGCTGTTCGAGGAAACCGGCCTGCGGGTGCGCCGCATCACCGACTTCCTCGGCGGCATCGACTACGCCACCCGAACCAAGGCCAGGGTGCGCAAGTACAGCTTCGTGGTGGATGTCGAACCGGGCGAGGTGGCCCTGGAACCCGGTGAACACGACGCGTTCGCCTGGATCGACGCCGACGCCCTCGAACGGCTGCCGATGGCACCGGACATGCGCGAAGCGGTCAGCGCGCTGGTCGCCGACTCGCACTGATTCGGCGTGATCACCCCGAAACCAGTAGCCTCACCGCGTGTCCACCACTGGTCGCTCGGAGAGCTCCATTAATTCGGACGAGCGGCCGCAGCCGCTGTGGACCGCGCTGCGGGAAAGTCCCGGGGTGTTGCGCCTGGCCCTCGTGCGATTCACGGGTCAGTTCGGCGACGGCATGTTCCAGGCGGCGCTGTCGGGGGCGATTCTGTTCAATCCCGAGCGACAGACCGATCCGCTGGCCATCGCGGCGGGTTTCGCGGTGCTGTTGTTGCCGTACTCGCTGATCGGGCCGTATGCGGGGGCGCTGCTGGATCGGTGGGATCGGCGCGCCGTGCTGCTGGTGGCGAACGTGACGCGGGCGGCGTTGATCGCGCTGGTGTGCGCGGGATTGCTGGCGGGCGTCGGGGAGACGCCGCTGCTGTTGCTGGCGCTGGCGGTGGTGGGGATCAGCCGGTTCGTGTTGTCGGGGGTGTCGGCGGCGCTGCCGCGAGTGCTCGACCAGCACTGGCTGGTGCCGATGAATTCGGTGCTCGCCACGGTGGCCTCGGGCTGTGCCGGGGTCGGCGCGGCCACCTCGGTGGCGGTGATCGGGCTGATCGGCGCGGGCGACTTCGCCTCGGCGGTCGCGGTCGCGGTGAGCTGCGTCGGGCCGGTGGTCAGCGCCCTGCTGGCGGCCGGGTTCGCGCCTCGGGTGCTCGGGCCGGACGCGGACACGGCGGAGAGCGAGAGCACAGTCCACGCCATCGCCACCGGACTGCGCACCGGCGCGACGGCGGTGTGGGAGTCGGTGCAGGTGACCACCGCGATGCTGGGTATCGGCACGCACCGCATCGTGTTCGGCATCAATACCTTGATCATGGTGCTGGTGCTGCGTCAGGCGCCTGCCGAAGGTTCGGCGTTGGACAGCGGGCTGCTCGGTTTCGGCGTGGCCATCGCCGCCATCGCGGCGGGCATGCTGGTGGCGGCCGTCGTTGCGCCGCTGTTGATTCCGCGGCTCGGACGGTCGAAGACGGTGGTGGCCGGGCTGGTGACGGCGACGATGGTGCAGCTGACGCTGGTCACGCCGATCGCCCTCGCCGAGGCCGGCTCGGCGGTGCCACGCGCACATCAGCTGTTGCTGGTCGGGGCGTTCCTGCTCGGGCTGGCGGGACAAACGATCAAGCTGACCGGCGACGCAGTGATGCAGATCGATATCGATGATGCGCGCCGTGGGCAGGTATTCGCGTTGCAGGACACGGTCTTCAATATCGCGTTCATCGTGGCGATTGCCGCTGCGGCACTGGTTGTTCCGGACGATGGGCGGTCGTTGCCGGTGATTCTGACGGGTGCCGGAATCTATTGTGCTGGTATTGCCGCCATCGCGGTCAATGCGCAGCGGCGGCCGAAGAATATCGGTGAAGTCAAGTAATGGTCGGATCGTCGTCCAGGTGGCGGCTGGTGGGATTCATTCGCTGGACGAGGTAGTCGGGTAGGTCGACCGGATTGTCTTGCGGCAGTAGCTCGTCTGCCGTCGCGGCGGGCTGATCGGTTCCCGGTAGGTCATCCGTCGTTGCGGCTGGGTGATCGGTTCCCGGTAGCTCGTCCATCGTCGTAGCGGGATGATCGGTTCGCGGTAGCGGTTCGTCGTCGCAGCCCGGCGGCTCGGATAGCCGCTCCGGCTGTGTGGCACCGGCATCGGCCGGGACGGCATGCTGCTCGGCGTCGACGTGATCGGTGCGCACGATCCAGTCCAGCGGTTCGCTGACCGCGTCGGCCGTACTACCGGTGATGTGGTGATTCCAGGTGCCGAGCCCGGTCGGATCGGTATAGAAGTGGTCGAGGACGCCGTCGTCGTCCAGATCGAGGGCCGCCACGTCGGCGATGCCGGATCCGGCGGTATCCCACATGGCGTCGTCGGCGAGACCGTCGCCGTCGAAGTCCAGTTGCACCGCGTCGGCCGTGCCGGAACGGGCCAGTTCCAGATCGGCTTCGCTGGACCAGACGTGTACCGGGCCGTCGCCCGTGCCGAACACGTACTCGATCTCGTTCATATCTGTTTGGACGCGCGCGACCGACATTCGGTTCCCTATTTCGCACAGATGATTCCGGTAGGTTTTCTTTCGCTTCGGCCCGATTCGACAGGAGTCAGTCAGCCATGGGATTTCCGGCGCAGAATCTCGAGGATCCGCGAAACCTGCTAGACGGGTGGGGAACCCGGCTGTCTCCGCGTACCCTGGTCGCCGAATAGCAGGCCCGGCTACCGTGACGAATCAATTCGGCGGCAAATCCCCGAGTGCGCCCGCCCTCTTCGGCATTGTCCTCGGCGGGTTGTTGACCATGCCCGGACCGATCGCTCACGCGACTCCGTTGCCGTGGGAGCCGCCACCAGTGAACAGTTGCGGTGAGGTCGGTTTCGATCCACGCAAACTCGATCTCGAGCCCGCCCTGCCGGACCGGATTGTCATTCCGGTGCCGATCCCGCAACTCACCCCGGTCACAGTGCCCGGGCCGGCCCAGGACAACACCAGGATCGACGCCGGTCCACTGCCCGCCGATCCATGCCAGAACCCGTGCCCCGAAATACGCGACATCTCGAAACCGCCTGAGGTGGAACCTGATCCGAGCCCGGTTCCGGACACCGGTGCCCGCCCGAACGCGGCCGGCGAGCCGATCAGGGTGCCGCGCATCGAGATCGAACCCGAGATCGAACCCATCCCGATACCGGTGCCCGGCGGCACCGGCGACGCACCGCAGCCCGCGCCACCGCCGGTGGTGCACCCGGCCGAGCCAGGCCCGCTCGCCCCGGCGGTGGCCGAGCCGCGCGTCACATCGGTGGAGCTGACCGGTCAGATCACCGGGCACGGCTCGCCGAACCGCACCGATCTGCGCTGGCAGGTGGACGGCACCGACCTCGGCGTGATGTGGGAGACCAAGCCGGGCGAGGTCGCCGTCGCGTTCGGCGACACCTTCGGCGAAGGCTGGCAGGTCGGTGGCGCGGGGGAGGACCACCAGGACTGGCGCAGCAACGTCCTGGGTTACAGCACCGATCGCGAACTGTCCGACGGCCTTTCGCTGGACAGCATGGTGCAGGACAGCCACTGCCACGCCGCCGAGATCCTGAGCAGCCGCAAACTCAAGAACTGGGAGACCACCACCATTCCGACCTCCGGATTCGCCCTCGACGGCCGGCAGTATCTGAGTTATATGTCGGTGAATCGGTGGAGTCGCATCCCCGGCATGTGGGCGAACAATTACGGCGGCCTCGCCTACTCCGACGACAACGGCCGCACCTGGATCAAGGATCAGCACGCCAAGTGGGACAACGTCTTCGGGGTCGGTCGCTTCCAGGTCGCGGCGATGGTGCCGCACGGTGAGCATGTCTATATGTTCGGCACGCCCAATGGCCGCATGGGGGTGGTCGGGCTGGCCCGGGTGCCGAAAGCCGAGGTGCTCAACAAGTCGGCCTACCAGTACTGGGTGAACGGCAGCTGGGCGCCCGCGGCGGAGAATCAGGCCACTCCATTGTTCCTCGGCCTGGCCAGTGAGTTGTCGGTGCGCTACGACCGGGACAACGCGCAGTGGCAGATGGTATATCTCGACTCCGGCCGCAATGCCATCGTGCTGCGCAATGCCGCCGAACCGCAGGGTAGTTGGACCGAGCCGGTGCAGCTCGTCTCCACCGCTGACTATCCGAAGTCCTACGGCGGCTTCATCCATCCCTGGTCGACCGGCACGGACGTGTACTTCACCCTCTCGTCCTGGGACAGCTACAACGTGTATCTCATGCACGCCCAGCTGGATTCGCCGAACTGAGCTCGGCCGAGCCCTACTGTTCGACGAACCGGACGAAACCGCCCGCGCGGGTCAACGAGGGCGGATCGCGGTCCACGTCCCACATCCGCAGGTCGGTGGTTCCGATGAGATGCCAGCCGCCAGGCGTGCTGCGTGGATACACCGCCGTGTACCCACCGGCCAGCGCGACCGCGCCGGCCGGGATGGTGGTGCGGGCCTGCGGGCGCCGCGGCACGGTCAACCGGCCGTCCGGTGACTCCAGATAGCCGAAGCCCGGGGCGAATCCGACGAACGCGCACTGCCAGACCGTCCCAGTGTGCGCGGCGACCACCTCCGCTTCGCTGATCCCGAGCAGCCGCGCGACCTCGGCGAGATCGGCGCCGTCATAGTGCACCGGAATGACCAGCGGATCGTCCGGAGAATCGTTGTCCGACAGTGTTCCACGGGAAACAATGTCCGAATCCTGCTCTGCCGCAGGCTGTCGAAGCGCGCGCAACGACGCGGCGAGCCGCTGGCGGACGGAGTCGGCGTGCTCCGGTGAAAGCAGTGTCACCAGAACGGTTTCCGCGGCGGGCAGAATGTCGCAGACACCGTCCAGGGGGCGCGCGCGGAGTGCCGCAGCGAGTTTCACCACGTCGTCGTGCCGGGACGGGGTGATGAGCAGCGCACAATCACCGGCCGCCCGGATCAGCCGATCCGGGTCGACCTCACCAGGGTCCGTCATCGCCCCGCGCCCCGCGTCCGGAAGATCATGCTCAGACGAACGGTTCGACCGGCACCCCGACCTCGTCCAGGGCGGTGCGGATGAGCCGGGCCATCTCGACCGCGGCGGGCGTATCGCCGTGCACGCAGAGGCTCGCCGCCTGCACCGCGACCTCACCGGACCCGTCGACCGTGCGCGCGGAGCCCGACATGGCGATCGAAACCGCCTGCGCGACCGCGGCATCGGTGTCCAGCACGGCCCCGGGCAGGCCACGCTTGGCGAGCGTACCGGCCGGCGTGTACGCGCGATCGGCGAATCCCTCGCCGACGAAGCGCACCTTCGCCGCCGCGGCCGCGTGCGCCAACTCGCTGTCGGCCGGGCCGAGCAGTGCGAGCTCCGGGTCGTAGTCGAGCATCGCGGCCAGCACCGCGTCCGCGAACCGCCGCTCGCGCGCGGCCGAATGGTAGAGCGCACCATGGGGTTTCACGTACCGCACCCGATCGCCCGCGGCCTTGGCGAACGCGCCGAGACTGCCGATCTGATACAGCACCTCGTCGCGCAGCTCGGCGGGGTCCATGGTGATCTCCCGGCGGCCGAATCCGGCCAGGTCGCGGTAGCCGACGTGGGCGCCGATCCGGACCCCCTTCTCGACGGCCAGCGCGCAGGTCCGGCGCATGATCGAGGGGTCACCCGCGTGGAATCCGCAGGCGATGTTGGCACTGGTGACGATGTCCAGCATCGCCGCGTCGTCGCCCATCTGCCACGGACCGAAGCCCTCGCCGAGATCACTGTTCAGATCCAGCGGCATATGCACCCTTTCCGTGGCGGTGTGTTGTAGACAGCACTTCGATTCTCGTCGGCACGGTGTTCCACAAGCAAGAACGCCTGCTCAGCGGGTTCTGCTCCCGGACCGCCGCGACCTGGGTCACAGCACGATGGTCGAGTCCGGCGTCGGCCAGTACGCTCGGATCAATCATGGCCACGTATTTCGATCCGAAGTCCTGGTCGCCGCTGCGGGCCGTCGATCTCGGCAAGCGCCTGTTCGAGCAGTCCTGGCTGGAGCAATGGATCGCCGTCACCACCTCCTGGGTGGACGCGGGCGCCGACCTCGGCGCGGGCACCGTGACGGCGCTGATGCCGGACGCCCTGATGACCGTGCTCAGCGAGGGCATCCTCAGCCGATTCGGTGGGCAGGAGGTCAGCGCGACCCTGCTCGGGCACGATCTGCACGCCACCCTGCAGGTGCTGAAGGTCCGCAGGCGCGGCGCGCACTTCCAGACCAAGACGGTGCTGTCCCGGCTGCGCTGGGACGACCATCCGATCGAGGCCGTGACGGTGATCGCGCACGGCGTCCGCCTGGTTCCCGGCGTGCCGACCAGGGTGCGGGCCGCGCAACTCGACCTCGACGGCACGGTCACCACGGCCGCGCTGGTCGGCTGGATCAACAGCCAGCCGCTGGACTGGGTCCTCGACGTCGACCCCGGCGGCCTGATCCGCGCCAAACACCGGCATCGGCGGCTGACCGCGCTGGTGGACGCCTCGGTGACCGACAACCGGGTCACCGTGGAACTCCATCGAGCCAGCTGGCTGGGCCTGCGGATACCGCGCCGCATGATCGGCACGCCCGCGCTGCTGCTGGAACAACTACCGAATCAAGCGCGCATCGTGCACGCCACTCGCGACGGTGACCTGGTGCGTTTCCGGATCGAGTTGCCCGAGATCACCGGGTCCTTCGATCTGGCGCAGATCCGGTCCGCGATCGTCGCCGGAACCACGCTGATCATTTTCTAGGCCTGGGCTTTCCACCACTCTTTCAAGGCCGCCTCCGCCTCGTCGCGGGTCATCGGGCCGCGATCGAGCCGCAGCTCCTTCAGGAATCGCCACGCCTTACCGACCTCGGGACCCGGTGGCAGGCCGAGCAATTCCATGATCGCGTTGCCGTCCAGATCGGGGCGGACCTTCGCCAGATCCTCCTGCTCGCGCAACTTCGCGATCCGTGACTCCAGCTCGTCATAAGTACTGCGCAACGCCGCGGCCCTGCGCTTGTTACGGGTGGTGCAGTCGGCGCGGACCAGTTTGTGCAGGCGAGGGAGCAGGTCGTCGGCGTCGGTCACGTAGCGGCGCACCGCGGAATCGGTCCACTGCCCCTTCCCGTAACCGTGGAAACGCAAGTGCAGGAACACCAGCCGGGCCACGTCCTCGGTGAACTGCTTCGGATACTTCAACGCCCGCATCCGCTTGCGCACCATCTTCGCGCCGACCACCTCGTGGTGATGGAAGCTGACGCCGCCGCCCGGCTCGTTGCGCTTGGTGTCCGGCTTGCCGATGTCGTGCAGCAGCGCCGCCCAGCGCAACACCAGGTCCGGGTCGCCGTCCTCCAGATCGATGGCCTGCTGGAGCACAGTGAGCGAGTGCCAGTAGACGTCCTTGTGCTGGTGGTGCTCGTCGATCTCCAGCTTCATCGCGGGCACCTCCGGCAGCACCCGCTGGGCCAGGCCGGTCTCGCACATGATGTTGATGCCGTCGATCGGGTGCAGGCCGCCGATCAGCTTGTCCAGCTCCACCCGGACCCGTTCCGCGGTGATCCGGTCGATCTGCTCGGCCATCGCGGTGATCGCCGTGTGCACCCGCGGCTGCAGCTCGAAGCCGAGCTGGGCGACGAACCTGGCCGCGCGCAACATGCGCAGCGGGTCGTCGTTGAACGAATCCTCGGGCGCCGCAGGCGTATCCAGCACGCCCGCGAGCAGCGCGTCCATCCCGCCCAGCGGGTCGACGAAGTCGAGCGCACCGTCCGCGCCGATCCGCACCGCCATCGCGTTGACGGTGAAATCGCGGCGCACCAGGTCGTCCTCGAGATTGTCACCGAAGGTGACCTCGGGATTGCGCGAAACCCGGTCGTAGTTGTCGCTGCGGAAGGTGGTGATCTCCAGCTGCTGGCCGCCCTTCGACCCGCTCACCGTGCCGAACGCCAAACCACCGGTGTCCCACAGATGATCGGCCCAGCCGCGCAGCATCTCCTGCACCTGCTCCGGGCGCGCGTCGGTGGTGAAGTCCAGATCCGTGCCGAGTCGCCCGAGCACCGCGTCGCGGACACTGCCGCCGACCAGATACAACTCGTGCCCCCGCGCCGCGAACATCGCGCCGAGCGGTTCCAGCACATCGGACAGCCTGCCCAACGTCACCGCCGCCGCAGCCAGCAATCGGGTACGTCTATCCAGCTCTGCGTCCTCGGACTCGGTCGAAACCACGAATCAGCAGCTTACCGAGTGTCATTTGCGGCGCCTGCGGCGCTGCTGGATATAGCAGCATCGGGGAGCGATTCGCTGCGGGGTGGTGGTCGAGCGACGGGTGGGCGAGTTCAGCGCCGTGACGAAGGTTTGGCAAATGCGCACAGTAGGATGTTTTGGTGTCTCCGGCCGATCGTGCGAACAGTCGACGCCGCCAGCCTCGGCGCCGCGGTTCGGCCGCCAACGCGGCGAAACCACGCATGCGTACGGTGCGGGAAACCTCAGCTGGCGGGCTTGTCGTGGACGGGTTGGACGGTCCGCGGGAGAAGCGCAGCGCGGCGCTGATCGGACGAACGGACCGGCGCGGACGGTTGCTGTGGTCGCTGCCGAAGGGGCACATCGAAGAGGGGGAGACCTCCGAGCAAACCGCGATCCGTGAAGTGGCCGAGGAGACCGGCATCAACGGCGTGGTGGTGGCGGAGCTGGGCAGCATCGATTACTGGTTCGTCACCGATGGTCGGCGGGTACACAAAACGGTGCATCATTATCTACTGCGTTCCACCGGCGGCGAATTGTCCGACGCCGATGTGGAAGTCACCCAGGTGGCGTGGGTGCCGTTGAGCGAGTTGAATTCTCGACTGGCCTACGCGGACGAACGCCGCCTGGCCGAAGTGGCGAACAAGCTGATCGACCGGATGGAGACCCGCAAGCGATGACCCCAGACTTTTCGGCATCGCACAGCGATTCCGTGGGGGGCGGTGGCCGGGCGGCAGATGCGCCGCGCCCCGAGCGACGGACCCGTGGCGCACAGTCGGCACTGTTCCGGATCATCGTGGCGGCCCTGACCATCCTGGGTTCGGCATCGACGCTGCCGATCCTGGCGCCTGCCGCCGCGCAGGCACAGCCCACCGGCTCCGGCTCGGCGGCCAAATCCTTCCTGAAGCTGTCGCTGGATTCGGTGACGCCGACCGCGGTGACCACCACCAGCGATCGGACCCTCACGGTCTCGGGCACGGTCACCAACATCGGCGATCGCATGGTCTCCGGCGTCACCGTCCGGGTGCAGCGGGCGGCCGCGGTCGCGACGCCGGGCGATCTGCGCGCCACCTTGCAGCAGGATCAGATCAACTACGACGTGTTCGGTGAGTTCGAAGAGGTCGCCACGCAGCTCGACAAGGGCGAGCGCACCAAATTCACCGTGACCATCCCGCTGCGCCCGGATGGGACCGGCGCACCGTCGCTGCGCATCAGCGAACCGGGCGTGTACCCGCTGCTGCTGAACGTGAACGGCAAACCGGACTACGGCAATCCGGCCCGGCTCGACGACGCCAGGTTCCTGCTGCCGGTGCTCGGCGTGCCACCCGCCTCGAAAGACGCCGATGCGGCGGAGGCGGTCACCGCGCCGACCGACGCGCCGGTCGCGACGACGCTGCTGTGGCCGCTGGCCGACCGGCCGCGCATGGTGGCGGGCATCCCCGGATCGCCGGACCGCAAGGTCGAACTCACCGACGACGAGCTGGCCGCGTCGCTCGCCAAGGGCGGTCGCCTGGACCAGTTGCTCGGCGCGTTGGAGACGGTGTTCGACACCTCGCCCCTGCGTGATCGCGCGCTCGCCGCCTCGGTGTGCCTGGCGGTCGACCCCGATCTGCTGGTCACCGTGCAGGCGATGACCAAGGGCTACCGGGTGCTGGCCAGCCCGTCCGATCCGGACGGCGCGACCCGGCCGGGTACCGGCTCGGCGCAGGCCCAGACGTGGTTGGACCGGTTGCGCGCGCTCGCGGGCTCGATGTGCACCGTGGCGCTGCCGTTCGCGCAGGTGGATCTCGCCGCGCTGGCGGCGGTGAACGATCCGGACCTCTCGGCGCGGGCGATGAACGCGCCCGCTGAGATCGTCGACTCGATCCTGGTGACGAAGTCGGTGCGCGGGGTGAGCCTGCCGGACGCGGGCACCATCGATGGCGGCGCGGGAGTCCTGTTGCGCGGTCACGGATTCAGCACCGCGGTACTCGCCGACACCGCCGTCGCGGCGGAGGGCACGGCGGGCACGTCCGAGCTGACCCGGTCGACCATCAGCCGCGGCGACAGCAAGAGCAGGTCCACCGCGCTGCAAAGCACCGGGAGCCTGACCACGCCACCCGCGGGCCCGGACGTCGTGCGACTGCCTCAGGTGACCGCGGCCGTGCCACCGGCACCGCTTGCCGCGGCCACCCCGCCCGCCGCCGACCCGCCGCCGAATGGGAATCCGCCCGCCCCGGCCGTCGATCCGTCGCTGCATGTGGCGACCTTCGACATCTGGTCCGCGACTGCGCTCGCCGCGGTCGGCTCGAATCCGCCGACCCCGTCGTTCACCCCTGCCAAGGTCCGCTACGAGGTCACCAACGACTCCCGTGTCGCCCGGTTGCAGGACGCATTGGGCGCGATCTCCTGGAGCGCGCTCAATCCACAACCGGATCAGCCGCGTTCGCTGCTGCTCGTCCCGCCGCAGCAGTGGAGCGCGAGCAAGGACGAGGGCACCGCGTTGCTGCGCCAGCTCGAGTTGCTGGTGCGCGGCAACCTCGCGACGCCACGTCCGTTCCAGGCGCTGGTCGAGCAACCCGCCGACCCGCGCCCCTACGAGCTGGACTATCTGCCGCAGGCTGCCGAAGACGCGGTACCGGACCGGTTCCTGGCGCCGGTGCGCGACCAGGGACGCCGGATCAGTGAGCTGATGCGCGCACTGGTCGAGGTGCCGGACTCCGAACCGACGCCACGCCAGTTCCTCGATCCCCTGCGCGACGACCTGATCCGGGTGCTGAGCCTGTCCGATCGGCGGACCGGCGACGCCACTCAGGCGGACACCTTCGCGCAGCGGCGGATCGATCAGACGACGCGGGCAATGGACAAGATCTATAACTCGGTTACCGTGCTGCCGCCAGGCGGCGTGTACACCCTCGCCTCGGAACAGAGCCCGTTGCTGCTGGTCGCGCGTAACGATTTGCCCGTGTCGGTCCGGATCAAATTCCGCATCGAGGCCCCCGCCGAGACGAAGATCACCGATATCGACGAGCAACAGCTGCCGCCGAAGGGGACACGCTCGTTCCAAATCCCGACCGAGGTGAGCGACAGCCGTAACCTGGTGATTCCGATATCCCTTACCACACCCGACGGCATTCCGCTGGGGAATGCCACCTCTGTTTCGGTTCGTTCGAACGCCTATGGTCAGGCCCTGGCAATAATTACCGCATGTGCCGGAATACTGCTGTTCCTGTTGGCCGGACGCCGCTTGTGGCGCCGGTTCCGCGGTCAGCCGGATCCGGCCGACGAAGGTTTCGACCCGAGCACCCGGCGTCGAGTCAATCGGTACCGGCGCGCCAAGCAACGAGTCATACAGCAGGAGCATCAGGAGGCACAGTGAGGGACGGTGAGCTAGCGCCCCCGTTGTGTCCCGTTCGATCGCTCGACCCGGTCCGGCCCGGCGAACAGCGCCCGCTGCTACCGGATTTGGACGTCCGCCAAACCACAGTGGCAGAGTGGAGGACAATCGCGGAAAGCTCGCACCGGCGCAGGGGTGGTGCGAGTGATGGGCATTACCAGGAGGAACGGTGAGCGATTCAGCGTGGACGCCGCTCGCCGAGCCGACCGGGATGCACCGTCGCGCCGGGCGCAGGAGGCATGATGAGCGACGATGACTCATCGGCGCATCGGCCCGGCTCCGATCGGCGCGACGGCCCACCGGCCCGTCGGGCGCCCGTTGCCCCGTGGGAACGGCTACCGCCACAGGCGGAGGCCGAGGACCCGGACATGAACGCCGGGCCCTACGATCCGCCCCCGCCGCGCGTCCCGAAGATCAGCAGGCCGTCGGGGCCGCCGCAGCCGTGGC
>NZ_BJXA01000071.1 GCF_007990755.1 Nocardia ninae NBRC 108245 | reverse complement strand
ATCGGACTACTGCTGAGCGGCGGCATGGATTCCTCCGCCGTGGCCGCCGCGCTGGTGGCCAACGGCGCCGACGTCACCGCCTACCACCTGGCCACCGACGATCCGCTCGCCGACGAATCCGAGTACGCCCGCGAAGTGTGCCGGTATCTGTCCATCCCGTTCGTACCGATCATGACCGACACCGGTGCCGGGCACGTCAACGAGGACTGGCGGTTCTCCCACCCGTACAACCACACCGGGTTTCGCTGGCTGGAGCAGATCGTGCAGCGGGTCCACCAGGACGGCGTGCAGCTGCTCACCTGGGGCCGGGACGGTGACCTGCTGTTCAGTCCCGCCCCCGACTACGGCGTGTGCGATGTGCTGTGGGGGCGGCTGAGCTTGCCGGAGAAGCGCCTGATGCTGCGCGGCCTGCTCTGCTCGCGCTGGACGCTGACGGATCTGCTGAAGAGCGTCCGTCGCTCGTATTCGCTGGCGATCGACGCCTCGGCGTTCGGCGATTACACGCGCCACCCCGACTTTCTGGTCCCGATGCCGGGCGTGCGGTTCGAGTTGCCCAACCCGGAGTTCGTCCCCGAGGAGCAGACCACCGATCTGGCCCTGGCCTGGCCGCACGGCGTCCAGTTCTGCTCGCCGATGGCCGATCGGGCGCTGTACGAGCTGATGACCGGCATGCCGAGGGCATACCGGTGTATTTCGTACGGCGGCCGAAATATCAACAAACCGGTGCAGCGGTTGATGCTCGAAGACCGGCTGCCGCCGATGATTTGGCGTCGGCACGGACGGTTGTGGCTGGGTTCGCCGCACGAGAACTTCTGCCTCAACCATCCGCAGGCGCTCGCCGGGCTACTCGGGCCCGACTCGCTGCTGGCTCGGCTGAACATCGTCGACCCGGCGCGGGTGGTCGCCGTGCTCGGCCATCCGTTGTCGACCCGCCGCCACGCGCAGAGCCTGATCTGCACGGCCATGACCGAACTATTCCTGCGCAGTCTGGAAAGCCGGACCGCACATCCGGTGAGGAGCTGATCACCATGCCGCTGCTGCAACTCGGCGACGACGCCATTCTGGACACCACCGACGGCGTCGGCGTCATCATGGACTCCCGGGCGGGCGTCTACTTCGAACTGAATCCCGTTGCCACGCTGATGGTTCAGGCTGCGATGAGCTGCGAGACCGTCGAGGATGCGGTCCGCGAGCTCGAGCAACGTATCGATGCGAGCGCCGAGACATTGCGCGCCGGTCTGGGCAAGCTGGTCGATCAGCTCGCCGAACACCGGCTTCTCGCGCGAACGGATGCCGCGAAATGACCGAGCTGGCACGCCAATTGGAGTCCATGCTGTCCGATATCGATGGTGTGCCTGCACCGCCGCGCCCGTCGTATCGGCTCCGCGGTTACGCGGTGCGCAGCACGTGGCGGGCGCTACGCCTGCTCGGCACGCAAGGGTGGGGACCGGCCCATCGCTACCTGCAGGACCTGCGGCCCGGACCGGGCTGGCAGGCGTCCGCCGAACTGGCTCCTGCGGAGGCGATCCGGCTCGTCCGGCGCGAGATCCTGTTCAGTCAGCTGGTTTTGCGAACCTTGCAGCCCAACGGGCTATGTCTGCCCCGTTCCTTCTCACTGGGAACTTATCTTTCGGCTATCGGACTGTCGGCCGAAGTCATCGTGGCGCGCGAGCGAACCTCCACCAACCCCCGCTACTCCTTCCACTCGTGGACGGAGCTACACGGGGAGGTGCTCAACGACAGTCAAGATGTCACCGTGGGATTTTCGGTGCTGCAACGGGTTTCCGCGCGCGCACTCGGCGGTCGACCATCGCCCTGAAGTCGCACAGTTGACGGACGAACCCCGACACGCGCTCAGTTCACCGGTGAGCGGCGTTCGAGGAGAACTGTGTCGTGCCAGACGCCGTCGAGTCGCGCGACGCGTTCGCGAATGCCGACGGTGCGGTATCCGGCGCTGTGGTGCAGGGCAAGCGCGGTGCGGTTCTCGGTGAAGATCGAGGACTGCAACGTCCACAGGCCCGCGGCGTCGGCGGCGGTGACCTGCTTGTGCAGCAACGCTTTTCCGACACCTCGACCGCGGTAGTCCGCACCGACGTAGACCGAGGTCTCCGCGACGCCGGAATACGGCGCGCGGGTGGAGGCCGGGCTCGCGGCGGCCCACCCGACTACCTCGCCGTCGATCTCGGCGACCCAGCGGTGCTCGGGCAGCCAGTGGGATTCGAGGCTGGGGCGGCTGGGCACGGTGGTCTCGAAGGTCGCCAGGCCGGTGGCGAGGCCTTCGGCGTAGATGCGGCGCACGGCGGTCCAGTCCGCGGCCCGCAGGGCGCGCACGGTGACATCGGTGGGTACGTCGTCGGGGCAGCAGGGGCGCGGCGCGAGCAGCCCCATGACGGCGTCGGCAGCATGCGGCAGGCCCGAGCAGCAGGCTTGGTTGACCGTGACGATGGTGGCCGTGCCCTCCTTGTGTAGATGCACGAAGCCGACGTCGGCGAGTTTGCGGACGTGGTGGGAGGTCGTGGACTGGCTGGTGCCGAGGATCTCGGTCAGCGCGCCGACGGTGATGCCCTTCGGTGTGGTGGCCACCGCGTGCAGGAGTCGCACCCGCACCGGCTCGGCCAGGCAGGCGAACCACTCGGCGTAGGTGGCGGCCTCGCTCGGCGGCAGGACCTGGGCTTGCGGCAAGGCGACGGGCATGTCACCGAGTATATCGATTTGTATCGATGGTTGCATTCATCGACGGTGGTCGATACTGTCGCACTTGATCGATACAGATCGATGGAAGCGAGAAGGTCATGAGTACTCTCCCTGTTGTTGTCGTCGGTGCGGGCCCGAGCGGGCTGGCCGCGGCCGCCGAACTCACCGCCCGCGGACTGCCCGTGCTGGTCCTCGAACGCGGCGCGCACGCCGGCGCGGCGGTCGGCGAGTGGAACCATGTGCGTCTGTTCTCCCGGTGGGGAGAGCTCATCGCACCGGCCGCCCGGCCGCTGTTGGCAACCCACGGCTGGCAGGAACCGGACCCGGAGTCGTATCCGACCGGTGGGGAATGGGTCGAGCAGTACCTGCGTCCGCTCGGTGCCGCCCTGGGTGACCGGGTCCGGTTCGAGGCCGAAGTGGTCGGTGTCGCCCGGCGTGGCCGCGACCGGGTGGTTGATGCCGGGCGTGACAGCGAGCCGCTGACCGTGCACGTGCGCACCGCCGACGGGGAGGGGCGGATCACCGCCCGCGCGTTGATCGATGCGTCCGGAACGTGGACCACCCCCAGCCCTCTCGGCGGCGACGGTCTGCCCGCGATCGGGGAAGCCGCTGCGGCAGAGCGCATTTCCTACCGGGTGCCCGACCTCTCCGGTCCCGATGGTCTTGCTCGGTACGCGGGCAAGCATGTCGCCGTTGCGGGCAGTGGGCACTCCGCGCTCACCGCGTTGATCGTGTTGGCCGGGCTCGTCGAACAACATCCGGCCACCCGGGTCACCTGGTTGCTGCGCCGCGGGGAAATCGGTGCCACGTTCGGCGGCGGCGCGGCCGACCAGCTGCCTGCGCGCGGCGCGCTCGGGCTGCGTGCGCAGGAAGCGGTCGCCGCCGGGCACATCGGCGTGGTCACCGGATTCCGCACCGAAACCGTGCAGCGCGACGCGGAGGGCCGCCTGGTTTTGATCCCGGCCGAGGGGCAACCGGTCAGCGGGGTGGACGAGGTCGTGGTGCTGACCGGGTTCCGGCCGGACCTGTCCTGGTTGGCGGAGGTGCGGCTCGGCTTGGACGCCACCTTGCAGGCGCCGACTTTGCTCGCGCCGCTGATCGATCCGAACGTGCACTCCTGCGGGACGGTGTATCCGCATGGCGTGCGGGAACTTTCGCATCCCGAGCCGGGGGTGTTCCTGGTCGGCATGAAGAGCTACGGTCGTGCGCCGACCTTCCTGGCGATGACCGGATACGAGCAGGTTCGCTCGATCGCGGCCGCGCTGGCCGGGGACCAGGAGGCCGCTGATCGGGTGGAATTGGTGCTACCCGACACCGGGGTTTGTGGTGGATCCGGGCTGTTCGATGCGCCGGTTGAGGAAAGCGGTGGCAATGGCTGCTGTGCGGCGCCCGCGGAGCTGTCCGCGCCCGTAGCGCTTCAGGACTTGACCCTGTCGGCTACCGCCACTCGCTGAAGCGCTGCGATGCAAGCAGTTTCGACGCTACCCGCACCCGCCGGACTGCGGCGGGTGCTGGTGGTCCTGTGCGGTACCGAGATCACCAGCTGGGGCATCCTGTTCTATGCCTTCCCGGTCCTATTGGGTGACATCACCGCCGACACCGGCTGGTCGGCCACCGTGCTGATGGCGGCGTTCTCGGCCGGGCAGCTCGTCGCCGCCCTCGTCGGGATCCCGGTCGGGCGCCGGCTCGACCAGCGCGGACCACGGACAGCGATGACAGCAGGTTCGGTGCTGGCGGTTCCGGCCCTGGTCGTGGTGGCGCTCGCACCGACTCCGGCGTGGTTCTTCCTCGGCTGGCTGCTCGTCGGGGTGGCGATGGGCGCGGTGCTCTACCCGCCGGCCTTCGCCGCCGTCACCCGCTGGTACGGGCCGGATCGGATCCGGGCACTGACCGCCCTCACCCTGGTCGGCGGGCTCGCCTCGACCCTGTTCGCGCCGTTGACCGCAGTGCTGTCGGCCCATCTGGACTGGCGCACAACATATTTGGTGCTCGCGGTCCTGCTGGCCGTAGTGACGATTCCGGGCCACTGGTTCGGCCTGACCCTGCCGTGGCCGGCGCGTCCGGCGGCCGAACCGGAGTACGCGCACCTCACCGATCCTGGCCGCACGGCACGCAGCCCCGCGTTCTGGGCGTTGGCGATAGCGTTGAGTGTCACGGGGTTTGCTTCGTTCGCCGCGGTGGTGAACCTGGTGCCGCTGCTCGTCGAACTCGGCTTCGATACCGGAATCGCCGCTGTCGCATTGGGTCTCGGCGGTGCCGGGCAGGTCGTCAGCCGTCTCGGCTACTCCGCGTTCGCGGCGCGCACCAGCGTCCGCACCCGCACACTCTCGATCCTGCTCGCCATCGCCGCCACCACCGCACTGCTCGCGGTGTTCACCTCCGCGGTGGCGCTGATCGCCGTCGCCGTCCTGGCCGGTATGGCGCGTGGGGTATTCACCCTGCTCGAGGCCACCGCCATCACCGACCGATGGGGCGCCGCCCATTACGGTCGGCTCAACGGAGTCCTGACCGCCCCGGTAACCATCAGCCTGGCCCTGGCCCCGTTCGCCGCCACCGCCGTGGCCGAAGCTGTCGGCGGGTACCCGCGCGCCTTCCTGATTCTCGCTGCCCTCGCCACCGCAGCGGCCTTCCTGTCGCTGGCCGGCATCCCGAAACAACCACGGAAAGAGCACTTCTCATGATCGATGCCCTTGTCATCGGTGCGGGACAATCCGGTCTCAGCGCCGCCCGCGCCCTGCTCGACCACGGGCTGGCCCCGGTGATCCTGGAAGCCGGCCCTGAGCCCGTCGGGTCCTGGTCGTGCTACTACGACAGCCTCACCCTGTTCTCGCCCGCTGCGCACAGCACCATGCCCGGGCTCGAATTCCGTAGCGGCCCAGACCATTACCCGCACCGTGATGAAGTCGTCGACTATCTGCGCCGCTACGCCATCACCCTCGACGCCGACATCCGCACCGATACCCCGGTCGCAGCGGTCGAAGTCCATACCGATACGGGATTCCTCGTCCACACCACCACCGGTGAGACGCTGCACACCGCCGGGATAGTGGCCGCCACCGGCTCTTTCGGCAATCCGTACCGTCCGCGGCTGCCCGGACAAGAGCAGTTCACCGGCGACCTGCTGCATGTCGCCGACTACCGTAGCCCCAAACGTTATGCAGGCCAACGGGTCATCGTCGTCGGTGCCGGAAACTCCGCGGTCCAGGTCGCCTATGAACTGGCCGAGACCGCGACGGTGACCCTCGCTACCCATCGACCGGTCAACTTCCTCCCGCAGCGCCGCGACGGGCACGATATCCACCACTGGCTGGTCGACACCGGCTTCGACCGGTTGCCGCCGGAATGGCTGATCCGCTATGCCGGCGGCACGCTGGTCATGGACACCGGCGACTATCAGCACGCCCTCGACAGCGGCCGGATGGACCGGCGCCCCATGTTCACCGCCTTCGACCAGGACGCGATCGTCTGGACCGAGGGAATCCGTGAGCCCGCCGACACGGTCATCTTCGCCACCGGATACCGTCCGCACCTGGACTACCTCGCCCCGCTCGGTGCCCTGAACGATGGCTATCCGCTGCACCGGGACGGGGTGTCCATGACCCACCCCGGACTGGTTTACGTCGGGCTGGAATTCCAGCGCTCGTTCTCCTCCAACACCCTGCGCGGCGTGCACCGCGACGCTGAACATGTGGTGACCGCACTGGCCGCGCATGTCACCGGAGCGCCGGCGCTGGTCGGGTCGTAGGCGGAGTGCGGCGCGGTCGGCATGTGCGGTCGACGCCATCGGACCGGCGGCGCGAAAACGGTCCGCCTGCTTCGCAAGCGGACCGTTTGCTCTCCCGGCTACTCCGGATGTGCGACCAGCACCGGGCAGTGGGCGTGCTGGACGAGGAAGTGGCTGGTGGAGCCGAGCAGCATGCCGGTGAAACCGCCGCGGCCGCGGCTGCCGACGACGATCAGCTGGGCGCTGTTCGACCATTCCGCGAGTTGCTCGGTGGGTTCGGTGCGGTAGACCTTGCGGGTGACGGTGACGTCGGGGTACTTCTCCTGCCACCCGGCGAGGCGTTCGATGAGGATCGCGTCCTCGGTCGATTCGATCTGTTCTCCGGCGACCAGGACGTAGGGTTCGCCCGCGAAATCGCCGAGCTGCCAGTAGTTCCAGGAGTGTGTGGCGATGAGGTCGGTGCCGCGGGCGGCGGCCTCGGCGAAGGCTGCTGCGATCGCGGCCTCGCTGACCGGGCCGCCGTCGATGCCGACCACCACCGGTCCGTCGGTTCGGATGTGCTGTTCGGTGTCGGTCTCGCGGACCACGACGATCGTGCCGTGGCCGTGGCTGACCACGGCGAGCAGTGTGGAGCCGAGATGGGCGATGGTGCCCAGATTGCCGGTGGCGCCGATCGCGACGAGGTAGGCGGTGCGCGAGTGCTGAATCAGCATTTCGGCGGCTGATGCGTCGGTCGTCTCCGTGGTGATGTGGAGGTCAGGGGCGACCGCGGTCGCGAGCCGGTGTGCGTGGGCGACGGTCTCGGCGCCCTGGGCGCGGGCTGTTTCGATGAACGATGCCGCCGCTATGTCGTAGCCGCCGACCACCGAACGCATGGCCGCAAGATCGAGGCCGTGCGCGATGAGTAGTGTGCGGCCGCGTTGCGCGGCGAGCTCGGCGGCCCACCGAACAGCCAGGTCGCTGCCGAATGACCCGTCGACGCCGACGACGACCGGTGCCTTCGCGAGTTGGTGCGGATTGCCGTGCGGTGTAGCCATAGTCGTTGTTGCCCTTCGTGCTGCGAGGTGGTCGCCACCATCTACGACGTTCCGCAGTGGTCGCTGCGTGGTCCGCTCCGGGAAGGTGTTCCGGCCGGTCTGTTCCCAGGTTCTCGCGGATCGCGGTCGGTATGCAGGGCCGTTGGTCCCATGCTGAGGGGAGCAAAGACAGCTATCGGTAGCGGACCGCGAGCAGGGATCCGCCGGGAGATGCACCCACCCGAACGCATCCGCGCCGTCTCGGAGCCGCTCGAATAGGTTGAGCCGCATGGTCCTCCGCTACAGTGACCGACGGCCGACGGCCGTTCGCGCAGGAGAGAAGAGTGACAGTGTCGATCACGAATCAGCAGGTGAACGAGCATGCGTTCCTGCAGATGATGTACGAGGACCCATATTTCCCGAACCACGTCTTGGACAAAGGTACCGAGATCCTCCGGCGGCTGTGCGCGCAGATCGAAGCGGAACCACCTGCCGATCTGACGAAACTGTACGAACTCACCCAGCGCGCCACCGAGGAGTTCAACGCGCTGGAAGCGGAGTTCGAAGCGGCAGACAGTGGAATCGAAACCACTGCGCGCGAAGAGATCTGCGAGGAGTTCTGCTTTATCGCCGACGCTTACGGGTTCGAAGACGCGGATCCAGAAGAACTGACCGCCACTCGCGAGTGGTAACGGGGTGCCCGAAGCGCGAGCGCGGACGTCGTGGCAAGCGCGCCTGATGCTTCCTCCGTCTTCGCGCCGACTGCCTTGACGCCGAGACGGTTCCGAGCACCAGACCTGGGTTACTGGCACAGTGGTGCGATGACCACGCTGAAGCTCAGCTCCGCAAGTGGGAGCGAGATGGGAAATCGCTACCGGGCCAATTACGATGTCATGCACCTGGAACCGGAACCCCTGCTCGCGGTTGTCGCGGACGGCATGGGCGACAGTGAAGGTAGTGCCCTCGCCGGGCGGACCGCGGTGGACACCTTCGTCGACCACGTGAATGCCGCGGACGGCAAAGTCTCCCCGGACGTTCTGCATGCGGCGGTCGCGGCGGCACAACAGCGGGTGGGCGACATCGGTCGGCGGGTCGGCGGGCTGGCCGGCTGCACGCTCACCGCGCTCATCGGGTCGGATACCGGGTACTGGATCACGAACATCGGTGACTCCCGGGTCTACCGGCTCAGAGAAGGACTATTGGAGTTGCTCACCACGGACCACACCATGGCCTGGCTAGGCGTGATCCACGGCTGGTACCCCATGGACTCACCCCAAGCCGCCGCTGCGCGCTACCACCTCACCCGATATGTCGGGCATGGCGCGCATCCGGAGCCGGACGTGCTGAGCGTGAGCGTACGACCCGAAGACCGGTTTCTGTTGTGCAGCGACGGTATCGCCGATCAGGTTGCCTACCAACAAATCCTGGAAATACTGGAGCAGCAGAGCTCACCCGACATGATGGTCTGGCAGCTTCTCTCCGCTGCTGATGCGGCAGGGGGAAACGACAATGCCACGGCCATCGTCATCCACGCTCACCGTTAGATGACCACGCGTTCAACCTCAACCGTGGTCGGTCGCTGACGAATTGGGCGCGGTATCTCGCGGGTTCGTTTGGTTGACGGTTACCGGGGTGTCACTTGGGGTGGGGGTGGTCGCGGTATCGTGCGGGTGTGGCGGATGGGGGCATCGAGTTCAAGCCGGATGCGGATGATCCTAAGCGGGTGCGGATGTGGCGGGGGTTGCCCGGTGGGGTTTCGCGGGCGGAGATCAGTTTTCGGGTGGCGGGTGGGTTGCGGGGGACGCGGGTGGTGCGGCGGTCCGACGCGGAGTTCGTGCAGCTGCGGACGGGGCGTATGAAGGGCCGTGGAGTGAGCCGGAGCGGCTGACGGTGGAGGAAGGCCGACGTTATGTCGAGCAGGTGGAGCAGCGGATAGCGTTGCGGGAAGCTGCGATTCGGCGGCGGCGTGAAGCTGTTGATTTGATGTGCCAATGGTGTGAAAGGCAGCGGACCTATATCGGGGTGCTGGGGTTTGTCACCGGGCATGCCGGGTTGTTGACCGATCATCCGAGCGAGCTGGGGCAACAGGTGGTCAAGCAGCATGCTTATCGGTGTGATCGGTGTGGGTCGATGATGTTCTTCGCTGACGGGTTCATGGCGCATCCGTTGCCTGGTCGGGCTGCACCGGAAGGTAGCGACCGGCCGTAGAACTGTGTCGTGCAGGTACGGCCGCTGTGCCGCGATCAGGGCTGGTTCGATATCGGGCGGGGCGAGGTCGTCCGCGTGGAAGGTCAGGCAATTCCGTGCCACTGCGGGACACCGAGGTCGGTCGCGCCGAGTCGAGCGGGGATGCGTTCGAGGATGCCGCCGGCGAAGACATCGTAGAGCGGGAGCGTTTCGAGGTGGACGTAGCCGATGTGGCAGTCGCAGATGGTGAGTGGGCAGGGGCGCGGGGTCAGGGCGCTGCGGTAGGAGTTGTCGTAGAGGTTTCCCAACGGGTCACGGACGAAATGGCAGCGGCGGACGGTGCCGTCGCCGTCGACGGAGATGACCGACGAACCGGTGCGGCAGGCTTGTCCGGCGGAGTTGTGGGGGTGGCGGCTGACGGGGAAGAGGGGGTCGAGGGCGGTCCAGCGCTCGGCTTGGGCGTCTGTGTAGGTGTGGCCTTCGGCGGCGTTCACCCAGAGGTAGACGTGGTCGGGGAGGTCGGTGCGTAGCCGTTGTGCGTGTTCGAGATGCTCGGGGACGCCGACTATTCCGACGCTGAAGCGGATACCGGCACCGGCGAGCTGGTGGGTTTTGTCGAGGAAGCGGTGGTAGGGGGTTTGGCCGGGGTGGTAGGTGCACCAGAGGGCGAGGGTGTCGGGGTCGGCGTCGGACAACCAGTTCGTGCGGCAGCTGAGGTTGGTCTGGATGGCGACGCGGTCGATATGTGGCGCGTGGGACAGCTCGACCAGTGCGCGTCGGTACCAGGAGCGCACCAGGCCTTCGCCCCAGGGGGTGAAGAGGAGGGAGAGCCGGTCACCGGTCTGCTGGTGCGCCCAGGTGGTGAATCGTTCGAGGCAGGCGCGGTCGGCGCGCAGTTGCGCGGTGCTGTCTCTTCGTTTGGCGAAGGGGCAGTACGGGCAGTCGTAGTCGCAGGACGCGAGTGGGCCGCGGTAGAGGATGGTCAGGTCCACGGCTATCTCAGTTCGTAGGCGGCCATGGCCGCTTGCACTGTGGGGGAGAAGAATTCGGGGCCGATGGCGTCCGAGTAGGCGAGGCCGTCCGAGGTGAGGCGCACGCGGTCGACTTCGGTGTCGGACAGCCAGCCACGGTCACCGAGGGTCTGTAATTCGGTGGGGAAGTCCTGCCACGGGTCGTTGCCGAACTGAAGTCGATAGTCCGCGGTCGAGAAGCCGTCGGCTTGTAACAGCGACTGGAGCAGGAACCTCCGCTTCGCCTCGTCCTGATCGATCACTCGCCCGTGGACTGCGCGGCTGAAATCAGTTGTGGCGGTGTAGGTGTCGATGATGGTGCGGACCTCCCGCATGGAGACCGCGTAGTCGAACGAGTAATGCAGTGCGGAGGTGTAGGAGCGGGCGCCGCAACCGAGTCCGATCATGCCGTCGGTCTGGCAGGCGTAGTCGTCGGGTCCCTGTGGCGGGGCGTCGGTTCGGCGGAACATGCGCATGGAGACCTGCGTATAGCCGTGCGCGAGCAGATGATCACGGCCCTCGGTGTAGCGGCGCAACCGTTGTTCGTCCCAGTCGCGTTCCGCGACAGCGGGATCGGCATGACGGGCGAGGCCGGTCAGCGGGCGCACGTAAAGCGGATAGAGGTAGATCTCTTCGGGTCGCCAGGCGAGTGCGGCATCGAGCGAGCGTCGCCAACTCGCCTCGGTCTGACCGTCGATGCCGTAGATCAAGTCGATATTGAGGACCGGGATGTCGGTGTCGCGGATGCGTCCGAGGGCCGCCTCGACCTCGGTGCGTCGTTGGGGTCGTACGGCGGCGCGGGCCTCTTCGTCGATGAAGCTCTGCACGCCGATGCTCAGCCGGGTTGTTCCTCGCTCGGCGAGTACGGCCAGACGATCAGCGGTGGCGGTACTCGGCGAGGTCTCGACCGACAGTGGGATGGACCGCAGGTCGGCGCCCATGAGCACCTCGGCGATATCGCACAGTCGCGACAACTCGGCGGCCTCGAGATAGGTCGGCGTGCCGCCACCGAACGCGGCATTCGCGAAACGCACGGGTTCTCGGTCGCCGAGTGCCGCCCGCACGGCTTGCGCTTGCCGGGCGAGGGCGTCGAGGTATCGGCCGGTGAGCCCGTCCGGTGCGCCGACCCGGGTGAACAGATTGCAGAAGCCGCAGCGCACTTCACAGAACGGGATGTGCAGATACAGCGAAAGCGCTTGTCTGGGTTGGTCTGCCCACAGATCGGCGAGTGCGGGACTCGGTGTCAGCGGCCGATACGCCGTCTTGTGCGGATACGCGTACACGTAGTTCTGGTAGGGCCGCGGTAGCGCGATGGTGTCGATCATGCGGAAGGCTCCAGGAAGAAATGGCTGTAGGGGACTGTCCATACGGATTCGTGGCCGAGCCGGTGTCCGGTGTAGCCGTCGTCGCCGTAGGCGGTGCCGTGGTCGGAGCAGACGATGGCGAAGCAGCGCCGCCGGGAACGCATGGCGTCGAACAGGCGGCCTACGTGTCCGTCGATGTATTGCAGAGCGGCAGCGTGTGTTTCGCGGCTGTCCCCGGTTTCGCGGGTGGCTCCCGGCAGATGGAACCAGTTGGGTTGATGGAGCGCGGAAGCGTTGAGGAACAAGAAGAGTCGTTGCTCGGCAGGCAGGTCGGCGACCACTTTCTCGGCGCGGGCTACCTGAGATTCGAACGAACTGGGCGATGCTACCGAGAATTCCGGCTCCCAGTGACTTTCGGCGAACAGTCCGGGCAGCACGTTGCCGAGGGCACCTTGCTTGTTGAAGAACCCGACGCCGCCGATGCATACCGTGTGATAGCCGCGGTCCGCGAGCGCGGTTACCAGGTCGGGGGAGTCGAAGACGAAGGTGCCGTCGGCGGTTGTCTCACTACCGGCGAAACGTGCGGCGAAGAGGCGGGGGTGCGGGCCCGGTGCTGCGGGAGTCGGTAGAAATCCGGCGAATATTGCCTGATGGGAGGCGTAGGTGAAATTGCCTGGCGCGTGTCGCTGCTCCCACGTGCCGCCGGGAAGATGGGCGGACAGGTTCGGTAGTTTGCCGGCCGCCGCGAGCTCCACCGCGACGTCGTAGCGGAGCGTATCGAGGGTGAGTAGCAGCAGATCGTCGCGGCCGACGACCTCGTTCATGTCAGGCCGGTGCATACCTCTCCTCCGATGAAACCCGCTGTCGGGCAATGAAATATGGCGCTGCGCGCAGTTGTGCGGTGTAGGTGTCCGTGCCTGCGGAGGGGCCTTCGGGTAGTCCGGTGAGCCGGGGAAGGAGATCGCCGAACGCGTTGACCTCGCCGACCGTGAACCGCCGCCAGCCGATCGAGGGCAGCAAATCGACACCGACGCACAGCGTTCCGGGAAAGCAGGCGGCGGCCTGTTCGCAGATCGACAGCGCGTCGTCCCAGTACTTACCCGCCGCCGCGCGAACGGCGGCCAGGTCGCCGCGGGCGCCGCCGAGGTGCAGGTTGGTCATCGGCGCCCGGCTCGTTCGCACCACGGCATGGGTGGCGCGGCCCGCGACGACGAGCACCCGTAGGTCGGCGGTCCGGCCGGCCAGCGCAGCCTTCGGCACCCACTGTTCGATGTGCAGCCCGTCCGGTGCGAGCCGGTCGACGATCGCGGCGACCTCGGATTCGCTGGTGTAGCAACGGATCTTGAGCGAGTTGTGGAGTCGGCCGCCGGGCGCGACCTCCACCGAGGTGGTTGCCCGCAGTCGGCCTGTGCTGGTGGATTCGATCGCCAGCACACCCGATGCGGAGGATCCGTGCGCGAGCTTCACGAAGACGCGGTGCAGGCGGGCGTCGCGCATGCGGTCTCGCACGTCGGACCAGCCTCGCACAGGCGCAGCGACACCCGAGGTGGGCGAGCGCGGCACCGGTACGGCCGCGGCGTCGAGGCGGGCATGGCACAGTCGCTTGTCGAACAGCAGCGCCAGTTCCGCCGGATCGTCCAGCCGGATGCCACCGCGCAGCGAACCGACCGCGTCGCGGAACCGCGCGTACCACCGTGCCGAACCTTCTACGCGGGTCGGGTCTTTCACACCGCGCAGTAGCTCGTCCACCTCGGGATTCTCCCCGGACGAATCGAGCCGGACGATCTCGTCGTCGGCGAAGTCGTGTCCGCCGTCGCGCAGCACGTCACGCCACTCGACGACCCGCGGCGCGGCCATACCTGCCGCGCGCGCGGTGTCGAGGAACAGGCCGACCCGACGATTCTCGCTGTTGCCGACGACTACCCAGCGTCGCGACTCACTCACCGACCGCGACGAAGCGCCAGACAGTGCCCGCGTCCTCGTCTTCGTCGGAGTAGGCGTCGTCGGGATCCAGATTCAGCTTCACCCCGGCAGGCGCGAGTGCTTCGGTCAGCCGGGTGCGCATCGCCGCGGACAGGTAATTGTGGTGCAGGTCCAGGAATTGCAGATGGGTGAGCGGTTGTCCGGTGAGCAGGGCGGCGGCGCCGTCGTCGGTGAGCACGCCCATCGAAACGTCGAGGACATCGAGGCGGGCCACCACCGGCGCCGACGCGAGCGCGGCGCAGACCTCGTCCTGGATCTCGCTGTTGCGCAACGCTAGGTGCTTCAGGCTCGGTAGCCGGGTGCCGGCCAGGATCGGGGCGAGATCGGCGATGCCGGCGTCACCGCCGTACTCCGAGGTGCCGAGCCACAGGTCGAGATGGGTGAGTGCGGGCAGGTCGCTCGCGGCGATCCCGCGCACCACCTCGGCGGGCATACCGCCGGTTTCGACGGTCAGCTTCCGGAGACGCTCGTGGCGGATCGCCGGGAACACCAGTTCCTGGCCGCCGCGTATGCCGAGTTCCGTCAACTCCGGGAAGGCCTCCAGCAGCAGCGTCGGCTGCCCCTGGTGGATCCAGGAGATCTCGCACTCCTCACCGACGATGTCGCCGAGGAACAAGGCGCGCAGCGCGGGGAACCGATCCTTGGCGTCGAGCAAGGCCTCGAACACCTCGTCCGGCTTGGTTTCGTACGCCTCGGTCCAGCAACCCACGATCAGCGCCCGCACCTCGGTGGTGTCCACGGTGTCGAGGAATTCGGCGAAGGCCGCGCCCCAGGATTCTTCCTCTTCGTAGGACGGGACACCGATGCGCCAGGCGACCGAGTCCGTGACCGGGAGCACGACGCCTGCGGACTTCTCCGGGCCGTCCGTATCGGTGGTCGGAAAGTCGTACGCCGGCAAGCCGCCGAACTCTTGCAGATGGTCGCCGACACTCATGCCTGCACCTCGCTCGCGCTCGGCTCCGGCCTGCGCGTTGCGCACTGCGACACGATTTGCTCGCTCATACGTCCCCGCCCCTTCTGTCCTGTTTCGATAGTGATGAGGTGAGTTCTACCAAGTCCCACCGACATCCGGGGCAGCGGGCGGGCTTTGTCGGTGCCCGCCGCTACCGTCCTGGGCACGGCACCGATCTCGGGCCGGCGGTGGGAGGAGAAATCATGTATCGGCAAGGCGACGTCTTGATCGTTCCGTTGGCGGAAAGCGCGGTGCCCGAAACGGCCGTGCACGCGGCCTCGGAACCCCGCGACGGCCGCGGGCGATTGGTGCTGGCGCTCGGCGAAGTCACCGGCCATGCGCACGCAATCGCCGGTCCCGGCAGGTTGATTCGCGAGGCGAGTGTGTTCGGACCGATGCTGCTGCACCTGCCCGAGGGCGGTCGCGTCGTGCACGAAGAGCATGCGGCCATCACGCTGCCGAAGGGGTGGTATCGGGTGGTGCGCCAGCGGGAGTACGTGCCCGGGTCGGTACGAATCGTCGCCGACTGAACATCACAGCGTCAGACAACCTTACGAACACAGGAAGAGTGAAGACGTGACGGAACGTGATGTGTGGCGGGCGATTTCGGCGAAGACCGGCGCCGGTGATCGAGCGGCGGCGGAGGCCGGGGTGCGGGCGGCCTATCGGCAGGCGGGACTGGCCGAGCCTGAGCGGATCGTATGGGTCGGTTCGCCTTTGGCGGCGGTGCGGATGCTGTCGGAGGGCGGGGTGGGGGAGCGCGGTGCCAGTGTGCGCGAAGCGGTGCGTAGTGCGCCGTGGGCGGCCGAACGTGCCCGCGTCCATGCGGAATTGGGGTCGAAGGCGTTCAACGAACGCTGGCAGGCCACCGGTGCGGGCTTGTGGGAGCTGACGCAGACCGTTGTCGATCGGGTGCGTGAAGGTGTCATCGAAGCTGCGGCGAGCACGGCCGAGCAGCGCACCCAGGTTCGCCTGTTGCTGCTGGATGCCACACTCGGCCAACATGATTCCGCGTGGTTGTGCGCCTTCGACACCGACGCAGGCTCGCCACTCGGTGGATTGGCCGCGGTGGCAAGGGAAGCTGGCTGGTGGTGGCCGTACGAGAAGGTCGCCCTGATCAGCGAACGCCCCACCGCCTTGCACCGCGACGAAGCCGGCCGCCTCGACCGCGGCGACGGCCCCGCGCTGGCCTATAGCGACGGCTTCGAGCTACACGCATGGCGCGGCATGTCCGTCAGCGCCGAATTCCTCGACAGCTTGCGGGCACTGACTCCGGAGCAGATTCGCGCGGAAGAGAATGCCGAGCTGCGCCGGATCATGCTCGAGTACTACGGCTACGACCGCTATCTCGACGAATCGGGCGCGCAACCGATCCACCGCGACGAAACAGGGGTGCTCTGGCGGATCGAGCTCGTCGGTGACGAGGACGTGGCGATGGTCGAAGTCGTCAACTCCACCCCCGAGCCCGACGGCACCCACCGCACCTACTGGCTGCGCGTCCCCCCGGCGACCCGCACCGCCCGCGAAGGCGTGGCATGGACTTTCGGACTGGGCGCAGAAATCTACGAGCCCGTCCAGCAGACCTGAGTACTTGTCACTGTGCCTGGGGTTGCTCCAGCGGCAAAATCCGCACCGACTCTCGGGATCTGTACCCACCTGGGCGCCCCTAGTGGATGCGGATCCCGAGAGCCAGTGCGGATTCTCGGGAGTTGCGCAGCGCGCCGACCGGGCTGGGCGCTGTCGATCGGCGGCGATGGTGCATGCGGGGGCAGTCAGTAGGCGAGGGGGCGGGCTCCCCGACGGGCGAGGCGTGCGTCGATCGACCAGGCTCCGGCGCCGACGATGAGGAGGAAGACACTGCCGCACAGTTGGGCGAGGTCGGTGCGGGAGTCGTGGATGAAGTCCCACCAGCCGGACTTGCCGCTGAACAGGGGCGCGTCGCCCCACAGGATCGGGAGTTTGGTGATCAGCAGGGCGCCGAGCATGTTCACGATCATCGGCACCGCCGCGAGGCGGGTGAGGAGCCCGGCCAGAATCAAAGCGCCGCAGACGATCTCGAACACGCCGTCGAGTGGGCCGAAGAATCCTGGGGCCGGGATACCGGCTTTGTCGAATCGGCCGGTGCCGAGGGTGTCGGGGTAGAGGAACTTCTGGATGCCTTCGAAGAAGAACACCGCACCTACGTAGAGGCGAATCCAGATCGTCGCGGCCGGCGCGGTGGTGGAGAGCAACCGAGTTCGCCAGGGGACGGTGTCGGACACGCGGAGCCCCTTTCCGTCAGGTCAATTCTAGGGCCCTTTCGTTCGCTGCGGAGGGCACCGCGCGGTATCGGATGAGAACGTCATCGGGCGCGCCCTCGGAGATCAGGGTGCCGTCGCGCAGGTAGAGGCAGTGGTCGGCGCGGGCCGCCTCCTCGGCGTCGTGGGTGGCCTGTACGACGGTCACGCCGCCGGCGCTGATTTCTCGAATGGCGCGCGAAATCTCTTGCTGGGAACTGGAATCCAGTCCGGCGGCCGGTTCGTCGAGCAGCAGTACCTCGGCCTCCTGCGCCAGCGCTTGGGCCAGCAGGGCACGCTGACGCTGACCGCCGGACAGGGTGTCGAGCCGGCGGCCCGCCAGGTCGGTGATGTCGAGACGCTCCAGACAGGTGTCGACGAGGGCGCGGTCGGCCCGGGTCAGCCGCCGCCACGGGCCGCGGTGCGCCCAGCGGCCCATCGCCACCGTCTCGCGCACCGTGATCGGCAATGTCGCGGGCACCGCGGTGTGCTGGATCACGAAGGCGGGCCTGCGCTCGGTGGTCCGCTCGACCGTCCCTGCGGACGGGGCGAGCACGTCGGCGAGTACCGCGAGCAGCGTCGATTTCCCGGACCCGTTCGGGCCGACGATCGCGGTGACCTGGTCGGCCGGAATCACGCCGCTCACCTGGTGCAGCACCGTACGACCTGCGTAACCCGCGGACAGGCCGTGCAGGCGCAGCGCGCTCGGGGTCTCCGTGTGGATCATTTCACCTCACTTGTAATGACAATCGTTTTCATTCTACTGTAGGGCGCATGGAGTGGTTGTTCGCCCCGTTCGAGGTGGCTTTCGTGCAACGGGCGCTGTGGGGCGGCCTGCTCGTGTCCTGCATCTGTGCCCTCGCGGGCACGTGGGTCGTGGTGCGCGGCATGGCTTTTCTCGGGGACGCGATGGCGCACGGCATGCTGCCCGGCGTCGCGGTGGCCTCGCTGCTCGGGGGCAATCTGCTGGTCGGCGCCGCGATCAGTTGTGCGGCAATGGCGGTGGGCGTCTCCGCGATCGGCCGCAACAAACGATTGTCGGCCGATACCGGCATCGGTTTGCTGTTCGTCGGCATGCTCGCGGCTGGTGTCATCATCGTGTCGCGCTCGCAGTCGTTCGCGGTCGACCTGACCGGGTTCCTGTTCGGCGACGTACTGGCGGTGCGCGACCGGGATCTGCTGTATCTCGTTGTGGCGCTGGGTATTGCGGTGCTGATAACGGCACTCGGGCATCGCGCGTTCGTGGCATTGACCTTCGACGCGCGCAAAGCGCACACCCTGGGTCTGCGCCCGCAACTCGCGCACGTGGCGCTGGTGGGACTGGTGACACTGGCGATCGTCGCGTCCTTCCATATTGTCGGCACGCTGCTGGTGTTCGGGCTGCTCATCGCACCGCCCGCGGCCGCGACGTACTGGGCCGACCGGATTCCGATGGTGATGGTGCTCGCCGCGGTGTTGGGCGGTGTGGCCACGACGACGGGGCTGCTGATCTCCTGGCACGCGGGGACGGCGGGCGGCGCGACGATCGCCGCCGTCGCGGTCGCCCTGTTCTTCCTGTCCGCGCTGGCGGCTGCGGCGCGGGACCGGCTGCGTGGCAAAGGTATTCGCACAGCGGCGGTAGCGGCGAGTGCGCTTGCCGTGGTCCCGCTGGCCGGTTGTGGAACAACCCCCGAGTCCGCCCCACCGGTCGAGACGCCGCACGGCTATGTGGCCGGTGCGGAGGAGTCCGCCGAGCCGCAATCACGGCTGATCCTCGCCGACCGTGGCGCGGGCGCGATCAAGGTGCTGGATCTGACCACCGAGAAGTCCGTGGACGCGGGCCGCGCCGACGGTGTGCGCCGCATCGTCGGCGATGGTCGCTATGGCTATGTGAGCGTGGGGAATTCGACGCGCATCGTGGACAGCGGCGGCTGGATGGTCGATCACGGCGACCACGTGCACTACTACCGTGCCCCCGTCCGCGAAGTCGGCACCCTCGGCGGGCAGGTGGTGGCTGCGCACAGTGATCCGGTGCTGGCGGCGCTGGTGCTCGAAGACGGCGCCACGGTGCTGCTGGACCGTCCCGCGCTCGATCAGGGCTCGATCGTCGAGCGCGGCAGGATCACCGGTGCCGCGGCGCTGCCGTATGCCGCGCACCTGCTGGTCGCGACCGGTGACAAGGTCGAGGTACGTACCCGCGACAACGCCGCAGTGACCACGATCGCCGAACCGTGCCACGACCCGCGCGGCCGGGCGGTGACCCGCCGCGGCGCCGTATTCGGTTGTGCCGACGGTGCTTTGGTCGTGACGGGGGACGAAGGCAACTTCACTGGACAGAAGATCCGCTACCCGGCCGACGTCGCCGCCGCCGACCGCGCCGTGGAGTTCACCCACCGCCCCGGCAGCGCGACGCTCACCGCCCGCGCCGGCGAGCAGGGATTCTGGACGCTCGACGTGCGGAAGAAGAACTGGACGCTGGCGCAGGTCGGCCCGGTCGTCGCGGTGAACACCGCGGGCGAGGGTGCCACGCTGCTCGCGCTGACCCGCGACGGTGTGCTGCACAGCTTCGATCCCGGAACCGCAAGGGAGACAACGCAGGTCGCGCTGCTCGAACCGCTCGCGGACGGCGCCGCCGCACCGGCGATCCTGGTCGACTCCCAGCGCGCGTACGTCAACGACGCACCCCGCGGGAAGGTCTACGAGATCGCGTACAACGACAACCTGCGCCTGGCCCGCACCCTCACCGCCGACCTCGCACCGACCCACATGACGGAGACCGGCGAATGAAAACCCTGCTGCGCGTAGTCGCCGCGCTTGCCGTCGTGGTCCCGCTGCTCGTCGCGTGCACCGGAAGCGGCGGTGATCGCACCGGAATCGTGGTCACCACCAACATCCTCGGTGATCTCACCCGCGTCATCGCCGGCGACACCGCCGAGGTGACGGTGCTGATGGCCCCCGATGCCGACCCACACTCGTTCGCGGCCTCGGCTCAGCAGGCCGCGAAACTCGACCGCGCCGCGCTCGTCGTGCACAACGGTTTGGGCCTCGAAGAAGGGGTGGCGCGCCATGTGGCGGCCGCGGCGAGTTCGGGAGTTCCGACGCTCGCGGTCGGTGACCACGTCGACCCGATCAGCTACACCTCCGACGAATCCGCAGGGCGTGTCGATCCGCATTTCTGGACCGATCCCAAGCGGGTGCGGGTGGCGGTCGAGACGATCGCCGCTGCGATCATCGAACACGTCGACGGTGTCGATGCGACGGCGATCCGCGCCAATACCGATCGGTACCTGACCGAGCTCGATCAGCTCGACCAGTGGGTCGCCGACCAGTTCGCCGGTATTCCCGCCGAACGTCGCAAGCTGGTCACCAACCACCACGTCTTCGGTTATCTCGCACAGCGTTTCGGCTTTCAGGTGGTCGGCGCGGTGATGCCGAGCGGCACGGCACTTGCCTCCCCGAGCTCGTCGGACCTCAGCTCGCTGGCCGATGCCATCCGGACCGCCGGCGTCGGCGCGATCTTCATCGATTCGTCCCAGCCCGACAAGCTCGCTCGCGTGCTGGCCGAGCAAGTCGGGGTGCGCGTGCAGGTCATCGCACTGCACACCGAGTCGCTGACCGCGCCGGGCGGCGGCGCGGCCACCTTCCTGGAGATGACGCGCGCGAACACCGCGGCGATCGTGCGCGGTCTCACCGCACCTCCCACCTGATACCCCACGAGAACACGGAGTAAGTAAATGCACATGCGGTCACGAGCCACCAAGACAGTGGCTCTATCCGGAATCGTCGCTTCGGTAGTCGCCGTAAGCAGCTGCGGCACGGACGATTCCACCGAGTCGGCGGCGCCCGCGCACGGTGCCGAGCCGATCGCGCTCACCTATGACGGCGGCATCTACGTCTTGGACCCGACCACGCTGGAAAAGACCGGTGAGGTGCAGCTGGAAGGCTTCAACCGGCTCAACCCGGCCGGCGACGACCGGCATCTGATGGTGACGGTCAAGGACGGCTTCAAGGTCTTCGACGCGGCCGCCACGAAATTCACCGGCACCGAATTCCCGGCCGCCAAGCCAGGTCACGTGGTGCGCCACGCAGGCCGCACGGTGCTGTTCGCCGACGGCACCGGCGAGGTCACCGCCTTCGAATCCGCCGCGCTCGAGTCGGGGAAGAAGCCCGAGACCGAGGTCTATCGCACGCCCACCCCGCATCATGGTGTCGCGGTGCAGCTGGCGAACGGCAACCTGCTGGTCACGCTCGGCACCGAAGAGAAGCGGGTCGGGGCCGTGGTGCTGGACGCGCAGCGCAAGGAGATCGCCCGCAACGAGGACTGCCCCGGCGTGCACGGTGAAGCCGCAGCCAAGGACGAGGCGATCGTCATCGGCTGCCAGACCGGCGTTCTCGTCTACCGCAACGGAGCCATCACCAAGGTCACCAGCCCGACGCCCTACGGCCGCATCGGAAATGCGGCGGGCAGCGATGTCTCGCCGATCGTGCTCGGTGACTACAAGCAGGACAAGGACGCCGAACTCGAACGCCCCCAGCAGATTTCGCTCATCGACACGGTCAGCGGCTCGCTGCGCCTGGTCGACATCGGCACCAGCTACACCTTCCGCTCGCTGGCCCGTGGCCCGCAAGGCGAGGCGCTGGTGCTCGGCACCGACGGCCGCCTGCACGTGATCGACCCGGTGGCGGGCACCATCACCCGCTCCATCCCGGTGCTCGCGCCGTGGCAGGAACCGCTGAAGTGGCAGGATCCCCGCCCGACCCTGTTCAGCCGCGACGGAATGGCCTACGTGTCCGACCCGGCGACCAAGCAGGTACACCGGATCGACCTGAGCACCGGCGCGGTGGCCGCGAGCGCGACACTGGCCGCCACGCCGAACGAACTGAGCGGAGTGATCGGACACTGATCGGACCCGACTAGCTTGTTCATGCGGTCACCCGGCTCGAACTTCAGTGCTTCGAGCCGGGACCGCATGGCAAGTCAGGCTATTTCGCCGACAGCGAGGACGAGCCGCTGAACAGGCATGTTAGCAAGTTGAAGTTGCTCGGATTGCAATCGATCGACTTCGCGGTCGGGTTCGGCTGCGGTTCCGTCGGAACCGTCGACTCGGCGTAAGCGCTCGCGCCCGTGATCGCGGTCATGGTCACGAAAACTGCGCCGACAACAGCGCTGCGCAGTGCCGTTCGAGAGGTAGGCATTCGATCTCCTTCGGTGGATGCTGATGCTGAATGCCATCAAGTTATCCGGTGCCGGAAGCCGCCCGCACGCCCCGAGTTACGTTGCCCCCCATTACTTTCTCGATGATTCGGTTAGGCTCACCGTGTGTCCGAACCGACGGAGTCGGACGTGATCTGCACGAGGTGGGCAGTCTTATGACCGCGACGGCGAACGACGATGCGTCTCCGGTGCCGGACCGGCCGGGCAGCGCTACCGAGCGGGCGCGTCGGAGACAGCGGATTATGTGGATGGTCGCTGTCCTCGTACTTTTCGCGGTGGGAGTCGCGGCCGGGCCCGCATGGTTTCAGTCACTCCGTTTCTATCGATTCGACTGGGTCCCGGTATGGGCGCCGGCGGCGTGCTGGACGGCCGCCGTGCTACTGCTCGCCGTGCAGCGAGTGGGTCCGCGCCGCAGTCCGGGTCAGCTTGCGGTTGCCGCCACCCTGGGGCTGGTGCTGGTGCCCGTGTGGGCCGTTTCGATGTTCGTGCACGGGTTCGTCGCCGAGGAAAGCAAGGTCGTGGCCGTCGAAGTGAGTCCCGACGGGAGCCACGAAGTCGTCACGGAATCGCACAAGATCTACAACCACCCGCCCGGTTGCCGCGTCGTGCTTCGTGAGCGTGGCGGGCTGTTCAGCAGGCAGGCCACCGTCTGGAACGAGGACGAGTGCCCGCAGCGCGTGTCCTTCACCGGCGACACCACGATCAGCCTCACCAAACCGGGCTCCGGGAAGGTCGAGACGACGACCTTCGACGCCGAGCAGATGCAGGTAGCAAAGATTTATGGATTCGACTGATCGCTGCGCTTTGCCTACCGGGCCGTGATCATCCCCACGTGGCCGGGGTGACAACGCGCGCCCCGGCAGTGGTTCTGCCATCGTGTGGTGATGCGCATGTGGGATCGGTTCGCGACCGCGGTCACCGCCCGTAGGTCATGGTTGCTGCTCGTGTTGCTCGCCTTAGTGTCGGCCGCATTGATCGGTGGAATCGGCGGTAACGACGCCGCGGGGGAGGCGCCGAACTCCTTGCCGGGCAGCGCGGAATCGGCGCGGGTCAAAGAGCTGCTCACCCAATTCCCGGATGCGGGTACCGCACCCGCGGTGGTCGTGGTGACCCGCACCGACGGCGCCGAATTGGCTGCCGATGAGGTGGCGGAACTGCGGGTCCGGCTCGGTGAGCTGGCCATTTCGCCCGATCGGCAGGCCGCGATCGGACGGCTGCCGGTCGACGCGAAGTTGAGCGGGTTCGCCTTGACCGACCGCATCAACGAACTGCGCGAGTCCGTGAAAGCCGGGCAACCGGCGGATCTGAACATTCAGGTGACCGGCGGGCCCGCGTTCGGCGGAGACATCGCCGATTCCTTCGCCGGTGCCAACATCACCCTGCTCGCGGTGACGGCCGCCGTCGTCGCGTTGCTGCTCATCGTGACCTACCGGTCGCCGGTGCTGTGGCTGGTGCCGTTGCTCGTGGTCGGCTCGGCGGATCGCGTCGCGGCCACCGTCGGCACTGGACTGGCCCGGTGGACCGGGCTCGCCTTCGACGGCTCGACCTCGGGCATCACCAGCGTGCTCGTCTTCGGCGCGGGGACGAACTATGCGCTGCTGCTGGTCTCGCGCTACCGCGACGAGTTGCATCGCAATGCCGATCATCGGGCGGCGTTGCGCCACGCGGTCCGGCATGCCGGACCGGCGATCCTGGCGAGCAATGTCACCGTCGTCGCCGCACTGTTGACGCTGCTGCTGGCTTCGCTGCCCAACACTCGCAGTCTCGGTGTGGGCGCCGCCGCCGGGTTGGTGGTGGCTCTGGTGTTCGTTCTGGTGGCGCTGCCTGCCGCGCTGGCCTTGTGCGGGCGCAATATCTTCTGGCCGTTCGTCCCGCAGGCGGACGATCGGATGGCGGCCGAGCAGGGGATGTGGCATGCGATCGCTGCGTGGGTCGTGCGTAAGCCGGTGATCGTCGCCTGCGGCACACTGGTGGTGCTCGGTGGGTTCGCGGCCGGCTTGATCGGGACCGACGTGGGGTTGTCACAAACCGATCAGTTCCGGGTCCGCGCCGAATCCGTCGAAGGATTCGACACCCTCGCCGCGCATTTCCCGGCCGGTGCGGCCAACCCGACGATCGTCTTGGCGAAGGCGGATGCGGGGGCCGAGGTCCAGCAGAAGCTGCGGGCCATGCCGGGCATCACCGAGGTAACGCCCACCGGAACCTCGCCGTCCGGGCTGATGCGGTGGTCGGTCGTGCTGAACGCCGAACCCGGTTCGCCGCAAGCCTTCTCGACCATCGAGTCGATGCGGACCGAGCTGTCCTCGATACCCGGCGCACTGGTCGGCGGCGGCGACGCGGAGGGGTTGGACACCAGGACAGCCGCCGAACACGATCAGCGCGTGGTGATTCCGATGATCCTGGCGGTCGTGTCGGTCATCCTGCTCGCCCTGCTGCGTGCCGTTCCCGCTGCCGTGCTGCTAGTGGGTGTCTCGGTGCTCAGCGCGCTGGCCGCGCTCGGGCTCGGGGCCTGGATCGGCTTGCATGTCTTCGGTTTTCCGGCGTTGGACACCAGCGCGCCGCTGTATGCCTTCCTCTTCCTGGTAGCGCTCGGCATCGACTACACCATCTTCTTGGTGACCCGAGCGCGTGAGGAAACACCCGACCACGGCAGTACCCAGGGCATCGTCCGCGCCGTGTCCGCCACCGGCGCCGTCATCACCAGCGCGGGCATCGTCCTGGCCGCCGTGTTCTGTGTGCTCGGCGTCCTGCCGTTGATCATCCTCACGCAGCTCGGAATCATCGTCGGGCTGGGTATTCTGCTGGACACCTTCCTGGTCCGAACCGTAGTCATCCCAGCACTTTTCAGCATCACCGGGCCGAAAATCTGGTGGCCCAGCGCCCTCTCCCGCGTCCCCACTCCAGCGGGGGCGCGGGATGCGGGGCAGCTCAGTTCTGCGGACGACCGACGTTCTGCGGGAACTGGCCCCTGACGTTTCCCGGCGGGGTGTAGCGGGCGACTATGTAGGTGCTGGGCTGCGAGAAGATGGTGCCTGCTGGGCATGAAGCAATGCCCACGGTCAGCTGCGTGCTGGCCTTCCACACCACCTGGGTGAAATGTCCTGTCTCGGGGGAAAAGCCGGGATTGTTGTAGTCGTACTTGCTCGCCTCTGCCATCCAGCTCTTCATCGCGTCTTCGAAACTGCGATTGCCGGTGCCCGCATAGAGATTCTCGCCGTAGCGGCCGCGCGAATCCGAGTGCTGGAACTTGCATGCCGCGGCGTATTGCTGTGTGTCGGCGGACAAGCCCGAGTTCCAGGTCATCGGAGGAGCCCCATACTGTGCACGCGCCGCGTTCGCCACGGAGAGCTTGTGGGCATCGGAGGTGTCCGCCCCGGCTGGGACGGCGAGGGCGACTGAACCGGCGAGGGCGACCAGGGCACCGGCAATTGCCAAGCGCGACTTGTGCATTCGACTTCCTTCCGATCGGTGGATAGCGCGTCCCACCGTAGGACCGGTCGGTCTGCGCCACAAGAGAATGATCACCAGTGGCGCTCCCCAGTCGAGGGGAACGCGGGAGGCTGACCGCCAGCAGGGGCGACGCGAACTTCGGCGGAGCAGTTCTGAGCGGGTCCGGGGACAGCGATGCCCGCCGCGCGGAGTTTGCCGGCGAAGAGCGCGGACAGGCCGTGCGGGGCCACCAGCGGCGGCGCAAAACGCTACCGGTGGAACAGTTTACGGGCCCGATCCAGGTCGGTGTCGTCGGTCCAGCCCATCGGGAACGGGCCGACCACGCCGATCACCCGGCCCGGGTTGCGGTCGGCCCAGTGCACGCCGAGTAGTGCGCCGTAGGACCAGCCCACCAGCAGTGGGCGGTCCACCCCTCTGTGGTTCAGGACGGCGTCGAGGTCCCGGACCGCCGCCTCGAACGTGCACCTTGACCTCGGGCAAGGTCAAGCGCGCGAACTCCGGCATGTCAGCGGAAGTTCAGAATGAAGTCGTAAGTCGCCTCCCGCCCGGTGGGCACGGTACGGACCGTCATCAGCAACCGACGGTCGAAGATGGAATCGGTGTTGTTTCGTGGCTCGTTGGGGAAATACAGCTGGGTGGTCAGCACCCGCTGGTTAGGAGCCTGCACTTTGACGTGGATGTGCCGGGTGCGGCCCGGGTACAAGCCCGGCACGATGGTCGAGAGTTTGAATTGGCCGTTCGCGTCGGTGAATTGATGGCCGCGCCACTTGTAGCCCGAATTGTCGTAGGCGCCTGCGTTGTCGGCCTGCCAGAAGTCCAGTAGTGCCTGGGCGACCGGGCGGCAGGAGCGCGTGAACACATAGCCGCTGACCGTCAGCCGGGTGCCGGGGGAGCCGGGTATCACCAGATCGCTCCGGAGCGGCGAGTTCGGCTTGAAGTACGGGCCTTCGGTTTGTGAAATTGTGGGTGCGTCCCCGTCGTGGCAGGCCGGGGTGGGTTCGAGGTCGTCCGGTACGGCCTGCTGACCTTCGTCGGCGTTGCCGATGCCGACCGCGGCACCGGTCAGTGTCGCCGCGGCGGGCACGGCCAGTAAACCTAGTTGCAGCAGGCGTTTCCGAGTAATCGCCTGGGGGAGTTCGGTGTCGTCATCCGGCAAATGGTCGGTGCTCATGATTTGATCTCCTCGCGAGAGGGTGGGCGGGAGTGTTCAGGTGTCACATCCGGTCGGCAATAGGTCATTGCACTACTCGCAACCCGAGCAGCGGGCTGTTGTGCTGCTCAGTAGCCAAACGCCTTGTCGGCGAAGGTATTTCGAGCTCGAATGTGACAATGACGATAGGTCGCGCACGGCGGACCGGGCAAGGGGCCGGGGGTGGAAGAAGTACAACTTTCATTGATATGTAGCCGGGATCTCCAGTGCCTCAAGGAAACTGGTGCGGGCCCGTGACTTGCGGCGATGTGTCCCCAGTGACTCCCCGGTTGTCGGATATCGCTGTCACGGCCTCGGCGATTCGCATTCTCCGGTTGGTGCAGACTGGGGACATTGTCGAATACCACGTGAGGATGACGGAATGGCTGAGGTAGATGGTCCGCTCGATGCGTTGGTCGATACGTATTGTCTGGGATGGAGTGATCCGGATCCGGTGCGGCGACGGGAATTTTTGAGCGCAGCGTTGGCGGCGGACGCGACGTATACCGATCCAACCGTGCACGCGGTCGGGGTCGAGGAGCTGGCGGCCCATATCGATGCGGTGTTCGCGCAGCAGCCGGGGATGCGGGTGCTGCGGGTCAGCCGGATAGATGCGCACCATGACATGGCTCGGTTCGGCTGGCGGCTGGTGCAGGCGGATGGCACGGCGTTGCCGGACGGGGTGGACTTCGTGGAGGTCTCGGCGGAGGGGCGGATCCGCCGGATCGTCGGATTCTTCGGCGGGTTGCGCAGCATTTAGCGCGAGTTGAGCTGGTAGTCCACGCTCCGGCCGGATGTCGATCCGAGCTGCGGCGTTCGATGGGTTGAATTTTAGAGTTCGGTAGCCCAAACTTTACCTACCGTTCCATCGATCCACGAAGTAAGGCACACCTGAATGGACATTCCGACTCGGCGCCGATTCCTGGCCGGCGGGGCTGCGGCCGGTGCGGTAGGTGTGGCTTTAGGGGCAGGTGGGGTCTTGGACTCGGCGTCGGCCCGGGCGCGGGAGCACGACCGGCCGGCGCACCAACACGGCGCTGATCAGCACGGCGGGGGAGCTTCCGGGCCCACGTTTCGCAAGGGCAGCGTCGTCGACCACGAGGCGAACGGATTCGATCCGACTGCCATCCTGCGCGACTTCGACTACGGCCGGGTCACCACCGGCCCGGACGGTCGCACGCTGCGGGAATGGGATGTGTACGCCAGCGACGAGGACATCGAGATCGCGCCGGGGGTGAGTTTCCCGGCGTGGACGCTCAATTCGCGGATTCCGGGACCGACCTTGCGTTGCCGGGAAGGCGACATGCTGCGGGTCAATTTCACCAACGGCTCGAAACACCCGCACACGCTGCATTTTCACGGCATCCACCCGGCCGACATGGACGGCATCCCCGGCCTCGGCCGCGGCATCATCAACCCGGGGGAGAGCTTCACCTACGAGTTCGACGCCACCCCGTTCGGACTGCACCTGTTCCACTGCCACGTCGGGCCGCTGGCCGAGCACATCGCGCGCGGCATGTACGGGACGTTCATCATCGATCCGCCGCAGCCGCGCCCGGCGGCCGACGAGATGGTGATGGTGCAGCACGGCTACAACACGACCTTCGACGGCGAAGGCAACCAGCTCTACGCGGTGAACGGGATCCCGTTCCACTACATGCACGAGCCGATCCGCGTGAAACGCAATGCGCTGGTGCGCATCTACCTGGTGAACGTGCTGGAGTACGACCCCATCAACAGCTTCCACATCCACGGAAACTTCTTCGACTACTTCCCGACCGGAACGCGTTTGGAGCCAACGGAATTCACCGACACCATCGTGCAGGGGCAAGGGCAGCGCGGCATCTGCGAGCTGCGGTTTCCGCATCTGGGCCAGTACATGTTCCACGCGCACAAGACCGAGTTCGCCGAGCTCGGCTGGATGGGCATGTTCGAGGTGACGGAGTAGCCATGGTGGACATCGAGCGCACCCGCAGGCCGTGGCTGCTCGGCCTGGTCTCCGTCGGACTGCTGGCGATCGCGTTGGTCGGGTTGGCCGTGCTGGGCGGGCGCAGCCTGCCGGAACGTACCGGGCCGCCGGTGGAGGAGATCGCGGTCGAGCAGACCAGGCTCGAGCCTGGTTCGATCGACTTGACGCTGCGTAATACCGGGCCTGATCCGGTCTCGGTCGCGCAGATCTTCGTCAATGACGCCTACGTCGACTTCACCGGTCCGGCCGAGCCGATCGGACGCTTGGAATCGGCGCGCGTGCGGCTGGACTATCCGTGGCAGGACGGTCAGCCCTACCTCGTGTCGATGCTGACCTCGACCGGGCTGGTCATCGAGCACGATATTCCCGCCGCGGTCGAGACACCCGCGACCAATGCGTCGTTCTTCGGGTTGATGGCCTTGCTCGGGACCTATGTCGGCATTATTCCGGTGGTGCTCGGGATGTTGTTCCTGCCGGTGATGCGGGCCGCCGGTGGTCGGGTCGTGCGGATACTGCTCGCGGTGACCGTGGGGTTGCTCGCGTTTCTGGCCTGGGAAGGTACGAGCGAAGGCTTCGAGCTGGCGGGTCGATCGGGTGGTGCGTTCGGCGGTACCGCGCTGGTCGTGCTCGGCGCGGTGCTGGCTTTCCTCGGGTTGACCGCGGTGGACCAGTGGCTGCGGAGCCGTCGACAGTCGGCCGCGGTGCAGGGGGCCAGTGGCGTGCGATTGGCGCTGATGATCGCCATCGGTATCGGACTGCACAATCTCGGTGAAGGTCTGGCCATCGGATCCGCCTATGCCGTAGGGGAATTGGCGCTCGGGACGTTTCTGGTGATCGGCTTCGCCATCCAGAACACCACCGAAGGGCTTGCCGTTGTCGCACCGTTGACCGAGCGCCGACCGCCACTGCTGATCCTGCTCGGACTCGGTCTGGTGGCGGGGGCTCCTGCCATCATCGGTGCCGTGGTCGGGGCGACGGTCAACAATGCGGAACTGTCCGCGCTGTTGCTCGGTGTCGGTGTCGGCGCGATCGTCCAGGTGATCGTGCAAATCGTGCCGAGCCTGCGGGAACCGGAGGGCAAGGGGATCGCGGTGTCGACGCTCGGCGGTGTTTCGATCGGGTTGTTGGTGATGTATGCGACGGGGTTATTGGTGACCGCATGATCGACGCACCAGATTCCGGTCGGCCATCCTGCAGCGGCTGCACCAGGCGCAGTGTGCTTGTCGGTGCCGCGGTGGCTGTCGCGGCAACCACCGCCGCGGGCTGCGGCCGAGGTGACGCGGACACCGCACCGGCTCGGGTACCGCTGGCCGAGGTCCCCGTCGGTGGTGGACGTATCTACCCGCAGCAAGACCTGGTCGTCACCCAGCCGGTCGCCGGCGATATCCGAGTCTTCTCGGCCACCTGCCCACACCAGGGTTGCCTGGTCGCCCGCGTCCGTGACGGTGCCATCGAATGCGCTTGTCACGGCAGCGGATTCAGCATCAGCGATGGATCGGCGGTGCGCGGCCCGGCGCGGAAACCGTTGTCCGCGCGCACGTTTGTCATCGAGGCTGCGGAGATCGTGGTTCGGTAGAAAACCATTGGATCATTCGATCCGCTCCATGTGAGCATCGCGTATGGCTGTCTACCTCGAGACCGACCGACTGACCCTGCGCCACTTCACCGAGACCGACGCCGAGCTGCTCATCGAGCTCGACAGCAACCCCGAGGTGATGCGCTACCTCTCCGGCGGCGTGCCCACACCGCCGGAGAAGATCCGCAAGGAAACGATTCCTCGGCTGCTGGGCCAATACAAGACATGGAACAACACCTACGGCACAATTGCCGCGCACGAGAAGGCCGACGGCGAGTTCATCGGCTGGTTCATCCTGCGCCCCGCAGCCGACGGCCCGCTCGACGAAGTCGAACTCGGCTACCGGTTCCGTAAGTCGGCCTGGGGTAAAGGATTCGCGACCGAGGGGTCGACGGCGTTGCTGCGCAAAGCGTTCACCGAACTCGGCGTGCGCATGGTCTGGGCCGAAACGATGTTCGTGAATAAGGGTTCGCGGCATGTCATGGAGAAGCTCGGCATGACCCACGTGAAGACGTACCACCCCGAGCTACCCATGATCGAAGGTTCCGAGCACGGGGAGGTTCGCTACGAGATCACTCGCGCGGAGTGGGAACACAACAGCCTGGTGTGAATCGGCGCCCAGCCCGCCGGGCAGCCACGTTTATGCGCCATCGGCCGTGGACCCCGAAAAGGTCGGCTGGTCGATCCCTGCTGGTTCGACGTCCCGATTCGACACCACCACCTCGGCAAATGGTGAAGTCGCTACCGTCATCGAGATACCCAATGCCGCAGCGCCGCAAGAGTACTCGTTCAGACTGGAGCTGCCTGCCGGTGCGGTCACCGAGCTACAGCCCGACGGGTCGGTGACCGTCAACAACAAACAGGGTCGACTGGTGGGCGGATTCAAAACCCCGTGGGCAAAAGACGCCGGAGGAGCCGCCGTGTGATCTGGCAGTTGGCCGACAGCGCCGAGCTGCTGGTGGGCTGGCGGCCCACCGACGACGCGCGCGCCACGGAGAAGGCCATGATCGCTGAGTTCGTGGCGACGTACGGCAAGCGGCCCTTCGCCAACCGCACCGGGTAGGACAAGCTGGGCGATCGGGCCGAGAATTCGCGACTCGGCAGCCAAATCAAGGTCTACGCTCAGGTTATCCACGAACTGCGCACCGAACGGATGACTCGTGCCGCAGCGACAGATGTTGGATTCGTGCGCCAACTGCGCACGGTGGAGTAGCTCGATCCGGCGGCCCGCCGAATTGATCACGACGAAATCTGTTGGCCTGATACAGATCAGATATCCCCTGCTGAGAGTTGTTGTGTAGCAAAACAATTCTTTGACCACCCAGGACGCCGTCCGCGTCGGCGCGTCACAGCGCCAGCGTCGCGTCAGGGCTCGCGAACAGCCCTCCGAGAATTCCTGAAGCTCCGGTGAAGTGCCACAGGTCGATTTATACTCAGAGTGAAAAGTGTTTCACAACAATTGTTTTGAAGAAATGGGGGTTACCGTGCATCCACGTATCTTACGAACATCGAAGAGAGCGGCTGCGGTCATGGCTACGCTCGCGGCTGTCGGGGGTTTGACTGTGGCTGGGGCGCCCAACGCGGCTGCCGACGATCGGGCCATATTCGAGCTCCCCTTCGGGGCGACCTACTACAGTGGCACGATCGAATTCTACAACCGCTCGGTCGTCGTCGCCGGCAGCCTTCGAGGCCTGAGCACCGGTTGCCGCCGGGGGTATGCTCTCAGCGAAACTGCCTGGGGCCTGGTTTTGGACGACAACACTACGAGCGCCACGTGCACGGGGCCCGTTCATCGGGAGATCCACCTCACGGCAGACGTGGCCGGTGGAGCCAGAATAGTCCAGGTCTGGCTCGTGGACGAAGACAACGGCGTCTTACTGGTGGGGTGCTCCGTCACGCGCGGAGGGGATCGCTGCGTCCGCATCCCCTAGAGCTCGGTTCGTCGCCGTGGCCAGAAAACAGTGAGAACCCGGCAAGTACCGGGCAGGGCCGTGGGTGCGGGCGTTGTGCGCAGCGGGTAACGGTGAGGGGCGAGAGCGCTGCCCACACATCGGTTCTGCGTAACAGGCCGACCACGCTCTGCAGTCGGAAACGATGCTGCTGTCGATTACGGATATGTGGGAGCCGGTCTCTGCAATAGATCAGGATTGGCTTTTGCTGGTGCTCGGAATTCGGTGATCCGCGCGACTAGGGTGACTGCATGGAAGACGAAGTGCGGCTGCGGCATTCCTCGTCGTTCGGTGCGGCGGCGCCCGCCTATGCCGAGCATCGGCCGGACTACGCGGCTGACGCGGTGCGTTGGGCGTTGGCGGCCGCGCCGGGACCGCGGGTGTTGGATCTCGGGGCGGGGACCGGGAAGCTGACTGGCACGCTGCTCGCGTTGGGCGCCGATGTTGTTGCGGTCGAGCCTGATTCGGCGATGCTGGCCGAGTTGCGTAGTGTGCTGCCAGCTGTTCGTGCCTTGTCGGGTAGTGCGGAGGAGATACCGCTGCCGGATGGGGCGGTCGATGCGGTGCTGGCGGGGAATGCCTTGCATTGGTTCGATATGGCTGTCGCGGGGCCCGAGATCGCGAGAATTCTCGCGCCCGAAGGGATTCTGGCCGGGTTGTGGAATGTTATGGACGACCGGGTCGACTGGGTTGCCGGACTAGAGCGGGTCGGCGGGAGTGCGGCCATCGGTCCGCGTGACACGTTCAGCAGCTGGCGCGCCGCGACGGAGCGGTTGTATCTTCCTGCGACTGGCCTGAATCCCCGGTTCGGGTCGCCGGAGCAGGCCGAGTTTACGCATGGACAGCGGCGCACGGCCGACTCCCTCGTTGCGACACTCGGAACCCGCGCGGGCGTGCTGGTCATGCAGGAGCCGGAACGACAGGCCGCGCTCGGCCGTATCCGCGCCTTTCTGGCGAGCAGGTCGGAGACCTCGGGCGGCGAGTTCGCCCTCCCGTTGCTGACCGGCGTACTGCGCGTTCGGCGCTTGTGAGATATTCCGGTCAGCGCGGTGAGATGGCTTGCGGATTAGGACATCCGAAGTGACATTGCTGGGATATGTTGGGGCAGAGCCGCTTCGACGAGGTCGGCGGCTCGCATGGTGCCGCCCTCAGCTCGCGCGGCGGCGCGCAACTGTGCTGCGCGGCGGGCCACCTCGGGGTCGGAGGTCAAGTCGTGCAGTGCCTCGCGTAGTTTCTCGGCGGTGGCTTCCTGGGTGTCGATGCGGCGGGCCACGCCCAGTTCGACGAGCCGGTCTGCGTTGAGGAACTGCTCGGCGGCCTGCGGCACGGCGATCATCGGAACACCGGCCAGCAGTCCTTCGCCACAGCCGCCCATGCCGGCATGGGTGACGAAGGTGTCCGCCTGTTCCAGGATCGCCCGCTGCGGAACCCAGGAGTGCACTTCGATGTTGGCGGGGATGTCGCCGAGTTCTCGCGGGTCGGTGTGCTTACCGATCTGTAGTACAACGTGCCAGCCGGGCAGGTCTCGGTACGCTTGCAGGCATTGGCGGTAGAACGCCGGTTGGCGCGTGTAGGCCGAGCCCAGCGAGATCAGCAGGACCTTCTTCGCCGCGGCCGGGCGGACCCAGCCCGCAGCGTCGCCGCGCGGGTCGAAGCAGGGTCCCACGAATGTCACCACCCCGGTATCGACGTCGTCGGCGTGCGGTTGCATGGCCCGGGGTATCAGCGCCAGGGCGCGGTCGGGCAGGCCGGAGAACGCGTCCACGTCGGTGGTCGCCGCATGGCAATCGGCAAGCCACCGTGCGAACTTCGCGCGGTAGGCGTCGGCGCCCGGCAACTGCCATAGGGGTGCCGCCACCTCCTGTTCGTAGCCTTTCCAAGCTACGAACGTGGGCGACAGCTGGACGACCGGGCGACCCTGCGCTTCGGCGAGGGCACGCCCGGCGTAGGCACCGATGTCATAGAGGTAGAGGTCCGCGGGGTCTGGGTCGTAGGCCGCGTGCAGTTGCGGGAGCGCCTGGACGGCGTTGTCGAGGAACAGGTTCATCACCGCGACGGGATCAGCGGGCCAGTTGTTGTCGGCGACCGGCAGCGCAGACGTGCACGGAACCAGGTCGGCGCCTGCCCCGGTAATCAAATCGGCGACGGCCGGGTCGTTGGCGTAGCTCACTCGATGGCCACGGGCAATCAGCTCGCGGATGAGCTCCAGGCTCGGCAGGACATGGCTGACGATGGGGATGCCGACCATCGCGATATGGGCAGGTCGTGAAAGCATTTCACTCATTTCCGGGCCTCGGCGGCTTCCAGGTCGGTAATGCTGCCGGACATGATGGTCGGCACGTGTTCGGTGAGGTGGTCGAGGGGCCAGTCCCACCACGCCACCGCCAGCAGGCGGGCGATGTCCTCGTCGCTGTAGCGGGTGCGGATGAGGCGGGCCGGGTTGCCGCCGACGATGCCGTAGTTGGGTACGTCGCCGACGACCACGGAGCCGGTGCTGATGATGGCGCCGTGGCCGATTCGCACGCCGGGCATCACGGTCGCGCCGTTGCCGAACCAGACGTCGTTCCCGACGATGGTGTCGCCTCGGCCGGGTAGGCCGGTGAGCAGGTCGAAGTGGTTCGACCATGAGCCGCCCATGGTGGGGAAGGGGAAGGTGGAGGGGCCGTCCATGCGGTGGTTGGCGCCGTTCATGATGAAGCGGACGCCGGTGCCGAGGGCGCAGAACTTTCCGATGATCAGTTTCTCGGGTCCGTAGTGGTAGAGCACGTTTCGGGTTTCGAACGCGGTCGGATCGTCGGGATCGTCGTAGTAGGAGAACTCGCCGACTTCGATCAGTGGTGAGGTGACCAGCGGCTTCAGCAGCACCACGCGCGGCTGGCCGGGCATGGGGTGCAACACCATCGGGTCGGCGGGGACAGGGCTGTCGGGCACGCGAAACTCCTTCGGGGGCAGGGGATCAGACGGATACGGACGCGCGCAGGTCGAGCTGAGCACCGCGCCAGCGGGCGCGTAGCCGGCGGTCGTGGCTGACGATCACCAGGGCGCCACGGTATTCGGCCAGCGCGGTTTCCAGCTCTTCGACCAGGCCCGGCGACAGGTGGTTGGTGGGCTCGTCGAGCAACAGCACGTCGACGGACTCGGTGACCAGCCGCGCCAAGGCGAGCCGCTGCCGCTGCCCGGTGGACAGATTCTCGACACGCGTCGTCAGGCGAGCACGGTCGAACAGGCCGAGGGACAGCAATCGTTCGGCGTGCTCGTCGCTTTCGCCGGTGCGACCGCGGGCGAAAGCGGCCAGCAGGGTTTGCCCGGGTTCGGCGGGCGGCGGGTCCTGCGCGAGGTAGCCGACCTTGCCGTGGCGAATGATCGTGCCGGTGTCCGGCGCGAGCCGACCGGCCAGTACCCGCAACAGCGTGGACTTGCCTGCACCGTTCGGGCCGGTGATCAGCAGCCGGTCGCCTGCGGTGACCGTCAGACCGGTCCGGTCGAGCCTGCCCGCGACAGCGATGTCGGTAGCGTCGAGCACGGTGCCGCGGGCACCGCCGGCCCGCAGTGTGGGTGCGAAGCGCAGTGGTTGCGGTGGCGGCGGCACCGGATCCGCGAGCAGACGGCGCAACCGTTCCTCCGCATTGCGCACCCGGCTGGCCAGTGACTGCTGCACCCGCCCGCCGGCCCGGTCGTAGGCCATCTTGTTGTTGTCCTTCATCGCCCGGCCCGGTGCGACATCGCGGGCGGTGGTGGCGGCGAGTTCGCGGAGCCGGTCGGTGTCGGCCTGCCATTGGTGGTACGACTGGACCCACCGCTGGCGCGCCGCCGCCTTCTCGGCCAGGAATCCCGCGTAACCGTTGCCGTAGCGGACGACTCGGCGACGGTCCGCGTCGACCTCGAGCAGGGTGGTCGCGACCCGCTTGAGGAAGGCGCGGTCGTGCGAGACCGTCACCGTGGTGCCGCGGCGGGTGCGCAGGTGATCTTCCAGCCAGGTCAGGGCGTCGCCGTCGAGATGGTTGGTGGGTTCGTCCAGTAGCAGCACCTCGGTACCGGCGGCGAGGATCGCGGCCAGGCGCAGCCGGACCTGCTCGCCGCCGGACAGCTCGCCGACGGTGCGGGTGCGGTCCACCAGGCTCAACCCCAGACCGTGCAGGGCGCGTTCCACTCGAGCGTCGGCGTCGTAGCCGCCGCGTAGCTCGAAAACTGTTGTCAGCTCGCCGTATTCGGTCATCCCGGACTCGTCGCCGTCGGCCATCGCGACCTCGAGCCGGCGCATCCGCTGTTCGAGCGCCCGGAGTTCGGTCAGTGCCCGATCGATGACCTCCTGCACGGTCGACTGCGGCGGCAGCTGTTCTTCCTGGGCGAGGTAGCCGATGCCGCCGTCGGCGTGCACGACGATCTCGCCGTGATCGGGCTGCTCTCGTCCGGCGAACAGGCGCAGCAGGGTGGTCTTGCCGGAGCCGTTCTCGCCGATGATCCCGGTTCGCTCACCCGCGGCGAGCGAACACGTCACCTCATCGAGAACCGTTGTGCCGTTGAAGGATTTGCTGACCGCTCGCGCGGTGATCTGGGTGGGCATATGCACTCTCCGAAGCGTTCGAGGACGACACGGTCAGCAGGGACCGCAGGGCCGGGGAAACACTTCGGAAGAACATCGGCACCCTCACTTAATACGACGACTGTCGCACTAAGGTATCGTGGAGACTCCATCCCGTCAAGCAATCGGACTGCCGACCATGAATTCCGCACCTCCACCGGCCGAGCCGGCCCGTCGCCCGGGTGGGCGAACCGCCCGCATCCGCGACCAAGTGCTCGAAGCGGTCAGCGCGGAGTTGACCGAGCATGGTTACGACGCGCTGAGCATCGATGCCATCGCCGCGCGGTCGGGCGTGCATCGCGCGACGGTGTATCGTCGCTGGCACGATGTCGGCGGCCTGCTCGCCGACGTCTTCGATGCGGCGAGTCAGCAGCCGTGGGAACCGCGCGACACCGGTTCGCTCCGTGGGGATTTGGCGGCGCTGAACCAGGAAATCCAGGATTCGCTGAGCGAGGAGTCCTCGATCGCGGTGGCGCTGATCGCGGTGTCGTTCCGGTCCGAGGAAGCCGCTCGCGCGCTGCGAAGGTTGTGGGAGGACCGATATGCGCAGTCCGAGATCATCATTCAGCGCGCGGTGCAGCGCGGCGAACTCGCGCCCGAGGTCGACGCGCGTGCGTTGCTGATCGCGGCTACCGCACCGCTCTATCACCAGTTGGTGCTGCTGCGCACGCCACCCGATCCGGACCTGCCCGACCGTGCAGCAGTGAGTGCTGCATTTGCCGCAGCGGCAGGCGCTTTCGCTCCGTCGCGCTCAGCGGGTACCGGCTGATCAGGTGTTGACGCCGGTGAGCGCGAAGAATTCTTGACGGGAACGCGGGTCCTCGCGAAGGGGGCCGAGCAGCGTGGAGGTCGCGGTGGCTGACCCGATCGCAGCCGCCGCGCTTTCGGCCGCGGCCATGTCCCGGCTCAGCGCTTGATGGAGAACGCGCATTGTCGCTTGCGAGCCCGTTCCTTCCGCGAAAACTAGGTGAGGTCCACCTGGCGACGCCGGGATGGGCGTCGCCAGGTGGACGAGATGATCAGTCGAATCCGAAGGGGTGCAGCGGGTTCCGGTCAGGCGGCGCTGAGTTTGCCCGCGGGCGCGGTGCGCCGGTGCCAGGCCGGGTCGTAGACGAAGGCCAGCCGGCCCAGGGTGAGTGCGGCGAGCATCAGGCCGAAGTCACGCAGTGCGACGTCGTAGAAACCCGGGTAGGTCAGCAAGTTGAGCACGATGCCTGCGAGCCATGCGGCGACGACGAAGGCGGCATAGCGCGGTTTGACCGCGACGGCCAGGCCCGCGGCGACCTCGATCGCCCCGACGATCCACATCGTCTGCTGTGCGGTGAAGGGGACTAGGTCGATGATCCACGGCGCGAGATAGTTCTCCCAGGTGGTGAGCACGTTGGTGAACTTGTCCAGGCCGAAGATGGTCGGCAGCACGGTGAAACCGATCCGCAGCAGCAGGAACGCGCCGTACGCGGGTTCGCTGCGCGCGCGTTGCACAGCTTCCCCGAGGCTGCGGGGAGAGGGGAGCGAGGTCGAAGCGTTCATCACGGAAACCCTTCTGTAAGAATAATGAGATGTGTTTTTAGAGTCTGCCCTCGGCGCCTATTTGTCAACACTGGTTGGTGTTAGAGTTGGGCATGCCTACTCCGCGTTCCGGCGTTCCAGCGGTTCTGGCGGCGCTCAGCAACCTCGACGACCCGGTGCGGCGCAAGCTCTACGAACATGTGGTCGAGAGCGACGCGCCAGTCTCGCGCGAACAGGCTGCTGCTGCCGCCGGAATCGGCCGGACACTGGCGGCCTATCACCTGGACAAGCTGGCCGAGGCCGAGTTGGTGACGGTCAGTTACCAGCGTCCGCCCGGTCGTGGCGGACCCGGCGCGGGGCGGCCGGCGAAGTTCTACGCCCGGGCCACGAAGGAAATTGCGTTCACCGCGCCACCGCGCGACTACGAGTTGCTGGCCCGGTTGATGGTTTCCTCGGTCGAGCAGGACGACAGCGGCGCCGTGCGCGCGGCCGTGCACGAGGCGGCGCTCGCCGAGGGGAGGCGTGCGGCCGTGGCCAGCGGTGGTGACCTGCTGGCAGCGCTGCGGAGTTGCGGGTACTTGCCCCAGGTCGACGACGGTCGTATCAATCTGCGCAACTGCCCTTTTCATCTGGTTGCCCAGGACCATCGGGAGTTGGTGTGCGGGCTGAACTTGCGGTTGATCGAGGGCGCGATCGCCGAGAGTGCCCAGCCCGACGCGTGCGCGGAGTTGGCACCGCATCCGGATCGCTGTTGTGTGGTCGTGCACCCTGCCGGGTCGAAATAACGCGTAGACCCCTCGAATATCGGTCATTGAACTTCGGCGCGGTGAGGTGTTCGCAGCGCGGATGCGGGTATGCCGCGAGCTGAGGACGTTCTCGGGACGAGGAGTTCAGATGCGTGTCGTCGTAACGGGTGCCACCGGAAATGTCGGAACCGGCGTGGTCGACGCACTGGCCGCGGATCCGGAAGTGACGTCGATTCTCGGACTCGCGCGGCGCAAGGCGGGCCGTGCCGTGCCCAAGACGGAATGGGCCGCGGCCGACGTGCGGACCGACGATCTATGCGCGCTGTTCCGCGGTGCGGACGCGGTGGTCCATCTGGCCTGGCTGTTCCAGCCGACGCATCAGCCGACGGTGGCCTGGGAGACGAATGTCATCGGCAGCTCTCGAGTGTTAGAAGCTGTTGCCGCAGAACAGGTTCCGGTATTTGTGTACGCGTCCTCGGTGGGCGCCTACTCCCCGCGGCGCGACGAACAGCCGGTCGCTGAGAGTTGGCCGACCAATGGCTGGCCGTTGGCCGGCTACACGCGGGAAAAGGCTTACGTCGAGCGCCTCCTGGACACTTTCGAACAGCAGCACCCGCAGTGCCGGGCAGTGCGACTGCGCCCCGCGTTCATTTTCCAGCGCGGCTCCGCGAGTGCGCAGCGGCGCCTGTTCGCCGGTCCGCTGCTGCCCAACCGGTTGGTGCGCCCGGACCTGATCCCGGTCCTGCCCGATATCCCGGAACTGCTGTTCCAAGCTGTACACACCGCCGACGCGGGCGAGGCCTTCCGGCTCGCCGTCACCCGAAAAGTGGCCGGGCCCTTCAACATCGCCGCCGACCCGGTGCTCGACACCGCACGCCTGAGCGAACTGCTCGGCGCGCGCCGAGCGCGCATACCCACCCGTCTGCTGCGCTCCGGACTCGCGGCCGCCTGGTTCCTCCGCCTCCTTCCCGTGTCACCCCAGCTACTCGACGCGTTTCTGCGGATCCCGGTGCTCGACACCACGCGAGCACGCACCGAACTCGGATGGCAGCCGCGCCACAGCTCCCTGGATGCGGTGCAGGAGCTGCTGGAAGGCATCCGCACGTCGGCGGAGATCGACACTCCGCCGCTGGCCCGGCACGCCGGTGGTCCGCTGCGCATCGATGAATTCGCTTCCGGTATAGGAGGTTCGGACCCGGTCGACCGTACCTCGGCGAACTCGCATCGCTCCTGATCGAGGTCGCGCGTCACCCACCCGGTGGAATCTCGCACGTGGCGGGAGGGACTTGTTGCCGCAGTAGATTGAGCGGTGCCCACGCGCGGGCATACGGTTGGACCGGCATCGCAGAGGATCATCGACCCTCGCTGTGAACGCAGGAGGTCATCGTGAGGGCAACCGGCATCATCGACTACGACGGCGGATCGATCTATCTTCTCGATGACGACCTGACCAAGCAGATCCGCACCCTTCCGGCGCTCGACACCGGACGTCTACGGCCCGGTGTCGGGGCACTGGGGATCAAAACCGTCAACGACCGCAGTTATGGTCATCTCGCACGAATCAGTGTGGAAGTCGCGGACGTTGGATTCCCGGCCGAACCGTCCGACGCCGAGTTCATCGAAGAGGCCAGCTATCTCACCGAGCTGGGGTGCCAGCGAATCGGTGACTGCTATTTCGCTGAATGCCAGGGAGAACTGGCCGCGCCGCTGACACCACCCGGGCGCGCACGGGTACACGTGCGGCTCTATGAAATTCCTGGTCCGCATGATCCGTACCTGGCCACCGCACCCGGCTACCAACCCCGCTTGGTCCCGGTGAACGAGCACCTACTCCTGCACATCTGGAACGAACGCACCGATAGCTAGGCATCTTTCGCCGCGCCGGCGACGCATGACGTCGCCGTCATCCAGGTCGGAATGACGGCGACGCGTGTCGAAGCCTTAGGGGCGGAAGAGGATTCAGCTGGTTTTGGCTGCGGCGGTCTCGATGACGTCGACGACGGCTTGGGGTTGGGAGAGGGCGATGGCGTGGCTGCCTGCGTGCTCGACGACGGTGGCGTTGATGCGGGTGGCCATTTGGCGTTGGCCGTCCGGCGGAATCATGCGGTCGTCCTTGGCTACCAGGGTCCAGCTGGGGAGGGTCTTCCAGGCGGGTTCGGCGGATGGTTCGGTGAAGGAGGCTACGGCGATGGGGCGTTGGCCTGCGGCGAGGACCTCGGCGTCGGTGGCGGGGAGGTCCTGGGCGAAGAATTCGCCGAACTTGTCCGGGGCGATGGTCAGTTCGGGGGCGTTGCCCTTGCCGTCGGGTAGTGGATATTCGTGGGGCACCGAGATTTTGGTGGCGGGGCCGCCGAAGCGACCGTCGAGCTCGCCGAGGCTCTCGCCGCGGTCGGGGGCGAATGCGGCGATGTAGACCAGGCCTGCTGCCTTCGGTGAGCCGGTGGCGGCATTGGTGATGACCGCGCCGCCGTAGGAGTGGCCGACCACGATGGTTTTGCCGGGCATGCCGTCCAAAACGCTTCGGATATAAGCGGAGTCGTAAGTGAGGCCGCGCAGCGGGACGGCTGCGGTGGTCACCTGGTAGCCGTCGCGCTGTAGCTTTTCGGCGACCTTGGTCCAGCTCGAACCGTCGGCGAACGCGCCGTGCACGAGCAGGACCGCCGGCTTGTCGACCGGCTGCTCGATCGCCGGCTTGTCGGCCTTGGCCGAACACGCGGTGACTGCCATGCTCAGCGTGACGGCCATGCCGATCAGCAGGGTGCGTCCGAGCCGAATTACTCTGGTACTCATAGTTGATCAGCCTCTCTGGCGAGTGTGGGGGGTGGGGTGGGCTTCAGAGTGCGGCAAGCGCTTCGGCTCGGTTCACCGGCTTGCCCAGTGCGCCGAACTCGTGCAGGTCGCCGAAGACCTCGATGCGGATCGATTGGTCGAGTCCGCCGATGGCGAGCGGGTCGAAGCCTGCCGCGGTGATCAGTTCGGCAACGACCTTGCCTGCGGCTTCGTCATCGGCGGCGTAGAACCCGACGGCGCGATCCGGTGCCCGGCGGGAGGCGGATCCGAGCGACTCGGCGGAGAGGGTGCCGAACGCCTTGACCAGGCGGGCGCCCGCGGGGACGAGGGCCGCCAAAATCTGCCCGGCGGATTCGTCGACGGCGATCGTTTTGGCGAAGCCGTCGTTGCCGTCCGGCGCGATCGGATTGGACGGGTCTACCAGGATTTTTCCTGACAGCCGGTCCCCGTACTCGGCGAAAAGTTGCTTGGTCGTATCGAGCCAGACGGCGAAGATGATTACGTCCGCCTGGTCGATGGCCTGGTCGACGGTGACCGCCGTGGCGCGCTCGCCCAAGGCCTGGGCGAGGCTCTGCGCGTCGGCGAGATCGTTGCCTGCGAGCAGCAGGTCTGCACCGCCCGCGACGAGGTCCGCCGCCAGGCGGCTGCCGATGTTTCCGGTGCCAATAATTGCGGTGGTCATGGAATCTCCTTCTGCAGCTTGATGTTCGGGGGATGAGCTGGCTGGCCGGGTCCGAGCCAGCGGCGCAGCACGCGGGTGACCAGCGGCATGGACAGGTAGGTCATCAGCACGCTGAACAGCGCGGCGAAGCAGGCGGTCCGCAGCACCAGCGGGAGTGCGGCCAGGTAAGGACCGAGCACCGCGCTGCCGAACAGCGAGATCGGGAAGATCCCGATGGCCGAGCTCGCCGCCATCTTCCAGCGCGGCGGGACAGACCCGGCGGGGTTCGCCGCTGAGAACCAGGTCTCCATGCCGGTCAGTTCGCGACGCGCGACCTCGGTGTGCCGGTGTCCCTCGATGTTGTCGAAGAACCCGGCCCGTTGCGGCGAGTCCAGCCACCTCTGCAACGCATCCTGATTTCGGAAGCGGTGCACGATGATCCACGGTCCGCCGTCCACGACCGGGTGGAAGAGGCCGCCGCCCAGATAGCCGATCGTGGTGGCGGCAGCAGCCAGAATGCCGCGCGCCCACTCCTGGAACGCCTCCTCGTGTCCCGGCTCGACCACCCGCGCCACGATGAGCGCCACGTCCGCCGCGGGCGCGGGTTGTGCTGGACCCGAAGGTATTTCGGCCACGGACGCCGGTCAGGCAGGCGAGGTCGCGTGCACGAAATGCTTGGTCTCCTGGAACTCCTCCAGCCCGCGCACACCGTTGAGGCGTCCGAGGCCGGACTGTTTGAAACCACCCTCTTCGAACATGTCGTGCACCACGGCCCAGGTGTTGGTCCACACCGTGCCTGCCTTGATCTCGCGCATGACGCGCAGCGGCAGGTCGACGTCGCGAGTCCAGATCGACGCCGCCAGACCGTATTCGGTGGCGTTGGCGCGGGTGATCGCTTCGGCCTCGGTGTCGAAGATCTCGAAGGTGGCGACCGGGCCGAACACCTCCCGCTGCACGATCGGCGCGTCCAGATCCTGGACTTCGACCAGCGAAGGGTGCAGGAACGCGCCGTCGCGCCGACCCTGCACCAGCACCGTCGCGTAGGTCGCGGCGTCCGCGACGACACCCTCGACGCGTTGGGCGTTGCGCTCGTCGATCATCGCGCCCATCTCACTGCTGGGATCGTCACCGGGACCGACCTTGACCGCTTGCAGCGCCGCGACCATCCGGCGACGCAGTTCGTCCGCGCTGCCGCGCTGAACCAGAATGCGGCTGCCGGTCATGCAGAACTGGCCGGTGAAGGTGGTGATGGCCGCGGTGAGCACGGGCACCACGGCATCGAGATCCGCGTCGTCGAAAACGAGCATCGGACTCTTGCCGCCGAGTTCCAACGACAGCGGCTTCAGCGTCGGTGCGGCGTTCGCCATGATCATCCGGCCGACCATGGTGGAACCGGTGTAGCTCACGACATCCACCTCCGGCGACGAGACAAGTAGTGGCGCACCATCATTGCCCGATTCGGTGAAGATGTTCATGACGCCGGGCGGCAGGCTGTGGGTCTGGGCGACCAGCTCGGCGAGCAATCCGTTGACCAGACCGGTCTGGCCCGGCAGCTTCACGACCACGGTGCAGCCTGCGGCCAGCGCGGGCGCGAAAGACCGGACCGCCAGCACGATCGGCGAATTCCACGGTGCGATGACACCCGCGACGCCCGCCGCTTCCCGCAGCGTCATGGAGTACAGGCCGGGCCGCACTTCGGCCGCGCCACCGTGGTCGCTCAGGGCCAGGGCCGCGTAGTAACGCAGCTTGGGAATGGTGAGGTCGACCTCGAAGGTGGCGTCCCCCAGGATCTTTCCGTTCTCACGGGCGAGCAGGGTGATGAAATCCTCGCGGCGGGCCTCGAGGTGGTCGGCCATCTCGAACAGCGCCTTGGCCCGCAGCGCGCGGTCGCGGGCCCAGTCGGTGGTCTCGAATGCGCGACGGGCGGCGGCGATCGCGGCGCGTGCTTCGTCGGCGCCTGCCTCGGCGAAGGTGCCGAGAATCCGGCCGGTGGCCGGGTTCAAAGATTCGGTGTGCGTTGCGGAATCGACCCACTGGCCGTCGATGTAGTTGCGGGCGTGCGGGAGACCGGAGATGGTCACGATGATGGAGTTCCTTTGACCGTGCGGAAAGTCGAACAGGTTGTCGGAGTTCAGATCTGGCGGGAGATGTGTTCTGCGGCCGCGATGACCGTCAGGTTGGTGGCGGCGGAGGGGACGTCCGGGAAGATCGAGGCGTCGACGACCCGCAGGCCGGGCACACCGCGCACGGCGCCGAGCCGGTCGGTCACGGCGGCCGGGTCGTCGGGCGCGCCCATCGGGGCGGTCGAGGTGGGGTGATGGTAGGTGTCCAGGGTGGCGAGCATCGATGCTTCGATGTCGGCCCGGCTGGTCGCCTGCGGACCGGGGTTCAGCTCGCGTTCGACGAGGTCGGCCAGCGGTGGGGCGGCGCCGAGGCGGCGGGCGAGCTCGATGCCCTCGATCAGGCGGCGGCGGTCGCCGGGCTCGGCCAGGAAATTGAGATCGATACGGGGTGCGACCGCCGGGTCCCGGCTGACGAGGGTCAGGGTGCCCTGCGAGTGCGGACGCACCAGGGCGACCGCGAGCACGAAGCCGACACCGGTGGGGCTGGTGGCATGCTCGAACAGGTGGGTGGCGGTGATATGCAGATCGAGCTCGCCCGCGTCGGCCTGCGAACTCGCGGTCCATACCTTGGCCCCGATCACCGGAGTCTGGACGCCGATGCGGTCCGGATCGGCGGCGTAGGCGTTGTAGTAGAAGGGATGGTCCTGTAACCGCAGCCCGACGGGGAGGTCCGCGATCACCGGAATACCAAGGGCCGCAATGTCTGCGGCGGGACCAATGCCCGAGCGCAGCAGGATCGCGGCGCTGCCGTAGGTCCCCGCGCTGAGGATCACCTCCCGCGCAGGGATTTCGGTGTCGTCGGCGAGGACGACACCGGCCGCCTGCCCGTCCGCGAAGAACACGCGGTCGACCAGCACGTCGGCGCTGATGGTGAGATTGGCACGGGCGCGCACCGCCTCGGTCAGATAGGCCATGCCGGTATTGACGCGAACACCGTCGCGCACATTCATCGGATACGGGCCGACACCATCGGGCTCCGTACCGTTGAAGTCGGTGACAGCCTGAAAGCCTTGTGCCAGAGCAGCATCCATGAAGGCTCGCTGCATGGTGCTCAGGTCGTCTCGGGTGAGCTGGGTGATGGGCAGCGGCCCGCCGCGGCCGTGCAGCGCGTCCGCACCGGCGCCGGTGGATTCGAGCGCCCGGTACGCGGGCAACAGGTCCGCGTACGACCAGCCGGTCAGGCCACCCTTCGACCAGCGACCGAAGTCGGACGGCAAGGCGCGGACGGCGACCGAACCGTTGACCGCCGAGCTGCCACCGAGCACCTTGCCGCGGTAGGCGGCGACGGGGTGGCCGAGGTAGCCGGGTTCGGAGCGATAGTCCCAGTCGTGGCCGGTGTACGCGCCGAGCATGCGGCTGTCGGCGACCTCGGCGGGGTAGGCGTCCGGCGCGTACTGCGGGCCCGCTTCCAGCAGCAGCACACGGCGATCGGGATCCGCACTGAGCCGGGCGGCGAGCACGGCGCCGGCCGAACCGCCGCCGACGATGACGGTGCGGTGCGCGGTGGTGTTGTCCATGGCACCGACGCTAGAAGCCCGGCCGCCCTGGGAAATCCGTCATCGAATAGGTCGGTGACGCAGCTCACCGACCTAGGGCCTGTCGCAAAGTCCCATCCGGCGCCTCCGGTGGCTGGATCGCCGCCTGGCCGCGTTGTCGTCGTCGCCGATACAAACCCGGTATCGGCAACTCCTCCGCCTTGCCAGGCGACGATCCAGCCACCGGATGCATCCGGCCGGACTTTGCGACAGGCCCTAGGTCGGTCGCGCGGAGAGGTCGGTCAGACGCATGCCGTTCTCGAAATCCACCCTGGCCAGTTCGCCCCGGCCGGCGATACCCAACTTCGGGAAGACGCTGGACAGGTGGTGCCCCACGGTGCGGGGGCTGATCAGCAGTTGGGCGGCGATCTCCCGATTGGTGAGCCCGTCCGCGGCGAGACGGGCCACCCGGAGTTCCTGCGGGGTGAGCAGGAGCTCGGTACGGCGCTCGGATGATTCGGTACGGCGCAGTTGCTGACCGGTCAGCTCTTGCTCGGTCAGGCTGCGTGCAAGCAGCGGCGCGGCGCCGAGCCTGCGGAATATCTCGGCTGCTTCGGCCAGCTGCACCCGGGCATCCGTGCGGCGGCGTGCTCGCCGCAGCCACTCCCCATAGAGCAGCCGAGTGCGCGCGTGGGCGAACGGGCGCGCCGTCGTACCCGGCACCGCAAGGGCGCGCAGGAAGAAGTCCTCCGCTTCCTCGGTGGCGAGCAATGCCGCACTGCGGTGCGCGGCGGCCGTGGCCCAGGCTGCGCCGGTGCGTTCGGCCCAGTCCCGCAGCGACCCCAGGGCTTCCGCGGCCAAGTCGGCACGGTCCGCCCGGACCGCGGCCTCGACGGTGTCCTCGGCGGCGAGCATGGCGAAGGTCGCATGCGCCGCATCGTGACCGGGTTCGGTCAGCCGAACCAGGTGTTCCAGGCTTTCGGCTGCCCGCCCGGCGAACAGCGCCGCCTGCCCTCGATGCCAGTAGGCGGCGGCGGTCAGCGCGCGCACGCCGCGCGGCACCGACAATTCCAGTGTGCGAGTGGTCAATTCGTTGACTGTCCGCTCGTCGCCGCGCAATGCCGCGAGCCAGGACAATGAGTTACGGCATTGCGAGGCGGTGTGGTCGGCGCCGATTTCCTCGGCGAGGCGCAGCGTCTCCGCGGCGTCGGCGCCCGCGTCCGTCCATCGCCCTGCCACGATGTCGAGAGTCACCAGCTGAGACGTGGTCAGCACGAGCCCGGTGACCGCGTCGGTCCGGCGTAAGCCGTCCATCTTGTGCCGATACGCGTCGCCCAGCCACTGCTCCATGCCCCACGCCACGGCCAGCGGTGCCGGTGGCATCAACCGCCAGGAGAGCGCGCCGAGCTGGCCTGCGGTCTCGTCCGTCCACGGCACCGGCGCCGGTCGCGGTGCGCTGCCCCACCACTGCTCGACCACGGAAAGCAGTGCGCCCTTGGGGAAGTCGGCGTTGACCGCCAATCCGGTCAGCCGCTGCAACGCCGCGCCTTGGCGCTCGGCGGACCCGCCCGACCAGCCCGCGCGAATCGCCAGGCACGCCAGCTCCACCGCCATGGCCGGGTCGGCCACCGCGGCGGAGTCCCGCAGCAGCCACCGATTCGCCTGCGCCTGATCGCCACACACGAATTCGATGCCGCCACGCAGTCCGCCACTGAGTCGCGCCACCGTGTCCTCGGGCGCCAGTCTGCCCGCCCGCTCGAGCAGTTCGCGCGCCGGGCCCACTTGCCCTGCCTCCCAAGCGGATCGAGCGCCCAACGCGAGCCGTCGCGCCGCATCCGCAGGCATCGGCGACAGCGCCGCAGCCTGGCGCATCGCCCGGGTCGCCGTCGCGTAGCCGCCGCGCCGCCAGCAATCGCGCGCATGACGTTCGAGCAGCGCGGCCACCTCCTCGTCGGCCTCGTC
>NZ_BJXA01000070.1 GCF_007990755.1 Nocardia ninae NBRC 108245 | reverse complement strand
GGTCAGCACCAGTCCGTCGAGGCGGGCCACCAGTTCCGGGCGGGCCACCCCGGCCGGTGGCAGCAGCACCGGAATGCCGCCCGCCGCCACCACCATCTGGACGTAACTGGCAGGCAGCACGGCACTGTCGACATGCCACGAACCGAACCGCGCGGGCTCCGCATAGGTCGGCAAGCCGATCACGGGCCGCGGCCCGCCGTCTTTCACAACTCCGGTGCGCAGACCCTCAGAGTCGTTCGAATCCACGAATTCGCTCCCAGTCGGTGACGGCGGCGTCGAAGGCGTCCAGCTCGACCTGCGCCGCATTCCGGTAGTGCTCCACTACATCATCACCGAACGCGGCTCGTGCCACCTTGCTGTCCCCGAAGAGCTGCGCGGCCTCGCGCAGCGTGCGCGGCACCCGCGGCCGCTGCGAACGATAGGCATTGCCGGTGAACTCCGGCTCCAGCGGCAGCCGATGCTCGACACCGTGCAGCCCGGCCGCGATGGCGGCGGCCACCGCGAGGTAGGGGTTCACATCGCCGCCGGGCACCCGATTCTCCACCCGCAGCGACGGCCCGTGCCCGACCACGCGCAGCGCACAGGTCCGGTTGTCGCGGCCCCAGGCGACTGCCGTCGGCGCGAAGCTGCCCGGCACGAAACGCTTGTAGGAGTTGATGTTCGGCGCGAGCAGGTAGGTGAACTCGCGCAAGCAGTCCAGCTGACCGGCGACGAAATGCCGCATGAGTGCGGAGAATCCGTGCGCCTCGTCACCTGCGAGCACGGCCTCGCCGGACTCACCGCGCAGGCTGATATGGATATGGCACGAGTTGCCCTCGCGCTCATTGTATTTCGCCATGAAGGAGAGGCTGCGCCCCTCCTGGGCGGCGATCTCCTTCGCGCCGGTCTTGTAGATGCTGTGGTTGTCGCAGGTCGCCAGCGCCTCGTCGAAGCGGAAGGTGATCTCGTGCTGGCCGGGGTTGCACTCCCCCTTGGCCGACTCGACATACATTCCCGCGCCCACCATTTCGGTGCGGATGCGACGCAGCAGCGGCTCGATGCGCGCGGTGCCGAGCAGCGAGTAGTCGACGTTGTACTGGTTGGCCGGGCGCAGGTCGCGGTAGCCCGCCGACCACGCCGCCTCGTAACTGTCGTCGAACACCAGGAATTCGAGTTCGGTCCCGACGTACGCGCGCAGCCCGTGCTCGGCGAGCCGGTCCAGCTGGGCGCGCAGCACCTGCCGCGGCGACACCCCGACGGGCTCCTCGGCCGGCTCCACTTTCGCCACGTCGCACAGCACCAGCGCGGTGCCCGGCCACCACGGCACCAGCCGCAGCGTGTTCAGGTCCGGACGCAGCACGAAGTCCCCGTACCCGGTGTCCCAGGACGACATCGCGTAGCCGTCGACCGTCGTCATGTCCACGTCGACGGCGAGCAGATAGTTACACGCCTCGGTCGCGTGCTGTACCACCTCGTCGAGGAAATACTGTGCCGCGCAACGCTTTCCCTGCAATCTGCCCTGCATGTCGGTCATCGCGACCAACACCGTGTCGATCTCACCGACCGCAACCAGCTCGCGCAACCGCGCCAGACTCAACATCCCGCTACGCATCCACAGCCCCTCTCGGCACCAACCGTGCCCACGCTAGAGCAAAGAACGGGCATTTGTGATCGGACACACAAAGTTCAGCGCGCGCACTGCGGGACGGATTCACCGGGCCTGGCCTCGACCGTCGGCACATACGGCGGCCGATCCACCGAGGTGGTGACCGGGCACAACCGCACGACCTGCGGGCCTGGACCGGTGCGGTTGCCACTGTTGTCGAAGATGATCGGCCCGCCCGCCCCCGGCACCGCCGCGTCCGGCGCGGAGAAGCCGCTGATCGTGGCGTTCACCTGACTGCGCTGCACCGGCGAGGTGGCGGGCAGGCTGCGCAGGGCGGTGGCGATGGTGGTCACGGCGTCGTAGGCGTTGACCGCCCAGCCGTCGCCGACGTGTGCGAGGTCGAAGCCCGCCTCATCGAAAGTCCGCTCGAATTCGGTCCAGTTCGGGTTGCCCGCCTGCGGTCCGTCCGCACCGGCCACCAGCGTGAACAGCATCCGCACCCGGCCGTCGGCGAAGGTGCGCGAGCCGAGCGCCTTGGTCCGCAGATCTTCCAGCGCCGGATCCGACTCGACGGTGCGCAGCCGGTTGCCATCGGAGGTGCTGACCACCGTGACCGAGGTGGCCGCGCACTGGCCGTTCGAGTACGCCTCGTCGAGCGCGTACAGCAGTCTGCCCAGGTCGCGACCGCGGGCGATGTAGGCGATCGTCACGTCTTTCACGGTGGCGCACACGCGTTTCGCGGTCTGCGGCACGGTGCTCGGCTCCGTCGTATCGAACTTGACCTCGATCAGGTTGCCGCCGTACTGGCGCTGCAGGAACGGCAGCGTGGTGCAGGTGTAGGGGTCCGAGCCACCGATCGGCACCATGATGAAGTCCGGCCGCGCGGTGACCACCGCGCCGATGGCCCGCACCTGAACCGCCACTCGGAACGCGACACGGTAGAAGTAGTCCCTGGCGATGCCGCGTGGATAGGAGATGTCCTTGTCGCAGCCGTCGAACTCCGGGTTGTCGCCGCGCGAGCCGTCCTGGTCGAAGCCTTCCGCGGTGACCACATCGGCGACCATCGGAATCTTCGCCGCGGCAAGCACTTCCGCGACCTCCGCGGTGATCTGATCGCTGAGGCCGACGCCTGCGACGGCGACCACATCGGCCCGGTCGGCCAGCTTCCCGGCGACCCCGAGCGGGTCGCCGTTGCCGTTGTAGTCACCGATCTGACCGACGACGAGCTTCATCGGATGCAGGCAGCCGGTTCCGTTGGCCCGGCGTTGACCGGCCGCCATGCCCTCCAGTTCGTGCACGGCCCGGCTGCCCGCCAGCTCATCGGTCATGGTCAGCAGCACGCCGACGGTGGCGGGGGTCCCGGGGCATTCTTCGGCGGCCGTCCGGTTCTGCTCAGCGATCACACCCATCACCGGGGCGAACGCGTCGACCTCGAAAGCGTAAGGCCCCTCGGACAATCCGACACAGCGCGTACCGGCCCGCCAGGCGCCGGAGTCGGGCAGCCAGCCCTCGTTGCAGGTGGCCAAATGGTGCAGCGGCCCACGGAAGCCGAACCCGGCGCCGGCCAACAGCAGCAGCGTCAGCACCAACCCCAGCCGCACCCAGTCGGTCCACGGGCGCGGGAAGGGCCGGTCGCGCTTCGGGAAGATTCCTAGCCGGTATCGCGATGCCACGATCGGGTCTCCTTCCGCCGCAGCGGGTCACTGGAATTGGACAGCGAGGCCGTGATATCTGTTGGCGCGCAACAGGAACGGCAGCTTGTCCAGGGCATGGTCGGCCAGCTTCTCGTAGCTGTGCTCGATCCGCGAACAGAGCACCGACTTCTGTTCCGGCGCGGTGATCCGGATATCCGACTCGAACGCGGGCACCAGCGCGACCAGGACCGCGAGGTACTCGCGCAGGGTGTGCGCGCGGTCGTCGCCGTCGATCAGATCGCGATCCCGCGCGGTCGGGTCCGGTGTCTCGACGACCTCGTCGAACAGGCGCAACCACTGCGCGGACGACAACTCGGGCAGCAGCTCCGCGAGCTCGTCGACCACCGCGTCGCGGCCGCTCAGCAGGCGAGCGTGGTGCAGTCTGCTCGCCCGGTCACCGGCGGCGACGCTGTCGCGCAAATGGCCGAAAACCCGTGCCCAGTCCTGCCCTTCGGTGCGGGCGGCCAGCGCGCGCAGGCCGAGCAGCCGCGCCAGCGCCGGCAGCCGATCCTCGCCTCCGGACGTGGCTGCGGACCACATCGACCGCAACTGGAACAGCGGTGAATCGTGTTCGACCCCGGCGGGCAGCAGCGCCACCAGACCTTGCGCCTCGGTTTTGTGCCTGGCGGCCGAGACCGTGACGAGCGCGGTCGACAACTCCCGGCGGAAGAGTTTGTGCACGCTCAGACCTCGCACAAAGACCCGCAACAGGTATTGCTCGACGGTGGTGCCTGTTTCGGGTCCCGGACTCCGCAGCAGGCCGTCGAGGTCGCCGACGAGATCGCGGTCTTGTTTGATCCGGCGAAGCAAGTAGTCCGTGCCCGCGGGATGACCTCGGGTGAGCCGGAAGATAGATTCGCCGATGTTTTCCGACAGGTACGGGTCGACATCCTTGGCCATCAACTGGACATCGCTCAGGCCGAGTTCCGGCAACCGCACCCGCGCCCACGGCGATCCGGCCGCCCCGATCCGCGGCGGCGCGAGCGGTTCCGGCAACACCGTCGGCGCGGGCACCTGCCCGACCAACCCGTCGACCAGCGCACCGGAGCTGACGGTCACCAGCGCGAGCGGATCGGACAGTCGGGCGTTGGTCGCCGCGATCGACTGTCGGACCCGCAGCAAGGACCCGGTGAAGGAGGTGGCCGCCGACGCGTCACCGTCGTCGATGAGCAGCAGAATATTCGAGGTGCGCCAGTTGACCTTGGCGACGCTGTGCCGCAGGTCCGCGAGGAACGCGCCGACCAGCACGTCGTCGACGCCGCGTCGGATGATCGGATCGGTGCTTCTGGCGTTGTTGCTGAGTTGGATCAGCGTGTGCTCGGCATCCAGGCGCAGGCCCAGATCCTGATGGGCAAACCACGCCGCGTTCGGACCCCAGGTGAACCTGCTCATCAGCCGGCCGCCCATCAACCGGTCGACCACCGCGTCGGAGATCGCGTTGGCCACGCCCGGTGCGATCACCTGGGCGCCGGGCACCTGGATGTTGGCGGCCAGCGACCCGGCCAGATTGATCAGGTTCCGGACGAATCCGATGAGGGCGGAGCGGCGCTTGTACCGGTTGAGCAGCAGGTGCAGCTTGTCGAGCTGCTCCTCCGGCGGGATGCCGTCGAAATCCTCCGCGATGACGATCTGCGCGATGACCACCCGATGGAACGCGACGGCGTAACCGGGGATGTCGGCGCTCAGCCCGAGCATGGCCGCGGCCAGCACGGTCCGCAGCGGATTGTGCACGTCGAAGGGGCGTTCCAGCGGCCGGACCAGCACCGAGGGCGTATGCCCTTTCCACTTGTCGAGCACCTTGTTCAGCAGCGCGGTCCGACCGGAGCCGCCGCACCCTTCCACGACCAGGACCGGCTTCGGCGGCCGGACCGCGTCGGTCGCCGGAACCTCGATCAACGTGTCGATCAATTCGAGTAGATCGGTGCGCCCCACAAACACCAAGCATCGCCTCCCTGGGCTTGGCGTCACCATAACAACAACCAGGGCGTGCAGTAGCCGGATTCGGCTCTGAGACAACGTATTAGGGCTATAAGCGGACCGGCTGCCGGTTCGAACCAACCGGCCCGGATCTTAATCCTGTGCCCGGCGGCCGAGGTGCCGCCGGGTCACAAGATCGATTAGATGACGTGCCAGGCCTGCAACAGGTAGGTGATGTTGGCGGCAATGGACGTCACGACGTTCGCGAGATTCAAAGCGGACGAACCCAGATCGATAAGCGGCACCGAAATTCCTCCATCAGATGGGACTGCGAAATCCTCTTCAATGTAATGATCGCCGGGAGAGCTCGCGCCGGTTGATCACCGGTGGACGGTCCGCCGGAATGCGCGAAGATGGTGCGAAATCATTTGGCGGACAGGGGTTTCAGCCGAGTCGGGCAATAGTTCGGTCGACGTGTGTTGTGAGACAGTTCACCGACAATTCCGCCACACCGATCACATTCTGTACATATCGGAAAAAGCGGTCATGTGGGCGTAATCGAGTGCGCCCTTCAGGACGGTACTAACCAGCACGCCGGCTCCGTGCGGGCACGAGGATGCGCCAGAGGGCTCGGAGCGAGCGCCCGGAGACAGGGCGCGTGCGTCCAAGGAGGGCTCGAAGCGAGCGCCCCGAGACCGGGCGCGTGCGTCCAAGCCTGCACTCCAGGTAACTGCCTCTTGCTTTCCGCAGATGCGGCAATAAACTACGAATCGTGTCGGATTTGCGGATCAGTGAGGTGGCGGTGCTGGCGGGAGTCAGCGACGACACCGTGCGGCGGTGGATCGAGCAGGGCAAGCTGACCGCGATCCAGCTCGGCAACGGGCGCAAGGGGGTGCGCGGGCGCGAGCTGGCCGAATTCCTGCAGGCCAACGCGGAAACCCCCGAGCCGGGCGTCACCGTTGCGGCGTCCGCGCGCAACCGGATGCGCGGCATCGTGACGCGGGTACTCAAGGACACGGTGATGGCGCAGGTGGAGATGCAGGCCGGACCGTTCCGGCTGGTGTCGCTGCTCAGCCGGGAATCGGTCGACGAGCTCGGGCTCGAGGTCGGCAGCGTCGCGGTGGCGTCGGTCAAGTCGACCCACGTCGTGGTCGAGATTCCGGAAAGTTGATGAGGTCGAGGATGATTCGTGCGCTGAGCGCCGCTGCTGTTGCCGCGGTGACCGCGCTGACCCTGGTGGGCTGCTCGGACGATCAACCGGCGCCCGCGGGGACCGGCGCGCTCGGCGGCACCGTCACGGTGTTCGCCGCGGCTTCGCTGACCGAGACCTTCACCGAATTGGGCAAGCAATTCGAGGCCGCACACCCCGGCGTCCGCGTGGTCTACAGCTTCGGCGCCAGTTCGGCGCTGGCCGAGCAGATCAACCAGGGTGCACCCGCCGACGTCTTCGCCGCCGCGGCGCCCAAGAACATGCAGCAGGTCCGAGACAAGGGCGAGGTCACCGTCGCGCCGAGCACCTTCGTGCGCAACCGGCTGGAGATCGCGGTACCCAGGGGGAATCCCGGCCGCATCACCGGCCTGGCCGACTTCGGTAAGACCGAGCCGAAGCTCGCGCTGTGTGCCGAACAGGTGCCGTGCGGGGCCGCCGCGAAGACGGTGTTCGCGGCCGCGGGGGTCACGCCGCAGCCCGATACCCGCGAGGCCGACGTGAAAGCCGTGCTGACCAAGGTCAAGCTCGGTGAGGTGGATGCCGCGCTGGTGTACCGGACCGATGTGCTGGCCGCGGGGGCGCAGGTCGAGGGCATCGACTTCGCCGAGGCGGCCGAGGCGATCAACGACTACCCGATCGCGCCGCTCGCGCACGCGCCCAATTCGGCTGCCGCCGTTGCCTTCGTCGACTTCGTGCGGTCCGAGCAGGCGCGGGCGGTGTTCGCCGAGGCGGGATTCGACGCACCGTGACGCGACGCCGGGCGGTGCGGGGACGACGCCCGCTGGTGCTTGTATTGCCCGCGCTGGTCGCCCTGGCGTTTCTGCTGGTTCCCCTGGTCGGGCTGCTGGTGCGGGCGCCGTGGCGCAGTATGCCGGATCGCCTGCTCGATGCCGAAGTCGGTCAGGCCCTTCAGCTTTCGCTGCTGACCGCCAGTCTCGCGACGGTGATCTGCCTGGTCCTCGGCGTGCCGTTGGCCTGGCTGCTCGCGCGCGGAGAGCTGCGCGGTCGCGCAGTGCTGCGGGCGCTGGTGACCGTGCCGCTGGTGCTGCCGCCTGTGGTCGGGGGTGTCGCGCTGCTGCTGGTGCTCGGCAGACGCGGGCTGGTGGGTCAGTATCTGTACGAATGGTTCGGCGTCTCATTACCTTTCACGACGGCGGGCGTCGTGCTCGCGGAAGCATTCGTGGCGATGCCCTTTCTGGTGATCTCGGTGGAAGGCGCACTGCGAGCGGCGGATCCGCGCTTCGAGGAGGCGGCGGCGACATTGGGCGCGTCGCGCTGGTTGACCTTCCGGCGGGTGACGCTGCCGTCGGTGCTGCCGGGTGTCGTGGCGGGTGCGGTGTTGTGCTGGGCGCGCGCGCTCGGTGAATTCGGTGCCACGATCACGTTCGCGGGCAACTTTCCCGGGAAGACGACCACGATGCCGCTGGCGGTCTATTTGGCCTTGGAAACCGATCCGGCGGATGCGATCGTGCTCAGCCTGGTGCTGCTCACCGTGTCGGTCGCCGTGCTTGTCGCCTTGCGCGAGCGGTGGATTCGAGGCGCCGTATGACGTTGGATGCCGAATTACGGGTGACACGGGGCGATTTCGACCTCGATATCGAATTGTCGGTGGCGCCTGGTGAGGTCGTTGCCCTGCTCGGTCCCAACGGTGCGGGCAAGACCACCGCGTTGCGGACGCTGGCGGGGTTGACACCACTCACCGACGGGGTGCTTCGGGTCGGTGAAAAGACCTGGGACGCACCGCCGAAGGTGTTCGTACCCGCCGAACATCGTGAAGTCGGCGTGGTCTTCCAGGACTACCTGCTGTTCGGGCACCTGAGCGCACTGGACAACGTCGCGTTCGGCCTGCGCGCCCGCGGGCGGCGCCGCGCCGCCGCGCGAACCCGCGCCATGCAGTGGCTGGACCGTGTCGGCCTCGCCGACCACGTGCATGCCAAACCGCGTGCCCTGTCCGGCGGCCAAGCCCAACGCGTCGCCCTCGCTCGCGCGCTCGCCACCGAGCCCGCACTGCTGCTGCTGGACGAGCCGCTGGCCGCGCTCGACGCGAGCACCCGTCTGCGCGTGCGTTCCGACCTCGCCCACCATCTCACCGACTATCCCGGCCACACCGTGCTGGTCACGCACGACCCGCTCGACGCGATGGTGCTGGCCGACCGGCTCGTCATCCTCGAAAACGGCGTGGTCGTCCAGGAAGGTTCCCCGAGCGAGGTGGCGCGCCGCCCCCGCTCCGACTACGTCGCGAACCTGGTGGGCCTCAACCTTTATCGCGGCACCGCGCACGGCACCACCGTCGAGCTCGACACCGGCGGCACGCTCATCGTCGCCGAGCCCGGCACCGGCCCGGTGCATGTCGCCTTCGCCCCCACCGCAGTCAGCCTGCACCCCGACCAACCCACCGGCAGCCCGCGCAACGCCTGGCCGGTCACCATCTCCGGCATCGAACAGCACGCCCACACCATCCGCCTGCGCCTGGACGGCACCCCACCCGTCCTCGCCGACGTCACCCCCGCCACTGTCGCCGACCTACGCCTGCGCCCCGGCCTGAAACTCTGGGCCGCGCTGAAAGCCACTGAAACTCATACCTATTCAGCATAATTTCCACACCCTCGACGCCGCGAGCTGCGGCTGTCGGAAAACCGCTGATCAAACGGGGTGCAATGCTCAGCGGCGTGTTGCACTGGACGCGGCCGGAGCCGGAAAAGTCTGTCGGTACGCGGTGGCACTGTTCCCGCCATGCCGAGCATCCACCACGAAGCGCCCCTCGAATTGTTGCGCCACAACCCGGAATTGGCGGCCGCGCTGCTGGCGGATACCGGCATTCGGCTACCCACCGGAGCCACCGCCACGATCAGCGACAGCAACCTCAGCACCTGCAACCCGCCCGAGTTCCGCGCCGACGCCGTCACGCTGCTCCGCGGCATCGACGGCGACAAGCTCGCCGTCATCACCGAATCGCAATCCGCCCCACCCAAACGCGGCAAACGCCGGGCCTGGCCTGCCTACGTCGCGGTCGCCCAATCCCAGCACGACTGCGACGCCGTCCTGGTCGTCATCGCCGCGAGCCCAGCCACCGCACACGCCTGCAGCCGCACCATCCACACCGGCCACCCCGGATTCAGCCTCGCCCCCATCGTCATCGGCCCACACAACACCCCCGACCCCACCGACCCGGCCTTCGCACGCGTCGCCCCCGAACTCACCGTCCTCGCCGCCCTCACCCACGCCCTCGACCTCTCCGAAGACGCCAACCGCCGCCTGGTCCTCGATAAACTCGCCACCCTCGATCGCGAGACCCGCACGACATACACTCGATTTGTCCGGCACGCCGCCTCGGACGCGGCCAGAAAAGCCCTGGAGGAACTCATGGCCAGCCCCACCTACCGTGACGATTGGGTCGACGGTCTGCTCGACCAAGGACGCGCCGAAGGCGAAGCGCGAGGCGAAGCCAAGATGTTGTTGCGGGCGCTTGTCGCCCGTGGGTTCGCGGTTTCCGACGACCTTCGCGCGCGCGTTCTCTCCACCTCGGATACCGAACAGCTGGAAGCGTGGATGGACAAGGCGGCCGTCGCTGATTCTCTCGATGTGGTCTTCGGCGACTGATCGAGCAACGTCCAGCAGACCTCTGCCTTCTCGATCCCTCATCACGCGAATCCGTGTTAACTTAGACGAGAATCGCAACTAACTTAGCTGATCGGAGAGGGCTATGAGGTCCGCCGTCATCGTCGATGTCGTTCGTACCCCGTCGGGTAAGGGGAAGGTCGGGGGTGGGTTGTCGGGGGTGCATCCGGCTAGCTTGCTCGCTGGGGTGCTGGCCGAGTTGGTGGCGCGCAACGGTCTGGATCCGGCGCTGGTCGATGATGTGGTCGGCGGGTGTGTGACGCAGAGTGGCGAGCAGGCGTTCAATATCAGCAGGACGGCGGCGCTGGCCGCGGGGTTTCCGGAGTCGGTGCCCGCGACGACGGTGGATCGGCAGTGCGGGTCGAGCCAGCAGGCGGCGCATTTCGCGGCGCAAGGGGTGATCGCGGGGGCGTATGACATCGCGATCGCCTGCGGCGTGGAGTCGATGAGCCGGGCGCCGATGTTCTCCAACGCCCAGGGCAAAGATGCGAACAAGGGGCCGCTGGCGCATCGGTATCCGGAAGGTCTTGTGCAGCAAGGCATCGCGGCCGAGGTGATCAGTGCCCGATGGAAGTTCGACCGGGTCGCGCTCGACGAGTTCGCGGCGCGCTCGCACCGGCTCGCCGCGGAAACGGCGGCAGCAGGCGGTTTCGGCAACGAACTGGTCGGCGCGGGTACCTTGACCGCGGACGAGACCATCCGCCCCACCACCACCGCCGAGGGACTTGCGGGATTGAAGCCCGCGTTCGTGGACGACCAGTTCGCCCAGCGGTTCCCGGAGATCGAGTGGTCGATCACGCCGGGCAACTCGTCCCCGCTGACCGATGGCGCGTCGGCCGCGTTGATCATGAGCGAGGAAGCCGCGAACAAGCTGGGCCTGCGGCCAAGGGCGCGTTTCCATTCCTTCTCGGTGGTCGGCGACGACCCACTGCTCATGCTGACCGCCGTCATCCCGGCCACCCGCAAGGTGCTGGAGCGGGCAGGCCTGAGCATCGACGACATCGACGCCTACGAGGTGAACGAGGCGTTCGCCCCGGTTCCGCTGGTGTGGCAGCACGAGCTGGGCGCGGATCCGGCCAAGCTGAACCCGCGCGGCGGCGCGATCGCCCTCGGCCATCCCCTCGGCGCCTCCGGCACCCGTATCCTGGCCACCATAGTCAATCATCTCGAACAGACCGGCGGCCGCTACGGCCTGCAAACCATGTGCGAGGCAGGCGGTTTGGCCAACGCCACCATCATCGAGCGCCTCGGATGACGCGCACCGAGCACCGACCCGTCGAGCAGGTGACCCGATGACCGCGGCACTCGCCGGCCTCGATCTGCCAGCGCTGCAACGGTATTTCGAGGCCAACGTGCCGCAAACCGCGGGGCCGCTGACGGCATCGCTGCTGAAGGGCGGCAAATCCAACCTCACCTACCGCCTGAACGACGGGGCCAACGACTGGGTGCTGCGCCGCCCGCCGCTCGGCCCGCTCACCCCCACCGCGCACGACATGGCTCGCGAATACCGCATCGTCGCCGCACTGCAGGACACGAATGTGCCTGTCGCACAGACGGTCACATTATGCGAGGACACCGAGATAATCGGTGTCCCGTTCGCGGTGGTCTCGTTCGTGGACGGCCACGTCCTGCAAGACGGCGACCAGACCGCCGCCCTCACCACCGAGCAGGCCAGGGCCTGCTCGGAAGCGCTCATCGACACCCTCGCCGCACTGCACGCGGTCGACTACACCGCCGTCGGCCTCGCCGAATTCGGCCGCCCCGCCGGATACCTCGGCCGCCAGGTGAAACGCTGGCGCGGCCAGTGGGATCGCGTCGCCACCCGCGAGCTCGCCGCCCTCGACCGCCTCACCGACGCGCTGCGCACCGCGCTGCCGGAGCAGGCGGCCGAGACCATCGTGCACGGCGACTACCGCCTGGACAACACGATCGTGGCCCGCGACGACTTCGGCACGATCGCCGCCGTGGTCGACTGGGAGATGGCCACGCTCGGCGACCCGCTCGCCGATCTCGGCCTGCTCCAGGTCTATTGGGACGATCGGTGCGAGCCGGTGCTCGGGGTTCGGCACGCGCCGAGCGCCAACCCCGGCTTCCTGTCCACCGAGGAGATCGCCGAGCGCTACGCCGCCGCAACGGGTTACCCGCTGACGCACCTGCCGTTCTATCAGGCCCTCGGCTACTTCAAGTTGGCGGTCATCGCGGAGGGTATCCACCAGCGCTTCCTCGCGGGCAAGACGGTGGGCGAGGGCTTCGCCACGATCGGTGCGGCCGTGCCGCTGCTGCTCGACGCCGGGCTCGAGACGCTCGGATGACGCGCAGCACCCGCGTCACCGGCGGGCACGTGATGTGAGCCTCAGCCGCCCATCGGGACACACCCCCGGCGTTACGCTCGAACCCGGAGTCCTGTCATGGGACGGCTAGGGAAGGGGCCCGGATGGCGAAGGTCTTCTCGCATCTCGACGACGCGCTACGCAAGTTCATCGGTGAGCAGTCGATGTTCTTCGTCGCGACCGCACCTTCCGAAGGCGGGCGAGTCAACCTGTCCCCCAAGGGCTACCGCGACACCTTCGCCGTGCTCGACGACCACACCTTCGCCTACCTCGATCTCTACGGCAGCGGCGCGGAAACCATCGCGCACCTGCGCGACAACGGGCGCATCACGGTGATGTTCTGCTCGTTCTCCCGCACCTCGCGGATTTTGCGACTCTTCGGCACCGGTCGGCTGGTGCGCCCGGACTCCGACGAATTCGACGCCCTGCGACCGCATTTCGGTCTCCAGCATCCCGGCCTCCGCGGCGCCATCGTCGTCACCGTCGACCGCATCGCGGACTCCTGCGGCTACTCGGTTCCCTACCTCGAGCTCGTCGACGAACGGCCGGTGCTGGACAAACTGCACGGCAGCCGCAGCGACGACGACTTCGCCCGCCGCATCGTCGGCGACAACGCGACCAGCCTCGACGGCCTGCCCGCGCTCGAGCCGGACCACCCGATACCTTCCGCTATCCGCCGGTAGCCACCCGGGACGCCGTCGGCGAGCTGGACTCGCGAACGGCGTCCGGGAGCTGATCGAGGTCACCCCGGCGGCGAGTGTTTACCGCCCGCTCGGCAACGGCGTCAGCGCCGCCAATTCCTGCTGCACCAGCCGATCGTGCGCGGCCGCCGCGGCCGCCGCCTTCTTGGGGTTCCAGTGCCCTGCCATCAGGAAAACGAACGGCAGGAACGCGATCTGGGCGATCAGGCAGATCCACCACCACCGTTCCCACTGATTCGGCGAATCGGCCTGAGCCTGCTGGACCTCTTTCGCGTGCGCAGCCAAATAGGCCTGATCGTCGGCGGGAATGGTGCCGACCGCCTGGAGTTGCTGCCCCGCCTGCTCGAGCTTCGCACCCACGTTGCCCAGGACGGCGAGGTCCGTGGGCGGGATCTGCTGGACCGCGGTGAGCCGCGCGATCGCCTGATCCGGCGGGATACCGAACTTCTTCGCCACCTGCCCCACCGCCGCGAGCCCTGCGGTCCCATCCTGCGGGTTCGCGGCGAGCGCCGCCTGCGTGGCCGGTTCGATGGCCTGCAGCGTCGCGAGTTCATCGGCGTATCGGCCGCTGAGCAGGAACGCCTGCTGGATCTCGGCGGGCGACGCACCGGTCAGCTTGTTCAGCGCCGTCACCATGGCGACCTGGTCGTTCGGGTTCTTACCCAGTGCCGCAAGCGTTTCCGGCCCGACCTGTTGGATCGTCGCCAACTGCGGACCGTACTTCGACTGGATCTCGTGCAGCCGCGGACCGTGGTTGACCAGCGGACCCGCCGCGTTCACCACCACGAGCAGGCCGAGAAGCACCACGGTGACGACGCTGCGCAGCGTGCCACCCCACACCGCGAGGCCAACCGCGGTCGCCGCCGGATTGCGCTGCTCCACGGTCTCGGTGAAGCTGGCCATCCAGGTCGAGTAAGCGATGCCGGTGCCGACGGCGATGATCACGAAAACCCAGGCGAACGTGTAGTAGCCGGTGCCGGGCTCGTCGGTGTACCCGATGAACAGATACATGCCGACGATGCTGATCAGCGCGCCGACGATCATGAACGGCTTGCGCACCTTGAGGTAGTCCGAAGCGATGCCCGCCAGCACCAGGGCGAGCGCGTTGGCGGTCCAGTACCAGTTGCCGAGCGCATTGGCCTTGGCCGGGCTGAAGCCGAAGTTGGTGGCCATGTAGACGGGCAGGAAGGACACGATCGTGTAGAAGAACGCCAGGAACAGGCTGATGGCCAACGCCGACCCGACGATGTCGAGGTGCAGCATCTGGCGCCACTGCCCCTGTTCCAGCGCACGCACATCCAGTCCGCGGGCCCGCGCCTCGATCAACGCCCGGTCGCGCAGCGACACCATGATCTGGTCGCGCAGTTGCGGGCTGAGCTCGCGCAGGCCGACCACCGCGATCACCGCGATGACCAGGCAGATCACCCCGCACAGCCGGTAGTGGTACTGCCAGTCGGGATGCGCGTCCAATGTCCGGGTGGAGATCTGAGTGGTGACCAGAGCACCGATCACCGGCCCCAGGGTCCAGAAGCCCATGGCGGAGGCGCGGCCGAGCTGCGGCGAGAAGTCGCGGATGAGCGCGGGCGTGGCCACCAGCACGGCGCCTTCGACGATGCTCACCAGGCAGTAGACGACGAGGTACTGCTCTTTCGTGGTGGTCGCGGGCACCGCGAACAGGGTCAGCAGCGAGCAGATCACCACGCCGTAAGCGACGATATTGGCCCGTCCCCACCGGTCGAGCACTCCCGCGAGCACCGAGGCGACCGCGCCGAACGCGGCGCCGATGATGAAGATCCAGACGAAGTAGGCGAACGAGAGATCGAAGTAGGCGATCAGCTCATTGCCCACCGCGCCGGTGACGAACAACTGGTAGTACAGCGCGATCGAGGTGATGACGACAACGGCCAGATACCAGGATCGGGCGGGGGTATCGGGATAGTGCGGTAGTTTGCGCTGCCACAGCCCGGTGAGAATGGTCGGCGGGGCTGCGGTGGTGGTCGAACTCATGGTCGAGATGCCTTTCTAGCCACGGCATCTCGTCCAGTTCTACGGCGAGCCAGCACGAAGGAGCCGGGTGGCAACAGGCTAGTGATACCCGTCACCGGCTGCAGGCATTTCGGCCCGCGAGACCGAAACGTGTTCTAGTTGGAAATCCTGGGATGAAATATCTGAGCGCTCGCCCGGACATCCACGGATTCGATAATGCGAAAGACATTCGACCTGCGAGAAATACTCTCGAACTCGGGCAGTAATGTCCGCCCGCTAATCGCCCCGAAATAGCCCGGCGCCTACCGCGTTGCGCGGTAGGCGCCGGAGACGCATCAGAGGTAGGCGCCGCACACCGGCCAGGCGCCGGGGCCCTGGGTGGCGAGCACGTTCTCCGCGACGCGGATCTGCTCGGCCCGGCTGGCGTTGCTCGGGCTACCGACGCCGCCGTTGGCGGTCCAGGTGCTCTGGGTGAACTGCAGGCCACCGGAGAAGCCGTTACCGGTCTCGATCCCCCAGTTGCCGCCACTCTCGCACTGTGCGACGGCGTCCCAGTCGTGGGCCGACGCAGTGGCGGTGGACAGGCCGAAGGGGACGGCCACGAGGGCGCCCAGTGCGGCGGTGAAGCCGAGGACGCGGGTATTGAACTTGCGATTATGCGACATATGAGTTCCTGCCTGCGCCTACCGGCCCGGCATCTGCTCGCCGTGCCCCTGTCCCCAGGGAGGTCGGGGATCCTCGAACCGTGGGACAGGGTCACCGGCATTCAACGGTTCGAGTTCGAGCCCGTCATCGATCGGGCTCCGGCGACGGTAGCGAAGAAGTCGCTACTAATCACGCGCCGATCACGCCGGAACTTCCTGAACCCCAACTGGAGGGTTATGTCATTTATGCATCTCGAGCAGGCAAGAAGAATCGCCGTCGAGCACTGAGATTGTTACGTTATGTGCCTGAGATCACCACGAAATTGTGGCGCCGGTCGCACGACGACACGGCGGTGTCCCACTCAGCGGGACAACAAAGAAAACCTCGCTGTGCACGCCTCGAAAAGGGGGTAAATCCTCGCGACGAACGGTTCGGCGCCGAACCCTTACTTGCCGTGCGCCCGCAGTTGATAAAGCCCCTCGGTCTCCGCGACGACAACGCCGTCGGCATCGGTGACCACGGCGGTCAACGTGAAGTTCGACTTCCCCGTGGCAGCGGCTTCTTCGGCAATCCGCGCGATCTCGTCCTCGGACAACCGCGCCTCGGCGCGCACATCCGTCTTCGCAGGCTTGCGGAAGAACACGTGCAGGTCCTTGACCAGCGGGTAGAACTCGGAGTTGTCGAAGGTGGCGATCGCGATCGCGCCACCGAGGATCTCGGCCACCGTGAACAGCACCCCGGCGTACATCACCCCGTAGTGGTTGCCGTTGCCCTCGATCGGTACCGTCGTCGCCGCGAACCCGCGCCGCACGTCGACCGCGGTCACCCTCATCCGGTGCGCGATCGGAATGGTGAATTCCAGTGCCCCGTTGACGATCTCCGCGAACGGCGGAGTCTCCACCTCTTCACTCACCGCACCACTCCTTCACACCGGAGGCGACCAGCACCTCGTCTCTGCCACCTCGGCCGATCTCTCCGAAGCGTAGCCCGCCCGATCGCAAACGCGGTGCGGCGCTGACCGTCTCGCGGGTTTGCCGGTGCCACGCCGGGGCAACCGGCGTACATGATCTTCCGCCGCCAGGAGCGCATACTGCACTGGATTTCCCAGGCTTCCTCCGGCGCTTCGGGCTCCGTGGCGGCGAGTCGCACCCAGCAGAGACAGCCGAGGTATGCATGAGCACCATGGACAAAGCCGCGATCATCGTGGCCGCACTGACGTTCGCCGGGTTGTCGGCGGTGGTCGCGCCCGCAGCGCACGCCGCGCCGGTGTGCGGCGGCGCGGGACAACCGACGGTGCCTGCCGCGGCACTGCCCGGGGCACTCGAAGGACTGACCGTCGATGCACGCGGCCGCGCCTTCACCACGGATCTGGCGACCGGACGGGTGTATCGCATCGACGCGCCCGGCGCGGTGCCGGTGCCCATTGCCACCGTGCCGAGCGGCGGTGGCGGTGCCCTCGCTTGGACGCCGGACGATAAGTTGCTGGTCGGCTATGGCGCGGACGCGCGCTCTTTCGCCGGTGACACGCTGCGCCACGCCGGGATCATCACCCTCGACCCGGATACCGGTGCCGTCGCGCCCTACGCTGCGGGGCTCAGTGCCGCGAACGGCATGGACGTCGCGCAGGACGGAACCGGCTACGCCACCAACGACTTCGGCAATCTGGTCGGCCGGGTCTACTCGAACGGTGCGGTCCAGGCCGATTGGGCGTCGTTCCCGAGCGCGAACGGTGCGGTCCTCGGCAACGACGACGAATACCTTTATGTCAGCAGGACATTCGCCAACCCCGGGGTGAGCCGGATCCCCACCGCCAACCCGGGTGCGCCGCAGTCGCTGCTCGATCTCGGTGGTGGCGACGCGCTCGCCGCGCCGGACGGCCTGACCCTCGATTCGCTGGACCGCCCGGTGGTGCCCCTCAACACGGCAGGACAGGTCATCCGGATCGACGCACCGAACCAGTACTGCGTCCTCGGCGGCGGCAATCCGATGACGAGCGTGCTCACCTACGGTCGCGGTAGTACCGGCTTTTCGGCGGGCCGCCTCTTCGGAGCGACATTCACCGGCCTGATCTACGAGATTCCCGGTGGCTTCGACCCGAACGCCCGCACTGCGACGCCGTAAGGAGCGCGAACGCGCGACCACGTGACGAGAAGACTTCCCGATACCTGCGGGCGGATCGACGTGGCCGAATCGCCGCCGACGAGCGATCATAGGATGACCACTGGTCGGCTGTCCCCGTCATATCCCGCTGGACCCGGACCCGCGTAGCCGAGCACGACACCATCGTCCATGCGTCACATGGAGGTACGGCATGCGTTCTCGCACCACGATCCTGATCGGCATCGCGCTGGTCGTAGCGGTGGCGTTGGTGGCGGTCGGGGTGGTGTTCGCCGTCCGGCACAACCCGCAGGAGCAGTCCGCGTCCGCCTGCCCGAATGACGATGCCGCCGCCGCGCCGGGCTGGATGTCGTCGAACGCCGAGGTGGACGCCGGTTTCGAACGGCATCCGTTCGTCGGCAACGGCTATCTCGGGTTGCGCGTGCCACCCCGTGGCGCCGGATATGTGTCGACGGGTGAGCCCAGCGGCTGGCCGCTGTACACACCGCGCTACGACGGCGCTTTCGTCGCCGGCCTGTATGGGCACACGCCTGCGCTGGCCGACGATCGGGAGGTCGCCGCCGCCATCCCGAACTGGTCCGCGCTCACTGTCGGTGTCGGCGCCGATACCTACGCGGCCGACACACCGGCCGAGCGAATCACGAACTTCACCCAGACCCGCTACCTGCGCTGCGGGCTGGTGCGCACCGCGCTCACGTGGACCAACCGGGACGGTAAGGCCACCGATCTGGTGTACGACGTCATCACGGATCAGGTCGACCAGCATGTGGGCGCGGTCCATCTCACCCTCGTCCCACAGTGGTCCGGGGAGCTCACCGTGACCGATGTGCTCGACGGCGCGGGCGCCCGACGGATGACCCAGACCTACGGCGACGCGGGCGCTGACGGCATCCGGGTCGGCTTCCGCACCGACGGCACCGGCGTCGACGGCGCGGTGGCGTCGGTACTGAGCACAGGAGCTGCACAGCAGTCGACGGCGCGGGATCTCACCGCCAGCCAGCAGACGCGACTCACCGTGCAAGCCGGAAAGTCTTACGAGGTAACCAAATTCGTCGGCGTCGACACCACGCTCACCACCGCCGATCCCGCGGCGGCCGCGCACGACGCCGCGCTCCGGGCGGCACGCAAGGGCTGGCCGGACCTGCTTGCGGGCACGGCGGCGGCCTGGCGCTCGTTGTGGCAGGGCGATCTCGAGATACCCGGCAACCCCGACCTACAGTCGTGGACCCGTGGTGCGCTCTATTCGCTGTACTCGAGCACGAATGCCCAACAGGACAACAGCGTTTCGCCCGTCGGTCTCAGCAGCGACAACTACGCGGGCGCCGTGTTCTGGGACGCCGACATCTGGATGTTCCCCGGCCTGCTCCAGTTGGCGCCCGATCTCGCCAAGTCCGTGGTGGAGTACCGCTACAAGACTTTGCCTGCCGCGCAAGCGAATGCCCAGCAGCTGGGCTACCGCGGGGCCTTCTACCCGTGGACCAGCGCGAGCCGGGGCGCCCTCGCGGAATGCCACAGCTGGGATCCGCCGCACTGCCTGACCCAGATACATCTGCAAGGCGACATCTCCCTCGCGGCCTGGCAGTACTACCTCGCCACCGGCGACACCGGCTTCCTGCGCGATCGCAGTTGGCCGATCATGCGGAACCTGGCCGAGTTCTGGGCTTCGCGGGTGACGCCGAACCCCGACGGCAGCTACTCGATCGACAATGTCGCGGGCCCCGACGAGTACAGCAACGGCGTCAAAGACGGGGTCTACACCAACGCGGTTGCCGCGCTGGCGCTGCGCAATGCGGCTCGGGCCGCCGAGATCCTCGGCGAGCCTGCCCCGCCCGAGTGGACCGCGAGCGCCGAGCACCTGCGCATGCCCTTCGACCCGGCCCGGCAGATATTCGCCCAGTACGACGGCTATCCCGGGACCTCGCTCAAGCAGGCGGACAGCGTGCTGCTGATCTATCCCCTGGAATGGCCTATGTCGCAGGAGGTTTCGACCAACACGCTCGAATATTACGCCGAGCGCACCGATCCCGACGGGCCCGCGATGACCGACTCGGTGCATGCCATCGACGCCGCGGCCATCGGCACGCCGGGCTGCGCGACCGACACCTACCTCGAGCGCGCGGTGCGGCCGTTCGTGCGCGCGCCGTTCGGGCAGTTCGCGGAGGCCCGCGGCAGCAAGGCGGGTGCCAAGGATCCGCTGGCGGGCGCGCCTGCGTTCACCTTCGTCACCGCCGCGGGCGGTTTCCTGCAAACGTTCACCAACGGCCTGCTCGGGCTGCGACTGCGGGCCGACGAGGTTCGCATCGATCCGATGCTGCCCCCGGATCTGAGTTCTGGGCTGCATATCCGTGGCATGCGTTGGCAGGGCCGAACTTTCGACGCCGAGATCGGACCCGATGACACGAAGGTCACGCTGAAAGACGGTGCGGAGATGCGGGTCCAGACCGCGACCGGCACCCACCTGGTCAGCCGTGACCAGCCATTGAGCGTCAAGACCCGCCGACCGGACCTGACGCCCACCGACAACGTCGCCCGCTGCAAGCCCGTCTCGGTGAGTTCGGCCGAACCCGGCCGCTACGCCGACGCCGCCGTCGACGGCAGCAACGCTACCGGCTGGGCTCCCGACGCCGAACAAGGCAGCCTCACTGTCGACCTGGGCGCCGAAACGCTTGTCGGCCGGATACTTCCACGCTGGTCGGATCCCGCGCCTGCGACGTCCACGATCTCGGTGTCCGCCGACAACCAGACCTGGACGACGGTCACCGTCAACCCGGCAACCGGCGCATCCGCGAACCCGATCTCTGCCCGCTACATTCGATTGAGCGTCACGGCCGCCGATCCGGCCGTTCATCCCGGGCTTCGCGAACTAGAGGTCAGCGCCTCGAAATAGCCAACGCGCAGCCACGTATTCAACGCCCCACGGCGTAGCCCTGCATGCCGCGCGGGTTCGCGGCGGCCGACAGCACACCCGACTCCGGGTCCCGAGCCACGGCGCACAGCCGACCTTCCGACCAGGGTTCGCCGACGGTGACGTCGTGTCCGCGTCGGCGCAGGTCGTCGATGATCGACTCGCCGATCCTGGACTCCACCACGACACCGCCGGGTTCCATGTCCCGCGGGTAGAACGAGCTCGGAAACGACGTGCCATGCCAATTCGGTGCGTCGATCGCGGCTTGCAGATCCAAGCCGCCGTAGGCGACGGACAGGAAGAAGTGCAACTGCCACTGGTCCTGCTGGTCACCGCCTGGTGTTCCGAAAGCGAGCACCGGAACGCCGTCGCGCAAAGCCAAGGTCGGGGTCAGGGTGGTGCGCGGACGATGGCCTGGCACAAGGGTATTCGGCAGGCCCTCGTCCAGCCAGGCCATCTGCAGGCGGGTGCCGAGCGGAAAACCCAGCTCCGGGATGACGGGATTGGAGTGCAGCCAACCGCCGCTCGGCGTTGCCGAGATCATATTGCCCCACCGGTCGACGATGTCGAAATGGCAAGTGTCGCCTCGCGTTTCGCCCGCACTGGCCAGTGACGGCTCGCCCGCGCCCGGCTCGTCGGCCACCGAGCCCGAGCCGCCGATGTGCGAGCTGAGCAGTGGCGTACGCCCGTCCGGGCTGCCGGGACGCAGTTCGTAGGAGGCCTTCGCGTCGATCAGCGCGCGCCGCTGCGCGTTGTACTCCGCCGAAAGCAGCACCGACACCGGCACATCGGGCACATCGCCGTACCAGGCCTCGCGGTCGGCCATGGCCAGCTTGCCGCCCTCGATGAGCAGGTGGACGTACTCGGCGGAACCGTAAGCCGGTAGATCCGCGGGCAGCAGAGCGAGTTGCTGCAGGAAGACGGGTCCCTGACTCCACGGCCCCATCTTGCACAACGTCCAGCCCTGCCAGTCGTAGGTCGCGGGCGCCTCGTAGGTCGCCGACCAGTCGGCCAGGTCCGCCGCCGTCAGGGTGCCGACATGCCGCTCGCCGCTGGTGTCGAGGGTGGGCCGCGCCGACTGCCGCAGCATCGCCTCGGCGACGAATCCGCTGCGCCAAATGCGCCGGGCCGCTTCGATTTCCGCCACCCGGTCGCCACCGCCCGCGGCGACGGCTTCGTCGATCAACCGGCGCCACGTCCGGCCCAGCGCCGGATTGCGGAACAACTCACCGGGTTTCGGCGCGATGCCGTCGCGCAGGTACACCTCAGCCGAAGAAGTCCATTCGGTGGTGAAGAGTTCGCGGACCTCCTCCACCTGTTGCCGCACCCGCGGCACGGGTGGGTGCCCGTCCTCCGCGTAACCGATGGCGAAGCTGAGCAACTCGGCCAGCGACCGCGTGCCGTAATCACGCAGCAACACCATCCAGGCGTCGAACGCGCCGGGTACCGCGGCCGCCAACGGCCCGGTGCCCGGAATGAATTCGAGCCCGAGCCCGCGATAGTGCGCGGCGCTCGCGCCGGCGGGAGCGGGTCCCTGCCCACACAGCACGCGAACCGGTTCACCCACCGGAGCAAGGATCATCGGCGCCTCGCCCGCAGGCCCGTTGAGGTGCGGCTCCACCACGTGCAGCACGAATCCGGCGGCCACCGCCGCGTCGTAGGCGTTGCCGCCGCGTTCGAGCACGGCCATCGCGGACTGCGACGCCAGCCAGTGGGTGGACGACACCATCCCGAAGGTGCCCCGCAAAGTCGGCCTGGTGGTGAACATCTCGAACCCTCCGGTCACACGCCCGCTCCGCGCCCGGACCGGCGCGATTCCCTGTGGAAAATACCGTCCGCACCGCCCAGACCGCCGCACGCACCTGCGTCTGGGAGCGGCGCGTCCATTCGGCTAATCGGCCGTTACCCGTAATAGTTGAGGGCGATGGCTACCGACAAAGACACGACCCCGACCGGACCCGACCTCCGCCTCATCGGCATCGGCATCGCCACGGTGATCGCCGGCGTCGGTTGGGCGGCCCTGGGCAAGGACAGCTTCGGCTCCGCGTCGAAGACCGCGCTGGACTGGGTGCTCGGCAACTTCGACTGGCTGTTCGTGGTCTCCGCCGACGTCTTCCTCGTGCTCTGCGTGGTGATCGCGGTTAGTCGCTTCGGGCGGATCCGGCTCGGAAAGGACGACTCGAAACCGGAGTTCAGCAACCTCGCCTGGATCGCCATGATGTTCAGCGCGGGCATGGGCATCGGGTTGATGTTCTACGGCGTCGGCGAGCCGCTGCAGCATTTCGTCGAGCCGCCGCCGTCGACCGGGATCGAGCCGCAGACCACCGCGGCGGCCAGTGCGGCACTGCAGTATTCGTTGTTCCACTGGACCCTCACACCGTGGGCGATCTACGGCATCGTCGGACTTGCCTTGGCCTACGCGGGTTTTCGGAAAGGACGCGGCAATCGGTTGTCCGCCGCCTTCGTGCCGTTGCTCGGCGAGCGCCGTGCGCAAGGGTGGGCGGGGCAGGCCATCGATCTGCTGGCGGTGTTCGCGACCGTCTTCGGCACGGCCACCAGTCTCGGTCTCGGCGCGTTGCAGGTCGCGAAGGGTTTGCAGCTCACCGCGGGTGCGCCGGACACGGTGACCGTGCAGCTCATCATCATCGGCGCGCTCAGCGCCGCCTTCGTGCTGTCCGCGTTCTCGGGGCTGCACAAGGGCGTCAAATGGCTGTCCACCGTCAATATTCTGCTGGCCGGGCTGCTCATGCTGTTCGTCTTCGTGCTCGGGCCGACGGTGTATGTGCTCGACAGCATTCCGTCCAGCATCGGCAACTACCTGACCAACCTGCTGCCGATGGCCACCCGGACCGGCGCCTACGCCGACCCGGCTTGGCTCGGTTCGTGGACGATCTTCTACTGGGCCTGGTGGTTGTCCTGGGCGCCGTTCGTGGGCACCTTCATCGCGCGCATCTCGCGCGGCCGCACCATCCGCGAATTTCTCATCGGGGTGCTGCTGGTGCCCAGCGGGGTGACCGTGGTGTGGTTCTGCATCATGGGCGGCAGCGCCATCCGGTTGACCACTACCGGCGTCGCCGACCTCACCGCGAACGCCGCCGACGCCGAGGCCTCACTCTTCGACATGCTCGACGCGCTGCCCGGCGGCACCATCACCTCCTGGGTGTCGATGATCCTGGTGATGACCTACTTCGTCACCAGCGCCGACTCCGCCTCCCTCGTCATGGGCTCACTCACCAGCCGAGGCGCCCTCAATCCGCCCTCCTGGCTCGTCATCACCTGGGGCATCCTGATGGCCTCGGTAGCCGCCGTCCTCCTCGTCGCAGGCGGCCTCAACTCTTTGCAAACCGCCACCATCCTCGTCTCCCTCCCCTTCGTCCTCGTCATGCTCGCCCTCTGCTGGTCGCTCATGAAAGAACTCCGCGAAGACCCCGGCGCAGGCCCCACCCCCAACCACCCCCTCTACGGCCTCCGCGACGCCGTCCGCGCCATGGTCGGCGAAGCCATCAACGACCGCACCCCACCCCGCCGCCGCCGCGCCGACAACCGCCCCGTCCCCCTAGAACGCTGAACCGCTCGGCGGCTGAGTCGGGAGTGACTGTTACTTCGCGGGTGGGCGGTTGCGGAGGTCGCGGACGTAGGTGACGGCTTGTTTGCCTTCGCCGGGGCTGCGGGTGTCCAGGTCGAAAAGGGTTGTTGCGGTGAAGAGTTCGCCGAGTTTGCTGTAGCCGTAGGTGCGGGGGTCGAAGTCGGGGCGCTGCTTGTTGATGATCGAGCCGACGCTGGAGAGGGTGGCCCAGCCGGAGTCGTCGGAGGCGGCGTCGACGGCGTTGCGGAGCAGGTTCATCAGTTTGGCGTCGCCTTTGAGTTGATTGGCGGCGGTGCGGCGGGCCGGGGTCGGCGACTCTTCTGTTGTGCCGGTGAGGTTTTCGGTGTAGATGAACTTGTCGCAGGCGGCGACGAACGGTTTGGGGGTCTTGTGCTGGCCGAATCCGTAGACGGTGCGCCCGGATTCGCGGATGCGGCTGGCCAGGCGGGTGAAATCGCTGTCGCTGGAGACGATCACGAAGCCGTCGAGGTTGCCGGTGTACAGCAGATCCATCGCGTCGATGATCATCGCCGAGTCGGTGGCGTTCTTGCCGGTGGTGTAGCCGAACTGCTGGATCGGCTGGATCGACTGCGCGAGCAGCTGATCCTTCCAGCCCTTCAGGTTGGTGCTGGTCCAGTCGCCGTAGGCCCGCTTGACATGCGCCGTCCCGTACTTGGCGACCTCCGCCAACAACCCGTCGGCGATGCCGGGCTGGGCGTTGTCGGCGTCGATCAGCACCGCAAGCCGGGTAGCGTTGTCGCTGCTCAAGGCATTCCCCATTCGTCGGTCGGCTACCGGACAACGGTAGCCCGCCACCCCCGCGCCGACCGACCGACACCACAGAACATTGGCATCAGGGGACGGACACTCAGTAGTAGTGCCGCCGACCACCCATCGGGTGGCCGGTGCTGCCCGCGACCAGCAGGACCGCGCCCAGGATGAGGACGAGGAATCCGGCGACTGTGAGCAACGGGATGCCGAGGAGGAATCCGGCGATGAGGAGAACGACTCCGAGCACGATCATGAGCGACTACCTGATTTCGAATGACGTTCGGTTACTTGACGACTGGTGCCGAACCGCAGCTATCGGCGCGTGTTGTCGGCTGGTTGCGGATCGCCCGATTTCGGCTTGAACAGACTGCGCAGGCCACCGGATGCGGCCCGCGGCCCGTCCTGAGTGCCGACCACTGGTGAAACGACAGGCGGCCGTCCCTGCCCGCCGGGCAGGGTGTGACCGCCGGTTCCCGGCCCGGCGACATTGCTGGACGCTCCGGCTCCGGCTTCGGTGCCGGGCAGATCGGAACGAGCGGGCTGGTTCGGTGGGTATTGATCGGGCGTGCGCCGGCTGCCGAATACCGGAGTCCGGCGGGTTGCCTTCAGCTCCCGGCGTGCGCTGGCACCGCGGCGGGCGGTGCGTCGAGCACCGGTCAGCAGCAAGCTCAGCCCCGCCAGCCCGATGGCACCGACGACAATCCCATAGAGGAACAACACTCCGGTCGAGCCGGTGACGTGATAGCCGAAGACGGCGAAGTTGTCGGTGAGCGTGTGCGTGCTGCCGCCGTTGGCGAACACGCCGGTGACCCCGACGATGACGGCGGCGAGCAGGATGACGAGCCCGATGATGACGAGCATATTGATCCTCAGATCTGTGGGTGTCTACCCAGTACACGCCCCTCGGACCCGGGTGTCAACGCTGTAGACCTACATTGATGAACTACAGCGCCGAAACAGCGGCCCGCTCCGGCTCGCCTACGCGAGTCCGAAACGGGCCGTATCAATCACGCATTGCCTGTTCGCGCAGCGTACTCAGCGTTTTCGACAGAATGCGCGACACCTGCATCTGCGACACACCGAGCTGCGCGGCGATCTGATCCTGGGTCTTGGATTCGAAGAACCGCATGATCAGCACCTGACGCTCGCGTTCCGGCAGCGCCGCGATGAGCGGTTTCACCGCGAGGTAGTCCTCGACGGTCTGGTACTCCGGTTCTTCGGCGCCCAGGGTGTCCAGCGGCGAGCGCGGCGCGTTGTCGTCGTCGCTGTCCAGACCCACATCGATCGAGGAGGTCTGGTACGCGTTGCGCGCGATCAACGCCTGGGTGACCTCGACCAGATCGGCGCCGAGTTCGTCGGCGATCTCGCGGGCCTTGGGCATCCGGCCGAGCCGCTGCGCGAGCGTCTCGATGGCGGGGGCGATGGTCTGCTGAATCTCCTTGAGCCGCCGCGGAACCCGCACCGACCAGGTGTAGTCCCGGAAGTGGCGGCGCACCTCGCCCATGATGGTCGGCACCGCGAAGGCCAGGAACGGCGAGCCGTGCGAGGCGTCGAAACGGTCCACCGCGGCCACCATGCCGACGCGGGCGATCTGCAGCAGGTCGTCGAAGTTCTCGCCGCGGCCGGTGAACTTGCGGGCGATGTGCTCGGCCAGCGGCAGGCAGCGGCTGATCAGCTCCTCGCGCACGGCGGCGCGGCGCGGATCGTCGGCGTCGAGCTCGCTGAGCTCGACGAACAGGGGCTCGATATTGTCGTAGCTGTCCCCACCACGTCGGCGCGGCTCATGGTCCACGCCCGACGCTGTCGCGTCATTGCTCATCGAGGTCGCCCCGGGCCCAGACGAAGTCGACGACAGTCGGGTACCCGGAGACGGCGGCGTCGAACGGCGCCCTGGTCGCCGTGACCGAGTCGGTGAGCGTCTGCACGATGTGCCAGCCGAAGCTGCCGGACCCGACCTCGGCGTCGGATGTACCGACCGCGTGGATGGTGGCGTTGAGCACGCCTTCGCGATAGCTGAACGCGCAATCGATGGTCGACCCCGGTGCCGCGTCCTGCATCAGCACGGTCGCGATCTCGTCGAGCGCCAGACGGATATCGGTGACCTCGTCGAGCCCGAAATCGGCGATCAGCAGCACGGTCTCGGCGAGGGCGCGCAGCATCGTCAGCTGTTCCGGCGATGCGGGCACCGTGACGGCGACCGTTGTTGTCCCCGTCACGGATTCGGATACCCGTTCACTCATTCCGCCACCACCTCGTTTACGCGCGCGTGTCCGATCGACGGGTCAGCCTACCCGGACCGGCGCACACCGGCAGCGGGGCACACCCGTGTGCCGCGCCGCCGGCCCCGGCGACGCGGCGGACCACGCGTTTACTTCTCGATATTCTCGAAATCGAACTGGCCGTTCCAGGCCAGTTCGACCTTCTTCACGTTCTCGCTGAAACCCGCGGTGGCGATGAAATCGAGCACCGGGATATCGGGCATCTCCCGGAACAGCAAGGTCTGCGCCTGCGCGACGAACTTGTAGGACTCCTCCAACGTCGGGGCGGCCAGCGCGGCATCGATGAGCTTGTCGAACTCAGGGTTGCTGTAGTCGACGTTGTTGGTGCCCGCGCCCGTGTAGTACTGCGCGGTGAGGAACTGCAGCATCGTCGGGTAGTCGCCCTGCCAGCCATAACGGAAGGCCTTACCGATCGTCCGGGACGTGATCGCCGATCGGACGTCTTTGAACGTCGGGTACGGCGCACCAACCGCCTCGATGCCGAGGGTGTTCTTGATGCTGTTGGCCACCGCTTCGATCCAGGCCTGATGGTCACCGTCGGAGTTGTAGGCGATCTCGTAGCGACCCGACCACGGCGAGATCGCGTCGGCCTGCGCCCACAGCTTCTTCGCCTCCTCCGGGTTGTATTGCAACACCTCCGAACCCGGCAGGTCCCCCTTGAAGCCGGGCAGCGTGATCGCGGTGAAGTCGCGCGACGGGATCCTGGTGCCGTGGAAGATGTTCTCGCAGATCTGCTCACGGTTGATCGCCCGCGAGAGCGCCTTGCGCCGCAGCACCCCTTCCTCGCCGGCGAAGTGCGGGATGTTGGTCTGGCTGCTGATGTGCTGGTTCTGCGCGGTCGATTTGGTGATCGCCCGATCGCCGAGGTCCTTCTTGTAGGTTGCGAGCGCGCTGTCCGGCAGGGTGTCGAGTGTGTCCAGGTTGCCCGCGAGCAGGTCGGCGTAGGCCGTGTCGAACGACTGGTACATCACCATTCGCAGACCCTTGTTCTTGGCCGGGCGCGCACCCTTGTAATCGGGGTTCGGCACCAGGTCGACCTTGACGTTATGCTCCCACGCGCCCGCGCGCGCGAGCTTGTACGGCCCGTTGCCGATCGGGTTCTCGCCGAACGCCTTGATGTCCTTGAACGCCGCCTCGGGCAGCGGATAGAACGGGGTGAAGGCGAGCGCGAGCTCGAAGTCGATCGACGGGCTCTTCAGCGCGACGGTGAAGGTGCGATCGTCGACCACCTTCAGGCCCGACATCGTCTGTGCCGCAGGTTTTTCCGCAGCGACCTCGTCGTAGCCGACGATGCTGGAGAATACGTAGCCCTGCAGCTGTGCGTTGGTGCTGAGCGCGCCGTAGTTCCACGCGTCGACAAAGGATTTCGCCGTGACCGGTGTGCCGTCGGTGAACGTCCAGTCCGGCTCGAGGGTGATCTTGTAGTTCTTCCGGTCCGTCGTCTCGATGGACTGCGCCATATCGTTGTGCGCGACACCGTTGGCGTCGTAGTACTTCAGCCCGGCGAAGAGCCGGTCGACGATGCGGCTGCCGCTGTTGTCGTTGTTGCTGGCAGGCAACAGCGGGTTCTGCGGCTCGGTGATATTGGTCGTGACGATGCCTGCGTCGGTACTGTCGTCCGACGAGCAGCCGGCCAGTCCCAGGCTCGTGGCCAGTAACAATGCCGCCGTCAGCGCACCGGCTCTGGTGAATCTCACTGCGTTCTCCCCAGGTCGAGCAGGGGCAGCACCCGCGACACGCGTGAGGTCACCAGCGCGTGCCGACATGAGCTGCCGTGAATGTCCTCGGACAGTAGCGATTCCGGCGAGCGCTGTCAGGAGATCGACATCTCCCGGCGATTCGGGCCGGGCTGCCACCCGACTCGTCGACCGACCGGTCCCGCGGGTACCGGGAGACGCAGCCGCTGCACCGGTTTCCAGCGTTCCCGCAGCAACTCACGAAAACACCGCTCCCGATTTCCCTTTCCCTCCGCCGGCCTGCGCCGATCGCACCCATACCGCAGTGCAGGGCGCCAGCGGCGCGCACCACACGCCCTAATCGATTCGGCAGCCAGCAAATTCGCCGGATTTCGTTGCGCGGAATTCGCGGAATCGATCACTTCACGCAGGTCGCGAAGCGAGAATAGAGGTGGCCTGATCCGGCTTCACGGGACGTATCGGCTGTCGTGGCCGAGAAGAACATGTGGGGAAACACGATGAAAGTCAAAGGATTTGCCACCGCCCTTCTCGCAGTGGGGGCCACCGGAATCACTGCGGGAATTGTCAACGCCCAACCATTAGCGCAACCATCGGCCCAGGTCAGCGTGTCCAGCGTCGATCGGGGCATCGGATATACGACGGCCACCGACGGCACGGGGGTGATCACTTCTGTCAATGCCGGTGCCTTCGCGTTGACCAGGGATGCCGCCGCGGTCACCCTGACCGACACCGCGGGCAACGTCGTCGTCACGTTACCGACGTCCTTCACCGCCGACGGTCGCACCATCGCGCTGCGGCCGCAGATCAGCGACACCGGACGCACTTTGACGATGACACCGGTCGGCGCCCCGGAAATCAGTGCCCACCTGGCACAACTCGTCGATCAGCAAGACGACACCATCGCCCGCAAGCAGTACAACGCGGGCATCGGCGCCCTCATCGGCGCGGGCATCGGCGCGGTGATCGGCTTCTTCCTCGGCGGCGTCGGCGCCCTGGTGACGATCCCCATCGGCGCGGGCATCGGCGCCCTGATCGGTTATTCCACACCGTAATTCGCTGACCTCGGCGGACGCGTACGCCGCACGGTCGTGCGCGTCCGCCGGTCGAAACACCGGCTCCGGTCCCGGTGCGGCTCGCCATGGCCCGAGCCACGCTGCGCGGCCTGACCGCACGCGGCCTGACCTCAACTGGGCGCCACAAAAGCGCGTGATCGCGCGAGGATGGTCGGCATGACCGACCACGTGCTCGCCATCGACCTCGGCAAAACGGGCTGCCGGGGCTCCCTGCGGCTCGACGGACGCGAGACGCGCACCGCCGAGGGGCCCGGCTCTCCCGGGCTGGCCAATGCGGGCGGAGTCGCGGCAGCGGAGCAGGCGATCCGCGCCGTCATCGACCGGATAGCGCTCAGCGGGAACACCTTCACCCTGTCCATCGGCGCCGCGGGTGCCGCCGCCGCCCCGGACTCCGCCGCACTGCTCGCGCGTCAACTGGCCGATCTGCCCGGCGCGCAAGCGGTCGCCGTCACCTCCGACGCCGTGACCGCGCACGCCGGGGCACTCGGTGGCGCGCCGGGCGTCGTCCTGACCGCCGGGACGGGCGCCGTGGCCACCGCGGTCGACGCCGCAGGACGATTCACCAGGACCGACGGCTGGGGCCCGCTGCTCGGCGACGAGGGCGGTGGCGCGTGGATCGGCACCGAGGGCCTGCGGGCAGCACTGCGCGCGCACGACGGACGCGCGGCACCCACCGAACTCGCCACGAAGGCCGCCGAACACTACGGCGTCACCCTCGCAGAGCTGCCGAAACACCTTGGGCAGCACGAAAATCCGGCGCTACTGGCGGCGCGCTTCGCCCCCGTCGTCGCCGCTGCCGCCGCCACGGACAACACTGCGGCCGCCATCATGACCGCGGCCGGACACGCGCTCGCACGCACCGTCCTGGCCACCGTCGCACGGTCCGGCATGCGGCCGCCGGTGCCCTACGCGATCACCGGCGGACTGGCCAACCTCGGCGCGGCCCTGCTCGACCCACTCGACGCGGCGATAGCGCAGGTGATCGATCGCCGACCCGCCCGCGGCGGCCCGATCGACGGTGCGGCGCTGCTCGCCCTCGACACGACAACGGCCCTGGAAACATTGGTGGTGCGAATCACGTGACACTCATTGACAGAACATGCACATGCCCTGACACTTACTTGCATTCCGCTCGCCGCGTTACCGAGGAGCTGCGATGAACGCACTCAATGTCGCCGTCATCGTCGTCTACCTCATCGTCATCGCCTGGATCGGCCTGCGCCTGTCCGGTAAGCAGAAGTCCAGCAGCGACTACTTCGTCGGCGAAGGCAAGATGCCGTGGTGGACGGTCTGCTTCTCCGTGGTGGCGACCGAGACCAGCGTGCTCACCGTCATCTCGATTCCCGGCGGCGCCTACACCGACCAAGCGTTCGGCAATGTCGAGCTGGCCATCGGCTACATCATCGGCCGCACGATCGTCGCGACCGCCCTGATCCCGCTGTACAAACGCGGCGGGTTCGTCAGCGCCTATCAGTATCTCGAGCTGCGCTTCGGCCGCTACCTGCAGGGTGTCGCGTCGGTGACCTTCGTCTTCACCCGGCTGCTCGCCGAGGGCGTGCGCCTGTTCGCCTCCGCCATCCCGATCAAGCTGCTGCTCAGCGAGTTCGGCCTCGACCTCGGGTACGACGTCATCATCATCGTGCTGACCCTGGTCACGGTCGTCTACACCTACCTCGGCGGCATCAAGGCGGTCATCTGGACCGACGCGCTGCAGATGGGCCTGTACCTGTCCGGCGCGATCATCGCGATCTGCGTGCTCACCGGCCACGTCGGCGCATCGGGTTGGTCGGACGCGCTGGACAACGGCAAGTTCCGCATCTTCGACACCGACTTCGGCCTGGCGCACATCCTGACCAACACCTTCGCCATGCCTACCGCGATCATCGGCGGCGCCATCTTCGCGATGGCCTCGCACGGCTCCGATCAGCTGATCGTGCAGCGCATCCTGGCCACCCGCTCGCTGCGCGACAGCCAGAAGGCGATGATCGGCTCCGGCATCTTCGTCGCCATCCAGTTCGCCGCGTTCTCGCTGGTCGGCGCGCTGCTGTGGTCGTACAACGAAGGCAAGTCGCCCAAGGAGCTCGGCCTCGCCACCGCCGACAACCTGTACCCCAACTTCATCCTGCACGGGCTGCCGGTGGTGATCTCCGGCCTGCTGGTCGCCGGCATCCTGGGCGCCGCCATGGGCTCGCTGTCCGCGGCGCTGAACTCGATGGCGAACTCGACAGTGGCCGACATCATCCGCAGCTTCTCCTCGCGCGAGATCTCCGATCAGTCGCTGCTCAAGCTCGCGCGCTACATGACACTCGTCTGGGCGGTGCTGATGGCGTTGTGCGCCATGGGCTTCAGCGCGACCACCGGCAACGTCTACCTCACCGCGCTGACCATTGCCGGATACACCTACGGCGCGCTGCTCGGCGCCTTCCTGCTGGGCCGACTGGTCAAGCGCGCCAACCAATTCGACGCGGTGCTCGCGTTCGTGGTCACGGTGCTCGTGATGACGTTCATCGTGCGGGTGGTCAAGATCGACGTCACGGTGGCGGGCAAGGTGGTCGAGAAGGGTATCGCGGCGCAGTGGCTGGTGCCGATCGGCGTGCTGGTCACGCTGGTGGTCGGCGGCATCGCGAGCCGCTTCCATCCGGCGCAGGCGCCCAAGCCGCCGGAACCGGTCGAGGCGGTGGCCTAGTGCGCGTCATCGGCTTGATGTCGGGTACCTCGCACGACGCGATCGACGCGGTCGGCGCGGATATCCATCTGCGGGACAGCACTATTCACGTCGAGGTGCTGGGGCTGCTGAGCCGCCCCTACCCCGACGATCTGCGCGCCGAACTCATCGCCGCGCTCCCGCCCGGCACGATCGACATGGCCACGGTGTGTCGGCTCGATACCGCGATCGGGCAGGAGTTCTCCGCCACCGCAGCCGAGGCAGTACACGAGTTGTGCGATGGCTCAGCGGATCTCGTCGCGTCGCACGGGCAGACGGTGTACCACTGGGTGGCCGACGGACGGACCTGCGGCACACTGCAACTCGGCCAACCGGCCTGGATCGCCGAACAGACCGGGCTGCCCGTCGTCAGCGACTTCCGCTCGCGTGACATCGCGGCAGGCGGCCAGGGCGCGCCACTGGTCGCTCTGTTCGACCTGCTGTGGCTCGCGGGCCGGCCCGGGCGTTCGGCCGCGCTCAATATCGGCGGCATCGCCAACGCGACCGTCACGGGTGACACGCCCGTCGCCTTCGACACCGGCCCGGGCAACGCGCTGATCGACGCGGCCGTCGAACTGGCCACCGACGGCAGCGAACACATCGACCGGGACGGCCAACGCGCGGCCCGCGGCCGCATCGACGAGCGACTGCTGAAGACCCTGCTGGCAGACAGCTACTACCAGGCAACGCCGCCGAAGACGACCGGCAAGGAGCTGTTCAACCGGGCCTACCTCGAGCGGGTGTTGCGGGACCATCCCCTGCCTGCCGACGATATCGTCGCCTCCGTGACCGCGCTGACCGCACAGACCATCGCCGACGCACTGGCACCTTTCGCACCCGACGAAGTCATCGCTTCGGGCGGCGGTACCCGAAATCCGGCCCTGTTGAGCATGCTCGGCGAACGGCTGGGTAACGCCACCCTGTGCACCTCCGACGAGCTCGGTCTGCCGTCCGCCGCCAAGGAAGCCGCCGCCTTCGCCGTGCTCGGGTTCCTCACCGTGCACGGACTCGCCGGCACCGACGCGGTCTGCACCGGCGCGACGCGGGCGCGGGTGCTCGGTTCGATCACGCCAGGTGCCGCCCCGCTGGCATTGCCCGAATCACCCGGTGCGGCACCGCGACAGCTCAGGTTGGAGAACCATGAACGAGGGTGACGACGTCCGCACACGCCTGCTCGGGGCGATCCCCCGATTGACCCCGACGGGGCTGCGGGTCGCCCAGGTGATTCGCGACGACCCTGCCGCCGCAGCGCAATTGACCGTGAGCGAACTGGCCGAGCGCGCCTCCACCAGCACGTCCGCGGTCGTCCGGCTGTCCAAAGCCCTTGGCTACGAAGGCTATCCGCAGCTGCGCCTGGCGCTGGCCGCGACCAGCAAGGACGACGGCTCGCCGGTGTTCGCCACCGACATCGACGCCGACGACCCACTGGCGAAGGTGCTGCACAAGCTCACTGCCTTCGAGACCGAGGGCATGGTGGCCACCGCCGACCTCGCCGATCCGTCGACCATGGCGGCGGTCGTCGACGCCCTGGTGCGCGCGCGGCGGGTGGAACTCATCGGCATCGGCGCCTCCGGGCTGGTCGCGATGGACATGGCGCAGAAGCTGACCCGGATCGGGATGTGGTGTGTCGCTTGCACCTCCGAAGACGACGCCCTCGTGCAGGCCAGCCTGCTGGAAGCCGACGACGTGATCATCGCCTTCTCCCACTCCGGCGAAACCGCCGCCATCATCGACGCCGTCGACCGCGCCGGTGGCAGGCGGACGACGACGGTCGCCGTGACGGCGGGCGCACAGTCCAGGCTGGCGAGGGCGGCCGCGCACACGGTGCTCGTCGCCGGGCGCGAGGACGGTTTCCGTTCCGCCGCGATGGCGAGCCGGATGAGCCAGCTCCTCATCGTCGACGCGCTCTACATCGGCGTCCTGCAGCGCACGCCGTCGGCCGCGGTGGCGCTGCGCCGGACCTATGACGCGGTAGCGGATCGCCGGATCTCCCGCACGGTGCGGAAGGCGCCGTGAGGGACTCGCGGCACGCTGATCGACGATCCACCCCCACAGATAGTCACGACTCGGTCGGGACCACACCACTCGTTCGACCGTAGTTCCCGCATGGACATAGGAGGCGCAGTCATGAGTGACATCAGCACACTGAGCACCGAGGAAGCGAATCCGCGGACCGCCGCACTCGACTCCATGACCGTGGACGAGTTGTTGCGCACCATGAATTCCGAGGATGCCGTAGTGGCTTCCGCGGTGGCGCAGGCGATCCCGGAGATCGCCCGGGCGGTCGAGCTGATCGTCGCGGCCCGCAGGACCGGCGGCAGGTTGATCTATGTCGGTGCCGGAACCAGCGGCAGGCTCGGCGTGCTGGACGCGGTCGAGTGCCCGCCGACCTTCGGCACCGCCCCCGACGAGGTCATCGGCATCATCGCCGGTGGCGCAGCGGCGTTCGCGCATGCGGTGGAGGGTGCCGAGGACGATCCCGCACTCGCCGTCGCGGATCTCGCCGATATCGACCTGACCGCCGACGACGTGATCGTGGCGCTGGCGGCGAGCGGCCGGACCCCATATGCGATCGGCGCCCTGCAGCACGGCCGATCGATCGGCGCCGCCACCGTCGGCGTCTCCTGCAATCGGCATGCCGAGTTGAGCGAGCACGCCGACGTCGGTATCGAGATCGAGACGGGCCCAGAGGTATTGACCGGATCCACCCGTTTGAAAGCCGGTACGGCGCAGAAGATGGTGTGCAACATGCTCTCGACCGCCACCATGGTGCAATCGGGCAAGGTCTACGGCAACCGCATGGTCGACGTGAAGCCCACCAACGCCAAGCTGGTCGACCGAGCCCGCCGGATCATCGAGGACGCCACCGGCGTCGACCCGGTCACCGCCGCCGCCCTGCTGGACGCCGCCGACGGACACCCGAAAACCGCGATCGTCATGCAGCTGGCCGGCGTCGATGTGGCGGCGGCCCGCAGGCTGCTCGCCGGCGCCGACGGGTTCGTGCGCACCGCCGTCGGCAGCGCCGGGTAGGCGGGGTGTACCCACGAATGGGTATTTCGACCGCGGCACGCCTAACCCTTTGCGTAACAGCCGTCCTCGCAGTCTGCGTCGGCTGCGGGACCGACGACGCGCCGGACAAGTCCGCGACCGAGAATCGGCAGCCGATCGGATGGGGTGCCTGTCCACCGGGTTCCAGCTCCGCCGTCCAGTGTGCGAGCATCGATGTACCGCTGGACTGGAACAACCCGGACGGGGCGAAGATTCAGGTCGGGATCAATCGACTACCCGCGACCGATCCGGCGCAGAAGATCGGGGATCTGGTCGTCAATCCCGGCGGTCCCGGCGGCGCGGGCACGCAGTTCGTCGCCCTCGAAGGCGCCGAGCCGGGCCTGTTCCCCGGCGGGCTCCGGCAGCGTTTCGATCTGATCGGCTTCGATCCGCGCGGTGTCGGTGCCAGCAGGCCGTCCATCCAGTGCGATGCCGACCTGGCCAACCGGCTGCCCCGTCAATTCCCGCGCGGGCAGCAGGAATTCGACGACATGGTCGCGGCGAACCGCGCGTTCGGCGACAGCTGCCGCCGCCGGACCGGTGAGCTGCTCGACCATGTGGACACGGTGAGCGTCGCCCGCGATCTCGAGGTGCTGCGCCAACGCCTCGGCGGCGCACCGCTGACCTACCTCGGCCTGTCCTACGGCACCGAGATCGGCGCGGAGTACGCCCGCCTGTTCCCCGACAAGAGCCGCGCCCTGGCGCTGGACGGTGCGCTCGTGCACTCCCAGCCGACGAGCACCATGAGCTTCTACGAATCCGTCGCGATCGAGGACAGCTGGAATCGCTTCGCGGCGTGGTGCCGATCCGCGGCCGAATGCGCGGTGCGCGAACAGGATCCGTCGCAGGTGCTGGACGATCTGGTCACCAAGGCCGAGCAGCACCCATTGCCGGCACCGACCTGCCAGAGCACGGGCAAGTGCCGCGGCGAGGTCACCACCGACGACCTGCTGACCAACCTCCAGGGCAGGCTGCTGTCCAGAGATCCCATCCCGAATATCGGCGATGAAGGTTGGCCCGGCCTGTCCGCCCGGCTCGACCAGGCGCGCAACGGTGACGCGAGCGGCTTCGCCTCGGCCGCGTTCACGGCCGACAGCAACCACGCCGATCTGGGTGTCGGCTGCGCGGACTTCCGGCCCGACTTCGACAGCTACGCCGCGCTGAAAGCCCAGCAGACCCTGCTCGCCACCATCGCACCGCACACCCGTGGCGTCAGCCAGTCCTACCGGTACCTCGCGCGGTGCCAGGGCTGGCCTGCCCGAGCCAATCCCGCACGGGAGACCGTCGCCGAACCCACCATCGCGACACTGATCGTCAACGCGACCCACGACCCGTCGACCTCCTACGGCTGGGCACAGCTGATGCTGACCCAGATCCGCGGCTCCGTCCTGCTGACCCGCGACGGCGACGGGCACACGTCCTTCATGGGTCCCGGTCGCACCAGGGACGCCATCGTCCGCTACCTGATCGACGCCACGCCGCCCGCCGCGGGTCTCGTGCTGCCCGACTGAGAACTGTTGGGCCGCAGGGCGGTCAGTCCTTCGGCCAGTGCCGGTCCAGGAAGTCGGCGATGAGCGGGGCGATGTCGGGGAGCTTGTCTTCGAGGGCGAAGTGACCGGTGTCGAAGATGTGCAGTTCGGCGTCGGGGAGGTCGTGCAGGTAGGCGTGCGCACCCGGTTCGGGGAAGAAGGGGTCGTTGCGGCCCCAGACGATCAGGGCCGGCGGGGTGTGCGTGCGGAGCCATTCTTGCCACTGCGGGTACTGCTCGACGTTGCTGTGGTAGTCGAAGGCCAACGCCACCTGGGCTGCTTTGCGGCCGGGCAGGTCGAGGAAGTGCTGGTCGAGAGTCCAGCCGTCGGGGGCGAGGAGTTCGGGATCGCCGACGCCGTGTTCGTACTGTCCGCGGGTGCCGGGGAGGGTGAGCAGGTCCCGAATGGCGGGTTCGGCGTCGGGCTGGTCGGGGCGCAGGGCCACGAAGTCGCGGGCGCCGTCGGAAAGGCCCTCCTCGTAGGCGTTTCCGTTCTGGATGACGAGTCCGGCGACCCATTCGGGGTGCCTGGTGGCGATGCGGAAGCCGACCGGTGCGCCGAAATCGAAGGCGTACAGGAAGAATCGCGTGAGTTCCAAGCGCTCCAGGAACCCTTCGACGATGTCGGCCAGCCGGTCGAAGGAGTAGGTGAACGAGTCGGGCGCTGCCGTGTGCCCGAAGCCGGGGTAGTCGGGCGCGATGAGCCGATAGCTGCCGCCGAGGGCATCGATCAGCCGGCGGAACTGGTGCGACGCCGACGGAAATCCGTGCAGGAGCAGCAGTACCGGCGCGTCGTCGGGCCCGGCCTGCCGGTAGAACACCCGAACACCGTCGACCTCGACGAACCTGTGCTCGACCCGAGGTAGATCATTGACCGGCATTGCTGCCCTCTTCTCTGCTAGCTCGACATCCCGCGCCGGAGCGCCGGGATTGGTGGAACCATCGAGAGTGGGCAGAACATTCCCGCAGTCGAGCAGCACGGGTTGCGTGCGACCGCGAATTACTGCTCCGGTTGCGGATTTTCCCGGCGCGCGCGAGCCCGGCGCTTGCCCTCGTGCATCGCTTGCACCCGAGCGATGGGAATGGTGTGGCCCTCCTCGATGAGATCGGCGGGCAGCGTTTGGGGTTCGGGCATTTCGTCCGACCACGGGTCGCGCTCGCCGAGTTGGCTCAGGGCGGTGCGGACGGTGAAATCCTGCGGCGTGACGTTGTCGAGATCGGCCCAGCCGACCGGGAACGACACCGTGGTCCCCGGCCGGATCCGCGGGCTGTACGCGGCGACGACGGTCCCGCCGCCCGCGCGGGTGGAGTCGAGGAACACCCGTCCGCCCCGGTCCTCACGGATGAAGGCGGTGGTGGCGAGGTCCGGATCGAGCCGCTCGGCGCGGGCCGCGACCGCCCGGGTGGCCGCAGCGACGTCCTCGATCGACAGACCGGGCTGCAGCGGCACGAAGACGTGCACACCTTTGGCGCCACTGGTTTTCACCGCACCGGCCAGCCCGTCGTCGGCGAGCGCCGCGCGGATCAGCTTCGCGGCCAGCACCGCCTGCCGGAACGGCTGGTCCGGCGACGGGTCGAGGTCGAGCACGAGATGGGTCGGGCCCTTGCTGTGCTCGGCGAGCAGCAGCGTGGTGTGGTACTCGACCGCGCGCTGATTGCCGAACCAGAGCAGCGTGCGGACGTCGTCGCACAGCGCGTAAGTCACCTCGCGGTGCGAACTCTCGGCCCACACCGTCACCCGATGCAGCCAGTCGGGGGTGTACTTGGGCAGGTTCTTCTGCATGAACGGCTGCTGGCCCGGCCGCACCCGCACCACCGACAGCGGACGGTCGCGCAGCTGTCGCACCAGTCGATCACCGACGGCCTCGAGGTAGTCGATCAGATCGCGCTTGGTCGCCTCGGCGCCGTCGAACAACGGCTTGTCCAGATTGGTCAGCGTCACCCCGGCGCGGACCTCTTCACTGCCCATCGGCTCACCTTGCCCGCCGCGGACAGCGCGGTCAACCCGCCTGCACCGCGTGCCGTACCTCGGCGAGCGCATCGACGACAGTCCGGTTCTCCCCCTGCGCGTTCTGTCCGAGCTGCGCCCATCCCCGGCCTTCCGGACCGCACAGTTGCGTCCATACCTCGCGGGTCCGGTCGAGCAGTTCACGCTGTTCGACCTCGCCGAGCCCCCAGAGGAAATCCGCGGGATAGGCGGCGCCGCGCAGCCACCCCAGCGGGTCGATCTTGGCGCCGGGGTCGTACCCGTGCGGCATGACGCTCAAGTGCAGGTGCGGGCCGGTGGATCCGCCGTTGTTGCCGACGTAGGCGATCAGCTGCCCCGCCTCGACGCGGTCACCGACCGACAGTCCGGTCGCGCCCGCGTCCCACATGTGTCCGTATTCGCTCACTCCACCACCGTCGGCGCTCGGGTGGTCGATCACGATCCACTCGCCGTACCCGCCGGCGGCGCCGAGGAACAGGACGGTGCCGCCGGCACACGCGTAGATCGGCGTCCCGTCGGGCGCGGGAAAATCCTGCCCGGCATGAAAACCACCCTCGCGGGGTCCGAACGGTGAGCCGATCGTGAGTGCTGCTCGAGTCATGGGCCAGTAACGGGTCATGGGTGCCCTCCTCTCGCTCCGAATATCGAGCAGCGGGCGGGAGAACGTGCCCGTCCGGTCCGCTCAGCGGGCCGTGACGGTGGTGGGCAGGGCGGCGAAGCCGCGGTTGTTCGAGGCGTGGATGCGGCGCACGCCCTCGGGGTCGATGTCGTAGTCGGCGACCTTGCCGACGATCTCCTCGAGGGCGACCCGCAGCTCCAGCTGTGCCAGGTTGGCGCCGAGGCAGTGGTGACGTCCGCTGCCGAACACCAGCGACGCACCGGTGTCGCGGTCCAGGTCGAAGGTGTCGGGGTCGGTGAACACCGCGGGGTCGCGATTGGCGGAGCCCAGGAGCAGCAGCATGCGCGCGCCGGCCGGAATCGACACCCCGTGCAGCTCGAACGGCTCGGTGGCGGTGCGCAGCGTGGTCTGGGTCGAGGGTTCGTAGCGCATGGATTCGGCGATCCAGGCGTCGATCCGCCCGTCGAAGGCCTTGCGGCGCTGGCCGGGATGCTGCCATGCGGTGTGCCAGAGGTTGCCGAGGGTGAGCATGGTGGTTTCGATGCCCGCGCCGACGAGCAGGATCAGCACGCTGACGATCTCCTCGGGCGTGAGCCGATCGTCGCCGTCGGCCGCGTCGAGCAGCCCGGACAGCAGGTCGTCGCGGCGGTCCTGGCTCCGTGCGATGGTCAGCTCGGTGTAGTAGCCGATGAGGGCGCCGATCGCCTGGATGGCCTCGGGCCGCAGATCGGTGGACTCCTCGTCGTTGTACATGATTTCCATGCCGAGTTTGCGGAGCATCTCGCGGTCCCGCTCGGGCACGCCGACCAGTTCGGCGACCACCTCGGTCGGGAAGGGGCCCGCGAAATCGGCCATCATGTCGAAGCTGCCGCGCTCGAGCAGGGGCGCCAGCAGCCCGCTGGCGATCTCGCGTAACCGGGTCTCCAACCCCTGCACCCGGTGCTGGGTGAAGGCCCGCGCGACCAGCCCGCGCAGCCGGGTGTGCCGGGGCGGATCCATCGCGACGAAGGAGAACATCTGCTCGGCCTGCGGTCCCCAGAACGCCGGTTCCATCCGGATGGCACCGTTCGCGCTCGAGAACCGGTCCGAATCGCGCAGTGCGGCAAGGACATCCGCATACCGGGAGAGGGCCCAGAAGTCGTCGGTCTCGTTGCGGTAGACCGGCGCCTCGGTCCGCAGCCTCGCGTAGTACGGGTACGGGTCGCGGTGGACGTCGAAGTCGTATGGGCTGTACTGCAGTGGCATGATGAAGCCTTCCGGACGGCGCGACGGCACCATCGCTACCGGTTCGCAACTCGAACTGACATGATGACAATAGTCGAGATGAATTGAGGGCGTTGTGAACTCGGAACCCCCAGCCTCGCGGATCGACGTCTCCAAGCCGCATCCGGCGCGCCGCTACGACTACTGGCTCGGCGGCAAGGACAACTTCCCCGCGGACCGGGAATCGGCCGACATGGTGGCCGAGGCCTTCCCCACCGTCCGCCTGGCCGCCCTGGAGAATCGCGCCTTCCTGCGGCGGGTGGTCGCCTACCTGGCCGACGCAGGGGTCCGGCAGTTCCTCGATATCGGAGCCGGCCTGCCCACCGCGGGCAATGTGCACGAGATCGCGCAGGATATCGCCCCCGAATCCCGCGTCGTCTACGTCGACAACGACCCGATCGTGCTGGTGCACGCCCGCGCGCTGCTCAACAGCTCGCCCGAGGGCGCGACCGCCTACCTCGACGCGGACATCCGCGAGCCCGACCGCATCCTCGCCCACCCCGACCTGGCCCGGGTCCTCGACCTGGACCAGCCGGTGGCACTGATGCTGGTGGCCATCATGCACTTCATCACCGACGACGACGGACCCTACGAGCTGGTGCGCAAGCTGTGCGACGCGCTGCCCTCGGGCAGCTACCTGGTGATGACCCACGCCACCAGCGACCATCTCACCGCCGAGGAGCTCGCGGAGTCGAACGCCGCCAACCTGCGCAGCGGGGTGCCGTTCCGCTTACGCAGCACCGAGGAGTTCACCCGTTTCTTCACCGACTTGGAGCTCGTCCCGCCGGGCATCGGCTCGGTGATGACGTGGCGGCCGGGCGAGTGGCGCCCGCACCCGAGGCCGGAGGCGGTCTCCATGCTCGGCGCGGTGGCCCGCATCCGCTGATCAGCGCGGGCCGCGGTCGGCGCCGCCTTCGGAATCCCAGCGTTGCACCGCCGCGACACCTTCGGCGCGGTCACCGCGCTCGCGGGTGCCGATCGTCAGCAGCTCGTCGACCGCCGATTCGTTGTCGACTGCGGACGCGCAGACCATCGTCGCCGAGGCGTCGAGCTCGACGGCGGCGGGCGGTACAACCAACAGCACTACCCTGCGGTCCTTCACACCCAGCAACTCGACCGTGTGCAGCGTCCCTTGTCGGAACCCCTCCATTCGCACCGTTCGACCGGCGATCACGAGCTCACCGGACGTTCGCGCCCATTCGTCGAGCGGATAAGCCACGTGATGGATGGGCCCGATCCGATCGGCGACGGCGGCGAGCAGCGCGGGGAGCTCGGCCGCCAAATCTTCGCTGTGCGGCCACCACGCTCCGTCGACATATCCGGTCTTCGGCGCTTTCGGCTTCAGCCGCAGGCGCAGTGCGCGTTGCCCGGCGCGGGTCGTCGTCATGACCGCGCCTCGCCGGTGCGTTGCTCTGTCGTGCGCGCAGCGCACTGAGTGGTGATTCGATCGCTCATGGTCGATCCTCCTGCCGCGGCCGGGTGTCGGCCGGGTTGATCCGGAGCGGACGGCGCGGTGACCTCCGCATGGCTACCCGTGCCTTCTCGGCGCGCCGCAGCGCGGTGCGCAGTCCGCTCCGGCCGAGCGGACGGACGGTATCAGGTGCGTCGAAAGCTTTGACCCCGAGGAACTTTCGTTCCGACGCGGTTTCCGGGGCATCGTCGGACGTGGCGGTCAGCAAGCTGTCCGGCAGGGCCAGTTTGTGGATGGTGCGCAGGGTCAGCAGGTACTGATGCAGCAGTGACCCGCTGGTGTAGGGCAGGTCGTACTTGTCGCAGAGTTCCCGCACCCGCAGCGCGATCTCGGCGTATCGATTGCTCGGCAGGTCGGGGAACAGGTGGTGCTCGATCTGATAGCAGAGGTTGCCGCTGAGGAAGGCCAGCATCGGGCCCGCGTCGAAGTTCGCGGTGCCGAGCATCTGGCGCAGGTACCACTCGCCCTTGGTCTCGTCGGCCACCACGGTGGGCTCGAACTTCTCCGCGCCGTCGGGGAAGTGCCCGCAGAAGATCACCACGTACGCCCAGAGGTTCCGCAGCACGTTCGCGCTGGCGTTCGCGGCGAGGGTGCGCCGCCAGCGGCGTCCGCTGAGCGCGGGGAACAGCAGATAGTCCTTGCCGGCCTGTCTGGCTATCTTGCCCAGGAACGACTTGGTCTGCGCGGCCTTCTGCATCGGGTCCGCGGAGCGGTCGCGTTCGGAATACATGCCGTGCAGCGCGATGCCCCATTCGAAGGTGGCCGCCAGCAACAGGTTTCGCAGCGGCTGCAGCAGATGCCCCGGCTTCCATCGTTCGTCGCGGGTCACTCGCATCACGCCGAACCCGATGTCCTCGTCCATGCCGAGCACGTTCGTATAGACGTGGTGGCGATAGTTGTGCGAATAGCGCCACTGCGCCGACACGCCCGCCATGTCCCACTCCCAGGTGCTGGAGTGGATCTCCGGGTCGTTCATCCAGTCCCACTGGCCGTGGCAGACGTTGTGGCCGATCTCCATGTTCTCGATGCTCTTCGCCAGGGCCAGCCCGGCGGTCCCCGCCAGCCAGCCGGCACGGCCGCGGCTGAGCCCGATCGTCAGCCGGGACGCGGCGTCGAGCGCCCGCTGGACTGCGATCGTGCGACGAATGTACGTCGCGTCACGCGCGCCACGCTGCTCCTGGATGTCGCGGCGGATCGCGTCGAGCTCGAGTCCGAGCGCGTCGATATCCGCCGTGCTCAGGTGCGCGTAAGCAGCGACCTCTGTTATTGCCATGGGTTTCCTCGAGTTGCGGAACAGCGTATGTCTACAGCGTAGGCTTACATCGTTGACAAAGCACCCTTCAGCCGGAAAGGCGCTGGATTCGATGAATCGAATCAGGGCCGGGCCAGGCGACCCCTCGGATGCCGAGGCGGGTCTGCCCGCTCGTAAGAACCGCAGGAACCACCCGTTGACCCGAGCCGCCATGCTCGCGGCCGCGCTGGAGATCATCGACAGCGACAGCGTCGACCGCCTGTCCATGCGCCGCCTCGGCGCGGCACTCGGGCGCGACCCGATGGTGCTGTACCGACATGCCGCGAACAAAGCCGCGGTGCTCGACGGCGTCGCCGAGATCGTGCTCGAGCAACTGACCATCGACACCGCCGACCCCGACTGGCAGCACCAGCTGCGCGTGGTCGCGCGCGACTTCCGCAGGTTGGCCGTCGCCCATCCGAATGTGGTCCCACTGCTGGTCACGCGGCCGTTGGCGACGCCGATCGGCCTGCGACCGACGGGCACGCTGCGACCGCTCGAACGCCTGCTCGTGCTGCTCACCCACGCCGATTTCAGCGGCACCGACGCGCTGCTCATCTACCGGGCGCTGTTCGGATTCCTCTATGGCCACATCCTCACCGAGCTTCAGGAAGTCATCGAACGACCAGAGGAGACCACCGATCTGCTGCGCATGGGCCTCAATCGTTTGCCCATCGGCGAATTTCCGCTACTGCGCAGCCTCGCCGCCGACCTCGCCGCCTACGACGGCGTCGCCGAACTGGAACTCGGCCTGGATATTCTGATCAGTGGCCTCGCCACCGCCGTGACACCGGGCGGCGTCGTTCCCGACAGCGCCGAAGCAGTTGCCGCACAGCAGCGTTGGGACTCCGAGGGCGGGGCACAGTGAGGCCGGGCGAGGTTCCTCAGCCGGGGCCGGGCAACGTCGCGGTGAGGCCGGCGAGCAGGATGTCGAGCCCGCGTTCGAGTTCCACGGCGCCGTCGTAGCCGGCCAGCACCGGCGCGAGTTCCCGCAGCAGCGGGAATTCGCTGATCGGCAGCCGATGCAGCCCGAGTCGTAGCACCTCGTCGGTCTCTTCCGGCCGTTCCACGATCTCCTGCAACTCGTTGAGCACATGCCCGTACAGGAATCCGAACAGCGCGCGATAGATGTGCAGCGCGTCGGCTCCCGAGAAGCCGGCCTTGGTCAACAAGGCGAGCATGTGCTCGAGTGGCCGCACCACCGAGGGCGGACGCAACCCGAGCGGCGTCGCCAACGGCCGGGTGACCAGCAGCGGAACCACCCGCGGATGTGCGAGGGCAAGTTCGCGGAAGTCGTGTGCGACCGCCCGCAACTGGTGCTGCCAGTCCGGATCGGTGGCGTCGACCGTCAGCTGGGCGAACAGGAGCTCGGCGACACCGTCGAGGACGGCCGCTTTGTTGGGAACATGCCGGTAGATCACCATGGGATCCCGGCCGACCGCCTCGGCCAGTCGCCGCATGGACAGCCCGTCCACACCGTCGCTGTCGATGATCGCCAGCGCGGCGTCCAGCACGGCTGCCCTGGTGACCGGGCTTTCGCCCCGACCGGGGGTCGCGCCTCCGTTGCGCGCGCTGCCCGATCGAGAACTGCCGCGTTTGGCGGGGGGCTCGGTCATCCGGGTAGGCCTCATTCCCTATCTTCGATAGGTCAGGGGCGTAGACCTACGACGTTGACACTACGTCATACGTCCTGCCCTACCCTGTCGACTCACCACCCCGATTCGAAGCGACCATTGCCGGCGTGTTCCGCCTGCCCGCGCCGTTCAGCCTCCAAACGCGCGGAATTGGCCTCGACGAAAATACGGGTGGAACTCACCTGGGGGTCCTCGGTGAGCTCGCGCATCGCCGCCTCGACCTGTGGTTCCTTATCGGCCACCGCGGCCTCGTAGGCGGCGAGGATGCGCTCGGCATTCGGCACGTTGACCGACAGCAGCCGGTTTTCGGCATCGACCTCCACGCGCACGCCGTCGACCTTGCCGACACCACGGATCTGGGCCAATTCATACTGGGCGCGCTGGACTTTCATGCCCAGCTCTTCGTGCGCAGGTTGCACGGAAAAACCTCACTCGATCGAAAAGTATGCGCGCTCAGCCGCCGGCCGAGGCTTGGAATATCAGCAGGGGCCGGTCGGGGTGCAGGTATCCGCGCGCCGAGCCGTCCCATTCGGTGGATCCGCCGAGCGCGGCGTCGAATTCGGCCCCGGTGAGATAGGTTCCAGCCGGAACTGCTTGTTGCAGGCCGTCTTTGAGCGTCGGCGCGGCGGTGGGCTCGGCGGGCGCATACCGGCTCCGCAGCTCCGCCGCGGTCGCCGGCTCCAGTTCCACTACCGCGTCCACCCAATAGATCGTGGGACCCGGGGCGCCGGAGGAATTGTCCCAGCCGATCCACGAGACCGACGCCGGCTGCCCGATGAGCGGAAAGTACTTCATCAGAGATTCCGGGTCGGAGCGGACGGTGTCGTCGGACACCTGGCTGGACCTTTCCTGCGGGGTGGAGTCGGAGAACGGCGAGGTGCAGCCGAGCACGGTCAGTACCGCTGCCGCGAGGGCGGCAGCGGCGGAAACTCTTCTGGGCACCGTCATTTCGGGCGGGCGCTGCCCGTCTCGCGGTCGTTGTCCGGCATCCGTCCGTCGTCACCGTCGTAGCGACTGTCGCTGCGATCCTCGCGCCCGGGATTGCGTTGCGGATCGGAGCCGCGGTCCACGGTCGCGCTCGACGGCGGTTGTCCCACCTCCCACGACACGGTCCGGGTGAGGCTGCCGCTCGATTCGAACGGCTTCGCCCAGCCGATCTCGGCGAAGCGCCCGTTCTCGGCATCACTGACGCCGGTGCCCTTGTCGTGCTTGCCCTTGTCGAAGTTGTAGTAGTCCTGGGCCGACACCGTGACGTCCATGACCACGCGATTGCCCTCAACCCGCACGTTCGAGTGGCTGTACTGCTGGTAGCCGCCGATGGCCTTCTGCCAGTTCTCGGTCACCGGGTAGTTCGTCCCCGCGTCTTTGCCGACGCTGATCGGCTTGCCGTTCATCTGAAAGTTCTTGTTTCCACTGCGGACGAACTGGTCGGCGGCGGCAGCGGCTCGGCTGATCTCGTAGTCCACCGCCTGCTTGATCGACCTGTCCTCGTTGTAGCCCTCGGCGTAGTCGAACTTCATCGGCTTGCCGTTGTTGTCCCAGTAGTGGCGGTACAACGCGGTGGCGTCGTCGAAGTCTTTGAAGGCCTCGCCGCCCGCCAGCTTCGCCTTCCATTTCTGCTTGGCCAGCCAGTCGCCGAAACCGCCTTCCTTCGTGTTGTAGAGGAAGGTGTCGTCGTGGTGCACGCCCGGTATCTTCGGCGGGCCGATCTCGTAGCGGCCGTCGGACGAGCGGGTCAGGGCCAGCGGGGGCAACTCGGGCATGGGCGCTCCGGGCGACTTCGTCAGCACCTGCAACCCTTCCACCCCCTTGTTGATGGATCCGGCCGCCTTCTGCTCGTCCTCGGCGAAACTCTTCAGCAAGGTCTGGATCCTGACCTGGAAACCGATCGCCTGGCTGTCGAGTTTCGCCTGCATGATGAGTGCGAGCAGCGGGCTGCCCGGATATCTCGGTGCGGTGACCGTGCCATTGTCGGCGACCTTCATGCCCGCGGCGGCCGCCTCGTTGTCCACGATCGTCAGCAAAGAGGTCTTGGTGAGATCCAATTGCAGGCCGAAGGTCGCGAAGTACTGGGCGATCCGGCCCGCCACCTCATCGATGTAGTTGGCCGAGAGTTTCTCACCGAGCGCGCGCACCGACGCCCCCGCCGCACCCTCGCCTTTCCAGCCCTTCGCCACCGCGTCCACGTCCCGGCCCATGCCGTCGACCTCACGCACGAAATCACCGGTGCGCGACGCCAATTGGGTGCCGTAGGTGACCATCGTCGACGGCACGCACGCGCGCACATGGCTGATCGTCGTCGTCATTCCTTCGCCTTATCGGGGCTCGGCGGCATGATTCTGCGGAACTGCTCGACGAACGCTCGTTCGACGTCGCCGTAGGCCTTCACGCCGGAGTTGGTGACCGCCGCCATCTGTTCGATATTGCTCCGCAGTGCGCCGTAGGCCGCGAGCGCGGCGGGACCGACGGCCGCCATCGCCTGCTGAACCGGCGAATCCGGCATCGTTGTCTGCGCGTCGATTTTGATGCCGGCAATGGTCGTCGCGCGTCCGGTGAGGGCCTTGCCGAGCCCGCGCAGCGCGTCGAGATCGGCCTGCAAGATATCGCCCATGAGCTCCCCTGTGGGTAACCGAGGAACTGCACCTCGGAAGAAGCGACGGTAACATCCCCCAAAACCCTTGAAAAGTACCAACTTTCATTGGCTGCCCGGGTTAGCTCGGAGGTGGTAGAGGGCGGCAGGGCGGGTGGCGGTACCGTCCTCACCTATGACTCCGCCACCGTCGGGACAGCAGTTCGCCATCGGTCGGGGCGACCAGCGGGCGGTGATCGTCGAGGTCGGCGGCGGCATCCGGGAGTTCCGGGTGGCCGGGCGCGATGTGCTCGAGCCCTACGACGTGCTGGCGATGGCCGACGGTGGCCGTGGCGCCGCGTTGATTCCGTGGCCGAACCGGTTGGCGGACGGCAGATATCGCTTCGACGGCGTCGACCATCAGCTCGCGCTGTCCGAACCGGCGACGAACACCGCGATCCACGGGCTGCTGCGCTGGCGGCCGTGGCGGGCCTGCGACGCGCAGGAGGACGAGGTCACCATGCGCACTACGTTGCACCCCTGCAAGGGTTATCCGTTCCATCTCGACCTCGCCATCTGCTACGCACTGTCCGACGACGGGCTGGCGGTCACCACGACGGCCACCAATCTCGGCGCGACCGCGGCACCGTACGGCTGTGGCCACCATCCGTATCTCTCGCCGGGCGAGGGCAAAATCGACGCCGCTGTCCTGCATTTCGAGGCTGCGACCCGGATCCTCACCGACCCCGACCGACAGCTGCCGATCGGTACCGAAGCCGTGCGCGGCACACCGTTCGACTTCAGCACGCCGAAACAGCTGGGCGCGTTGACCATCGATCATCCGTTCACCGACCTGGCCCGCGACGACGACGGACGGGCCTGGGTCCGGTTGCGCGGCACCGACGGGGCGGTCGCCGAGCTGTGGATGGACGACTCCTATCCGGTGCTGCAACTGTTCACCGCCGACACCCTCGCCCCGGCACACCGGCGCACCGGCCTCGCCGCCGAGCCGATGACCTGTCCGCCCAATGCTTTTCACAGCGGCGACGGCGTGATCCGGCTGCCCCCTGGGGCCACCGTGCGGACCAGGTGGGGCGCGCGACTGACTCGGTCCTGACCGATCAGGCGGCGGCCGTGGGGGTTCCGCGCTGGAAGTGCTGCGCGACACCGCCGTCGGGCGTGGGGTACGCGTCGCCGATCGGATATCCGATTATCCAGCCCGCGCCTGGATGATCCAGCGCCGCAAAGAGTCAGCGGCGGTACCCGAACCGTACCTTTATTTCCGAAAATACAATGTGAAAATCAATTAATCACTTTGCCTGCGCCGACCCCCGTAGTAATCGACGCCAAAAAGGCGTAGGCTGAATTTGCTGCACCAGCCCGGTCGATATCAGATGCGATGGCCGCCGCTGGCAGATGAGTCAAAGCGTGGATGAATATCCGCCGATGTCAGTGCTTCATTACCGGCACAGAGGCGTTCGCACGAGATGGTGACCACCCGATGTGGTCGTCCGTAACAGCCTCGGTAGCAACGGATTAGACATGACAGCCCGAGCACGGCGAAAACTGCGTCCACCACTGAGATCCAGTCTCACACACCGCTGACGAAACCGGCGAAGTAATTGGCTTGCCGATAAAAGGCGAGCCGGTGAAATGCGCCGCGACGCGCTGCGCATTCGCCTTACTTCATACCGATGCGGAAAATCGAGGACGCGCGCCACCATGGCTGATTTCACGAATATCGGCCGCAGCGAATAAGCAATACAGGAGCATTTATCATGACGACTACACGCAATACACGCACCCGTATCGCCGCCCTTTTCGGTGGCATCATTCTGACCACGGGCGCAATGATCGCTGTCGCCCCGCCGGCTTTCGCGGCCTGCAATGCCATGAACGGCGCCAGCGGCGCCCCCGGCACGGCCTCTCAGCCGGCCGGCGGCGTCGGCGGCAACGGCAGCGCCGGTACCCCGAACTGTCCTGGTGGCAACGGCGGTAGCG
>NZ_BJXA01000069.1 GCF_007990755.1 Nocardia ninae NBRC 108245 | reverse complement strand
CCCGCGCTGGCGCCCGCGAGCGCAAGCCTGTCGGTGGCCGGCTCGGGCGTGCGTCCGCTGCCGCTGGCCATGGACACCAGAATCGTCATTCCCGCACCCAAGGCCGACATGCTGGTCCTGGTGAAGGGCATGTGACACCCAGCGACAGGTGGCGGCCGCGGCAACGCTGCGGACCGGCGCCGAAAGCGGATAGATTCTCACTAGGCGTCGGTTGGGCCGGGTATACCCGGCGCAACGGCCGCATGGTGGAGGATAGGCATATATCGAGTGCGTGACGGTCGCGCACCGGAGCCGCGTCGAGGGCGCGGCACGTCAGATGGAGGCGGGATCAATCGATGGCTAATCCGTTCGTCAAGGCCTGGAAATACCTGATGGCCCTCTTCGATTCGAAGATCGAGGAGCACGCGGATCCGAAGGTCCAGATTCAGCAGGCTATCGAGGAAGCTCAGCGCCAGCATCAGGCCCTCTCGCAGCAGGCCGCGTCGGTCATCGGCAACCAGCGTCAGCTGGAAATGAAACTGAACCGGCAGCTCGACGAGGTCGAGAAGCTCAACGCCAACGCGCGCCAGGCGGTCACGCTCGCCGACCAGGCCAGCGCCGCGGGCGACACCGAGAAGGCGATCCAGTACACCAACGCCGCCGAGGCGTTCGCCGCCCAGCTGGTCACCGCCGAGCAGTCGGTGGAGGACCTGAAGGTGCTGCACGACCAGTCGCTGCAGGCGGCCACCCAGGCCAAGAAGGCCGTCGAGCAGAACGCGATGCTGTTGCAGCAGAAGGTCGCCGAGCGCACCAAGCTGCTCAGCCAGCTGGAGCAGGCCAAGATGCAGGAGCAGGTCTCCGCGTCGCTGCAGCAGATGGATTCGACGCTGTCGGCGCCCGGCAGCACGCCGAGCCTGGACGCGGTGCGCGAGAAGATCGAGCGCCGCTACGCCAACGCCCTCGGCTCCGCCGAGCTCGCGCAGAACACGGTGCAGGGCCGCATGCTGGAGGTACAGCAGGCCAGCATCCAGATGGCCGGGCACAGCAAGCTCGAGCAGATCCGTGCGTCGATGCGCGGCGATCAGCTGCCCGCGGGTGGCGCGGCCCAGCCTGCCGTCAATCCCGCACCGGCGCAGGCGAACCCGGCTCAGCCGCAGATGAACAAGGGCCAGGCCGCACAGCAGTAACGGTTCAACGCTCGGCGAGGACTTTGTCGGTGGTCACTGGAACACTGGCGAACACAGCACGGGCACCCGGCGGGCCGGCCGTCGGCCGCGCCGGGACCGTGCTGGTCCGATCCGCGCTACCAGTGGGAGAGATGGCATGACTCGGGACAAGGCGCTTCCGGGCCGCAAGCGCGACGCGGCGATCATCCGGGCGCAGGCCGCGCTCGCTCCGCAACCGGGAAGTCTGCCCGACAGTCTGCGCGAGGTCGGCGAGAGCGCCCTGGTCGCGGTGCGTCGCTGGGCCGATCCGCGCGAACGTGAACTGCGCCGTCGCCGCCGCGCCCGCCGCCGCAGTTTCCAGCTCGGCACCGCCTCCGGTCTCACCACCGCGGGAGCTGTTGGGCTGGTGGTCATCTCCGCACCCGCCTGGATCGTCGTCGTGCTCGGCGGCGGTGCGGTCGCGCTGGTCACCGGCACCGCACTGAGCGCCCGCCGCTACCTGCGACTGCGCAAATCACCCCTGCCGCAGCCCACCTTCGTCCCGCGCAAGCAGCCACCGCTGTGGTCGCGGGCGCGCGGACCCATCGCCAAACTGGTCCGCGCCGAACGCGCTCTGCACGGACTCGGCACCCAGATCGCCCGCGGCAACCGGTTGCCCGACGACGAACTCACCGACATGCTCGAAACCGCAGCCTCCGGCTCCGCCGCCCTGCACGCCCTCGCCGCCGACGTGACCGCCATGGAACAAGCCCTCGGCGCCATGGGCCGCGCCGATTCCCCCGCCTCGGTAGCCCTCACCGGCAACCTGCAATTCGCCCTCGACCGCCTCGATACCGGCGTCACCGAATACGAACAGGTAGTCGCCGCCGCAGGCCGCATCCTCGCAGTCCCCGAAAGCGCGGTCATGCGCCACAATTTCGACACCATCGTCGCCGACCTACGCCACGCCGCCGACCGCCTGGACGGCTGGGCCCAAGCCCTCACCGAAGTCGCCGACCAACAGGTACCGATCTCCCGCCCCGGACAACTCTGAACGCTGCTGGTTACGTCCGGTGCTGGAGCCACTGGGTGGTCGATGTTGCGCAGGCCAGTAGGAGGGTGAGGACTGGGAAGACGAGGAGTCCCAGGGATATTCCTCCTGCGATTGCGGCTAAGGAGTCGACGTTGTCGGCGGCCATATCGCGGTACAGCACGGCGTTGCGGGCGCGGATTGCGAAGAACGACAGGACGCCGAGGGCAATTACCGTCAGGCAGCCGAGGGTGATCAGTGCGCGGCCGGCGAAGCGGCGGCGCAGCAGAAAGACGGCTCCTACACCGAGCAGGGCGGCGGCGACTACTTGCGCGATGCCGGAGCCGACGAGGTATTCGCTGTACCAACCGGTGTAGCTCAGGGTTTTCGGTCCGCCGCTATCGGCGTCGAGCGCGGCCACGGAAATCAGATTGCTGGATCCGCCGATGAGGTGGGGGACTGTGCCGAGCAGCGCGAAAACCGCTGCGGTCTTGGCGGTTCCGTTCAGCGGCGTGGCCGTGGCCCGCGGTGCGGGGTACGGGGGGCCGAGGTACTGGGCCGCCAAATAGGCAGGGGGGCCGTCCCGCAGTAGCAGGGCCGGACGCCGCGCGCCCGAGTACTCCGGTGGGCGCGCGGGCGACGGATCGATCATCCCGTCATCGTCGCTTCTCGGCGGGCATCCGGGTATCCACCGAATAGCTGACAGGGCAGCGCACCCCGCGGCCCTGGACGGTCGCGGGATGCTTACCTGGGAGGTAGGCGTCCCTTTCCGCCGTGACAGCCGATATCCGCCGCGGCACCCGCGGCGCGTCCGACACCCGCCGTCGGCGAATGGTGCGCTACCAGCCCGGATTCAGCGCAGTTGGTCTCGGCGGCGCAATTCTTCAGCCCTGGCGCGCAGCGCGGCGTTCACCAGTTCACGGCCCTCGGCCACCAGGTCGAGCACCTCCCAGGAGGCTTTGCGGGCGGCACCGCCGACGATGCCGGCGATCGCGCCACCGTGGCGGCGTGCGGCGGCCGCGAGTTCTTGGGCGAGTTCGTTTTCCATCAGGCACCGACCGTCACGTGAGACCGAGTGAATAAGTGCGTGCCGAACAACAGATGTGCATAGATCGACCATCCCTTCCTGACTGCCGCTATCCGGAACGCTCCGCGCAAGATCAGAGTACAACCGTACACTGACCGAGGTCACGGCCGGGAGAGCGCAAAATCGAAGCCTCCGCGAAGCGTAAACCGTGCTCGGTCCGGCTGGTACCCGAGAGGTCGCGCACGACGATGTCCGCGGGGGTATCCAGCGCCCGCTCACCGACGCCGACGACGCAATGCGGTCCGGCCGCGAGCCCCGCCGCCACCCCGGTGACGCTGTCCTCGAAGATCACGCAGTGTTCGATCGGCCGACCGAGCTGCTGCGCGGCCAGCAGATATCCATCGGGGGCAGGCTTGCCCGCTTGAACATCCGCCGCGGTGATCGCGATGGACGGCAGGGGTAGCCCGGCCGCGCCCAACCGCGCCGCGAGCAGCGCCGCCGATGCCGACGTGACGATGGCCGAGTCCGAGGTCATCGCTTCCAGCAGTTCGCGCGCCCCGGGCAGCGCCTCGGTATCGGTGGCCTCGGAGATCTCGATGTCCTCGATCCTGCCCAGCCCGGCCACTCGCGCGTCCTCGGGCAGGAACAGGCGCACCGTTTCCATCGAGCGGCGACCGTGAATTCCGGGCAGCACCACGGCGGGATCGAGACCGTACTCCCGCGCCCAGCGCGTCCAGGCGCGCGCGCCGCTGTCGATCGAGTCGACAAGCACGCCATCACAATCGAAAAGCACTGCGGTACAAGCCACATCGGTGGGCAAGGTTGCTCCTCCTCGGTCGTCCTCGTTGCCAATACCCGGGGCCCGCGGCAATCGACGGCGCACGCACGCGGGCGATCAGTGCCACCCGTGGGGGACCGCCCGCGGTGAGCGGGGACCCGGAATCAGGTGTTGTGCGGAGGTAGCCGCCGCATGCCCGGCCGCTGACCACCCTACGGTCGCCCCTTCTGCAACCCCCTCGCCGCAAGCGTCGACAGATTTGGCTCATGAGATGGCCCGCGTCAGTGGCAGCCACGCAGCCCTGGAAGTCACCGACCGGGACCGGACCGCCACTGCTCGTCCGCGACATATCCCCCGGTAGCGGGCCGATTTTGCCGACGAGGTGTTTGGTGCGAAGCATGCCGGGTAGTTGCCTTCATGTAGCTGATCGGCCGGATTCCCTCTCAGGAATCGGGAACATTCACTACAAGGGCAGGAGCAGACTGATGCTTGATATTGCCTACCGAAAATCCGCGATCGACCAGGACACGCAACGGCTGGATGTCAGCAGATATCTGGCCTGGGGCAACGTCGATGATCCGGTCCGACGCTCGCGGCAATCGCAGCGAATCGCCGAGGATCTCGACCAGTCCGATCAAAAGGCAAGTGCCTGAACCAATTCCATCGAAATGTACGCGGAGGAATCACATCATGACCGGAATGCTGGAAGAACTCATCGGAAGCGCTGTGTACGACCCGGAAGGCGACAAGATCGGCAAGGTCAAGCGGATCTACGTCGACAACACCTCCGGCGCACCAACCTGGGTCTCGGTGACCACCGGGATGTTCAGCGGCGATTCACTGGTCCCGCTGGCGGGCGCCGAGCTGCGGCACGACCCGGAAGCACTGCAGGTGCGCGTCGAGAAGGAGGAGGTGAAGACCGCGCCGCATCTCGAGCACGACGGTCTGATCAGCCCCGAAGCCGAGCGCGAGCTGTTCGACCACTACCACATCGACCCGAATCGGGCCGGCATGGATCTGGGCGGCAAGCAGCAGATGCGCGGCGGTCGCCGCCCCGACGACAAGGGGATGGTGCGCTCCGAGGAGCGCCTGGCGGTCAACAAGCAGAACGAAGAGGTCGGCCATGCACGTCTGCACAAGTACGTGGTGACCGAGGAGCAGTCCGTCACCGTGCCGACCACGCACGAAGAGGTCCGGATCGAGCGCGAGCCGATCACCGACCGCGGGCAGATGGGCCGCGCCGACATCGGTGAGCAGGAAGCCGAGGTCACACTGCACGAGGAGCGGGTGACGGTGCAGAAGGAAGCCGTGCCGGTCGAGCGGGTCCGCCTCGCCGTCGACGAGGTGCAGGACGAGCAGACCATCTCCGACACGGTGCGCAAGGAGCGGATCGAGACCGAGGGTGTGGAGAAGAACGATCGCCGTAACCCGGGTCGTAGGTGAGCGTCAGTTCGCCGATAGATATCGCTGGGTGAGGATCGGGGTAAACCTGATCCTCACCCAGATATCTGCCGCCTGTTGGCCGACCGGCGAGGGCGGCAACGGTATTCAGCAACCTGGCTTCAAGTGCCGGAAACGGTGCGCGGCGGTCACGACGTCGCGGTACCGGATTATCCGCTGAGTCGAATATGTTGGTGTGCTTGCCTTTCCGGCGAACGTAGCCGGATGCAGCGCCGGATCGTGCCGGAGAATGCGAACCTCGAGCTCGACGGTTTCCGGCGCGAGCGCGGCGCCGAACTGCTCGGCGAGGTTCAGCCGTAGGCAGCGCAGGCGATCGAGTGCGTCGACCTGGCGGCCCGCGCGGTAGAGAGCCAGCGCGTGCAGCCGGGCCAGCGGCTCGTGCAGCGGATGCTCGCCCGCCAAAATGCCCATCTCCCTGAGGCATTCGAGCCCGGAGCCGAGCCGCAGCGCGGCATCCAGCCCGGCAACGGTCAATTCCAGCCGCCACTCGTCCAGCCTGCTCGCCTCCACCGCCGCGTACGGTGCCCACAGCAGGTCGGCCAGCGCAGGCCCGCGCCACAGCCGCAAAGCCTCGTCGGCGGCCGCACCGACCTCGGCGTACCGACCGGCCCGCCGCGCGGCATGCAGCCGATCCGCGATGGATTCGGCGGCCAGCAGGTCACCGGCGACCATCGTCGTGCGATAACCTGCCGGGGTGCGCAACACCGTCGCACCGTGCTCTCCTAGTGCAGTTCGCAACCGCGACACGACAACCCGCAACCGTTCGACCGGTCGCGAGATCTCCCCGTCACCCCACAGGTCCGCGGCAAGTCGCCGATCGGGCACCGGAATCCCACCCGCGAGCGCCAGCCGGACCAGCACCGCCCGCTCCAGCGGACGGTCCACCCCGATCGTCCGCACACCGTCGGTGACCCACACCGGTCCGAGCACACGCACCTGCGCCTGCCCTGTTTCAGGGATACGGGCGGGGCGGGTGATGTCCTGTGCCGCAGTCATTCTCGCGCTCCCCTCCGCTGCGCGAGAACCGGACCCATGAGGGTGATCCCGTAGTGCGCGAATTCGGCTTCGACTTCCGTGCTCGAGGGGCGGCGAAAGTTGTTGGGCGGTAGTGCGAGTTCCGTGGCCGCTGTGCTGAACGCTCGATGCGCCTTTTCGACACCGGCGGGTGTGTAGTGGTGCAGCACCCGCGCCGTTGCTGTGTGCACCGCGAAACCATGGGGGATGCCGCGTGGCAACCACACGGAAGTGCCGGGTTCGGCGTGGATGCGCGCCAAGCCGCGGTGCACGGTGAGCTCCCCTTCCAGCACGAAGCACAGTTCGTCCTCGCGGGAATGCAGATGGACCGGCGGCTCGTCACCTTTCGCCACCACGACCTCCGCCAGCGACAGCACCCCGCCCGTGGTCTCGGCGAGTTGATGCCAGATCACCAGACACCCGAACGCCCATTCCGCGATCGGCTGGTGCTGCCCGAGCTCGTGACGGTGTTGTTCCGGCAAGGTGCGGCTCCTCGATTGGTGACCCCCGCTGTCTTCCATGGTCGATCCGCCGGACCGAGAACGGAAACACGGATCCGCTGTCGGATCTACAATCCAGGCTTGTGGATGTGGAATTCCGGCACCTACGTGCGTTCCACGTACTGGCCACCGAGCTGAACTTCACCAGGGCGGCGGCTCGCCTGCACCTGAGCCAGCAGGCGCTGAGCAATCAGATCAAGCAGCTCGAAACACGCATCGGCGCAACGCTTTTCCAACGCAACAGTCGTCAGGTGACGCTCACCGACGCCGGTCGGACGCTGCTGGCCAGGGTGCCCGACATCCTGGACACCCTCGGCGCGGCGATCGCCGATACCCGCGACACCGAGTCCGGGCAGCGCACCGAGTTGATCGTCGGCATCCGGGTGGCGACCGGCCTGGACATCACGCCGCGGGTGCTGCGCGCCTTCGCGGCGGATTATCCGCATGTCGCGCTGACCGTCGGCAAGGTCGAATTCGACGATCCGAGTGCCGGCGTGCTGGCCGGGACCTCGGATGTCGGGCTGATCTGGCTGCCCGCGCCGGACGGCCTGGACGTAACACCGCTGCTGGCGGAGGAGCGGATCGCCCTGCTGCCCGCCGACCATCCGCTCGCCGCAGGCACCGCGGTCTTGCCCGCGGACCTGGCCGTCCAGCCGTTCGCATGGTGGATCGACAACCGGGATCTCGCGTCGCGCGACTTCATGACGCTGGCTGAGTACCGCGACGGTCCGCTGCTCATCGGCGCCGAGGTGACCACGCTGGAGGATCTGCTGGCCGCGGTGGGCAGTGGACAGGCGGTCGCGGTCTCGGTCGCCTCGGTATCCCGGTTCTTCCCGTGGTCGGGTGTCGTCGCCCGGCCACTGCTCGATGTGGCGCCCGCGGTGCTGGCCGTCGCTTGTCGCGCGGGCGAGGATCGGCCGCTGGTGACGGCGTTCGTCCGGATCGCGCGGAAGGTGGCCGCCGAGCTGGTCGCCGAGGGCGCGACGATCGAAACCCCCTGATCGCCGAGTGCTACCTGCGGCGGGCCGGTAGTCAGGGTGAACCCTGATCTTCACCCGGATATCGGCGTTGACCTGGTGATTTATCGTCACCCAGCTGCCAGAGTGGAACATGTCGGATCGTCGGAGAGCGGTTCGCAGAGACCCTCGGAGGCTGGCACATGTTGTGGAAGATCATCGGTATCGTCGCGGTCGTCTGGATCGCGCTGGCCATCATCGGTGCGTTGATCAAGGGGCTGTTCCCGATCCTGGTGATCAGCGCCATCGTGTTCGGGCTGTACCTGCTGTACAAGGCGGTGTCGGGCTCGGACAACTCCTCGGTCAGCAAGTTGTAGCTCCCGTCCGCTGACGGCTTCTGCGCGCCGGGAAGCGCTGCGAAGCCGGGTGGGCGGTAGTCGGACGGATCCAGGTGTGGCCGGGATGCCACCAGGAGGCGCGAGCGAAGTCGCGAACCCGTCCGGCCAGGGGCCGTGCGCTCCCCGATGAGGGGACAGCGCGCGGCCCCTTTTCGCTGCGCAGCTTGCGAACCCGATCGATCACTGCCCACTAGTCTGGCCTGAACACGCAAAACAGCGAGAAGGGATAGCTAGTGCAGGAGCTCGACGAGGATTGGCACCGCGGACTTGTCATCGTCGCGCATCCCGATGACATCGAATACGGTGCCGCTGCGGCCGTGGCGCGCTGGACGGGGCAGGGCAAGGACATTCGCTATGTCCTGGTCACCAGTGGCGAGGCCGGGATCGCCGGACTGCCACCCGCGGAATCCGGGCCGCTGCGCGAGGCCGAGGAGATCGCCGCCGCGAAAGCCGTTGGCGTGCATCAGGTGGAGTTCCTCGGCTACCCGGACGGGCGGGTCGAGGAGACCCTGCAACTACGTCGCGACTTGGCTGCCGCGATCCGACGTCACCAGCCGGAACTGTTGGTGCTCTTCAACTTCGGCGACACCTGGGCTCCCGGATTCGCCAACAGTGCCGATCATCGTGCCGTCGGCCGCGCGGCCTTGGACGCCATATCCGACGCCGGTAACGAGTGGATCTTCCCGGAGCTGACCGATGCGCCGTGGTCGGCGCGCTGGGCAGCGGTAATGGGCCCCAAGGTAACTCACGCTGTCGACGTCACCGCACACCTTGATCAGGCCGAGGCCTCACTGGCAGAGCATCGCCGCTATCTGGAGGTGCTCAGTTCGGAACCGGTGGCGGACCAGGTTCGCGCCATCGTCGACAGGGCAACCGGCCCGATCGAAGGCTTCCCCGCCGACCGCGCTGTCGGCTTCGAGCTCTACCACTTCGGCGGCTGACTCAGCGCCAATGGTGCGGGGGAACTGGTGATGGCGGCCGCTGGGCTACGGCAATTGAGCTTGATCTTGGTCGAACGGATGTTGTTCAGCGGCAACGCGTTCGATGACGGGAAGCCACGAGTCGAGGGGCGCGACGGTGAGGCCGACCACCTTGCCCGCGTCATCGGCGCGCCGCAGCGCGAGGGCGGCATCGAAATCCGGGTCGGCCCGGAACGCGGCGATCTCCGCGGCGTTCATCGGGCCGCCCTGCGCCAGCAAGGTGCGTTGACTGGAGGGGGACAGGCGCGCGGTGTGCGCTGAATCTGTCGCCGCAAGATAGCGTTTCGCGACAACGTGCAACTCGACCAGTCGCGCGACGCGATCACCGAGCAGTGCACGGATCGCGTCCGCGCCGTGTCTGCCGTGGCCCGCGTCGTCGCCGGGCACCAGCTGGTGGCCGATGTCGTGCACCAGCCCGGCGACCTGTAACTCCTCATCCAGCGGGTACCGCTGCCGCAGCAGTTCCGCGCATTGCCGGTCGTGGTCGAGGATGTCGACCGGATCGCCGCTGCGGTCCGGCATGTCCCAGACGTCCGCGCCGTTCGCCAGCAGCACCATCAATTCGTCCACCGTGGACACCCGCACGATCGCTCCCACTCTCCGACGCCTATTGGTCTAGACCATAACGCCGCTCGGGTCGGAGGTCACGTGAAGTTCTGCTGTCGAGCAGGTGAAGACGCGGCACGTAGCTGCTGTCGAGCCGTAACCGCGTGTGGCAGGCTATGCGGATGCGAGTAGCCGTAGTTGCGGGACCCGATCCGGGGCATGCCTTTCCCGCCATCGCGTTGTGCTTGCGTTTCCTGGCCGCGGGTGACGAGCCGGTGCTGTTCACCGGCCCGCGCTGGTTCGACGCCGCCCGCGATGCCGGTATCGGCGTGCGCCGGTTGAAGGGGCTCGCCCCGCGCCCAGCCGACGACGACACCGACGCCGGCCAGCGCATCCATGAGCGCGCCGCGCACATCTCCACCGAGATCCTGCCCGACCTCGGCGCCATGCTGCCCGAACTGGTCGTCTCCGACGTGCTCACGGCGGGCGGCGGGATGGCCGCGGAACGGCTCGGCGTGCCCTGGGTCGAGCTGTCCCCGCACCCGCTCTACCTGCCGTCGAAAGCCTTGCCGCCCATCGGGAGTGGCTTGGCTCCCGGCGAAGGGCTGCGTGGCCGCATGCGCGACGGTGTGTTGCGCACCATGACCGCTCGCGACATCCGCAACGGTCTGCGTCAGCGCGAACAAGCCCGCGAAAGTGTCGGCCTGCCCGCCACCGACCCGGGTCCGGCCGCCCGCCTGATCGCCACCCTGCCCGCGCTCGAGGTACCGCGTCCCGACTGGCCGGACAACACCCACGTCATCGGCCCCCTCTTCTGGGAACCGACCGAGGCGATCCTGTCGCCGCCGCCCGGGGATGCTCCGCTGGTGATGGTCGCCCCGTCCACCGCGCACACCGGCGTCGCAGGCATGGTGGAGACGGTGCTCGAAGCCCTCGCGGGTGCCGATGTCCGCGTGGCGATCTCGATGCTCGACACCCCGCCCGCCGACCTACCGCCCTGGGCCACAGCCGGTTTGGGGCGCCAGGATGAACTCCTCACGCACGCGTCGGTAGTCGTGGGCGGTGGCGGGCACGGCTTGCTTGCGAAGTCTTTGTCCGCTGCCGTTCCGGTCGTTACCGTTCCCGGCGGCGGCGACCAATGGGAACTCGCCAATCGAGCTGTCCGCCAAGGAAGTTCACTCCTGGTCCGGCCGCTGACCGCGACCGCTGTCCGCGCCGCGGTGCTGGAGATCCTGACTACTCCTCGCTTCGCCGCCGCCGCGAAACAAGCCGCGGCCGGCGCTCAGGATGTCGCCGATCCGATCGCGCTGTGTCACCGAGTACTCGATTCGGTGCGCACGGGATAGTGGCGTCGTCGCCGAACGTTCGGGTAACCGCCGCTGCTCCGGGCCGGCCACGGTCGGTGAGCAACAGGGCAGGTGGGGCTCCCGGGGTCGCGCGAGTATCTTGGGCACGGTGCGATTGACGGAGTTCCAGGAGCTGTTGCATACCCAATTCGGGTCGGCGCGGGGCGATGCCCTGCTGGCCGATCATGTGATCCCGTCGCTGGGCCGGACGGGAGCCGATGCCATCGAAGCGGGGGTCGATCCGCGCGATGTGTGGCGAGCGCTCTGCTCGGAGTTCGACGTGCCCCGGGGACGCTGGTGAGCACGCCGGGGCGAGCCGTGGAGCAGGAGGAACCGCTCTACCGGTTCGACGAGCGCGAGCGGATGATCCCGGTGGACCCGGAACGGCTGGCGGCGCGGCTGGCGAAGGCGCAGCCCACCGACTTCACCGGCTTCCGGCAGACCGGGATCGAAGCGATGCTACTCGGCCGCTACGACCAGGCCCTCGATCTGCTGGATCGGGCGCTGGAGCTGGTGGACACCGAGGAGCGCCGGATCACGGTGTGGATCAATCTCGGCGATGTCTACCGCTATCACGGGGATGCCGGTACCGCCGAGACGCTGTATCGCCGGGCTGTCGACCACGCGCGAGTGGCCGCGCCGGAGGTGCTGTCGTTCGCCGTGCAGCATCTCGGTAAGGCGCTGGCCGAACAAGGTCAGCTGACCGAGGCGCACGCGCTGCTACGCGAGGCGTTCGACCTGCGGACCGCCGAAGGCGATCCCGAACTGATCGAATCCACCCGGGTCGCGTTGGAAAGGCTACCCGCGCTGCCGATTCCGTTGCCGCCGAAGGTCGCCGCGCTGCTCGGTGCGGATGCGACCTGGTCGGTCGAGCACGAAGGGCAGAGCGGCGGTGTCGCTTTCGTCAACGACACCTACTGGGTCAAGCGGGGACCGAAGGCCGTCGCGGAACACGAGCGACTGAACTGGCTGCACGACCGGGGGATTCGGCTGCCGAAGACCGTGGTGTTCGACGGTGACGTGCTGGTGCTGGCCGACGCGGGTGCCGCGAGCCTGGCCGCGCGGGACGACGGGGGCGCGGGTGAGTCGTCGGTGGGCGCGGTCATGGGGACCTTGCTGCGCCGGTTGCACGACATTTCGATCGACGAGTGTCCCTTCGACGGACGGCTCGACGCGGTGCTGGCGCAGGCGCGCCGGCACGTCATCGAGGGCCTGGTCGATCTCGACAACTTCGATGACGAGAACGCGGGACTCGCCGCCGACGACATCCTCGCGCGTCTGCTCGACGAACGTCCCGAGCAGGAGGACCTGGTCGTGGCGCACGGCGACTTCACGCCACCCAACGTGCTCGAGGGTGCGATCCTGCTGGACGTCGGTGCGCTCGGAGTGGCGGATCGCTATCGCGACCTGGCGCTGGCCGTGCGCGATCTGCGTGACGACTTCGGCGACCCCGAAGTGACCGCCTTCTTCGCCGCGTACGGTCTCGGGGAACCGGATCAGAGTCGCCTGGAGTATTACCGTCTGCTCGACGAATTGTTCTGAGGCTCAAGCCTTTTTCGCGTAGTGGCGGGCTGCTTTGGTGCGGTTGCCGCACGTCGCCATCGAATGCCAGCGGCGGGTGCCGTTCTTCGAGGTGTCGTAGAAGAACAGCACGCAGTCGGGGTGGGCGCACTGGCGGATGCGGTCCGGGGCTTCGGCGAGCAGCTGGAGCAGGTTGTCGGCCGCCAGCCAGGCGGGTAGCCAGGTCGGATCGGGGACGTCGACTACATCGGCGGGGCCGGTGTCGGTGAGCGTGCGCCGGATCCGGCCGTGCTCGAGCACCTCGTTCAGCGCGGTGTGGGCGGCGCTCTGCACCACGTCGTAGATGGCGGTGCGCGCTGACAAGAGCGCCTCGAGTGTCGGCTGGTCGGCGGTCGCACGATCGCTCAGTCCGGCCGAGGCCAGCCAGATACCCAGACCTGCCACATCGGTGAGCAGGTCCTGTGGGTGTCCGTTCTCGTTCCACCGCGTGTCCAGCAGGTCGAGTGCCAGCGGTTCACCGAGGTGGGGGCGTGGATCGTGCATGACTGAGGGTATCGAGCTCCTTCCGGTGACCGAGGCATCCGGCACTGCTCTAACCGGTTAAAAACAGTTTACAGGTTGACGGAGCGGCTCGGCTCTGGCTATCTTCTAACCAGTTAAGCCGGTATAGACGGTTTAACCGATTGAGGAGGATTACATGACCACGGTTGCCGCACCCCAGCTCGTTACCGGGCACATCGGGCTGAACGTGTCCGATCTGGATCGTTCGGTCGAGTTCTACCGCCGCGCACTGGGTTTCGAGCAGCTCGCCGCCAGCACCGACGGCGAACGGAAATGGGCGTTTCTCGGCGCGGCGGGCAAGCTCACGTTGACGCTGTGGCAGCAGAGCGCGGGCACGTTCTCTGTCGAAACCCCGGGCCTGCACCATCTTTCGTTCCAGGTGGACACCATCGACCAGGTACGGGCGGTCGAGGCGGCGCTGCGCGAGCAGTCGGTGCCGATCGTGCACGACGGCGTCGTCGCGCACGGTGAAGGCGTGGCGTCCGGCGGCATCTTCTTCGCCGATCCCGACGGCATCCGGCTCGAGGTCTACGCGCCGACCGGCGCCGAGTCCGCCCCCGCACCCAGCGGCGCGGCCCCGACCTGTGGATTCTTCTGAGCCGCAGCCTTGTTGAACGCTCCGGCGGCGCAGATCCGCCGGAGCAGCGCCCGCGACAGGAGTAAATGCCATGGCGTCCTTCCATTCCGGCGAACTCGCCGTGCAGCAGCGCATGGGCCAGGCGGCGGTCGCCGATCGGGTCGGCCGGATGATCCGGGCCGACATCCCTGCCGTCGCCGCGTCTTTCCTGGCCGAGCAGCCCATGGTGGTGGTCGGTGCCGCCGACGACACCGGGCGGTTGTGGGCCAGTGAACTGGCCGGTCCGCCGGGGTTCGTACACGCGGTCGACGCGAGCACCATCGCCGTCGACGCACGGCCCGCGGTGGGAGATCCATTGGGGGAGGCGCTGACTGGGTCGGTACCCATCGGCATGATCGCCCTGCAACCCCAGCGACGCCGGCGGATGCGGGTCAACGGCACCGCGACCGCCGTGGGCGACGGCTTGCGGATCGTCACCGACCAGGTCTATTCGAACTGCCCGAAGTACATCACCCGCCGACAACTCGAGTCCTATCAGCCGGATGCCGAGCCGCCGGCGTCGCGGCACGGCACCGAACTCGACGCACGTCAACAGGCGATGGTCACAGCGGCCGACACCTTCTTCGTCGCCACCGCCGACACCGAGGGGAACGCCGACGCCTCGCACCGCGGCGGCAATCCCGGTTTCCTCGAGGTGCTTTCGCCGACGCGGCTGCGCTGGCCCGACTACCGCGGCAACTCGATGTTCATGACCCTCGGGAACATCCAGGTGAACCCGCGCTGCGGCATCCTCATCCCGGACTGGACCACCGGCGGCACCCTGCAACTCACCGGCACCGCCGAGTTGATCTGGGCGCCGGAGACTTTCGCCGCCGGCGCGCAGTGCTCGATCGACTTCACCCTCACCGAAGTCATCGAACGCTCCGGCGCGGGCCCACTGCGCTGGGGCCCGCCCGAGCTGTCCCCCGTCAACCCCTGACACCACCCGTTCACCGAGAGGAGACGTTCATGCGACCCCCAGTGCCGCCGTTCGATCTGGAATCCGCCAAGGTCAAAGTGCTCGCCGCTGAAAATGCCTGGAACACCCGCGATCCCGAACGAGTCGCCGCCGCCTACACCGAGGACTCGGTGTGGCGAAACCGCGACGAGTTCTTCACCGGTCACCCCGCGATCGTCGAATTCCTCACCCGCAAATGGGCCTCGGAAAACGGCTACGCACTGCGCAAAGACCTCTGGGCCTTCGAAGGCAACCGCATCGCGGTGCGCTTCCAATACGAATGGCACGACGAAACCGGCCAATGGTGGCGCAGCTACGGCAACGAGCAGTGGGAGTTCGCCCCCGACGGTTTGATGTCCCGCCGCGAAGCCAGCATCAACGACGTCCGCATCGCCGAATCGGACCGCCGCATTCTCGGCCCACGCGATCCGGGGGACGAGTCGATCCTGCCGCAGCAGTAACCCACCGCCCCAAGCCTCTTGTCCGAAGCGTTTGTGTCGCACACCGGACTGCTGACGGCAACAGCAGCACCCACTCTCGGGATCTGCACTGGCTCCGGGGCCCGTAGTGGGTGCGGCTCCCGAGAGTGGGTGCGGCTGTGGGAATCGGGTGCGGATGTCGGTGCGAGTGAGTCTGTTGGGGGTCGTGTTGCGGTGTGGGTGTCGGGATCATGATCGACGGGACATGAGGGGCGCCGAAGTGCGAGTGGGGCCGCCCTCTCATGTCCCGCTGGATGGTGCTGGGCATGGCTGAGGGGACATGAGGGCGGGGAAGTGCGAGTGGGGCTGCCGTTATGTCCCACTGGGTGGTGCTGGGTGTGACTGAGGGGACATAGGGGGCGGGGAAGTGCGAGTGGGGCCGCCGTCATGTCCCGCTGGTCAGGAGTGGGTGGCGCTGGGGCGTGGTCGATGGGACATGTGGGCGGTATCGGCCGCGAGGGGGTGCCGTCGTGCCCCGTTGGACATGGGGGTGTGGTCGGCCGTTCCGGTGGGCGTAAACGGGATTCGCACCCCCACTCTGGCTGCCCACTGATGTGCAGGTCCGTCGTCATGTCCCGCTGGCTGGTGTTGGGGATGGCCGAGGGGACATTAGGGCGGGGGAGTGTGAGTGGGGGCGTCGTCATGTCCCGTTGGGTGGCGTTGGGCATGGTCGACGGGGCATGGGGCGGTATCGGTCGCGAGTGGGTCTGCCGTCGTGCCCGTTGGCCATGGCGGGGTTGTGGTCCGCCGGTTCCGGTAGGCGTTCTCGGGATCCGCACCCCCACTCTGGCCGCCACTGAGGTGCAGGTCCGAGAGGGGGTGCGGATCGTGAAGGGGCTAGGCGGCGACTTTGTGTTCAGCCCTGGCGGATTCGGTAGCGGGGCGTTGGCGGTGGAACAGGGTGAAGGCGAGTAGCCCGAAGACGATGCCCACGGTTGCGGCAACGGTGAAGGCTGTGTCCAGACCGGATACGAAGTGCGGCAAGGTTATCGGTTGGTCCGGGCCGGAGGCTGTGCGGAAGACTGTGCCCAGTACTGCGACTCCGAGTGCGAGACCGAGTTGCCGGGCGGTGTTCACGGCGCCGGCCGCGGTGCCTGCCTGCTGCGGGGGTACCGCGGCCATGCCCACCGATACGAGTGCGGGCGCGTTGATGCCGATGCCCGCGCCGAGCACTACGAATCCGGGAACCAGTGCTGCCCAGGATGATCCGGCATCGATCACGGTGAGCAGTCCGGTGCCGATTCCGACGACGACGAGACCCGCGCCGATGGTCCACTTCGGGGCGACGTCGTGCATGAACCGCCCGAACACTGCGGCGACCAGGAATGCGGTCGCGGCCATCGGGAGCAATGCCAGGCCCGCGTGCAGCGGCGACATCCGCAACTGCTGCTGGAGCCAGAGCGAGACCAGGGGAGTGCTGGCGAACGCCGCGAACGTTTGCCCGCTGGCTCCGAGTAGCGTCGCGCCGAAGTTGCGGTTGCGCAGCAGCGACAGCGGGAACATCGGTGCGGCACTGCGTGATTCGACTACGGCGAACACTGCGATCGCGACCACGCCGAGTAGCAGGGTGGTCACCGCGCGACCGTCCGACCAGCCGTGCTCACCGCCGCGAATGACCCCGTAGGTGAGTGCGGTCGCCGCGGTGGCGAAGGACAGCATGCCCAGAACGTCCACCCTGCGGTCCGTGCGATGCACCGACGCCGGAAACACCATGGCGGTCAACGCGATTGCCAGCACCGCGATCGGCAGGTTGACGAGGAAGATCCACCGCCAGGACAGGGCCTCGGTGAGCACACCGCCGAGCACCACCCCGATGCCCGCCGCCGCACCGGTCACCGCACCCCAGACGCCGAAGGCGATGCCGCGTTCCCGGCCGAAGTAGGTCGAGTGCAGCAGCGACAGGGTGGTGGCGAACATGGCCGCGCCGCCGATGCCCTGAAGTACCCGTGCGGCAATGAGATTCGAGGAGGTGTCGGCGATTCCGCAGCCGAGCGAGGCGAAGGCGAACAGGACGAGCCCGGCGAGGTAGGCGCGTTTCGCGCCGATCCGGTCGGCGAGCGAACCGAGGACGAGCAGCAGTGCGGCCAAAGCCAGTGCGTAGCCGTCCACCACCCATTGCAGGCTGGACAGCCCGGCGTGCAGATCGGCCGCGATGTCGGGCAACGCGACATTCACGATGGTGACATCGATGAGCAGCATCAGCGTGCCGAGACACGCGGCGGACAGGGGGAGCCATTTCTTCACAGGGGCCTCCGTGGCGGATTCGAACGATATCGACGCCAAGAGTGCGGCAATCGAACGCATCCCCCTAGCCGGATGATGTCCTGCGTTAGATTCCTCCTATGCAGCACGATGGGTCTACGGAATCCTCCGCACTGGACGTTCTCGATCGGCAGATCCTGCACGCGCTGGTGCACGACGCCCGGATCCCCTTCGCCAAGCTCGGCGCCGTCCTCGACGTCTCCGAGCAGACCGTGGCGCGGCGCTACCGCGCGTTGCGCGAGCGCGGCATCATGCACGTATCCGGTCAGGTGAACGCCGTCCCGCTGGGCCACGCGCGCTGGGTGCTGCGGATCAGGTCGACACCCGACAAGGCACTGCGGCTGGCCGAATCATTGGCCAGATTCCCGGATTTGAGCTGGGTCACGCTGCTGTCCACCGGCTCCGAGGTGACCTGCGTGAGCAGGCCACGCTCCGTCGAGCGACGCGACGCACTGCTGCTGCACACGCTGCCGCGGGCGAGTCAGGTGCGCGACGTGACCGCGCACGAGGTGATGCACCGGTTCCCGGCCGACGAGGAGTGGCCGCGCGACAGCCACCTCTTCACCGACCAGCAACTGCGCGAGCTGGGCGTGCAACGCGCCGGCTGCGCGGTGGGCCTGCGCCGCGCGAACGCGGAGCGCACCGGCCCGGACACTCCGCCGGATCTGACCCCCGAGGACGAGGCGATGCTCGCGCTGCTCGGCCGCGACGGCCGCGCGCCGTACGCGCAGATCGCGGCCGAAACCGGTTGGACCGCACCACGAGTCGCGCGCCGCATGAGCGAGCTCGCCCAATCCGGGGTGCTGTATTTCGACCTCGACTTCGCCGTCGAGCGGATGGGCTACACCGCGCGGGCGGCCCTGTGGCTACGGGTCCGCCCGGCCGATCTGGACGCGGTGGGCCGCGCGATGGCAACCCATCCGGAGATCGTGTTCGTCGCGGCGACCACCGGCCCGACCAACATGATGGCGTCGGTGATCTGCCGCGACACGCCCCACCTCTACCGCTACATCACCGAACGCCTCGGCGCGCTGGACGGCATCAACGACCTCGAGGTAACCCCAGCTCTCCGCGTGCTCAAGCAGGCGCAAACCCTGCTCAGCAGCGACCGGGTGTCTCTGGTGCGTTGACCCAGGTCGCGCCCTGATTTCGCCACTACGCGGGTAGCCGGCCGAGGACCGGCTAACCTGACTCGGCAACTCACCGCCGACTGCGAACAGCGCCGCGCCACCACGTCGACCTGGCATGAATACTCGCTAGCGGCGGCGCAGCGAAGCGGATAGAAGTCCGATCGCGTGTTGCCGGGCGCGTCGCTTGACTCGAACATCTGTTCGTCTAATCTTGGCGCCAGAACCTGTCGGTGCCGCCCTCTAATGTTGGCGCCAACCACAGAACGAGACTTACCCGTCGAAAAGGGGATCAGGACATGGCACCACAGGCGTACGACCGCGACAAGGCTCTCGAACTCGCGCTGGCCCAGGTCGAGAAGAACTTCGGTAAGGGCGCGGTCATGCGTCTCGGTGACGAGGTACGTCAGCCCCTCGCGGTGATCCCGACCGGGTCCATCGCGCTGGATGTCGCGCTCGGCATCGGCGGCCTGCCGCGTGGCCGCATCGTCGAGGTCTACGGCCCGGAATCCTCGGGTAAGACCACCGTCGCGCTGCACGCGGTGGCCAATGCGCAGGCCGCGGGCGGTGTCGCCGCGTTCATCGACGCTGAGCACGCGCTCGACCCGGATTACGCCAAGAAGCTGGGCGTCGACACCGACGCGCTGCTCGTCTCGCAGCCGGACACCGGTGAGCAGGCGCTGGAGATCGCGGACATGCTGGTGCGCTCCGGCGCCATCGACATCATCGTCATCGACTCGGTGGCCGCGCTGGTGCCGCGCGCCGAGATCGAGGGCGAGATGGGCGACAGCCACGTCGGCCTGCAGGCCCGGCTGATGAGCCAGGCGCTGCGCAAGATGACCGGTGCGCTGAGCAACTCCAACACCACCGCCATCTTCATCAACCAGTTGCGCGAGAAGATCGGCGTGATGTTCGGTTCGCCCGAGACCACCACGGGCGGTAAGGCGTTGAAGTTCTACGCCTCGGTCCGCCTCGACGTGCGCCGCATCGAGACGCTCAAGGACGGCACCGACGCGGTCGGCAACCGTACCCGGGTGAAGGTCGTGAAGAACAAGGTCAGCCCGCCGTTCAAGCAGGCCGAGTTCGACATTCTCTACGGTCACGGCATCTCCAAGGAGGGCTCGCTCATCGACATGGGTGTCGAGCACGGCTTCGTGCGCAAGTCCGGCTCCTGGTACACCTACGAGGGCGATCAGCTCGGCCAGGGCAAGGAGAACGCCCGCAAGTTCCTGCTGGAGAACACCGACATCCGCGACGAGATCGAGAAGAAGATCAAGGAGAAGCTCGGCATCGGCGCCGACGTGACCGCGGACGCGGGCACCGAGGTCCCCGCCGATTTCTGATCCGATGAACGGTCGACGCACGCCCCCACCGCGCCGGACCGCGCCCGATGAGTCGCGGTCCGAGCCGGTGCAGGAGATGCGGCGCCGACTTCACGAACTCCTGTCCGCCTCCGGTGCTGCCACCGATCCTGTTGGATCTCGGCCCGGCGAACAGGACCCCGGACGAGTCCGGTCGGCCGAAGGTGGTTCGGCCGAATCGGACACTATGGGAACTCGGCCGAGCGCGTCCGATCCGCAGCGGGCGCGTTCGGCTGGGTCCGGCCGCGGACGGCGAAAGCCGTCCCGGCGCACAGACTCCCACTCGGCTGATTCCGAACATGCCGATGGCCGATGGGCGGATCCGGTGGCGGCCGGATCCGAGCGGGGGACCCGCTCTTCGGAGCTGGACCCGCCAGGCGGGACGGTCGAGCAGGCGAAAGAGGCGTGTCTTCGCCTGCTCGCCGTCCGCGCCCGCAGCCGTGCCGAACTCGCGCAGCGCCTGGCGACCAAGGGCTACGCAGCGGAAATCACCGACCGCGCCCTCGACCGGCTCACCGAGGTCGGCCTCATCGACGACGCCGCCTTCGCCGAACAATGGGTGCATGCCCGGCACACCTTCTCCGGCAAGGGCAAACAAGCACTGGCGCTGGAACTTCGGCGCAAAGGCGTGGCCCAGGAGGACGCCGCCCCCGCCCTGGACGCCATCAGCTCCGACGACGAAGAATCCCGTGCCCGCGAACTCGTCCGCCGCAAACTCCGCAGCATCCCCGCGGGCCTCGACCGTGAGAAAACGATCCGCCGCCTCGTCGGCATGCTCGCCCGCCGCGGTTACAACCAATCCACCGCCTTCACCGTCGTGAAAGCCGAGCTGGCCCAAGCAGAGTTCGACACCGACGACATCGACGCCGACCAGGACTAGTCCTGGGCCGCGTTGGGTTCGGCCCGCATTCGAAGCCGGGCTGGCACGAGTCGAGTTCGACACTGCGGGCACAGCCCCGGGACGGGAAGTATCCCGGCCGTCCAGCCCACCTGAGACAGGTGGTCCGAATTCGGCGCTCAGCTCAGCCTGTGGCGTCCAGCTCAGGTGGCGCACCGAAGCGGGTGCACCGACCGGAAGGTGGCGGCGCGGCCGTAACTCTCGCTGACCTCATTCCGGACGCTCGAAACCCTCTTCCCGCGGCAGCCCTTGCCCCTTGCCATCAGTACCCCCCTTGCCGCAATGCCATCCGCTCTCGGTGTCTGCCAGCTGTTCTCCGGCAGCACCCAGCGGGCGTAGGTGTTCTCCGGGTTCACCGTGATCACGTCGCACACCCGCACGACCAGGTCCAATTCGTCGGCCAGATGTTGCAGGGTCGGCATCACCACGGCGTCCGCGCCGACTCGTTCGATCGTGTCCAGCAACTGGGACACCGGGTGGCCGGTCTGCGGGCCGAACACCACGATCTTGGCCAGCTCGTACCCGAGTCTCTTTGCCACGCTGCGAATCTGCGTCTCGTCCCAGACCTGCGACACTCCCGACACATCGCGGCGCAGATAGCCGATCGCGGTAGGCCGTCCCCACATCCCCAGTTGCCCTCTCGTCGATGCTGATCATGCGTGCAACATCCGAGGTTAGAAGTGGCCGGTGCCACAGGGATAGCATGTTGCGAAAAGTTGCGGGCTTTGCGGTCGGTGCTGGTGGGAGAACCGAACCTCCGGTCGGATTTCCCTGCACCACTTGCGTATTCGCCTGCTGACCAGCCCTTGACCGCCGGTCCCGCAGAGCGGGACAATCGACGGGCTCGGGGCAACAGTTCGCAACATCCCATGACAAGGGGTCAACGATGCGTCTGACTTTTATCGGCGAAGATCCGGGCTCGAATCCGAACGGTTCGCCCACGGTGTATCGCACCGACCGAGATTCGTGGATTGTGCAGGGATGGGTAGTCACCGACCCCGAGGCTCTTGCCCACATGAACATCCCGCAGGGTGAAACCTGTGTGGAGATCCCCGACAGAATGATTCAGTTCTTCAGGAAGGGAGACCGTGGCATCGATAGCCTATGAAGAGTTCGAGCGGCTACTAGGCGAGTTCGTTGTTGAATCAGTGCATTTGGAGACACGGGATACTTATCGAACGGCGGCCGAGCTACCGCACCTCGCACAGTGGACAGCCGGGGAACTCGATGATCTGGCCTGGCTACAAGGCTGGTGCGAAACGGTCCGCGACCATGTGGCCGCAGGCCGCTCGGTCCGCCGGGCCAGAATCGTGTCGGAACCGCTGAGCGAGTACCAGCGCTGGTCCAACAGCATCGCAGGCCCGATGGTCGAGGCCGGCGAGGATATCCGCTGGGTGCCTCGGCGACTGATGTCCTCGGTGGCCATCCCGGGCAACGACTTCTATCTCCTCGACAACCGACTCGTGATCTTCCTCCACTACGCGGGCAGCGGCGTGGCCACCGACCAGGTCACCTCCCGCGATCCGCACGATATTCAGCTCTGCCGCAACGCCTTCGAGGCCGTGTGGCGGCTGTCCATACCGCACCGTGACTACCGGCCCAGCTAATTCCGCGCAGGAGGCCCGACGGGCGCTCGGCAATCGGCTGCGAGAGATCCGCAAAGCCGCGGGGATCACCATCCGGCAGCTGGGGGCGGAGACCGGCCAGCACTTCACCCGGGTGTCCAAGATAGAGAACGGCGTTCAATTCCCGACCGATCGGGACATCCGGGCCTGGTGCCGAGTGTGCGCCGCCGTCGATCAGGAGCTCGACTTGGTCGCGACGCTGCGCGCGGTCGACTCGGCCTATCTGGAGTTCCGGCGGCAGAGCCGGGCGGGCATGAAGCGGGTCCTCGGTGCCCACACCCCCGAGCGCTACCAGGCGACGAAGGTGTTCCGGATCTACGAGCACAACGTCATCCCCGGCCTGTTCCAAACCGCGGAGTACACCGCCGCCATGCTGTCGTTCTGGATCCGCTTTCTCGACACCCCCAACGACCTCGACGAAGCGGTGGCCGTACGCATGGAACGCCAGCGCGTCCTGCACCGTGGCGGAAAGCGATTCGTGGCCGTACTCGAGGAGCAGGCGCTGCGCACCTGGTTCGGCACGGCGGAGGTGCAAGCGGGACAACTGGGCCGGCTGCTGGAGCTGATGTCGATGCCCAACATCTCGCTCGGCATCATCCCGCTGATGACCGAACGGGAGGCCGTCGCTTCCACCGGGTTCTGGATTTTCGACGACGCCATGGTCGCGCTCGAGACACCGACCGCGGGCATTCAGGTCACCCAGCCCGCCGAGTGCGCCATGTATGCCCGCATGTTCGAGGTCCTCAAAGGTGCGGCCGTGTACGGCCGCGACGCGCGCGGCCTCATCTTGCAGGTGCTCAGCGAGTTGGACTCATAGCCCGGGGACGGTGGTGAAGACGGCGCCCGCGCTGTCCTGCCGGAAGTAGATGTCTTTCGGGGGATTTCGATAGGACTGCAGGCGGGAGTCGGGAAGCCATGTGTAGTCGACCAGTTGGAGTGGGAAGGGACCGGCGGGGACGACCAGCTGCACGTCGATACCGTCGGGTCCGGGCGCGTGAAACAGGAAGCCCGTTTCGGGCAGTGGAGTCACTTCACGGCCTGCGACCCGCATCGAGATGGGCGGGGTGTCATAACGCAGGGCGATGCTGGTGGCATCGCGGGTGGAGCGCAGGCGCAGATGGACCGTGCGCTGCCCCGATTCGGTGGTGTCGGAGAGGGTTTCGGCGGTCGGCGGGGAGAGTGCCTCTGCCGGTGCCGGGCCGCTCGCTACGGCGGTGGGCCAGAGCTCGGCGAACCGCTCGGTGGGTGCGGTGGTGTCGACGAGGTCGCGGGTCCAGCGATCGGGGGCTTCGCGGGAGAGCCACCGCGCCTCGTTCCGGTCGGCGTCGAGCGCGTAGATGAGCTGGGACGACATCGGATGGTTGTCATCGAAGCGGTCGACCGCCAGACCCGCGGCGGCGAGGGCGATGGCGAGCACGACCGCGGTCGACGGGATGGCCCAGCCGTGCCGGGCAGGCCACGCCTGGGTGAGCGTCAGCATGAGCAGGCCACCGAGCAGCACCACTGCGGGCGCGACCAGGAACGGGGCCGTAGTGATACCGGTTTGCAGCACGGGCCACGTTGCGCTGCCGAGAAATATCGCCGTGGGCACGAGCAGGACGGTCAAGACCGGCAACCGCCACCGCTCCGGCACCACGAAGGTAGCCGCCACTCCCACGGCTGCGGCGCAGGTGGGCACGACCAGCACGTGCGCGGTCGCGGGAGCGAGGATCGCGAGCGCCAGACCGAGGATGGCCAGGCAGCACAGCAGCCCGGCCGCGGCGGCCATGGCACCGAACAGTCGCCGTGCGATCACGAACCAGGCGGCGAGCACCGCGACGGACAGCGCGAGAATCGCCACGTAGTAGAACTCGGGTCGGTACGGGTCGACGAACAGCGGGCGGTACTCGGGCCGGATAACCTTCAGCACTTCCCACAGCCCGTATACCGCACCCGTCGCGAGCGGTGCCGCGACGAAAGCCGTTGCGGCGGCACCGAATATCCGCCGCAGACTGGTCTCCCCGGCCCGCCGGAGTTGCCTGCTGAGCCAGGCCACGGCAAGGACGGTGGCCACGGCGAGCGTGATCATCACCCAGAACGGCAGTACCACCAGCACCCCGAACGGCAACTGGAAGAACGAGCGATCGGTGTCGTCGGTGACGGTGAGGTCCTTGTCGCCGAACTCCCGGGCCAGCGCGAGGCTGTTGTCGCCCATCTGCTGCACCGTGGCCAGATCCACGTGCGCCGGATCGTCGACAGGGCTGTGGTAGTAGGCGCTGTGACCGGCGAAGGCCCAGTCCAGCACCCGCAATCCGCCGGGCTCGAAGGCGGCGAAGTCGGTGTTGCTCGAGGTCTGCGCACCGGCCAGCGTGGTGGACAGCGAGTCGGTGTTCGGATACGGCGCGACCCGCTGGACAGCGCGGATCAGCGCGCCATCGGGGTGGGTGGTCCGCCACAACAACACCGGGCCGCCCGCACCGCGCGCCTCGTGATTGATCACCACACCCGTGTCGCGGCCGTCCTTGCCTGCGGTGACGAACGCTTCCGCGCCCAGCAGACCGGTCTCCTCGGCGTCGGTCAGCAGCACGACCACGTCGTTGCGTAATGCGGCGCCACTCGCACGCAACGCGCGAACATCCTCCAGCACCGCGGCCACGCCGACCCCGTCGTCGTTCGCGCCAGGTCCGGAGGCCACGGAATCGTAGTGCGCGGTCAGGAAAACAGTTCCGGTCGAATTCGTGCCGGGCAGCCTGGCAACGATATTGGCGATCCGCCCCATCCCGAGCACGTCCCGCTGGAACGTGGTCGGATACTTACCGATCCCCTCTTGGAGCTCGGTTTCCAGCCCGAGATTCCGCAGCTCCGCCACGAGATGGTCGCGCACCCGAGCGTGCTCGGCCGTGCCGATCGGATGCGGCTGTCGCGCGATCTCCGCGACCACCCGAAACGCGCGCTCAGCACTGAAAACATCCGCGGGCGCCGACTCCGGCCGATGCCCGCGCGGCTGCTGCTCCCACGCCGTCAGCACCACCATGGCCAGCAGGACAGCAAACGCCAGAAAACCGGAGATCCGTCGCCCTACTCGCACGAACGCGATCGTAGTCGGCCCCTCCGACTAATTCGCTGCGCCGGACGTCCTCGTTGCGCACGCAACCCCGAAGAGGCCCGGCCTGCGCGTCGGTGCTCTCGGACGCAACACCGATGCCGCCCGCCGGCGTGCGTCGGCGAACTTCGGGCGCAACACCCGCTGCCGCCGGCACGCGAACGGCGGTGCACCGGAGCGGATTACCGCATCCAGCGCACCGCCGTATCGCGTTGCGTTCGAAAGTCGAACAGTTACTTCTTGGTGAGATCCATCCCGGGTGCGGCATCGGTGATGATCGAGTCGGCCGTGAGGACCGCCTTGCCCTTCTTGCGGGAGCGCAACTTCTTCTCCAGCTTGGTCGCGAAGATGGTCAACGCGCTGTTCAGGATGATCATGACGATGGCGATCACGATGAGCGAGGGCACCGTGTTCTGTTCCGCCGCACCGAGTTGCTGGCCGGAGCGCACGATCTCGGTGTAGGTGATCTGGTAGCCGAGCGCCGAGTCCTTCAGCGCGACAACCATCTGCGAGACCAGCGCGGGCAGCATGGCGGTAATCGCCTGCGGCAGCAGGATCAACCGCATCAGCTGGTTCTTGCGCATGCCGAGCGCGACCGCCGCCTCGGTCTGTCCCTTGGGCAGCGAGAGGATGCCCGCGCGGACGATCTCGGCGATGACCGAGCCGTTGTACACGGTCAGTGCGATCACCACGGCGGCCAGCGCCAGATCATCGACCTTGAACACCTTGTTCTGGGAGAACAGGGCGAACAGGAAGATCATCAGGATCAGCACGGGGATGGCCCGCGAGACCTCGACCACCGCGCCGGCCACCCAGCGGATCACCCGGTGCTCGGACAGCCGCAGGATGCCGAAGATCATGCCGATCAGCAGAGCGAACACGATCGACAGCAGCGCGGCGACGACCGTGCCCTTCAAGCCGGGGAGCAGGTAGGTCTCCCAGACCTCGAGGTCGACGAACGGCTTCCACTTCTCCGCCGTGAACTGTCCCTTGTCGGCGAAGCCGCTGTACAGCACCCAGAGGAAGGCCGCGACGGCGACGATGACGACAACCGAGTAGATGTGGTGCCGGATCCGGCCCTTGGGGCCGGGCGCATCGAAGAGAACCGAAGGCGCAGTGGTCATCGGGCCACCTCGAATCGTTTGGCGAGCCAGCCGAAGAGCAGCCCGGTCGGCAGGGTCAGGATGACGAAGCCGAGCGCGAAGATGGCACCCACGGCAACCACCGCTGCCTCGTTCTCGTTGATGTTCGCCATGAGGGTGGCGGCTTCGACCACGCCGATGGCGGAGGCGATGGTGGTGTTCTTGGTCAGTGCGATCAGCACGCTGCCCATCGGGGCGATGACCGCCCGGAAGGCCTGCGGCAGCACGATCAATCGCAGGTTCTGGGCGAAGGTCAGGCCGAGGGAACGGCCCGCCTCCGACTGTCCCATCGCCACAGTATTGATGCCGGAGCGCAGCGACTCACAGACGAAAGCGCCGGTGTAGATGCTGAATCCGAGAATGGCGTAGCGGAAGTTGTTGTCCGCCACGGAATTCGGTCCCTCACCCGCGAGGTTCCAGCCCATCGTGGTGTACAGGCCGAGCGACATGAAGATGATGATCAGCGTGAGCGGAGTGTTACGGAAAATGGTGACGTAGGCGGTGCCGACCGCGCGGGCGATCGGTACTGGGGACACGCGCAGCGCGGCGACGAAAGTGCCCAGGATCAGCGCACCGACCGCGGACAGAACGGTCAGTTTGATGGTCACCCAGAAGGCGTCGAGGATTTGATCGTCATACCTCGAGATCAGGTCGAACACGGCGAACGTGTCCCTCCCATCGGGTCTCGATTGTCAGGGGATGTGCGGCGGGTGGCCCAACCGGCGCGGTCAGGCCACCCGTGCGAGGGAAGAACTCAGTACCGGTTGACCTTCGGCGGCTCCGGCGCCTGGTACCCGGAGATGCCGACGGTCGAGTCGAACGCCTTCTTCCAGGAACCGTCGGCGATGATCGCCTCGATCGCGTCGTTCACCTTGTCGCGGAGCTCCTTGTCGCCCTTCTTCAGGCCGATGCCGTAGTTCTCCGTGGTGAACGGCTTGCCGACGACCTTGAACGCACCGGTGCTCTGGGCGGCGTAACCGGCCAGGATGATGTCATCGGTGGTCACCGCGTCCCACGAACCGGCGCGCAGGCCCTCGAGGCACAGCGAGTAGGTGTCGTTGGTCTGCAGCTGGGTGTCCTTGAAGTTCTTCTCGATGTTCTGCGCGGGCGTGGAGCCCTTCACCGAGCAGACCTTCTTGCCCTTGAGGCTGTCCGGGCCGGTGATGTCGGTGTTGTCGGCGCGCACCAGCAGCGACTGGCCCGCGATGTAGTACGGGCCGCCGAAGTCGACCTTCTGCTTGCGCGCGTCGTTGATCGAGTAGGTGGCCACGATGTAGTCGACCTGCCCGTTCTCGATCAGCGTCTCGCGCTGGCCGGACGGGGATTCCTTCCAGGTGATGCCGTCGGCCTTCACGCCGAGCTTCTCCGCGACCAGCTTGCCGATCTCGACGTCGAAGCCGCTGTAGGAGCCGTCCTTGTTGCGCAGGCCCAGGCCCGGCTGGTCGAACTTGATGCCGATGGTGAGCTTGCCGTCCTTGGCGTTATCCAGGGCGGACTTGGTCTCACCGCCGCCACACGCGGTGGCGGTCGCGGCGGCGAGTGTCAGTGCGATCGCACCGACACCGAGTCGCAGGGCACGGTTGATCCTCATCGAGTTTCCTTCTCTCATGGGTTTGCTGGCCGTGGACGTTTGGACTAGGCCGTCCATCGGTTCGGCACGGGCCAGCGGTCGATCTCTACGTTTCAGTGGGTCAGAATCTTGCCGAGGAAGTCCTTGGCACGGTCGGACTTCGGCGCGGTGAAGAACACCTCGGGTTCGGCGTCCTCGACCACCTGGCCGTCGGCCATGAACAGGACTCGGTTGCCCGCGCGACGGGCGAAGCCCATCTCGTGGGTGACGACCAGCATGGTCATCCCGTCCTTGGCCAGCGAGACCATCACGTCGAGCACCTCCTGGACCATTTCGGGATCCAGCGCGGAGGTCGGCTCGTCGAACAGCATTACCTTCGGGTTCATCGCCAGGGCGCGGGCGATGGCGACGCGCTGCTGCTGTCCACCGGACAGCTGGGCCGGGTACTTGTCGGCCTGGTTGGCGATGCCGACCCGGTCGAGCAGTTCCATGGCGTGCTTGCGCGCCGCTTCCTTCTTGATCTTGCGAACCTTGATCGGCGCGAGCATCACGTTCTCGACGATCGTCTTGTGCGCGAACAGGTTGAACGATTGGAAAACCATGCCGACGTCGGCGCGTAGTGCGGCGAGGCCGCGGCCTTCGGCAGGGAGCGGGACACCGTCGATGGCGATGTCACCGGAGTCGATGGGTTCGAGGCGGTTGATGGTGCGGCACAGCGTCGACTTCCCGGAACCCGAAGGCCCGAGAACAATGACTACCTGTCCTTTGGGGACTTCCAGGTCGATATCGCGCAGTACGTGCAGTTCACCGAAGTGCTTTTGCACGTTGCGCATCGAGATCATCGGCACGCTGGCGGCGCTGGCGTCCCCGGTTGAAGCGTTCCCGGTCGTATCGGGCGCGGCGGCGTCGTCGGTCATGGTCCAAGACCTTAAAGGCAAAATCCGGATTTGCCCGAGTTTCGGCGACACACCGTTCCGCCACGCCGGGGCGACACGCCGTGTTAACCCGGGTGCCCGGTTCGTCCGAGTAGGCGTCAGCGGGTCCGTCGGAGGGTCGGTCGGAGGCGCAGCGTGCCTGATCAGAAGGTGTTAGCGCCGTTAGGCCCCGAGCGACCGTGCCAGCAAAAAACGTGCCGTTAAAAAATGTGCCGATGCCCCCGAAATTTGGGTCGCCCGAACGTCGTCCGATTCGGGCCTGCCCGTACCCTGGACGCGTGGATTCGATCGGACAGGCAGTGTTGGCACCCGCCCAACCGCCCATAGAGGGCCTGCGCAGCTACGAGGTCCGCACCTTCGGCTGCCAGATGAACGTGCACGACTCCGAGCGCTTGTCCGGGCTGCTGGAGGACGCGGGGTACGTGAAGGCCGCGCCGGGGGCGACGGCCGACCTCGTCGTGCTCAACACCTGCGCGGTGCGCGAGAACGCCGACAACAAGCTCTACGGCACCCTCGGCCACCTGGCCTCGATCAAGGCCGACCAGCCCGGCATGCAGATCGCCGTCGGCGGCTGCCTGGCGCAGAAGGACCGCGGCACCGTGGTGCGCAAAGCGCCGTGGGTGGACGTGGTGTTCGGCACGCACAACATCGGCTCGCTGCCGGTGCTGCTGGAGCGGGCCAGGCACAACGCCGAGGCGCAGGTGGAGATCCTGGAATCGCTGGAGGCGTTCCCGTCGAGCCTGCCCGCCAAGCGCGAGTCCGCGTACTCGGGCTGGGTGTCGATCTCGGTGGGGTGCAACAACACCTGCACCTTCTGCATCGTGCCCGCGCTGCGCGGCAAGGAGGTCGACCGCCGCCCCGGTGACGTGCTCGCCGAGGTGCAGGCGCTGGTCGACCAGGGCGTGCTCGAGGTGACGCTGCTCGGGCAGAACGTGAACGCCTACGGCGCCTCGTTCGCCGACCCGGACGAAGCACGCGACCGTGGTGCGTTTGCCAAGCTGTTGCGCGCCTGCGGCACCATCGACGGCTTGGAGCGGGTGCGGTTCACCTCGCCGCACCCGGCCGAGTTCACCGACGACGTCATCGAGGCGATGGCCGAAACCCCGAACATCTGCCCGCAGCTGCACATGCCGCTGCAGTCCGGCTCGGACAAGGTGCTCAAGGCGATGCGCCGCTCCTACCGCAAGGCGCGCTACCTGGGCATCATCGAGAAGGTGCGGGCCGCCATGCCGCACGCGGCGATCACCACCGACATCATCGTCGGGTTCCCGGGGGAGACCGAGGAGGACTTCCAGGAGACCCTGGACGTGGTCCGGCAGGCCCGCTTCACCAGCGCGTATACCTTCCAGTACTCCAAGCGGCCGGGCACCCCCGCGGCCGACATGCCCGATCAGTTGCCGAAAGCCGTTGTGCAGGAACGCTATGAGCGGCTCATCGCGTTGCAGGAGGAAGTCTCGCTCGACGCGAATCGGGCGCTGATCGGCACGGAGGTCGAACTGCTCGTGGCCGACGGGGCGGGCAAGAAGAACGCCGCCACCGCACGGATGAGCGGGCGTGCCCGCGACGGCAGGCTGGTGCATTTCCGGCCCGGCGGTACTCCCGAGTCGATCCGGCCCGGCGACATCGTGACCGTCGACATCACCGAGGCGGCACCGCATCACCTGATCGCCGACGCGCCGATCAAGTCGCATCGGCGCACGTCGGCCGGTGACGCGCACGAACGCGGCATCACGCCGAAGACCGAACCCATCGGCGTCGGCCTCGGACTGCCCCGCATCGGCGCCCCCGCGCCGGAACCGGTTGCGGCCGTGGGCTGTTCGACCGGTTGCGGGTCGTAGAACGCGACGTATGTGGCGGCGCGGACGTCGAAACCGAGCGCCGGTGCGGCGGATCGGTGGGCAAGCGGGCCGTATGGCGCGCATGCTGAAAGAGCACGGCGTCGTGAACCGGTCACCCACCGACACCGTGGGATTGCTTGGCGATAGCCACGCCGGACACGATGCGCACAACAGCGAGCGAGCCAGGCACCGTCGCGCACCGTGCGAGGCGGAACCGAATGTCAGCGAAGGGGCGGCGTGAGCGAGAAGCCGAGCGACAACAACGACGGATCGGGCGCGAACTTCACCCCGGACCCGGCCGCGCAGTCGAAGAACACGAAACCTACTACCGACGGTAGTGGGTCGGCTGCGGCGCGCGAACCCGATGCTGGCACAGTGGACGCGGGCAGTGCAGCGAACCACGAACAAGCCGAACGAAACGAGGGTTCAGTGAACTCGGTCGAGAGCAGCAACTTCGAACAGTTCCGCGACGAACTGGACGCGGTGGAACGTCGCATCGCCGGGGAGATCGACCCCGGTGTGCGCGCCATGGTGGTCGCGGGCGCGGTGTTCGTGCTGTTGCTTTCGCTGGTGCTGCCACACGCCGGCGGGGCGCGCGGCTTCGACGTGCTGCTCGGCACCAACGCCGCCCAGCTGGAGCACATCGGGCTGCCGTCGCGGATCTTCGTCTGGTTCCTCGTGGTCTTCGGCATCGGCTTCTCGATGCTGGCGCTGATGACCCGCCGCTGGTTCCTCGCCTGGATCGCCGTCGCGGGTACCGCCATCACCAGCGTGTTCGGCGTCTTCTCCATCTGGCACCGGCAGACGCCCGGCATCGGCAACTACCACGGCGCGGGCCCCGCCATCGGACTGATCCTCGGCACCATCGCCGCGATCGTGTTGACGTTCCACTGGATTCGTGTGGTCTGGAGTCGTACCGCGGTGCAGCTGGCCGCTGAAGAGCAGCGCCGCAATGCTTCTGCCGCTGCCGAGGAACGCGACCGCCGCCGCCTCACCGGGGAGTAACCGAGTTCGGACATCGACAAGGGTGGGCTGTCAGCGCAATGCCGACGGCCCACCCTTTGTCGTAGGTCGAACTAGAGGTTGGTGACCGCGCCTTCCGCGGCCTCGGCCCATTCACGCCACTGCTTGGCCTGTTCGAGGGCCTTCTCCGCGTCGCGTGCCTTGCCCGCGGCCTGGGCCTTGGCGGCCTGCTCCTCGAATTGCGCTACCCGCTCCCGGAATTGGGCCGCGCGGGCCATCGCCTCCGGGTCGGTGCGGCGCCACTGCGCGTCGACGGCGTCGCGGACCCGCTTCTCGATGGCGCGCAGCTTGCCTTCCAGTTCCTGAATGCGTTCGCGCGGCACCTTGCCGATGGCGTCCCACTTGTCCTGCAATTCGCGCAGCGCGGCGCGGGCGGCTTCCAAGCCGTTGGCCGGGTCGATGTGCTCGTAGGCCTGCAGCAGTTCTTCCTTGGCGGCCGCGTTCTGGTCGAACTCGGCGTCGCGCTCGGTGACGGCGGCGTTGCGGGCGGCGAAGAACACGTCCTGCGCGCTCTTGAAGCGCCGCCACAGTGCCTCGTCGGCCTCGCGCGGGGCCCGGCCTGCGGCCTTCCACTCGGCGAGCAGGTCGCGGAAGATGCCCGCGGTGCCGACCCAGTCGGTCGAGCCGGACAGCTCCTCGGCGCGCACGCACAGCTCTTCCTTGCGGGTCTTCGAGGACGCGCGTTCCCGGTCGAGCTCGGCGAAGTGCGCACCGCGCCTGCGGTTGAACGCCTCGCGGGCCTTGGAGTATCGCTTCCACAGCGCGTCGTCGACCTTGCGGTCCACGCCGCGGATCGACTTCCACTCGTCGAGGATCTCGCGCAGCCGGTCGCCCGCGGCCTTCCACTGGGTGGATTCGGCGGCGATCTTCTCGGCCTCGGCGCAGAGCGCTTCCTTGCGCTCGGTGTGCTCGTGGCGTGCCCGGTCCTTCTCCTCTTTGGCGTGCGCGGCCGCCTCTTCGGAGTGTTCGGCGATCGCCGCGAGGCGCTTGGCCAGCCCGTCGATATCGCCGATGACGGCGGCGGTCGGCAGCGATTCGGCGAGGGCGACGGCGGCGGCCTTGGTCTTGCGGGCATCCGCGCCCGCGGCCAGGCGCGCCTCCAGCAGGGCGACCTCGGTGGCCAGGTCGTCGAAGCGGCGGCCGAAGTGGGCCAGCCCCTCCGCGGCGTCACCGGCCTGCCAGGAGCCGACCTGGCGTTCGCCCTCGGCGGTCTTCACCCAGGCGGTGCCGTCCTCGTCGACCCGGCCCCAGGCGCTGGGGTCGGAGACGGTGGGCACCACGGGATGCGGGTGCTGGGTCTGGCCCGGCGTCGCGTGCGGCTTGGGAGGTTGGATCGAGCCGCCGGGTTTCGGGGCACCGGAAGAGCGCGGCATCGCGCCGGGGCTGGCTTTCGCGGTTCCGTTGCTGTCGGTCATTGCTCCTCGTCCCTGCCGCGCGTCACGGCTGCCTGGTTACGCCCTAGCTCATCCCATTGAACCCGGTCCGAGCTCTTGTGACCATCGACCCATGCCCTCACTCGGCGGAATCACGGGGATTGCAACCCCTGATGACCTGGGTTGTAGCTCTTCGAACAGTAGCAATCTCGGCCAGCTTTGCGGCAGAGACACTCGAAGCTGGGCGGTACCCGCGGTGCGTATCGGTGTCCCGCACAACGGTTACGGTTAGCCCGTGTTCCCGATTGCCGCCCTGGTCCCGTCGCCGCCGATCCTGGTGCCCGAGCTCTGCGGCGGTGTGACAGGCGCGGTTCCCGGTCATCCGGGCGATCCGCGGGCGGTGCTGCGGGCTGCCGTGCTCGACGCCGCGACGGCGCTCGCGCGAGTGTCAGACCGCTGGACAGTAATCGGCACCGGGGCCGCCGACCAGGTGTTCGGTCCGGAAACAGTCGGTACGTTTCGCGGCTTCGGGGCGGATGTCCCGGTCGCGCTTTCCGCAACCGCTACGGCCGAACCGGATGCTCAGCTTCCGCTGCCGGTGTTGATCGCTGGGTGGTTGCGGGAGCAGGTGGCGCCCGCGGTCAGCGCGGAAGTGAGAATCGTTGCCGCCGATACCCCGGAGCACCGCTGCGTCGAACTCGGTGCGAAATTGCGGGCGGAACTGAATGGTTCGGCCGGGCAGCACGGCGTGCTCGTGGTGGCCGACGGTGCCGCGACGTTGTCGCTGAAAGCGCCCGGCTATCTCGACGAGCGGGCGGCCGGCGTGCAGGACGATCTCGATCGCGCGTTGGCCGCGGGGGACCGGGCTGCGTTGCGCTCGCTGGATCCGGCATTATGCGCGGAACTCGTGATGTCCGGGCGGGCCGCCTATCAGATGCTGGCCGGGTTGTTCGAGACTGATCCCATGGTCGAGACGCTGTACAGCGACGCGCCGTTCGGGGTCGGATACCACGTGAGCCTGTGGCGACCGGCGAGGTCCGCGTGAGCGACTCCGACATCACCCCGATCGCCGTGGTCGGCCCCACCGCCACCGGTAAATCGAACCTCGGCCTCGACCTCGCCGAACGGCTCGGCGGCGAGATCGTCAACATCGACGCGATGCAGCTCTACCGCGGCATGGACGTCGGCACCGCGAAACTCACCGTCGCCGAACGGCGCGACATCCCGCATCACCAGCTCGATGTGCTCGACGTGACCGAAACCGCGACCGTCGCCGCCTATCAGGCCGCAGCGAGCGCGGACGTGGCCGCGATCATGGCGCGCGGTCGCGTCCCGGTCATCGTCGGCGGGTCGATGATGTATGTGCAAGCGCTGCTGGACAAGTGGGAGTTCCCGGCCACCGACCCGGCCGTGCGGGCGCGCTGGGAGGCGGTGCTCGCCGAGGGTGGTGTCGCCGCCGTGCACGCGGCGTTGCGGCAGGCAGATCCGGCCGCGGCGGCCACCATTCTGCCCACCGACGGCCGCCGCATGGTGCGCGCACTCGAGGTCGTCGAGCTGACCGGTCAGCCGTTCGCCGCCTCCGCACCGGAGATCGGCAGGCCGCGCTGGGGCACGGTGATCATCGGTGTGGACCGGGAGACCGCCGAGCTGGACGAGCGGATCGAACGCCGCACCGAGTTGATGTTCGCCGCCGGGCTGGTCGACGAAGTACGTGCCCTGATCGACCAGGGCCTGCGCGACGGCGTCACCGCCCGGCGCGCCATCGGGTACGCACAAGTCCTGGCGTATCTCGACAACGAATACGACATGAAGCACGCGCAAGAACGCACCCTGATCGGCACCCGGCGCTACGTTCGACGGCAGCGCTCGTGGTTCCGGCGGGACCCACGGGTGCGCTGGGTGGACGGCGCCGCCCCCGATCTGGTGGCGACCGCGCTCGCCCTGCTCGACGAGAAAGAACGGACTCCGCAGTGACCCGACGTGTGAGCACCCGCAATGCCTCGGTCCAGGTGTGGCAGGCCTACCTGAACAACCGGACCAAACGCCACCGCGACGGGCGCTTCCTGGTGCAGGGCGTGCGCCCGATCACCCAGGCCGTCGCCAACGACTGGCCGCTGGAGACGCTGCTCTACCGCCTCGGCACCCCTGATCTGTCCAGCTGGGCCAGGGAGTTACTGGACACCAGCGACGTTCCGCAGGTCGGGCTGGTGCCGGAGTTGATGGCCGAGCTCGGCGAAAAAGTCGGTGGCATACCGGAATTGGTGGCCGTCGCGGTGTCGCGGCAGCAGGAACTGGACACCTTCGAACCGGGGGAGCCCGGCGAGGACGCGCCCGTGGTCGTGGTGTTCGATCGGCCGAACTCGCCGGGCAATCTCGGCACGCTGATCCGGTCCGCCGACGCGTTCGGTGCCAGCGGGGTCATCGTCACCGGGCACGGCGCCGACCAGTACGACCCGCAGGCTGTGCGCGCGTCCACCGGTTCGCTGTTCGCGATGCCGGTGCTGCGCGCGGCCGGCGCCGCGCAGGTGCTCGAATTCCGGGACAGGCAGGTGCGTCGCGGCATCCCGACCCGGATCGTCGGCACCGACGAGCACGGACCGCGCGCGGCCTACGACTACGACTTCACCGAGGCCACCATCCTCGTCGTCGGCAACGAGACCACCGGGATGAGCGCCGCCTGGCAGGACGCCTGCGACGACATGGTGCACATTCCGATGGGCGGCACCGCCAGCTCGCTCGGCGCGCCCTCGGCGGCGGCCGTGGCACTGTACGAAATTTCCCGGCAGCGCCGGACGTTTGCCAAATGACGACAAGGTAGGGAGAACACGCACGTGTCGGATATCGAGTTCACCAAGGGGCACGGCACCCAGAACGATTTCGTGCTGCTGCCGGACCTCGAGGTTCGCCTGGAGCTGACCGCCGAGCGGGTCAGCGCGCTGTGCGACCGTCAGCGCGGGTTGGGTGCCGACGGTGTGCTCCGGGTGGCGCGAGCCGGTGCGTTGCGTGCGGCGGGTGTGATCGACGAACTGCCCGCGGGGGTGGGCGAGGCGGATTGGTTCATGGACTACCGCAATGCCGATGGTTCGATCGCCGAGATGTGCGGGAACGGTGTGCGGGTGTTCGCGCACTATCTGGTGGCTTCGGGGCTGGAGGACAGCAAGGAATTCGTTGTCGTCAGCCGCGCGGGTGGGCGGCCGGTTGTCGTGCATTCCGCCACTGCGGTGGACGGTGAGGTCACGGTGGACATGGGGCCCGTTCGGGAACTCGGTGAATCCACTGCGACTGTTGCGGGCTGGGCGTACCCCGGGGTCGGTATCGATGTCGGGAATCCGCACCTGGCTTGTGTTGATCCCGAGCTGTCCGCGGATGGGTTGGCCAAGCTCGACCTCACTGTGCCGCCCGGTTATGACCCGGATCTTTTTCCGCACGGCGTCAACGTGGAGATTTTGACCGCACTGGACGCCGAGCGTTCGGTCGATATGCGGGTGTATGAGCGTGGGGTCGGCGAAACCCGTTCCTGTGGAACCGGAACCGTCGCTGCTGCCGCGGCGGCGCTGGTTCGCGAGGGATTCCGGATCGCCTCCGATACGGGGGAGGTTCGCGTGCGGGTCCCCGGTGGCGAGGTCACCGTCGGGTTCGCGGGCGGTAGTGCTTCGCTGCGTGGGCCGTCGGTGCTGGTTGCGTCGGGGACGATCTCCGAGGGTTGGTGGCAGCAGCTCTGACCCGGTCAGCTCGGTCCAACACGCTGTGCCGAATATCCGAATGCGCCATGTCGGTGCATCGTGGGATCATGGATCTTGTATGACGAAATCTAAAGTTTATGAATTCACTCCGGCCGACGACTTCACCGAGACGGCCGATGACGACATCCAGCTCGACGATGCCGCGACCGACGTACCGGCCGACGAGGCCGAGACCGGCGATGTGGTCGCCGAGCACGCCGCGCGGATGAAGCGGTCCGGCGGATGGACCAGCGCCGACCCCACCGTGGGCGAGATGCAGCTCGATGAGCGTAGTTCGCTGCGCCGAGTCGCCGGGCTGTCCACCGAACTCACCGACATCACCGAGGTCGAGTACCGGCAGCTGCGCCTGGAACGGGTCGTGCTGGTCGGTGTGTGGACCGCGGGCAGCGCCGCGCAGGCCGACGCGAGCATGACCGAACTGGCCGCGCTCGCCGAGACCGCCGGGTCCGAGGTGCTCGAAGGGCTGATCCAGCGCAGGGACAAGCCGGACCCGGCCACCTACATCGGCTCCGGCAAGGCCGAAGAGTTGCGCGCCGTGGTGCTGGAAACCGGCGCCGACACCGTGATCTGTGACGGTGAACTGACGCCCGCGCAGCTGACCGCTTTGGAGAAGGTCGTCAAGGTCAAGGTCATCGACCGGACCGCGCTGATCCTGGACATTTTCGCCCAGCACGCCACCTCCCGCGAGGGCAAGGCGCAGGTCGCGCTGGCGCAGATGGAATACATGCTGCCGCGACTGCGCGGCTGGGGTGAGTCCATGTCCCGGCAGGCCGGTGGTCGGGCCGGCGGCAACGGCGGCGGTGTGGGCCTGCGTGGTCCCGGTGAGACGAAGATCGAGACCGATCGTCGGCGCATCCGCGAGCGGATGGCCAAGCTGCGCCGCGAGATCCGTGAGATGAAGACCGCGCGCGACACCATGCGGGCTCGCCGCAATTCCAGCGGCATCCCGTCGGTGGCGATCGTCGGCTACACCAACGCGGGCAAGTCCAGCCTGATGAACGCGCTCACCGGCGCCGGGCTGCTGGTGCAGGACGCGCTATTCGCGACCTTGGACCCGACCACCCGTCGCGCCGATCTCGACGACGGCCGCGAAGTCGTGTTCACCGACACCGTCGGTTTCGTCCGGCACCTGCCGACCCAGCTGGTCGAGGCGTTCCGGTCGACGCTGGAGGAGGTGACCGGCGCCGATCTGCTGCTGCACGTCGTCGACGGTTCCGACGCGCTGCCCGCCGAACAGATCAAGGCGGTCCGCGAGGTGATCACCGAGGTGATCAAGGAGCAGGGCACCCCCGCCCCGCCGGAGTTGCTGGTGGTCAACAAGATCGACGCACTGGACCCGATGGCGCTCACTCGCCTGCGCGGCCAGCTGCCCGACGCCGCCTTCGTCTCCGCACACACCGGCCTCGGTATCGACACCCTCCGCGACCGCCTGGCCGAAGTGCTCGGCGGCCTCGACGTCGAAGTCAGTGTCCTCGTCCCCTACAGCCGCGGCGACCTCCTCGCCCGCATCCACGCCGACGGCCGCATCCTCGACTCCACCCACGAGGAAGGTGGCACCCGAGTCCACGCCCGCGTCCCCCACTCACTGGCTGCGGCCCTGTCCGAGTTCGCCCACGCCGGTGGCGCGGTCGACCCGGAATCCAACGGGCACGTCGGGGAGTAGTCCCCAGGTCTGGACGGTGCGGCCGCCAGCAGGCAGCAGCCATGTGTGGCGCAGACCGTTGCTCCACACATGGCGATCAGCCCGGTAGCTTTCACGGCCGCCATCACGTCCCATTCGGCGGGCTGCTGATCACCGAGCGGGACATGGGTGGTGCGCTTACTCGCGTTCGCCGCCTTTACGTCCCGTTCGGCGGCCGACCATCCCCGACGGGGACCTCACGGCGCGCCCACTCGTGTTCTGGTGCCATCATGTCCGTTCGCGGGACCGCGCGTCGGCGCGACAGCCAGCAAGAGGCGAGCAGCCATGTGCGGCGCAGATCATTGCTCCGCGCACGGCGATCAGCCCGCATCGGGATCGTCGTCGGACAGGCCACCCTGGCGTGCCCACTCGCTTTCGCCGCTGCCATGTCCCGCTCGGTGGGACAGCTGGTGTGCCAGCCGACGAGACGAGTAGCGCCCGCAGGGCCACGTCCGCTCCGCACTGAGGCGACAGCTGCAACGATCGTCACCGCCCGGTACACCAGGCCGCGACCACCCGTGTTTCGCCGCCGTCATGTCCCATCCGGCGGGCTGCTGACCACCGAGCGGGACATCAGTGCGCGCCTACTCGCGTTTCGCCGCCGTCATGTGCCGTTCGGTGAGCTGCCGATCGTCGAGCGGGACGCCATGGCGTGCCTACTCGAGGTTGCCGCGTCACGTCCCGTTGGTGAGACCGCGGCTCGACAGCCAGCAAGGGGCGAGTAGCCATGTGCTGGCTGTCTGTTCCACGTCTAAAGACTCGGGCAGCGAGACGGGACGCTGCTGAGCGCCTCAGTAGGGCTGCCGTCCGGCATGTCCCGTTCGGAGGGCTGCCGATCATCGAGCGGGACACTCTGGCGTGCTTCCTCGCGTTTGCGCCGCCGGGTCCCGCTCGACGGGCCGACCACCAGTGAGCGGGACGTCATGGCGCGCCTACTCGCGTTCCGCCGCCGGCATGGGCCGTTTGGTGAGCAGCCGATCGTCGAGCGGGACACTCTGGCGTGCTTCCTCGCTTTTGCTGCCGTCATGTCCCGTTGAGCGGGTTGCTAATCGGCGCGCGGGACGTGATGGCACGCTCACTCGCGTTTCGTCGCCGTCGTGTCCCGTTCGACGGGGTGGCCATGACTGTGCGGGACCTTATGGCGTTCCCATTCGCGGTTGGCGCCATCATGATCCTGTCTGTGACCCTTGGTCTGCTGACGGCTGGCTTGCAGGAGCACTCGCGTGCCGTCGAAGGCGGTCGGAGCGGAGATGAGCGGGGGCTGCTGGCGGTTTCTTTTGCGGCAGAAGAAACGGTGGGCGCTGGTCGAGGCTGGGACGCTGTGAGTGTCGGCGGGACGACTGGCATGCGCACACAGGGTGGTTGGCGCATTCGAGCCATGCGCGTCTGGCACCGTTGTGTGGTTGCGCACGAATTGACAGCAAACTCTTGGGTTGGGGGATGGGTGCTGCGTGGCAGGCTGGTGGTGGTTTTGTCGCCGGGGGAGGGTGCGCCGAAGCTCATAGCAGACCGGGTGGACTGTGTTGGCTCTCACATATGATGCGGCACAGTGGAATTCGTTACGGTATCGTTCGGGGCGACATCAGGAGGGATGTATGTCGCACGACCGTTCGGGTTCGGTTGGTTCCGTGGAGGGCGCGTCCGGGGCGTCGGTGCTGGAGAAGCCTGCGCTCAGTGACGGGGCTCCACTGGCGGTTTCGCTGAGCGACAGCGATCTGCGGGTAATCGAGGCGTTGCTCTCGCCGTTGCGGGCGTGGACCAGTCCGCGGTTCTACGGACTCGACAACATCCCTACCGAGGGGCCCGTGCTGCCGGTCGGCAATCACAACCTGATGGGTGGCATCGACGCACCGCTGCTGTTGCCCGAGGTGCTGCGCCGCCGCGGTCGCCTGATCCGCGGGCTCGCCGAACACGTGCTGATCGCGGTCCCGGGCGTGCGTCACTTCCTGCACCGCTACGGCGCGGTCCGCGGCACCCGCGGCAACTGCCTCGTGCTGCTGAAGCGCGGCGAGGCCGTCATCGTCTTCCCCGGTGGCGGACGGGAAGCGGTGCGCCGCAAGAACGAGAAGTACCTCCTCAAATGGGAGGGCCGCACCGGCTTCGCGCGGATGGCGATCGAAGCGGGCGCGCCGATCGTGCCGATCGCGATGATCGGCGTCGACGACGCCTACGACATCGTGATCGACGGCGACCACCCGCTGCTGCGCCCGCTGCGCTGGACCGTCGAAGCCCTCGGCATCAACCCCGAACTGACACCCCCGCTGCTGCGCGGCCTCGGCCCGACCGTCCTGCCACGCCCCGAACGCTTCTACTTCTCCGCGGGCACCCCGATAGACCCGGCTCCCTGGCGCGACGCCGACGACATCGGCACGGCTGCAGAGGAATTGCGCGACGTAGTCCGCAAGTCCCTGGAGGAGGAGCTGAAATTCCTCTTCACCGAACGCGAACGCGACTCCGGCCGCACCCTGTTCGGCCGCATGCGGGACTGGATCCAGCGCTGATCGTCTAATTCGGATGCGGCGTCAGGTCGTAGATCGCGATATTGCCGATGTGCGTGGCGGTGTAGTGGTGGCTCACCCAGGTTGCGATCTCCGGCTTTCCGGTCACCTGCCAAGGCTTTTCGGGCGCGGACGGTGTGGCGGCGCCGGGCTGGCCGCCGACTTTCCAGGACGCGGGCAGCTGCATTTCCTGCACCAGGTAGTAGGTCAATTGATGGTCGGCCACGATCTGCTGGAACTCCTCTAGCGTTGGTACCGGGTCCTCTGCCGCGAACCCGCCGATAGCGATCACCGGGGTGCGGCTGGCCAATTCCAGCGCGGCGGCGATCGAACCGCGATCGACCGCGGCCGACCATTTCGTCGTGGTGCTCATCAGCATGGTGACGAGCTGCGGGTTGGTGAACGCGCCTCCGTCGGCGAAGTTCTGCGTCTGCCGATGGATGAGCGCCTCGATCCCGGTCTCGACGGGTTTGGCCGGTCCGACGACGGGACTGCGACCGACATGTGCCTGCGGCAGGGTGGCCGCCGCATAGGCCGTCGATCCACCGAGCCCGGCGAACACGCCGACGATAACCAACAGCGCGGTCGCTCTGGCCCGAGCGGTTCGCCGGCCGGCCGTCGCCGGAATCGCCGTCACCAGCAGCCCGAGCGCCGCGACCACCGCCGTCCCCGCGACGGTCCAGCGCAACCACGGCAGCCAATCCGAATTCCGTTGCAGCACAACAAAAGACCACAATCCCATGGTCAGCACCAGCGCGGCGGCACCGAGCCTGCCGAAAAGCTCATCGCGCCGTCGCCACAGCTCGTGCACCCCGACCGCCACCAACCCGGCCACGGCGGGCGCGAGCGTCAACGTGTAATACGAGTGCTCGATAGCCTTCATCGCACTGAAGGCGCCACCCATGGTGATCAGCCACAGCCCGAAAACCAGTGCGGCACCACGTATCTGATCAGTACGCGGCGCGCTCCACCGCGCAACCAGCACCACCACGAACGCCAGTAGAGCCGCAGGAACCAGCCATGAGATCTCGAAACCGCTCTCGCCCAGGAACAGTCGGCCGACTCCGGGCGATCCGAAATCATTGAAGCTCTGCAACAGCCCCGGCGGTGTTTGATAACCGGTCGGCAACGCGATCTGACCCGACGCCGGAGTGTCACCCAGGAAGCGCCCGAATCCGTTGTAGCCGAGCACCGCATCCATGAACGTGTTGTCCGTCGACCCCGCAAGATAGGGCCGCGACGAGGCAGGCCACAGAATGGTCAGCAGCACATACCAACCGGCGGAAACAATCAACGCCGCACTGGCACCGACCAAGTGCCACAATCGATTCCGCAGCGAAGTAGGCGCGACCACGAGGTACGCGATCCCCAGCGCGGGCAGCACCATCAACCCTTCGAGCAACTTCGTCAAGAACGCGAACCCGAGCGCGACACCGGCCAGCATCAGCCACCGCCCGTTCGCCCGCTCCAGTGCCCTGATCGTGCAGTAGCCGCCCGCCGTCATCAGCAAGACCAGCACCGCATCCGGATTGTTGAACCGAAACATCAACGCCACCACCGGCGTTGCCGCGAGCACCACTCCGGCGAGCAGCCCGGCGCCGCGGCTGCCGGTCGCCCGCGCCACCGCCGCATACGACAACCAGACCGCGGCAACCGCCATCAACGCCTGCGGAACGAGCATGCTCGCACTGCTGAACCCGAACAGCTGCCCGGACAACCCCATCACCCACTGCGACACCGGCGGCTTGTCGACGGTGATGAAGTTGCTCGGATCGAGCGAGCCGAACAGCAGCGCCTTCCAGTTCCGCGAGCCGGCCCAGGTCGCACCGGCGTAGAAGTTGTTGCCCATACCGTTCACGGTGATGTGCCACAGGTACGCGAGCGCGGTTCCGAGCAGCAGCACCGCCAACCCGAGACGCTCCACCGGTCGGGCCGGGGGCAGGGCTGTCGGACTCGAGGATGAGGCAACGGAACCGGTCGGAGCCGTCGCGATGAGGGTCGCCGCCATGGCCCCACCGTCGCATGGTGACGTTCACCAAGAGTTGGACAGCGGGTGAACACCGCGTCGGAACTGTGTGGTTGCGGACACTGCCGCGCCCGCCGTGGTTTGTCGAGAATCTCGGTCTTCTTCCGCGCGCCGTGACTTCACGCCTGGTCACTTCAGGATTCTGCCCCAGAAGTGAACTGCGATTCTCGTTCCGGGTACCGTATTAGGCAACGACGGGTCGGTGTGGACCGGCCGGGTGTTGTCCCTAGGAGGTTGGTGTGGAGCGCACACTGTTCGAACCCGAGCACGATTTGTTCCGGGAGTCGTTCCGCAAGTTTCTCGATCAGCATGTCGCGCCGAACCACGCTGAGTGGGAAGAGCAGGGGATCGTCGACCGCGCGGTCTGGCTCGAGGCGGGCAAGCAGGGCTTCCTCGGCATGGCCATGCCTGAGGAGTACGGCGGCGGCGGGGTCAAGGACTTCCGCTACAACGCGATCGTGGCCGAGGAGTCGGTCCGCGGCCAGTACTCCGGTCTCGGCTTCGCCCTGCACAACGATGTGATCGCGCCGTACCTGCTGGAACTGGCCAACGAGGAGCAGAAGCAGCGCTGGCTGCCCGGCTTCTGTTCGGGCGAGATCATCACCGCCATCGCGATGACCGAGCCGGGCACCGGCTCCGACCTGCAGGGCATCAAGACCCGCGCGGTCCGCGACGGTGACGACTGGGTGCTCAACGGCGCCAAGACCTTCATCACCAACGGCATCAACGCAGACATCGTCATCGTGGTCGCGCAGACCGACCCCGAGAAGGGCGCGATGGGCTTCAGTCTGCTCGTCGTCGAGCGCGACATGCCCGGCTTCGAGCGCGGCCGCAACCTGGACAAGCTCGGCCTCAAGGCGCAGGACACCGCCGAACTGAGCTTCACCGACGTTCGGGTGCCCGCCGCCAACCTGCTCGGTCAGGAAGGTGCCGGCTTCATCCACCTGATGCAGAACCTCCCGCAGGAGCGCCTCTCCATCGCCGTGATGGCCGCCGCCGCCATGGAAGCGTGCCTGGACATGACCATCCAGTACGTGCGCGACCGCAAGGCGTTCGGCAAGCCCATCGGCACCTTCCAGAACACCCGCTTCGTCCTCGCCGAACTGGCCACCAAGACCACCGCGGTCCGCGTGCTGGTCGACCGTTTCATCGAGGACCTCAACAACGGCAAGCTCTCGGTCGAGGACGCTGCCATGGCCAAGTGGTGGAGCACCGAGGAGCAGGTCGAGCTCATCGACCGCTGCCTGCAGTTGCACGGCGGCTACGGCTACATGAAGGAATACCCGATCGCCAAGGCGTACATGGACGCTCGCGTGCAGACGATCTACGGCGGCACCACCGAGATCATGAAGGAAATCATCGGACGGTCGCTGAAGCTGTCCTGATCCGGAGATCTCCATTCGGTTGCACCACGGTGACCGCCGGACGGCTGCGGTGGTTGAGGGACGACGATCCGGGTATGTAGGGGTCGAACATGCGTTCTGTCGAGTGTGAGGAGCGATGATGGTGCAGCCGAATCCGGAGAAGGATCCCGAGCAGTGGACCACCGGTGACGAGCCGATGACCGGACCTCAGCAGTCCTACCTGCAGACCCTGGCCCAGGAGGCGGGCGAGGAAGTGCCGGAGGGGTTGACCAAAGCGCAGGCGTCGGAGCTGATCGATGAGCTCCAGCAGCGCACCGGTCGCGGCGCCTGAGCTCGTCGGCGCCGGTCGCCGCTCGGAGCGGTCGAGGATCTATCTGCGGCAGTCGGTGAGGATGAAGGCGGCTGTCTGCTGCGGGGTGAGGCCGATGTCATCGAGTTCGAGCCGGGCCCATGCCGAGATCTCGGCGACCAGGGCTGCCGTTCGTTCCTCGTCGTCGCGCAGGACCGCTTCGGCGAGGAGCAGGTAAGCACTTTGCCTTGTCCCAGGGAAGTCGGCCGCCATTGTCCCGATGTGGTCGCGGAGGTGGCGTCCGTGATGCGGGTAGAGGGCCGCCAGTACTGCCAGCAGGTATCGAGCGGCTGGGGGTTCGGCATCCCAGCGTGCCAATAGCCACGGCGCTTCGCAATCGATCGCAAGGTGTATTCGCCGGCCGAGTTCGGCTACGGCGGGGTGGAACTCGGGATTTTGCGCGCGAAAAGCCTGCTCGATGACCTGTCGCATCATCGTGCCCGCGCCGCGGACGATCTGTTCGTACAGTTGCACCCTGCGCCGGGCGGGCAGTGTGCCGGGCGCCGCGAGCCTGGCGAGGTGCCGCATCCCGATCGGCGTCGCCGGATAACAGGTTCCGTGCGGCAGTAGATGGACGTAGCACAGCTCGGCGAGCAGCCACTCCCAGTCCGCGTCTTCCCGTCGCAGCGCGGCGAAGAGCGCAGGGACGTCGCCTGGGATGTCGTCCAGGTCGTCGTGCGACACGATCGGCCAGTCGATGTCGCCGAGACTGCCCAGTTCGTCGGTGGGCAGTAACGCGTCGGCCGACGGGACCACGTCGGCAGGCAGCTCCCAGTGGGCGTCCGGCGGAGGATCGGGAAGCGGTTGGAGCAACGGGATCGGCGGGCGCACACCGGGATTGCGGAACAGTAGGTCGGCGTCTGCGATACCTTCGCCTACGTCCTCGACGTACTCGATCAACGCTCCGGCCGATCGAGCGCCGTTCTCGCGCGCGATCGCGGCAGCGGCTTTGCGGACCGCTGTCATCGTGCGCTCGCCCAGCTCGTCGGCTGAGTAGGGTCCCTCATCGAAGACGGTGACCATCCACTCTCGCTGCCGGGGCGACACACCCACGTATGCGAAGCCGTATGTGAGCAGCGCCAGCGCCAGGTCGATCGCGGTGTCCTCGGCCAGGGCGGCGAAATGATATTTCCCGCCCAGTGCGTCCCGATTCGTCATCAGCTGAAGCCATCTTCCGACGTTATGTGCGGAGGCCGCCCCGTCGGCCAGGCCAAAGATTACCGCAAGGATCTGTCCAGACAAGGTGCCGGTGCAGGACTCCAACGGTCCGGGTCATGGTCCGCTCGAGCGGCTCAGCTGAGGCGATGTTCGGTCAGAAGCGCTGCGTCATCGAGGATTTCGTCGGTGGGACCGTCGGCGACTATGCGTCCTGCGTCGAGGATCACCACGCGATCGCAGATGCGCTGGGCATAGGGGAGATCGTGGGTGACCATCAGGATGGTGGTCGGCAGGGTGGTCAGTACGTCCGCCAGCTCGCGTCGCGCTACGGGGTCGAGGTTGGCGGCGGGTTCATCCAAGACGAGTACTTCTGGCCGGCAGGCCAATACGGTGGCCAAGGCGGCGCGGCGGCGCTCGCCGACCGAGAGTTGGGTAGGGGAGCGCTCGGCTCGATCCGACATGCCCACTGCGGCGAGGGCGTCTCGAACGTTTTCGGTGAGCTGCGCGCCGCGGATACCGAAATTGGCGGGTCCGAAGGCGACATCTTGTTCGACGGTCGGCATGAACAGCTGGTCATCGGGGTCCTGGAAGACCAGGCCGACGCGTTGGCGGATGGCGCGAACGGTGCTGCGGTCCAATAGGATTCCGCCGATCCGCACCTCGCCGGATGCCGGGGTGAGCACGCCGTTCAGGTGCAGCATCAGGGTGGATTTCCCGGCACCGTTGGGGCCCAGGACGGCGACCCGTTCGCCGGGGGCGATGTCGAGGTTCACGCCGTGCAGGGCGCCGGTGCCGTCGGGATAGGCGAACGTCAGGTCGACCAGACGTACTGCGGGCGTTGCCGATTCGGTCATCGGAGCACCCAGGCGGTCTGATGGGTGCAGAGCATCGCGACCGCGGGAGTCGAGTCGAATCGGATAACCCGCGCTGTCGGGCAGGCGCAGGCCGCAGCGGCAGCGGACATCGTCATGTCGGTCATCGGACACCCCATGGTGCCAGGTTTGCGCAGGCCATCACGGTGGTGGAGTCGGTCACTGGACAACCCAGGCTGTCAGGCAGATCCAGACCGCCACGGCGGCGGGCAGGCAGCCGAGCACCCATTGCCTCGGCGTAGCGGGCTTGGTGCCGAAATCCGGTACGGCACCGGTGAACCCGCGCGACAGCATCGCCAGATGGACGCGTTCCCCACGTTCGTAGGAACGCAGGAACAAGGTGCCCGCACCGCGTGCGGTCGCACCTGCTTGGCGCAGGGTTCGCGGGTCGTCGCCGCGCGAAATCCGCGCCAAACGCATCCGACCGGCTTCCTCGAGCAGTAGGTCGACGTACCGGAGCATCAACACGACGATGGTGACGATCATGCCGGGCACGCGCAGTCTGGTCAGGCCGGCCGGCAATTCGCGCACATTCGTCGTAGCGGCCAAGGTGAGCGAAACTCCCACGCCGATGGTCCCTTTCGCGACAAGGCCCCACGCGGCATACAGCCCAGTGGTCGACAGTGACAGCCCGAGAAACGTCGTCCTCGGCGCACCCGCCGCGAACGGCAGCAGGACCGCTAGCACTACGAAGGGCAGTTCGATCAGCAGCCGCGGCGCGATCCAGCGCAACGGGATATCCGCCCAGCGCCAGAGCGCGACCAAGCCGAGCGCGTAACAGCCGAAGGGCCAGAACAGTTCTCGCGGGGTCGCCACGACGGCGAAGACGGCGAGCACCGCGCAGACGATCTTTACTTCGGCCGGTACCCGGTGCGCCGGTGAACTTCCCGGCAGATACAGGCGGTGACTGGCGACCGTCACCTACGTCGACCCCGACTCGGTCGCCACGGCCGTGTCTTTCCGTCGTCCCGCCCGGATCAGGTTCACCACTGCGAACAGCACCGCGAAAGCCGCAGCCACCCCGAGAATGCCTGCGACACCGGTCAGTTTGTCGTTGCCGTCGATCGTGTAGTCGGCCAGTGGTGAGTTCGCGAAATGGTGGTCTTGCGCGTTCTTGGCGATGCAGTCGCCCTGCAGCTCTTCGGTGCCGTCCACCTGGACCACGGTGCAGCCGCGCTGCGTGGTCGCGTCCAACCCATCCGGCTGCGAACTCGCCACGTAGGACAGCAGACCCGCGACGAGCACGGCCACCGCGGCGAACGCCAACAGGAACCCGGTCATCGAGAGCTTAGGCCGCAATGGTGTTGCGGCGGTGCGGCGTTGGCCGCCGACCCGCAACAGGTAAACGAGATCGGGTCGAGCGTTGACCACGGCGACGAGCGTGATCGCGGTGATGATGCCCTCCCCGACGCCGATCAGCGCGTGAGTGATCAGCATGTATCCGGTGACCGCACCGACGGTCGAGCCCGCCGCACCGCCGATCAGGTACTCGACGACGAAACCCGAAGCCGCGCCGACGGTCCCGACAAACGCCGCGACGAATCCGACAATCCCGATCCCAGCGTCAGCGCGCCGCCGAGCCAGCACCGGCAGCACGAGGCGGGCGACCGTGTAACCGACAGCGACCCCGATCAACGCCATGTTCGTGATGTTCGTGCCCAGCGCGGTCAGCCCGCCATCGGCGAACAGAAGCGCCTGCACGACAAGAACAATCGCCACGCACAGCGCCCCGACGTAGGGCCCGACCAGAATTGCGGCGAGCGCGCCGCCGAGCAGATGCCCGCTCACTCCCGGCAGGATCGGGAAGTTCACCATCTGCACCGCGAAGATGAACGCCGCCACCAGACCGGCCATCGGTGCGGCCCGCTCGTCCAGCTCGACGCGAGCCCGCCACGCCGCGAAGCCCAGGCCCGCGACCGCGATCACCGCGAAGATCAACGAGGTCGGCGCGTCGACGATGCCGTCGCTCATGTGCATGGCCTGGGTTGTGCTGCTCACTTGTCGAGACGATACCCGCGATACCTGATCAGCTGAACAGATGTTCCGATGTTCACAAGCGCTGGTCGTACTCGACCAGGAACGGCAGAGTAGACGTGTGGCAGTGAGCATTCCGCTGGATCCCGATCACGCCGACCGCGCCGCATCGGGTTTGGCTATCGCAGGCATCGAGCGCTGGGCGAACCGTTTCGAGCTCTTGTCCGACGCCAACCGGCTCCGGCTGCTGCTGTGCCTGCACCACGCCCCCGACATCAGCGTCAGCGACCTGGCCGCCGCGGTCGGCATGTCCGGCACTGCTGTCTCGCACGCATTACGCCTTCTCCGCCAACAGGGTTGGGTCGCCGCCGCCAAACACGGCCGCATCGTTCGCTACCGCCTCGCCGACGACACCATCCACGACCTGCTGCACTGGATCGGCGCGACCCATGCGGCGGAACCGCTCGGGAAGGAAGTGGCGACCACCTGATCTCGCGTGAGTGAGCCGGCCTGCTCTGGCATTGGCAAACTGTCGGCTATCAGAACCGGCTGGCTGCGAGGATTGAGAAAAAGCTGGACGGTTACTCCTTCGAATGACAGGACTAATCCGGTCGAGCGAAAGAAGAGCAACCATGGCCGCCAAATTCGAGTTGTACACGGACAAGGCCTCGAAGACCCGCTGGCGCCTGAAAGCGCCCAATGGTGAGGTCATCGCCGCGAGCCAGGCCTACGAGAGCAAGGCCGCAGCCAAGAACGGCATCGAGTCGGTCAAGAAGAACGCCTCCGTCGCGACAATCGACGACCAAACCGAGTAGGTCAGTCGGCACCGAGCACGACCCCGTCGCCGCAGACCTCCCAGCTTTTCCCGTCGCGGGTAGCGCCGCGCAGTCCCTCGAAGACCCCGACGCCCGCCAGCGCACCACACCTCGGATCGGCCAGCGACCCGAACGCGAACGTGCGTCGCGCGGTCCAGTCCGTGGAGTGCATGAGCCGTCTGCTCAATTGAACGAAACCCGCGACTTCCGCCGCGATCACCCAAGCGTCGGGTGTCCCCGCGGTGAGCCGTCGCGCCTGCCGCAGCCAGGAAGCGGCATCCTCCGGCCAGTCGACGACGGCTGACACGTGGCAGCCGCGCTCGCGCCACGCTGCGGCGAACGCATTCGCCGCAGCGGCCGAGTTGGCGTCGCGACTGTGCCCAATGCTGACGGTCGTACCGTTGCGCAGGCCTTGCCGCACCATCACCAGCAGCCGCGCCAACTCGGCATCGGTGTGCGGTGGGGGAGCTCCATCGGGTGGAGCCAGATTCCGCAACCTCGGGGATGGACGACTGTCGCCGCGCGTCGCCTCGGCCACCCGCCAGGGGAGCTCAGCCGAGCGCGAAGCGTGATGTCCGGACAATCTGAGTTGCAGGCTCACATGAGGAAGACGCCGCTAACCCGTCCGCCGTGAGATTCCCAGTCGGCACTCGGCGATGCCTCGGCTCTGGCCCACCCTGACCTCCGCCCGCGAACTTTGCCCTGCCCCTTCGATCCCCGGCCTTGGTCGTGGCCCCGACTCCCGACGCCGGCTGCGGTCATCCAACTCCGACCGCCGAGGGCCGAGCGCCGAGGCCGGCCACCGAGCGCCGGCCACCGAGCGCCGAGCGCCGACCGCTGGCCGCC
>NZ_BJXA01000068.1 GCF_007990755.1 Nocardia ninae NBRC 108245 | reverse complement strand
GCCGCCGCCATCGCCCCGCCCGCCGAAGTCGGCGGCTGCGGCAGTGCCTGCGGTGCTTGTTCGCTGCGCGACGCCTGCCAGCCCGCGACCTGACCGCTACTCGGCGCAGTCCGGTGCGGGCACGCTGCGGGACAGCGGACTCCCGACCGGGTTGAGGTAGAGCACGCAGAGTTTTACGGCGACCGACCCGCGATTACGTGCGACGTGGGGATAATTTGGGCCGCTCGGTTCGCGGAAGAATCGGCCACGGCGATAGGTCACCGGCGCGCAGTCCGCGCCGGGATGGTCGAGCACGCCCTTGGTGACCAGCACGAACAAGGTGCCGTCGTGAAAGTGCCAGCCGCTGCTGCCGCCCGGCTCGATGATCGTCTGGCGCAGCATGAGCTCGCGCTTGCCGAGGGTGCGGCGGAACAACACGCGGCTCGCGGTGCCCCGTGCGGGTGCGGCGTTCACCTGGTACTTGCGTCGCATCACCACACCATCGAATCATCCCCAGCTATCCACAGGGCTGTGGCGACGGGTGTGAAAGATCGGCCGAGTTACGTTTCGGGTCCAACCCTGTCGGCATCGTTACCGGCGGTCCATACTTGGGGCGTTGCAGTACCGGCGTGATTTCGGGGTAGAGATGACTGTGTTGGACCTGATGGCCGCGGGCGATACCTGGGGGATCTCCGGACCGGATTTCATGGCGTTGTACTGGCCGTGCGTGGCCATCGCGGTGCTGCTCGGGTTGTGGATGCGGCTGCGGGTGACCCGCGGGGCCGTCGATACCCGCGGTATCGAACGACCGGGCACAGAGCTCTCACTGCCTGAGGTCGCCATGCTGTTCGACGACCGCCGGGCGGCGCTGACCGCGCTGGCCCGGCTGCGCAGCCACGACCTCATCGACTCCGCCGCGGCGCCGGCGAGGCCGCTGAACGCCGAGGACCGCAGGCAACTGGATCCGTTCACCCGGTCGATCTACGAACGGATCGCCGCCGGGGCCAAGCCGACGGTCGCCGCGCTGACCGCAGGCTCGGCGGCGGCGCTCGGTCCGCTGCGCGACTCGATGATCAAGCGCGGCTACTTTCCCGACGCGGCTTTTCGGCGCAGCCTGCGGGACGCCGGGCTGCCGGTGCTGATCGTCGGAGCGGTCGGTGTGGTGCGGTTCGTCGCAGGGACGCTGAACCACAACCCGGTCGCGTTCCTCGTGCTCGCCCTGGTGGTGCAGGCGTTCTGCTATTTCTTCTTGGTGGCCAAACCGCGGCTGACACCACTCGGCAGGCTGGCCCGCAAGAACGCGACCAGTAGCAATGCGCATCTGCGGCCGTCCAATTCGCCTGCTTATGCCACGTACGGCGCCGAAAGTGCCGCACTTGCCGCGGCGATCTTCGGCGGCGCCGCGCTGTTGTCGCTGGACCCCGGTCTCGCGAGTGCCGTCGAGCCACCGAGCTCGTCGGGCGGCGACGGCGGTAGCGGTGGTGGTGGTGACGGCGGTGGCGGAGGTGGCGGCTGCGGGGGTGGTGGCGGCGGCTGTGGCGGCTGACCACGGCAGCGGCCGGAGCCCGCGGATGAGCGGACCCCTGCCGGACGGCGCGCTCGGGATCGGCTGGCGGCCGGAGATCTGCGGCGTGCTCGCGGAGCTGGACGGGTTGGGGTTCGCGGAGGTGATCGCGGAGTCGCTACCGGTCCGGCGGCGGCTGCTCGGCAGGTCGGAGCTCACGATTCCCGCCGAACTTGCAGCCTTGCGCGCGGGCGGGACCGTGATTGTGCCGCACGGTATTTCGTTGTCGCTCGGTGGCGCCGAACCGTTGCACGAGCACCGGATCGAGCATCTCGCCGCGTGCGCCGAAGCGCTCGGTGCGCCGCTGGTGAGCGAGCATGTCGCTTTCGTGCGCGCGGGTGGTGTCGAGGCAGGGCATCTGCTGCCGGTGCCGCGTTCCAAGGCGGCGCTGGATGTGTTGGTGCGCAACATATCCCGCACCCAGGCGGTGCTCGATGTGCCGCTCGCGGTGGAGAACATCGCGGCACTGTTCGACTGGCCCGACGACGAATACACCGACTCGGAGTTCCTCGCCGAGCTCGTCGACCGGACCGGCGTCTATCTGCTGGTCGACATCGCCAACGTCTACGCGAACGCCCGCAACCGCGCCCGCGATCCGCTTACCGAATTGCTGCGGCTGCCGACGGATCGCGTTGCCTACTGTCACGTCGCGGGCGGGCACGATGCCGACGGCCGCTACCACGACACGCACACCGATCCGATCCCCGCCGAAGTCCTCGCTCTCGTAGGTGCTTTCACCGACATGCACCCGGTGCCGCTGATGCTGGAACGCGACGGCAACTATCCACCCGCCGCCGAGCTCCTCGACGAACTCGATGCGATCGCCGCGGCCGCGCACCGACCATTGATCACCGGACGCGCGCGTTCGGCGCGCACATGAATCCGCAGCCGCTGGATGTCGATACCGCTCTGCTCGCCGAGCGCCAGGCGGCGTTGGTTCGGGCACTGGTGGCGGGGAGCCCGGTGCCGGACGGTTTCGATACCGAAGCCGTCGCCGCGGCGGCACGGGCGTTGCTGCGCAAACGCGCAGGCGAGGTCGCGCGCCGCTTCCCATTGCTGGCGCACGCCTGCGGTGCGGACTTCACCGCGCGCTTCATAGCTTGGGCCGCGGACAAGCCCAAGACGTCGACCGCCGCGGACGCAACGGCTTTCGCCGAGTACGTGGGCGTTGCGCTCAGCGGCGCCGCTTCTTCTCGCACCCGAAAGTTGTTGCTCCGCAGACGCTCATAGCGGGTACCGCCGTGTGCCACGCTTATTCGCCGTGCATCCGTGAGCAGGGCCTATTCGCTCCGGTTCGTTGCCATATCGCAGAGTTGCAGCGATTCACCAGGTGCCAGCACAGTGGTGTGCACACCGAGATCCGCAGCGGCGGCGCGGAACTCGGCCAGCGAATCGTCGACCTCCACGTAGTACGGGGGCCGGTCCAAGCCGAAGTGGATCGGAACGACAGTACGTGCGCCGAGTAGGTGCCCCGCCAGCACGGCCTGCTCCGGCGTGAGCACTGCGGGCAACGGGCTTGCCGGTTGCAAGTGTGGAAAGTCCACTGCCGCACCGTTTATCGGTAGGAACGCGACATCGAACGGGCCGCAGCGGCGGGCGATGAGCCACCACATGCCGTGGAAGAGCGTGTCGCCGCCGTGGAAGATCCGGTGGCCGCCGGCGCCGACGACCCAGTTCAGCTGTGGGTCGCCGAGTCCGTCGACGGCGGGTACCGCGGTCACGTCGAACGGGCCGATGGCGGTGGTTGCCCACTCCGTCATCACCCTGGTCGGCAGATCGTGTGCGGCGAAGCCCTTTTCGGCTGCGGCGGTCCACGCGAGATCGTCGCCGCTGCCCACCATCGGCTCGGGGCGCAGCACAATGCCGTCGGCCGCCAGGATGCGCGACAGCCCGGAGGGATCGGCGTGATCGAGGTGCAGGTGGGTGACCAGTGCGGCATTCGCGGGCTGCGGGGTGGTCAACGCGCCGTCCGGCAGTGCACCGCGCAGCAGCTCGCTGTCCTGTACGGCGTCGATCACCAGTGTGGCGCCGTCGAATTCGACTTCCACGCCTGCCCAGCCCAGTCGGCGGATCTTCATCGTCGTTCCTTCGTTCGTATCGCTTTGGGCAAGTGTACGGACGAACGTTCGTATATTTCCAGTATGCCCAGACATCCCATGGTGTGACGAAATACGTACTTCTCGGTTCGATCAGGGCACAGTCGCGGCGTTAGCGTGTGTTGTGCGATTCCTCAGCAAGTTCTATATCGACGGTTTCATCCTGTCGATCCTCGCTACGGTTGCCCTGGCCAGCGTTTTTCCCGCCCGGGGTACCGCTGCCGACGTAGTCGGTGTGCTGACGAAGATTGCCATCGCATTGCTCTTCCTGCTGTACGGCACCCGGCTCTCGCCGAAGGAGGCGCTGGCGGGGCTCACCCATTGGCGGCTGCACGTCGTCGTGCTGGCCAGCACCTTCGTGCTCTTCCCGTTGCTCGGGCTGGCGGCGCACCTGCTGGTGCCCGGCGTGCTGACCGACGACCTGTACACCGGGCTGCTGTTCCTGTGCCTGGTGCCGTCCACCGTGCAGTCCTCGATCGCGTTCACCTCGATCGCAAAGGGCAACGTGCCCGGCGCGATCGTGAGCGCGACGGCGTCGAACCTGCTCGGTGTCTTCGTGACTCCGCTGCTGGTGATCCTGTTGATGAACACCACGGGCCAGGCCAGCGTCGATTTCTCCTCGATCGGCGACATCATGCTGCAACTGCTGGTGCCCTTCTTCATCGGCCAGCTGATCCGGCCAAAGGTGCACCGCTGGCTCAGCCGGTACGCCGAGCCGACGAAGCTGGTGGACCGCGGCTCGATCCTGCTCGTCGTCTACAGCGCGTTCAGCGCGGGCATGGTGGAGGGCATCTGGCACATGCTCTCGCCGTGGCGGATCCTCGCGCTGGCCGGGGTGTGCTGCGTGCTGCTCGCGCTCGTCATCGGGGTGACCATGTTGATCGGCCGGGTCTTCGGGTTCTCGCGCGCGGACCGGATCGTGATCGTGTTCTGCGGCTCCAAGAAGAGCCTCGCCACCGGATTGCCCATGGCGACGGTGCTTTTCGCGAGCCAGCCGGTCGGGCTGATCGTGCTGCCGCTGATGATGTTCCACCAAATCCAGCTGATCACCTGCGCCGCATTGGCCCAACGCTGGGCCAAGCAGGCGGAGGAACCCGACGCGGCAGTGGCCGCCTGACGCGCGCGGCTACTTGTGAAGCGTCTTGAGCGCCCGCAGAACAGCGTGCGCCGCTACCGGATCACCAACCGCAATGCGCGCGCTCCCATCTGGATACGCCTTGGCGGCGATGCCCGCCCGCCGCAGCGCGGTGGCCACACCGGGTCCCGGCAGGTACAGGAAGTTCGCGTGACTGCGCGGCACCGCGATCCCGCAGCGCCCTAGCGCGTCGCGCAGTGCGTCCCGCTCGGCGGTGATCCGCATGGTCCGCGCGGCGAGTTCGGGCTCGGCCGCGTAGGACGCGGACACCGCCGCCGCCGCCGCGGCGCTCATCCCGAAGGGCAATTGCAGCCTGCGCACCCGGGCCACCAGCTCGCGCCTGCCGAAGGCATAGCCGATGCGCAGCCCTGCCAAGCCGTACGCCTTCGAGAAGGTGCGCAGCACAAGCAGATTGGGATGGCGGCGCAAGAGCGCGAGCGGATCGATGTACTCGGCGGCGCCCAGGAACTCGACATAGGCCTCGTCCAGAATCACCGGCACCCGCGCAGGCACCTCGCCCAAGAACGCCCTCAACTCACTCGCCGAGACCACGGTGCCCGTGGGATTGTGCGGGCGGCACACCGCCACCAGTCCGGTCCGTTTATCGATGGCCCTGGCCATCGCGGGCAGATCCTGATTGCCGGCCGAGTTCAACGGCACCGCGACCGTCTCCAGGCCCGTCATCTCGGCCATGATCGGGTAACCGTCGAATGTCGGTGTCGCGTAGACCATTCCGGCACCGGACGTGGTCAACGACTGCATGATCTGCAGCGCCACCCCGGTCGCGCCCGAGCCGACCACGACCTGATCCGGATGCAGGCCCAGATGTCGCGCGATCACCGTCGGCAGCTCGCGCGGCAAGAACTCCGGATACCGATTGGCTTGGGCCAGCGCACTGTTCACCGCACGCAGCACCGAGGGCAACGGCGGGAACGGGTTCTCGCTCAGTGTCAGGTCGAACTCCGCCGCCGCCGAAGAGCCGCCACGCTGCCGCGACGGCGTGCTCTCCTCGACGAGGTGCAGGCTCATCGCGCCGCGCCCCACCGAATGGCCGCGGCGCCCGCGAAGTCGCCCGCGTGCGCGAACGCCGACATCAGCACCACCGAACCGTTGCGCAGCCTGCCCGCCCGGTTCTCGATGTCCAGCGTCACCGGAATGCCTGCGGCGAACAGGTTTCCGCACCGGTCGAAGGTGTCCGGATGCCGTTCGGCGGGCAGCTCGAGCGCGTCGTGCCAGTTGCGCAGGAACAGCCGGTTCGGCTGATTGGTGACGAACGTGTCGATATCGCGGCCCTTCACCCCGATCCGATCGCACACCGCCTGCGCCACCTCCGGCACCAGCCGGTTACCGCGCGCGAACACCTTGGTGATCTTCGATTCGGTGAAGCTCACGCAGCCCTGGCCCTCGCCCGGCTCCCAGTACTTGCGGTCGCCGTTGGTGGAAAACTCCATGTCCCCGGCGAATTCGGGGTAGGTGCGGCACTCGATGTCCAGGATCGGCGCGCTGTCGTCCTTCACCAGCAGACCCACCCCGCAGCCGTCGCCGGGCACCGGTGCCTGGGCCAGCTTGCGGATATCGGGCTGGGTGAACACCGGTCCCGCGCAGTTCTGCGTCGCCGCGATCAGCGCGGTCCGGGCGCTGGTGGTCTGCAACACTATTCGGGCCATCGACATCATGTGCACGAAGGCGGCACAGCCGCCGTTGTGCACGTCGTAGACGAAGTCGGGGCGGGCGCCGAGCCGCTTGGCGACCTCAGGACCGCACCCCATCACCGGGTTGGTCGGCAGCTGGGTGTGTGTGATCAGTACGTCGATATCCGAGATGAACTGCGCGCCATGGCGTTCGATCAGCGGCGCGACGGCGCGCTCGACCATGTCCACCGCCGTCTCGTCCCGGTCCACGTGGTGGCGGGCCTTGGGCGAGCGGAACATCACGTTCTTGGCCATCCGGTCCGAGCGGGAGAACTGCGTGAAGTATTCGGTGCCGACCGGCTCCCCCGGCAGGTAGCTGGCCACATCGACCAGGCTGACCGAGGGCAGTCCCGGAGCGTCCGGGTTGGTGGAAGTCATGCGCATCTCACTTCATCCAGTCGGGTTTGACGGGCAGGCCGTGCGCTGCCCGGTACTCGCAGATCGCCTTGAGGTTGTCCATCTCCAGCTGATGGCCCGCGGAGAACATGTCCCAGAAGTCGCCGACCCAGACCGGCCGCTTCGGCGGCGCGGTCTCCGGATAGGGGTTCTCGTCGTAGAACGGATGCCTGCAATTGACCCACAGCACCACCGAACCCGGCTTGTTGAACACCGTCTGTGCATCGACGACCCGCAGCAGGTAGATCATCCACAGGTGTTGTGACTGGTCCCAGGCGCAGTGGTAGTCGACGGTCATCGCCTCGGGGTGCTCGACGGTCCTGGTGAAAATCTTGGTCTCGTCGCCGAGCCGGTCGTAGGCCAGCCACAGGCCCGGCTCCTCGGCCGGGACGAAACCGCGCAGGCTGTAGGTCCACTCCTCCAGCGAGCGGGTGTCGGCGAGGTACTCGTACACCTCGCGCGGCGGCGCGGCGATATAGGCCTGCACCGGACAGTATTCGCCGAAGACCTGGTCGTGCGGGTACACCGACCGCAGCATGTCCATGATGATCGGCGTGGTCGCGTCCTTGTCGGAGTTCTCGATACGCAGGACACCGGGTGGCGCGTCGTCGGCCGGGATATCGCTGAGTGCTGGCAGGGCGCTTGTCGTCATTGTTTACTCCTGAATTTGTTCGATGGCGGTCAAGAACGGCAGAAACGGCGGAATCTCGTCCGGGTCCACGTCGATCGAGAGGAACGACGGGCCAGGGTTGTGCAGGCAATGTGGCAGGGCCGCGGCCAATTCGGCAGTGCTGCGCACCGAGCAGGTGGACAGACCGGGGAACATGGCGTCGACGCCGTCCCCGAGGTGCGCGGTCTGAAACCTGTTGAAGGAGTAGCGGTCTCGGTAGTACAGCCGCTCCCTGGCCACGCACATGGCGTGAGCGTTGTTGTTCAGCACGATGAAGGTGATCGGCAACTTGTGTTCGATCGCGGTGTGAATCTCCATGCCGTGCATGAAGAACGCGCCGTCACCGGCCACGACAACGGTGCGGTGCCCGGCGCCGCGGGCGAACGCGGAGCCGATGCCCGCGCCGAACGCGTAACCCATGCCGCCCATCCCGAGCGCGACGACGAACCGGCCGCCGCGCGGCACGCGCAGGTGATGCACCACGGCCGCACCGGTATTGCCCGCGTCGGCGAAGACGTCGGTGCCGTCGGGCAGCGCCGCCTCGATGGTCTCCACCAGCTGCCGGTAGCGCAGCCCGGGGCCGGTGGATTCCGGAACACACAGCGGAGTGAGCGGAGTGGCTCGGCGCTGTTCGAACAGCGCTGGCGCAGCCGCGAATTCGTCTGCGAGATCGCTCAACGTGCGGGCCAGGTCGGTGCTCGTCGCATGCACGGCGGGCAGATAGGGCGGCATCACGCCGATGCTCGCCACGGCAGCACCCGTGAGCAGTTCATCCAGTCCGGTACGGGTCGTGATCGGCATCGGGGTGCCGACGAGCAGACACAACGCCGCAGACCGGATCGCCGCACCGAGTCCCGGATGCCCCATGCTGCCAGCGACGCCGCAGAAGCCGGCGTCGTGGTTGTCGTAGGTGTCCTTGGCGTCCGGGGCGACGCCCACCGCCGCATCCAAGACGGCGGCCAGGCGAGCCAGTTCGTCCCGCGCATCGTCGCGGGCGACCTGGTCGCCCGCGATGATCACGACCTTCCCGGTCCGTCGCGCCGTTGTCAGCGCGGCACGCAATCGGACCAGCCCCGCCTCATCGCGCCGATATACCTTGGTGGGCAAGCGAATCGGCGTCGCCTCACCTATGCTCGCCTGCTGCACCTCCTTGGGCAGCAGCAGCACGGCGGGACCGCCGCGCCGAGCAGCGCCGACCGCTTTGGCCAGCTGATCCGGCAGCTCGGCGGCGGTCTCGACGCGGGCGCAGTACCGGCTGATCTCGCCGAACATCTTGGCGGCATCGATGGTGCCCGGATGCCCACTGGTGTCCTGAAAGGCGCCGTTGCCCGCGTGCGCCGTCGGCGGCTGGCCGACCAGCGCGAGCACCGGCACCCGGGAGGCGAATGATTCGGCAAGTCCGGCAACGAGATTCATCGCGCCGCCGCCGGAGGTCGCGGCGACGACACCGAGTCCGCCGGTCGATCGGGCGTAACCGTCGGCCATGGTCGCCGCGGCGAACTCGTGTTTGGCGATCACCCCGGTGACGTCGTACGGCGCGTCGAAGATCGCGTCGTACAGGTCCTCGATATTCGCACCGTCCACACCGAAGAGGTGCCGGACGCCCAGGGCCGAAACCGCCTGTACCAGATAATCGACGACCCTGGTCTGCATCGGCACTCCTTCCCGCGGTGTCCACCTGTGCATCGGGCACACGCGAGATCACTTTCTGCGTACAGGAGTGATACGAGTCGGGACGCTGGGCGGTTCAACGCTTGACTACCGGGGAGCGGCGACGGTGTGTCGGCCCGAGTTGACCCGCCTCGGCGAACGCTCCCCGAACGGGCAAATCCGCAGCTCTACCGGGAGCGCTTGCGTGTACGTATACATCTACGTATAGTTGGGTTATGCCCAACAAGACGATCTACGTTGCCGATGACGATCTGCCGCTGTTCCAGCGGGCCCAGGAGCTGGTTGGCGGCAATCTCTCCGGGGCGGTGACCACGGCGCTGCGCCGGTTCATCGAATTGGAAGAGGGTCGACAAGAAGGGTACGACGAGGTCATCGTCCGGGTCGGCCACAACGGCGTCCGGCAGGTGCGATTCTCCGGGGCGCTGCTCTTCGAGACGAACGAGGTCACCGACACCCGCATGGAACACATCCGGGTGTTCCGCAGTCGCAAAGGCAAATTCGTGCTGCACGCGCACTACTCCAACTGGGACGAGTATCCGCAATCCGAGAACTGGATCAAGGATTTGACGAACTGGCGGCGCATGCTCGGCGTCGGCGAACAGGACTGGGGGGACTTCATTTTGGAGATCGTGGACTCGGTCGAGGAATTGAAAGACAAGCTGCCGGAAAAGGTGTACGAGCGGGTGCTCGATATCGCGAAACGCCCGCAGATCGAGGATCTCGACATCTAGTCGAACAACCTCGGCACAACTGAACAGAACTGCTCGACAGCTCGAGCCGCACCGGGACACCGGGTGCGGTGTAACTCAGTCATGCATGCATGCGCATTCAGTAATTGATTTCTCCGAAAGGACCGCCATGGTCAACGGCCATCGCGCACCCGCCATCTCGGCACTGGGCCTGCGCAAATCATTCGGCGAGCACGTCGTGCTCGACGGCATCGACATCACCGTCCCCGAGGGCACCGTCTACTCGCTGCTCGGCCCCAACGGCGCGGGCAAGACCACCACCGTGCAGATTCTGAGCACCCTCATCCACGCCGACGGTGGCGAAACCCGGGTCGGCGGGCACGATGTCGAGTCCGAACGCGACGCGGTGCGCAAAGCGATCGGCGTCACCGGCCAGTTCTCCGCGGTCGACGAACTGCTCACCGGCCGGGAGAACCTGATCCTGATGGGCGACCTGCAACATCTGCCGCGGCGCGAAAGCAAAAGGCTGGCAGCGGATCTGCTGGCACGCTTCGATCTGGTCGAGGCAGGCGACAAGCCCGCGTCCACCTACTCCGGCGGCATGACCCGGCGGCTGGATCTGGCGATGACCCTGGTCGGCGATCCGCGCATCATCTTCCTCGACGAGCCGACCACCGGTCTGGATCCGCGCAGTCGCCGGGTCATCTGGGATCTCATCCGCGGGTTGGTCGACGACTACAACGTCACCGTCTTCCTCACCACGCAGTATCTGGAGGAGGCCGACCACCTGGCCGACCGTATCGCGGTGCTCGACCACGGCCGGATCGTCGCGGAAGGCACTGCGGCGGAACTGAAGCGGCTGGTGCCGGGTGGGCATATCCGGTTGCAGTTCGCCGATCGCACCGCCTTGTTCGCCGCGTCCGCCGCGCTGGGTGTGGCCGCGCGGTTGGTCGATGACGACGACGTCGACGATGACGACCTGACCCTCGCGGTGCCGAGCGACGGCAGCGTGAAATCGCTACGGGCCCTGCTGGATCGACTCGACTACGAGCAGATCGAGGTCGAGGGCCTCGCCGTGCACACGCCCAATCTCGACGATGTCTTCCTCACCCTCACCGGCCAGCCGACCTCCGAAAAGGAAACCGTCGCATGAGTACCATGTCCTACGCCCTCGCCGACTCCGCAACGATGTTGCGGCGCAATCTGACCCATGCGAAGCGCTATCCGAGCATGAGCATCGGCGTCGTGGTGATGCCGACCGTCCTGCTGCTGGTGTTCAAGTTCGTCTTCGGCGGCGCGCTCGAAAAGTCCTCCGGCGGAAACTATATCGACTACCTCGCGCCCGGCATGCTGCTGATGGTGCCGGCCTACATCACGGCGTCGGTGGCGGTGTCCATCGCCTCCGATACGTCCAAGGGCATCGTCAACCGGTTCCGCACCATGGGCATCACGCAGTCGTCGATGCTGACCGGCCACGTGCTCGGTGCGTTGCTGCAAGCACTGGGCGGCATCGTGTTGATGGCCGCGGTCTCGTTGCTCATCGGGTGGCGCCCCGACGCCAACGTGGCCGAATGGATCGCCGCGTTCGGTCTGCTCACCTTCACCATCTTCGGATTGAACTGGCTCGCAGTGGCCTTGGGTCTGCTGTCGTCGAACCCGGAGGGCGCCAGCAACGTCGTCTTCCCGATCATCATGCTGCCTTTCCTGGGCAGCGGCCTGGTCGCCACCGACACCATGCCCGTCGGGCTGCGCCAGTTCGCCGAGTATCAGCCGTTCACGCCGATCACCGAGACCGTGCGCGGTCTGCTGATGGGCAGCGAGATCGGTAATAACGGCATCCTCGCGCTGGCCTGGTGCGCCGGCCTCACCGCCGTCGGATTCTATTGGGCCAACTCGACTTTCCGCCGTCAGACCCAGTGAGCACGACCGCACGATGAGGGGTACCGAGCCCCCCGCCATATCCGGCGGGGGGCTCGGTCTGTTGTCAGACCGTGCCGGACAGCAGCGTTTTGCCGGTCGACGCCAACCGGATCTCCACGGCTCGGATCTGGTCCGGCGCCTTGTCGATGGTCCGGTCGATGGTCAGCTCGGTGCCCGGACCGGCCGGCCACTGGTCGAGTTCGGTCTGGCTGCCGTCGGTGCCGAGCACGAACAGCTTCAATGTCCAGTTGTACTGCTGGTTACTCGGTCCGTAACTGCAGCTCATCACGATCCGCGTCCGGTTGTCGGCCCGCACGACCTTGAAACTCGCCGTCACCGGACTCGGCTCGAGCGCCTGCATACTGCGTACGGCGACAACCTGTTCGGTGGTCGGAGTATCCGACGACGTGACGGAGGCGACCACCGGCACCGCGATGGCCACCGCGGCGGCCGCGGCCGCGACGGCGGCACCGACGGACACCCACCGGCTGCGGCGCCTGCGCTGTTCGGCCGCGGCGGCGAGCCTCGGCAGCAACTGCGGCACGGGAGGACCTGCCTCGGGGGCAGGCGAGCCGGCATCCGGCGCAACGGCTTCGGGCGGCTCGAGCAGCGCCAGCGCGGTCGCCGGATCGACCATGGCGAGCATGCCGGGCATCCCGGCCAGCTCGGCGACGGCGGCCTGGCAGGCGGGGCAGCCGGCCAAATGCTCCTCGTATTCCCGGCGTTCGGTCCTGGTCAGGGAGCCGAGCACGTAAGGGGCGTCCCACGTGGTGTAGTCATCCGCGAGTTCGTTCATTGGTTCGTCACCCCCATCTCCTGTAATGCCAGCCGTAGTGCCCGCATGCCATAGTGCATTCGCGATTTCACCGTGCCCGGCGGAATGTCGAGTTCCGCGGCGATCTGATGTGTGGAAAGGCCCCGATAGTAGGCCCGCACGATCACCTCGCGGTGGTCGGGGCTGAGCCTGCCCAACGCGTCCGCGACCACCCAGCCGTCCAGCGCGCGGTCGGCCTGGTCGGGTGTGGCCTGCTCGGGCGGTGCGTCGGTGCGGAACTCGCGCCGGTTGCGGGCGCTGCGATGTTCATCCACGGCGAGATTGCGGGCCACGGTGAACAGCCACGCGCGCGCCGAGGTGTCGGACTGATCCAACACGTTCGGGCGCTGCCACGCCCGCAGCAACGTCTCCTGCACGATGTCCTCGGCCCGGCCGGGGTCGCGCACCAGACCGAGCGTGTACCGCCACAGCGCGGCCGCGTGTTCGTCGTACAGGACCCGCAACAACTCCGTACGGTTGTCGGGCATTGCTCACCTCCCGCTCATCCCACGAATCAGCAGGGGTGAACGGTTCAATCGGAGCGCACATCTCAATTTCGTTCGAGTTCGATCGGGTGGGTGGCCAGCAGTGAAAGGGGGAGGGGCTGGCGGCGCAGGACGTGCGCCCAGAGGTCCGCGCGGCCGGTGCTGATCGGGTCGGAGGGCAACGCGGACAGCACGATCCAGTCGTCGTTCTCCAGCTCGCCCTCGAGCTGCCCGAAGGTCCAGCCCGCGTATCCCGCGAACACCCGGATGCCCTCGACCAGCCTGCCGATCTCCTCCGGATCCGCGTCCAGGTCGACGAGCACCACCCGGCCGTCGATCCGGCGCAGGCCGGGGACGCCGTCGATGGTCGCGCCGACGCGCACGGTGCCGAGGCACAGTGCCGCGTCCCGTTTGACCGGGCCGCCGATGAACAGGGTGCGCGGCGCGGCCGCCACCTCCGTCCATCGGGGGAGCACGTCGTGCACGGCCGTATCGCTCGGCCGGTTCAGCACGACGCCGAGGCTGCCCGCCTCGTTGTGCTCGATGATGTAGACAACGGTGCGCCGAAAGGTGGGTTCGGCCAGCTCGGTCGCCGACACCAGCAGCGTGCCGGCGCGCACCACCTGCTCGCCGTGCCGGAAATCGCGCCGCTTACGGTCGCCGTGCCCGCCGCGAGTTTTCCGATCATCCGGGTCGTCTGCGCGTGCCACTCGGACATCATCGCAGTTGTTTCGGGGATATGCGCTTCCGCAGACGAGTTAGGTGCCCGGAATTTTGCGTCGGGGGCCGGTGTCGGGCGGATTCGGGCGTCGTAGAGTCCGTGTCATGGAACCGCCCGAGGTGCGCCTCGAGAACAGCGACACCGTGTACGACTTCTATCTCGACCATCGCCAGAATCGGCTGAAAGCCTGGGGTGCGTACGCCATTCTGGCCCGTCGCTACTATCCCCGCGTCGCGTACGCCGAGGGTGCGCGCGCAGGTTTGCGGGACGCGATTCGGCAGGGCAGGCCGCTGTTGATCTCGATCAATCATCTTTCCGAGAACGATCCGTATACGGTCGCGGCGGCGGCGTGGCGCAGTGCGTTGCGACCGGTGATCGGGCGGGTGCGGGTGCTGGCCAAGGACGAGCTGTTCGAGGAGCCCGAGCAGCGGCGCAAGATCGACATGATGGGCGGGATACCGGTGTTCCGCGGTAAGGACCACGGGATCCGGGCGGTCAATGCGGCTGGTCAGCGGATGATGGATATCTGCGCGCAGCGGATCGCGCGCGGCGACGGGGTCGCGGTGTTCCCGGAGGGCACCTGCAACGAGGTGGACCCCACCCAGGTGCAGCCGGTCGGTAGCGGCATCGGGCACATCGCGTTTCGCGCGATGAAGCTCGGCGTCGAGCCGGTGCTGGTGTCCATGGGCCTGAGTTACGGGCGGCGCCTGGACCCCACCGTGCAGCCGAACAAGGAGGAGGCCAAGTCGGCCAGCTTCTACTTCGGGAAGCCGATCACCGAATTGCCGAACAAGCCCGGCGATATCGCGCGACTGGTGCGCGCCGATCTGCAACAGGCGCTCGACGGGGCGGTCGCCGCTTACTGAGGCAGGTTCAAACTGTCACGCGCCCAATGCGGCACCATCACCAGGTATTCGGGCCTGGTCTCGATGAAGTGGTGCACCATCGGGCACATGGGCAGTGCGCCCAGTTTGTCCTGGGCGGTGCTGTTCAACGCCGCCTCGACCAGTACGCGGCCGTAGCCCTGGCCCTCGTAGCGCGGGTAGATCTCGGTGTGCACGAACGCGCGTTCGGCTTGGGTGTCTTGATACTCGACGTACCCGGCGTTCGCGTCGTCGACATAGAGCTCGAAGCGTTCCAGCGCGGTGTTGATACGGACCTCCGTCGACATGGCTCGACGCTACTCCCGTGCGACGTCATCCGCGCATTCCGCAACGCCTACCGTCCGGTCCGCTCGGTTCCCGTCCGGTCTGCCGACGGGCCGCGGCTCAGCCGTCAATTGCCGCGCGTGACCGGCGGAATCGGTCGCTCGACTTGTCTCCGCGCTCCCGGCCTGCGCAGAATGCTCATGATCGGGGTCGCGCACGCGCGCGTGGCGGCGGCCCGTGGAGGTACGAAACATGATGAAGGTTCGGCTGTTCTCCGGTGCCGCGGCTGCCATGGCCGCGGGCCTGCTCGGTGGATCGATCATGTCCGGTCCGGCCGCGGCCGCGCCGGGTCCGTCCTTCGGCGACTGCCCGGCGGGGTCAGTGGCCGCAGGTCACGGCGTGCGGTGCGCCGTCGTCGAGGTGCCGATGAACTACGCGGAACCGGACGGGCCGAAGATCCAGGTGACTGTCAGCCGGATCGCGGCGACCGGTGAACGGCGCGGTGTCGTCTTCGCCAATCCGGGTGGGCCCGGCGCGGACGGGCTTGACTTCTGGGGCCAGCGGACCGACGTGTTTCCCGCCGAGCTGACCGCCCACTACGACCGGATCGCGGTGCAGCCGCGCGGATTGCGCTGGGCCACCCCGCTGGACTGCGCCACCGGGGACGGCGGGCAGGGGTCGCTCGGCGGCGGCGACCGCAACGCCATCAAGAAGGCCTGCGACGCCGCGCTGCCCGGTTACCTCGACACCATCACCACCGAGAACACTGCTCGCGATATGGACGCGGTGCGTGCGGCACTCGGTCTGGAGCGAATCAGTTACCTCGGCACCTCGTACGGCACCTACCTCGGCGCGGTGTATGCCTCGTTGTTCCCCGACCGGGTCGAGCGAATGGTGTTGGACTCCAACGTCAATCCCGACTGGGTGTGGACCGAGGAGTTCGCTCAGCAGCAGATCGCGGGTAAGCAGCGGCTCGATGATTTGTTCACCTGGATCGCCGAGCACAGCTCCGAATATCACCTCGGCGACACCGCTTTGCAGGTCTATCAGAACTGGGTACGCCTCGCCGTCGACCAGGGCGGCGGCTGGTACGCCAACCTGACTCCGCCCCCGGCCAGCCTCGCCGATCTGCCCGGCTCGTTGCCCGAACCGCTGGCCGAGATCGCCCGCGACGGATACAACGGCGGTCTCGAACAGACCGGCAAACTGCAGAATCTGTTGCGCACCTTGATCTCTCGTGGCGCCACCACGCGGGGTCCACTGCTCGGCGCCACCTCGGTGGCCACCTATACCCGCACCTACTGGCCCACCTTCGCCCGCGCGATGGCCGACGCGCTCGCCAACCCGGCGAACGTGCAACGCCTGCGCACCATCGAAGGCGCCACCTCCGCCGACGCCACCGGGCGCTCCGTCTTCGCCGCGATCACCTGCAATGAGAACGCCGTACCCGGCCGTCTGGACGTCATCGGCTCGGCGATAGCCACTATCGCCTCGGGCGGCAATGCGATGGATGCCAGGGCCGACCTGGTTCGCTCCGGAATGGCTTGCGGCTCTTGGAAACCCGTCACCACACCCGTCGTGATCAGTGGTGCCGGGCTCGCCACTCCGCCGCTTGTCATCCAGAGCAAGCACGACGCCCTCACCAAATACGAAGGCGGACCGGCTATGTCGCGTGCGCTGAACGGATCCCTCGTCACCGTCGAAGGTGGGGATCACGGGAACTTCGGCCGCGGCAACCCCGTGGTCGACGACGCCGTGATGACCTATCTGCGCACCGGTCAGGTGACGATCACGCACGCAGAGGAAGCACCACTGCCCGCGCGCTGACGCGTTCGGCTCGGCCGTGCGTCAGACGATCTCACCGGTCTGCAGCGCGGCGAGGATGTTGAGCATCATCGACAGCGGGCCGTACAGTGCCGCCGCCAACGGATCACCGCCGTTCTGACCAGCCAGAACCCAATCGAAACTGAACGAGCTCATAGCATTCCTCCATGTGTCGGCTTCGGGTCGCAAACGCCAAGCACCATATATTCGTGGCGGACCACGGCGCGGATGGGCGCGGTCTCGGCAGCGGCACGCAGTGCGGATGTCTGGCCGAGTGGACGATAACTTCGTGGGGGCGTTGCCTGTCCGGTTCGGGCGGATCACACTGCGAAACATGACCACGTGGACACCGCTGCACGGGCATCCGTATCAGCCGATTCCTTACCACCCCAACCGGATTCCCGTCGCGGAAGCGCTCGCCAAGTCGGCCGAGTTCCGCCGGCGGATGGACGAGCGCCGCACCGTGCGGATGTTCTCGACCGATCCGGTGCCGGAGCAATTGGTGCTCGACGCCATCGCGGTGGCCAACACCGCGCCGTCGGGCGCCCATCAACAACCGTGGACCTTCGTCCTCGTCGAAGATCCCGAGGTGCGCGCCAGGATTCGGGAGGCGGCCGAAGCGGAGGAACGCATCTCCTACAACGGCCGCCTCGGCGAGGAATGGCTCTCCGCGCTGCGCCCCCTCGGCACCGACGAGCACAAGCCGCACCTCACCGAGGCCCCGTACCTGCTCGTCGTCTTCCAGCAGCGTTTCGGCCTGCGCCCCGACGGCACCACCTACAAGCACTACTACGGCGACGAATCGGTAGGCATCGCGGTCGGCATGCTCCTCACCGCCCTGCACATCTCCGGCCTGGCCGCCCTCACCCACACCCCCAGCCCGATGAAGTTCCTCTCCGAAGTCCTCAACCGCCCCCGCAACGAAAAAGCCTTCGCCGTCATCCCCATCGGCTACCCCGCCGACCATGCCGTAGTCCCCGACCTCACCCGCAAAACCATGGACCAGGTCCTCGTCCGAATCTGAACGCCGACAACGGTTACCCGGCGCGACGAAACCCCAGGACGGGGTAATGCGGGTCGGTGCCGCCTCCTCTGCCCTGGCCGTGGCCGACGAAGGACGCCGCCGCGGCCAAGTGGAGGTTGGTGGCGAGCACCGAGCGCGGTGAGTTGTGCACAGGTATCGGTGTGCGGTCGATCTTCCGGAACGGCGTTGTCTGACAGGCGGGCGGCCGCGACCTTGTCCACAGTGGTGAGGAAGAGCCCGCCGGGCCGCAGGACTCGGGCCACCTCGGTCAGTACCGGTTCAGCGTCGGTGAGCAAGTGCAACAACCACACTGCGGTCACCGTGTCGACAGAAGCGTCCGGCAGCGGGAGCGCGGTGGCGTCGGCTCGCGCCACTCTGCCCGGCAATCGTCGGGCCGCGTGCCGCAGCATGCCGTCCGAAAGATCTATGCCGACCACTCGGTGCCCGAGTGCCGCGAGTTCGGCGGCCACGATTCCGGTGCCGACGGCAAGGTCGAGTACCAGGCTGCGCGGCGGCAGCATGCTACTGAGTGCGGAGGCCGCAGCCTCCGCTCGGGGCACTCCGCCTCGGGTCCGGTCATAGTGGGTCGCTTCGTTGTCGTAGTCGAGCACCCCACCATCATGCGTAATGCAGTGTGCGATGGGCGGATCCGGTATATCGGTGCGCATACTCCTGGCTGTTCGTACGCCCATCACGGGAGGGTCAGGTAGTTCGAAAGTTTGAACATTTCAGTAATAGCAATTTGATACATGTCGTCGGTAGCCTGCTCCGCATGTCATTCAACGGGTCGCCCCCGCATGTCATCCGAGCGGTTGTCTTCGACTGGCGAGGCACGCTTGTTTCGGAACTCACGCCGCAAGGTTGGGCGCGCGAGGCGCTGCAGCGAGCAGGACGTGAATCCCACGCCGATGCCGTGTACAAGTTGTTGCTGGACATCAAAATGGCTGCGGGCCAACCGAATCGGCTGCAATCGCCGCAGGGCAATATCAGCTTCGAGGCGCATCGGGACACCTATTATGCGGTGTTCGCGGATGCGAAGCTCCCCGGTGAGGTCGCCGATGCACTATTTCATGTGGATTCCGACGCAGGCTTCAACAAGTTTGCCGTCGACGCCGCCGCCACCCTCATCGCGCTCAAACAAAGCGCCTATAAGATCTGCGTTCTGAGCAACATTCACTTCGATATCCGGCCGGTCTTCAAAGACGCGAACCTGCTCGACTTGATCGACACCTTCGTCCTGTCGAATGAGGAAGGTGTGCAGAAACCGGACCCCGCGATATTCGAGCGGGCACTCGAAAAACTCGGCACCTGTGCCGTAGAAACACTGATGGTCGGTGACCGTCCTTCGCGAGACGGCGTCGCCGTCGAGGTCGGCATGCCGACCCTGCTCGTCCCGGCCCTGACCGATCCGCAGCAACGCCGGCTGCACCTCGTCACGAGCGCGGTCGGTGTCGACCTCGGAATGCTCCCGCCGGTGCAGAACGACGCAATGCCGGACGCCGGCAAGGGAATTCCCGATACGCAGCGGCAGGAAGCGCTGACGTAAAGGCCGCAACAGTCGCGAAGGCCGAGTCCGTCTCTGCAGGGCGGGCTCGGCCCCGATCAGGCAAGCCGCATCGCACGTTCGATCGCCCCGAGCCCGGCATCGACCGCGCTCGGCTGCGCCCGTCTGCTCAGTTCGTCGACCAGATCCCGCACCGTCGGGTGGTTGTAGACATACTGCGGCGCCAGGCGTATCGCGCGCTCGAGCTGCTCGACGGCGGCAGCATCGTGTTTGAGCCTGCCCTGCGCGCGGGCGACTTCGATGCGGTGCCGAGTGTGGCGTTCCTTGGACATCAGGCCCGCCAGATTGATGCTGGTGTGGTGCTTCAGTGCGATGTCGGGTCGGTCGAGGGCGACGGCGATCTCGGTCGCGTGGATCCTGCAGTTGGTCGGTCCGAAGACTGTTTGAAAGTCGTTGCGGTCCATGCCGAGTCGAGCGGCACCCGCCTCGGCCTCGGCCAGATATGCCCATGCGGTGCTGCCATCGTGCAGGCGGGCCGACGCGACCGCACACCGTAGGTGCAACGCGCCCCAGAGCGAAAGTACCTGCGGTGTAGGCGATGTCATGAGGTCTTGCAGCTCGGTCAACGCGGCCTCGGCGACCGTGAGTGCCTCGTCCAGCGTGTCCGTGTGCAGCAGCACGCCGCAGCGATCCCACGCCGAGCAGGCACTCATCAGGGGGTCACCGAGCCTGGCCGCTGCGGTGGCGGCGTTCTCGACGGCGGTCCAGGCCAGATCGTGGTAACCGAGCTGGTTGAGCACGGTGCGGGCGACATGTGAGGTCTCGATGATGAGGCCGTCGATCACGTCCCGCTCGATGCCCGCGGCCAGCAAGGCGCCGGTGTTCAGCGCTTCGGTGAGATCGGGCAACTGCCGCATCACCTCGAACAGATTCGCGGCCTGCCTGCGCCTGGTGATCCGGTCGACATCGTCGCGCAGGTCGGTGAGCAGCGGCTGTGGTGTCACGGCCCGCAGGCCTGCGTGCCCGGACAGGCTGAGGCTGGTGCGCCGCAACGCGGCCCGCAGTGCGGGTACCGCGCTGTGCCCAGTGTCCTGGGTGAGCTCGCACCGCTGACCGAGCAGCCACGCCACATCGACCTCGAGGACGTCGGCCAGTCGGTCGATCACCGAGTGCTTGTCCAGTTTGATCCGGCCTGCCTCGATGCCGCGCATCCACGACTCGGACCGATCGACGTGCGCGGCGAGCGTTGCCTGGCTCATCTTCTTGGTCCGCCGGGAGCGCCGGATCCGCGAGCCGATAGTTGATGCGGCGGTGTTACTTGTTGCCACTCACCGAGTGTATTGCAGATTCTTCCTGCGAAACCGTCAACTATTTGACGGTCTTCCGGTCGATGAGTTGTCAGGCTATAAGCAACTGACGTAACGACTTCGGCGACGAGGTATCGAAATGATCATGGCCGCTACAAACGCGCGCGGACCACCATCGATCATCGAAAAATATCCGAATCAACCTTGCATATGTAAACAACGGACTGCACATGACTATAGGCAAACCACCTGCCGAAGGCAGCGATTCACGCTTACCACCGAACAATCTGGGCCCGCTGATCACGCCGCTGCTGGGATTGATATTGAGCACGGCCCTGACCGCGATCGCCGGGTTCCTTACCGACTGGCACACGGCATCGTTGGTCTTCCTCTCCGCCACAGCGCTTTTCAGTTCCGCGCAGCGGGAGCCGTGATCGAATAGGAGGATCTATCAGCCCGAATCCACAGTGCGTTCGATGCCGACCAGCCCGGCGTCGAACGCACTGGGAGAACCGACGAGACGTGCTTAGCGGGGTACCGGCGGCAGGTCGGGCACCTGGGCGACCAGTTCCTCGGGCGCGGACAACCGCCACGCCTCGAAGACGAGTTCGGCCAGTTCGTCGGCGGCGATACCGGACAGGTGCACGACGACCCAGCCGAAACCGCCTGCCGTGAACTGTTCCTCGAACACTTCGGGCCGTTCGGATACCAGCGCCTTCTGCTCGGAGAGGGTTTGCTTCAGGCCGACGGTCTGGGTGCGCGGCCAGTAATAGCCGAACAGCTTGCCGCGCACCTTGTACGAGGTGTACTTCTCGCCTTTCGTGGGTTGCACATCGGCGAGGGTGCCCACAATCCGGAAGAACTCGTCACTCTGCACAGCCACCGTGGACTCCTCGAAAAGTCAGAATCCGAAATATACCTGTGCCAGTTCATTCCGCCGCATCGGTGCGCCGCCGCGGGGATCGAGCTCAGCGGGTGACGGTGGCCGAGGTGAGCACGACCTGCTGGACGGGGACGTCCTGCGCACCCGTCTTGACCTTGCCGATCTGGTCGACGACGTCCTGGCCGCGGGTGACCTTGCCGAATACCGCGTAACCCCAGCCGTCCTGGCCCGGGTAGTCGAGGAACGCGTTGTCGTTGGTGTTGATGAAGAACTGGGCCGACGCCGACTGCGGGTCGGACGTGCGGGCCATCGCCACGCTGTAGGTGACGTTCTTCAGCCCGTTCTTCGCCTCGTTCTCGACCTTGTTGGGCGCGGGCTTCTCGCGCATGGTGGTGTCGATGCCACCGCCCTGGATCATGAAACCGTCGATCACCCGGTGGAAAATCGTGCCGTCGTAGTGGCCACTGTTGACGTAGGTCAGGAAATTACGCACGGTCTTGGGTGCCTTCGCTTCATCGAGTTCGAGCTCGATGTCACCCATGGAGGTTTGCAGCAGGACCTTGATCATGATTTCCCCAATTTGTGCGACAGGCTCAGTCCCGCAGTCGCCCTGACGGACTCGTGCTCCAACCGAGCTGGACACGGACCAATGCATCTTACCGGTGCGTGGCCAGGAGGAATCGGGTTCAGCGGGACTGCCCGCTACACAGTCGGTTCGGGCAGCTCCGCACCGGTCTCCAGCAAGGACTTGAGCCCGGACAAGATGCTCGGCCAACCACCGCTGATCGATTCCAGCAGAGCACTTCCCGGCTGGAAGCCGTCGTGCACCACGGTCAGCTTCACTACCTCGTCCCCGGCGGGCTCGAGTTCGAAGGTCACTTTCGAACGCGGCTCATCGGCCAGGGCGGCCACCTCACTCGTCGGCATGCCGAAGGTTTCCGCGAACGCAGAGTCGAAGGTGTGCCAGGTGTAGGCCAGCTTGGTGTACGGGTCGGCTTCCAGCACAACCTGTTCCGGATCCTTGCTGGTCCAATTCTTCTGGTGCCACACCATTTCGGAGCCGGGCTGCCAGTCGGTGTCGAAGGTCGCGCCCCAGTAGCGATCGGTGAACGCCGGGTCGGTGAGCGCGTGCCACAGCGTTTCCGGGGTGGTCTTGATGTAGGTCGTGTAGACGAATGCGTTGTCGCTCATGGGTTTTGCCTCCAGTGCCTTCTTGAGATCGGCCAGCGCGTGCACGCGGGCACGGTGGTAGTTGGTGATCCAGCGCTCGGTGATGGCGTTGATGGGTTCGGCGTTGAGGTAGTGCAGTTTTTCGCGGCCGCTGCGACGGGTGGTGATCAAGTTGGCCGCCTCCAGTACGGCCAGGTGTTTGCTGACCGACTGGCGCGCCATCGCGAGCCCGGCGCACAATTCGCGCAGGGTTTGCCCGTTGCGCGCGTTGAGGCTGTCGAGCAGTCGCCGACGATGGGGGTCGGCCAGCGCCTTGAATACCTCGTCCATGCCACCTTCCAGATTTATGCAGCCGTTCGGCTGCATGTTCAGAGATTAGGCAGCCGAACGGCTGCATGTCAAGGATGGCCCCGAGGAGTAATGCATTGTCGCGGCGAAATGTAGTAGATATGCTACGAGTCGACGGTAACCCGCAACGGGGAGAGAACCATGACAGTGGGTCAGGGCGTCGCAATCGACGTCGAAAAACTGCGGATGCGATACGGCAGCACCGATGTCCTGCACGACGTGACGTTCCAGGCCCGGCACGGCGAGGTGCTGGTGCTGCTCGGCCCGAACGGTGCGGGCAAGACGACCACCATCGAGATCCTGGAGGGCTTCCGCATGCGGTCGGCCGGCCGCGCCGAAGTGCTCGGCACCGATCCGGCGCACGGCGATGAGGCCTGGCGGGCGCGCATCGGCGTCGTCCTGCAATCATGGCGCGACCACGGCAAGTGGCGGGTGCGCGAATTGCTCGACTACCTGGGTGCCTTTTATGCGCCCTACGGCACCGAAGGCATCCAACGCCCTTGGGACACAGATGAACTCATCAAAGCTGTGGGTCTCACCGGCCAGGCGTCGAGCAGGATCAAAGACCTGTCCGGCGGCCAGCGCCGCAGGATCGACGTGGCGATCGGCATCGTGGGCCGCCCCGAAGTGCTGTTCCTGGACGAGCCGACCGCCGGCTTCGATCCGGAGGCCCGGCGCGAGTTCCACGATCTGGTCCATCGCCTCGCCGACGACCAGCAGACCACCATCCTGCTCACCACTCATGATCTCGACGAGGCCGAGAAGCTCGCCGACCGGATCCTGATCCTGGCCGGCGGGCGCATCATCGCGGACGGTTCGGCCGACGAACTCTCCCGCCGGATATCCGGTGCGGCCGAGGTGAGCTGGACCAACGGCGGGCAACGATTCGTGCACTCCACCACCGAGTCGACCGAGTTCGTGCACGAACTGTTCAAGCAGCACGGCGAGGCCATCGGCGACCTGGAGGTCCGCCGCGCCTCACTGGAGGACACCTATATGACGCTGGTGCGCCGGTTCGAATCCGGGCAGGTCGAGTCCGAGGTGCACACGATCGAGGAAGTAGGGCGATGAATCCGATGGCGATTGCGGTTCGGCAGGGCTGGACGCGCGGCATGATCGAGCTGAGACAAGGACTCACCAACGGCCAAGACCTGTTCGGGATGCTGTTCTGGCCCGCCGCCATGCTGGTGGTGCTGTTCTTCATGCGGAACGCGTCGTTCGAGGGGAGCGGCGTGCTGCTCGGCTCGCTCGCGTTGCCCAGCACGATCGGCATGGTGGTCGCGATCAACGGCATGATCGGCATGGGTCAGCAGCTCACCCTCGACCGGGAAGACGGCACGCTGTTGCGGGCCAAGGCGACCCCGAACGGGATGGTCGGCTACCTGATCGGCAAAATCGTCCAGGTGTCCGGCTGGGTGCTCATTCCGTCTGCGTTGCTGCTGGTCGGCGGCATGTTCATCGTCGACGGACTCGCGCTCGGCCAGGTCGGGTCGTGGATGACGTTGACCTGGGTGATCGTGCTCGGCTTGCTGGCCACCCTGCCGATCGGGGCAATCTTCGGCTCGGTGTTCGCCGATCCGCGCAATTTCGCGTTCATGACCTTCCCGATCATGGCGCTCGTCGCGGTGTCCGGCATCTTCTACCCGATCACCTCGATGCCCGGCTGGGTGCAGGGCGCGGCCCAGCTGTTCCCGGTGTACTGGCTCGGGCTCGGCATGCGTTCGGCGCTGCTGCCGGACGAGGCGGCCGCCATCGAACTCGGACAGTCCTGGCGGCATCTGGAAACCGTTGGCGTGCTCGGTATCTGGGCGATTGCGGGCTTGCTCATCGCGCCGGTGGTGCTGCGCAGGATGGCCCGCCGCGAGTCCGGCTCCAGCGTGGCCGTCCGACGGGAGAAAGCGATGCAGCGTGCCTACTGAGGTCATCTACAACCGCATCGCGATGTTGCGCGCCGAGCGCGGCATCTCGCGCCGCGAGTTGGCGGAGGCGCTCGGCGTGCACTATCAAACGATCGGCTACCTGGAGCGCGGCGAGTACAGCCCGAGCTTGCATCTGGCCCTGCGGATCGCGGCTTACTTCGAGGTGACCGTGGAAGTCGTCTTCTCCACCAGCCCCTTCCCGCGCCTCGGGTCCCGCGTCGAGACAGCTTGACCAGCAAGCCGACTCGACGCTCGGACCGGCGGCACTACGTGTGGTCGCCGCGGAGCACGGCGAAGGTGGGGACGAGCTCGCCGCGCCGCCCGCTTTCGGCGATCGCCCGGTGCCAGTAGGCCTGAACGGTCCGGGCCAGGGCGGTGTCGACGCCGACGGCCTCGCTGGTCTCGAGCACGTGCCGCGCGCCCGCCGCCATCATCTGCAGATTCGCGACATCGCCCAACCCGCCGGCCTGCGCCGACGCGGCCAGACCCGCGTACACATCGTCGACCCGGCCCAGTGAACGTTGGGCGTAAGGCAGGAAGCGATCGATCGGCTCGCCGGAGCGGTCGATCATCGCCAGCGCCTGTTCGGCGCCGAGTAGCAACGGATTGAAGATGGCAAGGACCGCTTGGTAATAGAGCTGGGCCAGTCCTGCGTCCTCGCCGAGATACTCCGGTGCGTTGAGCACGCTCAACAGGTCACGATGCGCTTCGAACACCGCGCGGTGACCGGCATAGAACACGTAGGACTCAGGGTTGGTGAGACCGTCGCTCTGTGCCATCACACCACCGGCGAGGAAGTCCCCGCCGTGCGAGCGCACCCACGCCGCGGCCTCGCGGGTGTTTGCGGGGGAATCCGACGACAGGTTGGCAATCACCTTGCCCGCCAGGTGATCCGATGCATTGCCGAGTGCGTCGTACATCGCCGCGTAGTGCGTGAGGCTGACCACGATCAGGTCGTTGGCGTCGAGGACCTCGCGGACCGTCGCGGCACGCCGGGCGCCGAGTTCGACCATGGCATCGGCCTTTTCGGCGCTGCGGTTCCACACCGTCACCGCGACACCAGCATTCAGGAAGGCCCGGACCACAGCCTGACCCATCGGCCCCAAACCGACGACGGAGACGGAGCCGATGGGTTTCCGCGCAGGCATGTCGACTAGACCTTGTCCCCGCGGAGCAGCGCGTAGGTCGAGACGGCCTCGCCCTTCTCCTCGCTGGCGGCAACGGCCTTGCGCCAGAACGACTGTGCGGTGTGCGAGAACGTCGCGTCGACGCCGACCTCCTCGCTGGCGTCGATGATGTGCTGTGCGCCTGCGTCCATCATCTTCAGGCTCGCCAGGGTGGCCCAGCCGCCGTTCTGGTTGGCCACCGAGAACTCCTCCATGAAATAGGGGAACGCGGCGGCGGAGCGGACGGCAAACGGGACGAACTGGGCGATGCTGTGGCCGGAGCGGTCGATCATCGCGGTCGCCTGGTCGAAGGCGAGCAGCCACGGATGGAAGATGGTCAGCAGCGCCTGGTAGAAGATCTGCGCGAGACCGTCGTCCGCGCCGAGGTATTCCTGCGGGCTCAGTGGACGCAACAGCTCCGCGTGTGCGTCGAAGACTTCCCGCGGGCCGCTGTAGAAGATGTACGACGCGGGGTGGGTGATGTTGTCACCCGCCGACATGACGCCACCGGACAGGAACTGCGCGCCGTGCGAGCGGACCCACTCCGCACCCTTGCGGGCCTTTTCCGGCGAATCGGAGGACAGGTTGACGATCACCTTGCCCGCCAGGTGGTCGGTGGCCTGGCCGAGCACGTCGTACATGGCGGCGTAGTGGGTGAGGCTCAGCACGGTCACCTCGTTGGCGTCCAGCGCGTCGGCGACGGTCGCGGCCGGCTTGGCGCCGAGTTCGACCATCGCGTCGACCTTGTCGGTGCTGCGGTTCCACACGGTCACCTCGACGCCGGCGTCCAGGAAGGCGCGGACCATCGACTGGCCCATCGGCCCGAGGCCGACGACGGAGACGGAACGGGGGCTGGTCTGTGCGGACATTGTGTGTCCCTTCGCTTCTGGTTCGGATGGTGTCGGCGCCGGGACCAATACTCGTTGCCGCAGGTAGAGTCGGGAAGACCGAACGTTCAGGTGGGGTTGCTTACCTAGAGGTTCGAAATATGGTCAGAAGGAGTGCGGTGGACATGAGCAGTGACGCGGATCACGACGTGTGTGGCATGTCCGTGGCGATCGATGTCGTCGGCGGCAAATGGAAACTGCACCTGATGTGGGCGCTGAGTGAGCGCCCGCAGCGATTCGGCGAGATCCGCCGCCTGCTGGCCGGCGTCAGCGAGAAGGTGCTCGCGGAAAACCTGCGCCACCTCGAGGCGAGCGGCGTCGTGCACCGGGAGGTCTACCCGGAGGTTCCGCCCCGCGTCGAATACTCCCTCACCTCGCTCGGCGCGGAACTCGCCGTGGCACTGCGTCCTCTCGAAGAGTGGGGCGACAAGCACCGCCACGAGTTGCTCGGCAACCTCCTGGCTTCGGCGAGCTAGTACGGCTCTGGTGGGCCAGCGGGATTCTGTAATCGCTTGCGGTGCCGGCCTTACCGAGACAGGTGCTGCTCTGCAATCTGTGCGCCTACTTGCTGCAAAAGGTGGCTCGCCTGCGCGATCGAGCGGACCGGGTCCGGCTCCAAATCTGTGAGGGCGTAACAAGCGGTGAAACCCGCCGCGCGAATCTCTTGTGCGGCAAGAAGATTGCGGCCCGCGACGGCGATGACGGGAATTCCGGCCTTGCGTGCAGATTCGCAGACACCGACGGGGGCCTTACCGTGCAGGCTCTGCGCATCGAGCGAACCCTCACCGGTGATGACGAGTTCGGCGCCATCGAGAAGTGCGGGAAAGTCCAGCAGCTCGAGGATCACCTCGATACCGCTGCGCACCTCCGCGCCGAGGACGGCGAGCGCGCCGAAACCTGTTCCGCCCGCGGCGCCGGCGCCGGGATGATCCGCGAATGCGGGGTCTGCGAGGCGTGCCCAGTTCGTGAGCCCCTCTTCGAGGAGGCCGAAATCGGCTGGATCAGTGCCCTTCTGGGGCGCGTAGACCGCGACCGCACCCTTCGGACCGAGTAGTGGATTGTCCACATCGCAGGCCAGCGTGAAAGTGCTGGCGGCGATTCCAGGATGGAGCCCGGAAAGGTCCAACTGAGCGGCGCGGGCCAAAGCCGCACCACCCTGGGCTAATTCGTGGCCGTCGGCGTCCAGGACACGGCCACCGAGCGCCTGCACCATGCCCGCACCGCCATCGGTGGAAGCGCTGCCGCCCAGACCCAGCACGATACGCGTGGCACCGTTGTCGAGTGCGTGTGCGATCACCACCCCTAATCCGAAAGTGCTCGCACCGAGTGGATCGGGCTGTCCCGCAGGAAGTTTCGCGAGACCGACCACCGCGGCCAACTCGATGACGGCTGTCTCCGCCTGCACCGCGTACGACGTGCTGCCCGGCACGCCGGTAGGGCCGGGTGCGGACAACTCGACCCGCGTCCACCCGCTCGCCACGAACGCGTCGACGGTTCCGTCCCCGCCGTCGGCGACCGGCACCTGCCGGACCTGCATCGTCGGCGCGACCCCCGCGATGCCCGTCGCGAGCGCGGCCGCCACCTGCGGTGCGGTCAGCGACCCCTTGAACTTGTCCGGGGCGAGCACCGCCCGGCGAACGGTCTCGCGCGTCATCCCCACATTGTCGGGTGCCCGCCGGAAACCCGCGCGATGCCGCCGACGCGATGCGCCGTGAACCGCGTGTTCAAGAAAAGAGAGCAGTGCTCTTGACGTGCCTTCGCGAAAGTGGAACACTTATCGCAATAGAGAGCAGTGCTCACAAAGGAGATCGACCATGGACCACAGCACCCGCTACATCGGCCCCGCCGGCCTGGACCCGATCATGAACCGGATTTTCAACTGGCTGCCCAGGCTCGGTATCAGCGTCATGGGTTCGCGGCTGCTGGCGGTCCGCGGTCGCAAGAGCGGGCAGTGGCGGACCACGATGGTCAACCTGATGGTGCGCGAAGACGGCGCCCGCTTCCTCGTCGCCCCGCGCGGGCACACGCAGTGGGTGCGCAATCTGCGTGTGGCCGGTGGCGGCGAGCTGCGGCTCGGTCGCAAGGTCGAGGAGTTCACCGCCACCGAGATCGCCGACGCGGACAAGGTCCCGCTGTTGCGGCTGTACCTGCGCAAGTGGGGCTGGGAGGTGGGCAAGTTCTTCGAGGGCGTCACCAAGGACGCCACCGACGCGGAGTTGGCCGCTATCGCACCAGGATTCCCGGTCTTTCAGATCAACTGAACACGCGGCGCTCAGGCAGAGTGAACCAGGAATTCGATCGCCGCGGCATACCCCTGAATTCCCATTCCGGCGACCACCGCGGTCGCGATCGGGGAGATGTAGGAGTGATGCCGGAACTCCTCGCGGGCGTGCACATTGCTGATATGCACCTCCACGATCGGGAGTTCCGGAATCACCAGCGCGTCCCGCAATGCCACCGAGGTGTGGGTGAGCCCGCCGGGATTGATCACGATGCCCGACTCGACGCCGCGCGCCCGATGGATCCGGTCGATCAGCGCGCCTTCGGAATTGGACTGGAAGGCGGCGATCTCGCGGCCGTAGCGTTGCGCGGTCTGCCTGCAGAGTTCGACGACGTCGTCGAGCGTCGCCGACCCGTAGACCTCCGGCTGGCGAGTGCCGAGCATGTTCAGGTTCGGGCCGTTGAGAACCAGGATCGGACCGGGTGCGGACATGCCCGCAACATTAGTCGCAGGCCTGGTCTCGAAGCCCTACCCGGCGCGTCCGGGGGACCTACAGTCCCTGCGGTCCTTCCGAGCGCAGGTCGTCCACTTTGCGCATGGCGTCGCGCAGTTCCGCCAGCCAGGATTCCGCGTGCTGGCCGGCCAGTTTCACCGTCCAGGCCAGTGCGTCCGCCCGTGAGCGCGCCACGCCCGAGTCGACGAGCGTGTCGAGAACTTTGCGTTCGGGCTGACGCAGCCGGGTCATGACGGGGACCGCCAAGTGGGTGAACATGATCCGTTCCCCGTCCACCGACACGCCCCACGCGACGCTGCGGCCGTAGCGGCGCTGCGCCTCGTCGGCGATCTGCATGCGGGCCGGGCGGGTGGACTCGCGGAAGCGCGAGATAGCGCCCTCCTTGGTCGCCCGCGGCACTTCCTCGGTCGCCGCTTCCGCGGTGCCTTCCGCGTCGACGGGAGTCTTCTCGGGCTGGGGGATCGGCAGTTCACCGATGACGACGATCTCGTCCCGGTCGATCTCGATGACGGGGGGGCCGGCGAACCAGTCCTCGGGCAACCTGCCCGCGAACCAGTCCGGCACGTCCGCGGGATCCGGTAGGTCGGCCTGCTGCCAGCCGCCCGGTCGTCCGAAGCCCCGTCCCCGGTGTTGATGTCTCATGAGGGGATCACCTACTTACTCTTCAGTGTTTCTTACAGTGATTACAAGATTACGTCGCAATCCGCGCCAATGGTTCCGCTCTGTGCGAACAGAGTTCGCCGGTGGTTAACGGGGGTGATTCGCGGTTCGTAGACGCTCGCTCTGGGTACTCATTGATCCGAAACGCCGAGTAGGGCAGTAAGTGCACAACTTTGCGTGGGGCCCCGGTACGGTAGCGGCGCCGGTTGTCGCCGTAGCACTGGACAACGATCAGGATCGGTCCCCCGAGACGGGAGATTTCGGGCACAATTGAGATGCTGAGCATGGGTAACGTCCTTGTGGCGGAGGCACCGCAGACAGGTCTTTTTCAGGTACGGTGGTCTTGTTACTGGAGTGACAAGAGTGAAGAGTGGGCGACATGGATGTCTGGGGATCCCGCCGCTTTCGCGTCCGGGGCGCTATGGCACTCGCGGGGGTGGCGGCGCTCGCGATCGCGATGGGATCGTGCGGTGTAAGTGAGGGTAAGAACGAGGCGGAGGCTGTCGTCGAGCGCTTCACCGAACTGCTCGACAAGCAGGACTACACCAAGGCTTCCGAGCTCACGTCGTACCCGTCGGCGGCTTCGGCAACGCTGAAGCAAATGTTTGCTGGGCTGCAGCCGGGCAAGGTGGATTACAAGAAGACCCAATTCATCGGCCTCGACTCCGAAGCGGCGATCTTCAGCATGGACGCCGCCTGGACCTTCGGCGACCGCAAAAACTGGAACTACAGCCTGCAGGGCAATGTCCGCAAGCTCGCCATCGGCTGGCGCATCTCCTGGGATCCGGCCGTCGTGATGCCCCAGCTCGACCACAATCGCACCGTGCGCCTGGTGCGCACCGAGCCGTCCCCGGCGCCGAAGGTCAACGACATGGCGGGGCAGCCGCTGATGACCGAGCAGATCATCAACGTGATCAAGCTCGACCCCGCGAAGATGCCCGACCCGGTCGGCTCGACCAACGCACTGGCCAAGGCCATCGAGCCGGTCGCGCCGTTGATCACCGGGCCGTCGCTGATGCAGCAGGTGGCCACCTCGCAGGGCAAACCGGTGGTCGCGGTGAATCTGCGCGAGCCCGACTTCGCCATCCTGGAGAAGGACATGGCGCCGATCCCCGGCGTGGTGATGGAGAAGCAGCCGCGGCTCATCTCCGCCGACCGCCGGGTCTGGTCGCCCATGCTCGACGCCTTGCGCAAGGTGCAGCAGGAGAGCCAGGAGCAGCACTCCGGTTGGGGTGTGCAGGTTTTCGAACAGGACGGTCGCTTCGTCGGCCAGCTCGCCGGTGTGCAGGGTCCGCCGGGCCCCGACATCGCGGGCACCATGGACCAGCGCCTGCAGCGCGCCGCCGAGGACGCGGTCGTCAGCTCCGCCACCCCCGCCGCGATCGTGGCGATCCAGCCCTCCAGTGGCGCGGTGGTCGCGGTCGCGCAGAACTCTCAGGCCAGCGAGCACGGGCCGGTGGCCTTCACCGGACTCTATCCGGTCGGCGGCAATATCGAGCTGTTCCGCAATATCGCGGCCGTCACCAAAGGCAAGGCCCCGCACGAGATTCCGGTGCAGGAAGCGGCTGAGGCCGCGACGGCGCTCGGGGTAGGTATCGACTTCAAGGTGCCCGGACTCGACGAGGTGACCGGACGACTGGCCGTCGCGGGCCGCAGCGCCGAGCAGGTCCGCCAGGGCGGCGGCTCGGACGCGGTGCTGGCCAGCCCGTTCGGCATGGCGATCGCCGCGGCCGCGATCGCGCGCGGCGAGGTGCCGCGGCCGATGATCGAGGTGGCCCGGCCGAGCACCACCGACGCGCAGCTCGCGCCGCTGTCCAGGGAGGTCACCGACCGGCTGCACAGCATGCTGCGCGATTCGACCAACGCCCCCGAGTTCGCGAGCCTGCGAATGTACCGCGATGTCAACGGGTTCAGCGCGACCGCGGGACGGGACGGCTGGCTGATCGCGATCATGGGCGACCTGGCCTTCGCCATCCACATCAACGACGTGGACAGCGGCGATGCCACCGCGCGGATGGCGGTTCGGATGTTGCAGTCGCTGGCCGCGCCCGAGACTTAATTCAATGCTTTGATGGCCGCGCGCCAGCCGAGCAGGAACAGGGCAAGCACCACACCCGCCACCAGGATGAAGCTGAACGCGGTGCCCTGACCGCTGACCACGCGCAGCAGCATGCCGCCGCCCAGAGTGCCGAGCCAGACCAGAATCCCGGTGGGCCACAAGGCGGTTCCGTCGAAGCGGGCGTCTCGTCCCGCGTCACCGAACATCCGGCTCGCCGCGGCGACCGCCACGGTCCAGCCGATCGCCAGGCCGATGGCGAACGGCCACAGCGTGCGAAGTAGTCCGGTGAGCACGGCCTCGTCGTGACTACGCCTGCCGATCGCACAGAACAGGATCACCAGCAGCGCATCTACTACCAACGGCACCAGTTTCTTCACGCGGGCAAGCGTAGTTGGCCGGTCCTGGTCAAATGTGAAGCGCCTACGGGGCTGCGTGTTCTTGGGCTGTGCCAGGTGTTTCCACCTCAGAACCGGCGCTGGGAGAATTCCTTCTCGTACTCGGCGTCGTCGTCCTGCGGGGTGCGGAACAGGAACAGGAACACGATCCATCCGACGATCGCGACCAGGATGAAGCTCACCAACCGGTAGACGAACGCCGCCGCGACCGCCTGCGCGGCGGGCAGTCCGGCGGCCGCGGTGAGGCCGTAGATGAGTGTCGCGTCGACATAGACGATCCCGCCGGGCGCGAACGGAATCGAGCCGACCGCCTTGCCCACGGCGAACGCCAGCAGCAGCCCGGCCAGCCGGGGGTCCGCGCCGACGGCATAGCAGGCGGCGCCGAGACAGGCCACGTCGGCGAACCTGTGCACCAGCGCCCACAGCCCGACCAGGGAACCGTCGCGCTTACCGAGATCCACCGACTCCAGCTGCGCCAGCACGTCGCCGACCTTGCTCGCGCCTTGGTCGGCCGGCCGCTTGCGTAGCCGATTGACCAGGCCGAGCGCCTTGCGCAGCAGCGACTCCAGCGACCCTGGATTGCGCGAGACATAGTTGCCGACCCACACCACCGCGACCACCGCTGCCAGCGACAGGATCAGTTTGAACGGCCCGATGCTGCCGCCGGACAGGAACGTGCCGCCCACCCCGAGCAACGCGAGCCCCGCCGCGGCGACCACCCCGGAGAACACCAACTGCCAGGACGCGACGATCGGACTCGCGCCGAACCGCCTGGTCTGGCGGTAGGTGAAGGCGGTGGAGAACACCTGGCCTGCGGGCAGTGTGACCGACATGGCGGTGGCGCCGTAGACGACCGCGACAGATTTTCGCTGACTTACCTCGACACCCCCGGCGTGCAGCAGCTGTTTCTGCACCCGCCCGAATCCGCTCATCGACAAGGCCTGTAACCAAATACAGGCGGCGACCCACCCCCAATGAATGTCGCTGAGCTTGCGCCACGATTCGTGCAGTCGCGGCCATAGATAGATGCCCTCGGCGATCAATAAGGCCAGCAAGGCGACCCCGAGCACCCATTTGACCCACCAGAATTTGCCACGGCGGCCATCGGTCGTGGGAGGCGGCGCAGGATCTCCTGCCGGTTCCCCGTTGGCCGTCACCAGGTCAGCCTAACGAACGTACTGTTTCGGCGTCGGGAGGTTTCGGCGCGTCGAGCTCTGCTCTGGGGTAGGCGAGCAGCGTTTTTCGGCGCCGCCCGCGCAGCTGTACCTCGTCGCCGGTTTCCCACTTGTCCTGCTCGCTTTCCTCGGCGAAATACAGCGCGCTGCCGGAGGCCAAGGTGCGGCCGGGCTGGTCTTTGGCGAGCTCGGTCAGCCGGGACGCCTCATTGACCGGATCGCCGATCACCGTGTATTCGAAACGATTGGCGGCCCCGATATTTCCGGCGACGGCCAATCCCGCCGAGACGCCGATCCCGATGTCGAGGCCGGGCACCTCCCGCAACACCGCACGCAGCTCCCGGGCCGCGGCCAGCGCGGCGGTCGGCGCGTCCGGCCGGTCCAGCGGGGCGCCGAAGATGGCCAGTGCCGCGTCGCCGACGAACTTGTTCACAAAGCCGTTGTGCCGGTCGATGACGTCGACCACGATCCGGAAGAACTCGTTGAGCAGGCTCACCACCTCGGTCGGCGGGCGCTCGGCGGCGGTCGCGGTGGAGCCGACCATGTCGACGAACAGCACGGCCACGAACCGGGTCTCACCGCCGAGCTCGGTGCCGTAGTCGAGTGCACGCTGGGCGACCTCCTCGCCGACGTGCTGACCGAACAGTTCCTGCAGCTGGCGGCGTTTGGCGGCCTCTTCCATCATCCGGTTGAAGCCGACCTGCAGCAGGCCGATCTCGCTGCCGTCGAACACCTCGACCTGGACGTCGCGCGCGCCCTCCTGCACCCGGTCGATGGCCTGGCTGAGCTGGCGCACCGGGTCGGAGATGCTGGAGCCGGTGAGCATGGACAGCGCCAGTGCCTGCAGGATCACCACACCGCAGAGCAGCAGGATGGAGATGGCCAGCGATTGGGCGGAGAATTTCACGTCCGAAGAGATCTGCGTGATACACAGCAGCACGATGGCGATGGTGGGGGCGAAAGTGCCCATTCCCCAGGTCATCGCCATCCGGGTGCCGACGCCCGGCGTCAAGGTGTGGTCGAAGGTGCCTGCGGTCAGTGCCGCGGCGGCGACCGGGCGAAGGATACGTTCGCCGAGCATGTAGGTGAAGCCGAACACGATGGTCGCGGCCATACACAGGGTGACGATGACGGCGCCGGCCAGCTTGGGCTCTTCGGAGATGATCAACAGGGCGAGGATCGCTCCGCCGATCAGCCACAGCGCCAGGTGCAGGATGGCCTGCCGCAGCGGGGCGTGCAGCGCGGCCATCTGCTCTTGGCGGCTCGGTGGTCCGCCGCGCATCTGCCAGCGCATCACCGGGCGCAGCATCAGCGCGGACGCGACCATGCTCAGCAGGCCGCCGGTGACGAACACCAGGGCGGGCACGAGCAGGCCGGTGCTCCTGGCACCGTCGGGCGCGCCCTCGGGGACCGGCAGTCCGTATTGGATGAAGGCCCACACCAGCACCGCACCGAAGGCATTGGCCAGCAGCATCGATGTCAGGTACAGCGGCCAGCGCGTTCGCATGGTCTGTTTGACCGCTTCCAAGGGCGCTGACACAACCAACAATCTAGCGTTTCGATCATGTGAGGTTCCCCGCGGCGCTGTTCGGCGGCCTGGCATTCGTCCGGCTCGGCGCACGCTGAGGACGGACAATGGGCCGCTGCGCTGGTTATGCTCGGCCAGGTGACGGACCCCAAGGCAAGCCCGAAGCGGAAAGCCGCCCTGACCCGGCCCGCCGCGGACTCGGTACACCCGATCGTGCGGGTGTCGGCGGAGTGGGGCTGGCGGCTGCTGGTCCTGTTCGCGGTGGTGCTCGCGTTCGCGGCGATCGTGCAGAAGCTGGCGACGGTGGTCATTCCGCTCGCCATCGCGCTGCTCGCGGCCGCGCTGCTGGCGCCGCTGGTGGACTGGCTGCAGCGGCTCGGCGTGCCACGGTCGGTGGGCGTGTTCGTCGCTTTGGTCGGGTCGCTCGGCTTGGTGGCAGGTGTGATGACCTTCGTCGTCGAGCAGTTCGTGGCCGGCGTGCCGCAGCTGTCGGACGAGTTCACCAACAGCATTCACAAGATCCAGGATTGGCTGATCACCGGGCCGCCGCATCTGAGCAACGATCAGATCCGCAATGCCGGTGACCAGATCATCAAGACGATCCAGTCCAATCAGGACCGGCTCACCAGCGGGGCACTGACCACCGCGACGGTGCTCGCCGAGCTGCTCACCGGCCTGTTCCTGACCCTGTTCATCCTCATCTTCTTCCTCTACGGCGGCGATCAGATCTGGCGGTTCGTCACCAGGATCGTGCCGACCCCGCAGCGCGAGCGGGTGCGCACGGCCGGCCAGCTCGGGTTCGGCACGCTGGTCGGGTTCGTGCGCGCCACCGTGGCCGTCGCGGCGGTGGACGCCATCGGCATCGGCACCGGGCTCGGCATTCTCGGTGTGCCGCTGGCCCTTCCGCTGGCCTCGCTGGTGTTCATCGGCGCGTTCATCCCGATCATCGGCGCGTTCGTGGCCGGGTTCGTCGCGGTGTTCATCGCGCTGGTGACCAAGGGGCTGATCACGTCGCTGATCGTGCTCGGCATCATCATCGCGGTGATGCAGCTGGAAGGGCATGTGCTGCAACCATTGCTGCTCGGCCGGGCGGTGAGCATCCATCCGCTGGCGGTGGTGCTCGCCATCACCGCGGGCGTGGTGCTCGGCGGGATAGCGGGCGGCCTGCTCGCGGTGCCGCTCGTCGCGGTGATGAATACCGCTATCCGGTCGCTGCTTTCGGACAGTCCGGAGGAGATGTTCGGCGAACTACAGACCGGCGAGGACTTATACGACGCCGAGCCGGACGAGCCGGAGCCTGGACGATTCGATGTGGCGGCGACCCTGGCGAAGGAAGAAGCGAAAGAATCCGGGATCGTCTATCCGGAACCCGATGAGCGCGCGCCGAAGGACTGAGTTCGATGGTGCGCCGAGGGGCTGAGCCGCACTCGTCCGACGTGGCGACGACCCCGCTGTGGCGGGCCGCGCAGGCGTTGCGGCTGGTGACGCTGCTCTACGCGGTGCTGCAGCAGTTCGCGTCGGCGCCCTACTACCAGAATCAGCGGTTGAGCTGGGTGCTCATCGCCTTGATGGCGGTCTGGTCCGGTGCGTCGGCGATCATGTTGTCGCAGTGGCGTTTTCCCGAGGTACGGCGGGTCCGCGCCTGGGTGGTGTTCGGTGACCACGTGGTGGTGATCGCGTTGATGGCGGCGACCCGGCTGGTCGCCGACTACGACTGGTACCACGGACATCAGACGCTGCCGACCACGCTGTGGGCCACCAATGCGGTGATCGGCGCGGCGATCCTGCGCGGACCGTTCGCGGGGGTACTGTCCGGCGCGCTGATCGCCTCGGTCGCGCTGACCGTGCGCGACCAGTGGGGGCAGGACGTGTGGACCGATGCGACGGTGCCGGTGCTCGTCTCGGTCGGCCTGGCGCTCGGTTTGGCGGCCAACACCGCGCGCCGCGCCCAGGACCAGCTCGAACGCGCGGTCCGGCTCACTGCGGCCACCGAAGAGCGGGAACGGCTTTCGCGTGAGGTGCACGACGGGGTGCTGCAGGTGCTGAGCTATATCAAGCGGCGCGGCACCGAGATCGGCGGCCCCACCGAGGAATTGGCCCAGCGCGCCGCCGAACAGGAAGTGGCGCTGCGGGTGCTGATCACTGAGACGGCCGATCGGGGGGATTCCGGCGGCGCCGAGGTCGATCTGCGTCCGTTGCTGACCGTGCACGCGACGCCGTCGGTGTTCGTCTCGACGCCCGGCCATCCGGTGCTGGTCGGGCGATGGGCCGGGACCGAGATCGCAGCGGCCGTCGCGACGGCACTGTCGAACGTCGTGCTGCACGCCGGACCCGACGCGAAAGCCTATGTGCTGCTGGAGGACACGGGGGACGAGCTGGTGATCAGCGTGCGCGACGACGGAGTCGGCATCCCGCCGGGCCGACTGGCGGAGGCGGAAGCCGAAGGGCGACTGGGGGTTTCGCGGTCCATCGTAGGCCGGATCGGCGCACTCGGCGGGACCGCCGATCTGCTCACCGAGATCGACGGCGGGGTCGGCTTCGGCACCGAGTGGGAATTCCGGGTGCCGCGGACATGAGCTTCGACGAAACAGGAGGTGCGCCGTGACCGACAGTGCTGCGGCCGAGCCGATTTCGGTGATGGTGGTGGACGACCACCCGATGTGGCGCGACGGCGTCTCCCGCGACCTCGCCGAGGCGGGCTTCGAGGTGGCCGCCACCGCGGACGGGGTCGGCAGCGCGACCAGGCGGGCGGCGGCGGTGCGGCCCGCGGTGGTGTTGATGGACATGCAGTTGCCCGACGGGAACGGCGCGCAGGCCACCGCCGAGGTGCTGCGCGTCTCGCCGGACAGCCGGGTGCTCGTGCTCTCGGCCTCGGCCGAACGCGACGACGTGCTCGACGCGATCAAGGCCGGGGCCTCGGGCTACCTGGTGAAGAGCGCGTCCGTGGCGGAGCTGATCGAGGCCGTGCGCGCGACGGCGGCGGGCCAGCCGGTGTTCACACCCGGACTTGCGGGCCTGGTCCTCGGTGAATACCGGCGCATGGCCACCACCCCGGCCGAGCCCGACGAACCACACCGCCCGGCCCTGACCGAGCGGGAGACCGAGGTGCTGCGGATGGTCGCGAAGGGCTTGTCCGCCAAGCAGATCGCGTCGCGGCTGGGTTTGAGCCATCGGACCGTGGAGAACCACGTCCAGGCGACGCTGCGCAAACTCCAGTTGGCCAATCGGGTCGAGCTCACCCGCTACGCGATCGAACAGGGCCTCGACGAGTAGGACGCGCTCGAAGTAGTACCCCGGCATCCGGGATTGCCCTGATACATGTCGGGGCTCGAATCGGTAATCTCGAATCATGGGCGGACCCGAATCGGTATCCAATGGCGTCGGCTCCGGAGACGCGATAGGCGACCGGGATCTACGCGTGTCCGACGCCGAGCGCGAGCACGTCGGCCAGTTGCTGCAGCGCGCCGTCGGGCTCGGCATGCTCTCGCTCGGCGAGTTCACCGAGCGGATGGACACGGCGCTGGCCGCCAAGACCCGCGGCGAACTCAACTCCGTGCTGATCGACCTGCCCGGCGTCCGGCTGGTCGGCCGGCCCAGCGCGCCGCCGTCGACCTTCGTGAATACCGCTCCCTCGTTCGTCAAGCACCCGCCGGTACCGCCACCGCTGAGTGCGAACACCGTGCCGGGTGGCGTAATTCGGTCTCGCTTGTCCGGGGTGAGCAGGCGCGGGCCCTGGCATGTCGCGCCGTCGCTGCACCTCAACAGCTTGCTGTCCGGCGTGACCCTGGACTTCACCGAGGCGATCATGTCCACCCAGGTGGTGGAGCTGAACGTCGACGACTATTGCAGCTCGCTCACGCTGATCGTGCCCACCGAGGCCACCGTCGACCTGAACGAGGTCGACCTGATCGGGTCCAGCGTGAACAACAAGGTCCGCACCGGGCCCCCGCTCGGCCCGCTGCACCTGGTGGTGCGCGGCCGGGTCCGATTCGGCTCGGTCACCGCCAAGCACCCCTTCATGGCGCACTGGCGTCGCATGATGGGGCACTGACCGGATGCGCATCGGGGAGCTGGCCAAGCGCACCGGTGTCAGCGAACGGTCGTTGCGCTACTACGAGGAGCAACTGCTGCTGGCGTCCGAACGCACGCCGGGCGGGCACCGGGAGTACTCCGAGCGGGCCGTGGACCGGGTCATTCACATCCAGGAACTGTTCGCGGCCGGTCTGAACAGCAAGACCATCGGGCAGCTCCTGCCGTGCATGCGCGATGTGGACGGTGGGCCTAACGAATCCGCGACGCCGGAGCTGGTCGCCCAGTTGACGATCCAACGGCAGCGGATCGACCGCACCATCGACGACCTCGTCCGCTCGCGCGAGATCCTGGACGAGGTGATCGACCGCGCCGCAGCACCGTTCGCGGCGGGTTGAGTGTCAGGTGTTGACGCCGATGCGGCGGGCGAAGGCGCGCAACGGGACTCGGCGGTCGTGGTCCAGCAGCTCGGAGACGATGTGGCGGGGCAGGGACTGGTATTTGAGCCAGTCGGGACCCCCGACCCGCTCGGCGGTGAGCAGCGTGTCGAGTGCGCGCCGGTGCTGGCCGGTGCGGGTCAGGGCGACGGCGGTGTCGGTGAGATGGCGGGCGCGACAGGCCTGCGGGAGCCCGCTGTTGGCGGGCATGGCCTTCGCGGCGGCCAGTGCCTCGGCGTACCGCTCGGCGGAGACGTTGACGTCGACCGTCTGCATGACGACTTGGGAAGGGCCGAAATAGGTTTCGTAGTCGCGCCGGTCCGTGCCGATCCGCAACGCGACCTCGTTTGCCGCCTCGACCAGTGACAACGCCTCCGGTACGGCCTGCGCCCGGCCCGCGGCGGTCGCGCCGAGCAGCACCAGCGAGCCGTACGCGGACAGGTGCGCCGGGGCGACCTCGCCGGTCGGCTCCAACCCGGTCGCCGCGCGCAATGCCACCCGGCGTGATTCGTCGTAGCGGCCCTGCACGAGCAGCTGCCAGGCGACCGAGCCGCGGATGGTGCCGAGCAACAGCGGGTCGTTGCCCTCCTCGGCCGCCGCGAGCGCGTGCCGGATCGCCAGGAACGCCGGATCGGTCTGGCCGAGGTGCACCAGGGTGCAGCCGGTGACCCAATACATCCGGGCCAGCAACTCATTGGCGACCGCGACCGAGCCGTTGCGCGCGGCGTGCACGGTGGCGCGCAGCTGGGTGAGGCCGGATGGCAGGATCGACGTGAGCAGTTCGTAGCGGCCCACCCAGTAGGCGCCCCAGGCGTAATCGACCGCGCGGCGGCCGTCGTCGAGGCTGATCGCCGCCTCGTCGTTCGTCTCACCGAGCAGGTCGTCGACCGGCGTCAACGCGCGCCGGATGGCGACGATGCCCGCATCGGGGTCACTGGACGGCACGCCCGCGCGTTTACCGATCAGGTCGGCGATGTCCACATCCAGTGCGCGAGCCAGTTTCTGCAGGCTGGCGATCGAGGCGGTCTGGCGGCCGCCCTGCTCGAGTTTGCGCACCAGGTCGACGCTGACCCCGGCCGTATCCGCGAGTTGGCGCTGGGTGAGCGCCTTGCCGCGGAACATTCGGATGCGCACGCCGATCGACGAATCGTCCATGTACCCAATTCCCTTTGTTACATCTGGGTTTCAGGGTACGACGCTAAGTCATCACAATCGACCGAAGTGGGACATTGCGTACGACTCGTTGACCGCTGGATGGAATACCGTTGCCTTTCTGCAACTTTGATAGCAAAGGGCGGCGACCATGAATATGTTCGAGCGCTGTCGGACTCCCCTCGAAATCGCACACGAACTCAGGAATCTGTACGGCCTCCCGGTCCAACTGCTGGCCGGCCGCCCGATGGTCACCACCGGCTCCGTCTTAAGCGCCATCGTGATGCCGCCCGAGCTGGGCCGCAACGTCCTGGCCACCCTCGACCGCACCCACCCCGCCCCCGTGATCGCCGACCCTGGCGCCCGCACCTGGACCTTCCTCGTCGCCCCGCCGACCCCCGCCCGCCCCGTCGAGATCCCGGTCCGCCGCCGCCTGGCCGCCCACCAGGTCACCATCGTCCCCGGCGGTCACCACATCCCCCTCCCCGCCACCGACTCCCCCCACGGCTGGCATTGGGCAGCCGAACCACCCCCCGGCCCCCTCCACCTCCCCCCACGCACCACCGTCCTCACCACCATCCACCAAATAACCACCCTCCAAACCACCCCCTGACCCGTATATCGGCGTGGCGGTCGAAGTCGGGTAGATATCTGGTGGGTATCGGGGGTTTCTACTCATGTTCGTGGGCGGTGGGGGGATCAGCATTGGGTTATGACCACATCTATCGATCCGGCGCTGATTTCGCGCATCTCGGGGGAGTTTTCTGCGTTGGGGGCGCAGATGGGTGTGCTCGGGCGGGACCTGGAGTTGTTGCGGACTCAGGTTGTCGGGGGTTCGGCTGGGGCACAGCAAGTTTCGGGAGGAGGGGTGTCGGAGGCCGGTGCGGGGGACCAGGGTCCTGCTGCGCCGAAGTCGGCTGCGGGGGATCAGGTTCCCGCTGCGCCGGAGTCGGGTGCTTCGGCGGGGGTGGGCGATCGGGCTCCTGCTGCTCCGGGTACGGGTGCGCCGGGTTCGGCTGCGCCGGTGGAGACGACTTGGCCTATGCATCCGATTCCGCCCGGTGCGGTGCCGCCGGGCTCGATGGTGCCGCCGGGCTATGCGCCGCGGTTCGCTCCGGCTCCGGCTGGTGCGGTGTCCGGTTGGGCGGGGCCGCGGGGCGGGATGATGCCGCCGAATGCTGCGGCGCAGGCTCAGATGCCGGGAGCGCGAGGGACGATGCCGCCGCGTGGGCCGGTACCGCCGATGGGCGCGCCGATGCCGCCCGGCATGCGGCCGCCGCCGCCTCGTAGTGCTCCGCGGGCTCCGCACACGCCGTGGTGGCAGCGGGACGGGGTGATCAGCCGGCTGCTTGCGGTGGCGGGCGTCGCTGTCACGTTGATCGGCGTGGTGATGCTGTTGGTGCTGGCCGCGCAGGCGGGGTTCTTCGGGCCGGTGCCGAGGGTTGTTGCGGGCGCGGTGTTCTCGGTGGCGCTGGTGGCTGCGGGGATGCGGGTGTTCGGGCGGGTCGGTGGCCGGGTCGGCGGGATCGCGTTGGCGGCCACCGGTATTGCGGGCGCGTATCTGGATGTGGTGGCGGTGACGGCGATCTACCACTGGTTGCATCCGGTGATCGGGTTCGCGGTGGCGTTCGGTGTCGCTGCCGTCGGTGTGGCCGTGGCGATGCGGTGGCAGTCGCAGCCGTTGGCGGTGCTGGTGGTGGTCGGTGCGGCGGTGCTGTCACCGATCCTGACGATAGAGCTGGCGTTGCTGGCGTTCCTGATCGTGTTGCAGTTCGCCTGTGTGCCGGTGCAATTGGTGCGGGACTGGCCGTATCTGCACGTGGTCCGCACACTGCCTGCAGCGCTGGCTACCTTCCTGTTCGTCGCGGGTGCGATCCTCGGCGGTCCGGCGGAAGGGGAGCGGCCGCTGCTGCTGCTCGCCGCTGTGGCGGTAGCGCTGGTGGGCTTGGCCGGGACCATCGTGGTGGTGCGTCGCAAGCCCACCGACCTCACCGCCTCGCTGATGTTCGCGGTGACAACGGTGCCGATGCTGGTCGTGCCGGGGATGTACGAGGCCGAACGGCCTGTCGCGGCAACGATCGCGGGCGTCTTCGCGGCGGTACTTCTCGCCATGGCAGCAACCACGCTGGTTCCGAAAGTGGCTGCGGTGGCGAAGATTCCGGGCCATACCGCACTGGTAGCCGCAGTAGCCGGATCGATCGCGTTGCTGGAGACGTGCGTCTCGGTGACCGAGCCACGGACCTTGCCGACCGCGTGGTTCCTGGTGGCGTTGGCCTTCCTCGGCGTGGCCGGGCAACGGCGTTCCGGTGTCACCGCCGGTATCGGCGCGGCCTTCGCGACACTCGGCGCTTTCGCCTTCCTGAACGCAGCCGGCCCGGAAATCCTTGCCTCCCAGCACCGTTCGGAAGCAAATCTGAGCATCTCGACGGTGATCGGCGCGGTACTCGCGCTCGCGGTGGTCGCCGTGGCCGTCTGGTGCGCCCGCAAACTGCCGGGCTTGCAGGGCACCGCTGAATTGCAGTGGATCGCCGCGAGCATCGCCGGGCTGTATTCGGTGACCGCCGCGACCGTCTCGATCGGCGTCGCGACCGGCGCGGACGACGGCTTCCTCATCGGCCACAGCGCCGCGACCATCCTGTGGATGGCGGCCGCCACCGCCGCGCTGTTCTACGGTCTGCGCAATATCGGCAAGGCCACCGCGGTCGCCAAACTCGCTCTCGGCTCCGGCTTGCTGGTCACCGCAGCGGCTTTGGCGAAACTGTTCCTGTTCGATCTGGCCACGCTCGACGGTCTGCTTCGCGTCGCCGCCTTCCTGGCGGTCGGCGTCCTGCTCCTCGTCGTGGGCACCAGGTATGCGCGCGCGTTCGCCGAGGCAGGTGCGACCGCACGCGAAACCGGAGAGGCGCCGACGCCCTGATCCGCGCCGGATCCCGTCCGCCGCTGCGACCGATTACTCCCGGTCGCGGCGGCGGAGCAGTTCGTTGACGCTGACGGTGCGCCCGTCGCCACCGTGGTGGCGGCCTTCTTCCGGCTTGCCGGAGCGACGCGACGAGCGAAGTTCGGCCATCCAGTTCTCGATGCTGTTGCGGTTCGGGTCACCGGCATCGGTGATCTCGGCCGGTTCCTCCGGCGGGACGGCCGGGGCGGCGTGGTGCGCGGGCCGCTCCGCAGGCGGATCCTGGCGCGGCGCAACGAACTCCGAGTACGCCGCCGGTGCCGGACCGGCGGGGGAAACCGACGGCGTCGGCTGCGTCGGTTCGAACTTGGCCTCGGGACGCCTGGCGGGGTCGAGGGAAACCGCCGGAGTCGCAGGCGGCTCGAAAGACGGTGCGGCAACAGGCGGCTCGAAACCCGACGGCGGCTCGAACGAGCTCGCCGCAGGAGACTCGAACGCCGAGAACGAAGCACCCGAGGCCCCGTCGGACCGAGCGCCACCATCACGACCGCCACCATCGAAGGGCGGGCCGGGTCGCGGCCCGGTGGGATCATGCGGAACCGCAGGGAAAGGTAGGTGCCGCTGCCCATTCGGATCCGCCGGCGCCTGCCGCGGCATGCTCGGGTCCGACACGAACCCGGACGGCGATCCGGGCCGCTGACGCGTCGGGTCGAGCGGCGCGGGCGCGGGCGTCGCCGGCGGCTTGGGCACGGCGGGCGGAATCTTGTCGAGCCTGCGCGTCGGCGCCTCGGCTTCGATCTCCGCCACCGTGCGCGGGCGGCGCGGCTTGCGCGGCCGATTGCCCTCGTTGATGGCGGGGATCTGCATGGTGACGGGATCGGTGATGGGGGTCGTCTTGACCAGGTCGACGACCTCGCCGCCGCCGGGCCGTTCGTCGTCGAGGATGGGCTCGCCGAGCCCGATCTTCTGCTGGATCTTCTTCATCCAGGCCGGCGCCCACCAGCAGTCGTCACCGAGCAGCTTCATGGTCGCGGGGACCAGCAGCATGCGCAGAATGGTGGCGTCGATGAACAGCGCGGCGATCATGCCGTAGGCGAGGTACTGCATCATCACCAGGTCGGAGAACGCGAACGCGCCGGTGACCACGAGCAGGATGAGCGCGGCCGCGGTGATGATGCGCCCGGTCTGCGCGGTGCCGATGCGCACCGCCTCGGTGGTGGACGCACCTTGCGTGCGCGCCTCGACCATCCGGGACAGCAGGAAGACCTCGTAGTCGGTCGACAGACCGTAGATCACCGCGATGATCAGCACCAGCACCGGCGACATGATCGGCTGCGGGGTGAAGTTCAGCAGTCCGGCGCCGTGCCCGTCGACGAAGATCCAGGTCAGAATGCCGAGCGTGGAACCCAAGCCGAGCGCGCTCATCAGCGCGGCCTTGATCGGCAGCACCAGCGAGCCGAAGGTCAGGAACATCAGCAGCGTGGTGACGAGCAGGACCAGCCCGATCATCAACGGCATCCGGTCCAGCAGCGCGTCGATGCTGTCCTTCTGGATCACCGGTTGGCCGCCGACGTACATTTCCACGCCGTCGGGGACGTCGATCGAGCGCAGATAGTCGATGGTCGGGTCGGCGTCCTCGGAGTCGGCGAGGGTCGCACTGGTGCGATAGACCTGGTTGTCGGTGTTCGAGCGCGACGGCACGTCGAAGGTGCCTGCGAGCCCGGGCGCCTGCTTGGCCTGCGCCCACACCTTGCCGACGTCGTTGCTGTTCTGCGACACGAACACGAGTTGGATCGGATCGGACTTACGCAACGGGAAGATCGAGTCGAATTTCGCCTGCGCCAGTCGCGTCGAATTGTCCGGCGGCAGATACCGCTCGTTGATGCCGCCGAAGGCCAGATTCTTGACCGGAATGATCAACAGCAGCAACAGGATGCAGATCGGAATCGCGATCTTGAGCGGATGCTGCATCACCCAGCGGGTGGACTTGCCCCAGAAACCGTTCTCGACCTCGTCGGCGGTCTTGGTCTTGCGGAACTTCTTGAGCCCGAACATATCCACCCGCGGCCCGAGCACGCCGAGCATCGCGGGCAGGATGGTGATCGAGGTCAGCGCCGCCAGCGAGACCGTCGCGATGGAGCCGTAGGCAATCGATTTCAGGAAGCCCTGCGGGAACAGCAGCATGCCGCCGAGGCTGGCGATGATCATCGTGGCGGAGAACACGACGGTGCGGCCCGCGGTCATCACCGACCGGCGTACCGCGGCGGGAGTGCTGTAGCCCTCGGCGAGTTCCTCACGGAATCTGCTGACGATGAACAGGCCGTAGTCGATCGCCAAACCCAGGCCGATCATCGAGACCACCGGCGCGACGAACGAGTTGACCTCGGTGAATCTGGTGATGAAAAGCACGATGCCCTGCGCACCGATCACCGTGAGACCACCGACGATCAGCGGCAGTCCGGCGGCGACCAGACCACCGAAGATGAAGAACAGCAACACCGCGACGGCGGGGATGGCCAGGATCTCCATCCGGTGCTGATCCTCGGCCATGGTGTCGTTCAGCGTGCCCGCCACCGCTTGCAGACCGGCCACCTGCACGTCCACTCCCGGAATGGTGAAGACGTTCTTCACCTTCCGGAAGTTGTTCAGCATCTCGGTGTCGTTGTCGCCCTTGATGGCGATCGAGGCGAAGGTGTACTTCTTGTCCTTCGAACCGAAGGTCAGCGGCGAGGCCTGGCCGGTCTCGGTCGGCCAGTAGGCGCCGTTGATCTTGCTGATCTCCGGGTATTCGCGCGGCAGGCTGTTCAGACTGTCGACGATCTTCTGCTTGAACTCCGGATCATCGATCGTCTTGCCCTCGGGCGCGGTGTACAGCACGATGACGTCGCTGTTGTGGTCGCGGCCGAACGCCGCGTCGGCGATCTGCGCGCCCCGCGAGGACTCCGAGGTCGGATCATCCCACCCGCTGGAGCTGAGATGGTCTCCCAAACCGAGGCCGTATCCGCCCAGCGCCAACAGCGCGGCCGCGACGATACCGATGACGCCGAAGCGCAGCTTGTAGACCAGATCGCCCCAGCGTGTGAACACTTAAGCGACTCCTTGCGCTGGGCGAGAGGTGAGCAGCGCCGACAGCGGCCGGAACGGCTGCAGCCAAGCGCCCTCGTCGGGCAGCGAGTCGAGGCTGACCCTGGGCAGCGGTTCACGGAACACGCCCGGGATGTCCTCGAGATCGATGAATTCGAGGGTATCCGAAGTGACGGCCCAACTCGCGTGCTCGCGGAAGCCGAGTACCTGACAAGGGATTCCGCTGGCGGCGAGCTCCTCGAGCGGTTCCCGAAACGCCTGGCCGTCGGCCGAGGCGACCATGATGCCCGCCAGCCCGGCGCCGCGGCTGCGCATTTCGATGTGCGCGAGCATGTCGGCGTCGACGTCGGAGTCCTCGTCGATCTTGGGCTTGGCGAAGACCGCGTAACCGACATTGCGCAGCGCCTCGACCCACGGCCGCACCACGTCGGCCGTGCCCGGCGCGATGTTGGTGAAAACGGTGGCTTCCGGCTCGACCCGATGCACAGTGCCGACCGACAATTCGGCCGTGCGCGCCAGCAGCCAGCGGCCGAGCGCGTCGAATCTGGGGCGATAGGCCGCTGTCGGCCGCCCGCCGAGGATGGCGCCGAGACCCATGTCGAGGTTCGGGGCGTCCCACACCAACAGGACCCGGCGCACGTCCGGCGTTACGCCGCCCAGACCTTCGGAACCGGTGCCCTGCACCTCCCCGGCAACATCGACCACCTCGTGGGCCATCTCAGAGACGCTCATTATTCAATCTTCCCCCATATGAGCTCTGTAATGGCGCTACCCGCACGATGTGCCTTGCCCTCGAATTTAGTGACAGGCCTTTCGAAACCGATCGGAGCGGTGTCCCGATGCTCCGCGCTTACCCCGCCTGCAGCCTCATTCATGCCTTTGAGCAGCGGTTCTTCCGCGCCTACCGCGGCAATATGTTCGGCATAGTCAGCGTGATCGGTAGCGACATGCAACACACCGCCGGGTTTTAGTCGATCGGCGATCAATGCGAATGTCGCGGGCTGCAGTAGACGCCGTTTGTGATGACGCGCCTTCGGCCACGGGTCGGGAAAGAAGACTCGGACGCCGGTCAGCGATCCAGCAGCAATCATATTTTCCAGCACATCGACGGCGTCGCCGCGCAGCAATCGGATGTTGTCGATCTTTTCCCGCTCGATGCGCTGCACCAGCTGGGCGAGGCCGGGGCGGTAGACCTCGATGCCGATCAGATTCAAGTGCGGTTCGGCCTGGGCCATCGCCGCGGTGGCGGTGCCGGTGCCGCAGCCGATCTCGATGACCAGCGGTGCTTCGCGGCCGAACCAGGCGGTGGCGTCCAGCGGTTCGTCGGCGACCTCGCGGCCGATCGCCAGCCACATCCTGGCCCACGATTGCTGCTGTGTCGCGGTCAGCGCGCCTCGGCGCGACCGGAAGCTGGTGACGCGGGGGTACAGGCGAGAGCCCGGATTCTTCCTGGGCGCACGGTCGGTCGGGGCCGAGCCTGTGGACGGCGGGCCCGGAACTGACTCGGCAGTATGGTTCGCGGCGTCGTTCACGGCGTCCATTGTCCAGCATCGAAGGAGTGGGACGGCAATCGACTGTGCGCTTGCCGTCCAGCGGGAGGTCAGGCGGCGCGTGCGCGGGCGATCGTGGCCACCGGCGCGCTCTCCTGTCGCAGCGGGCGGCCGAGTGCGACCTTGGCCGCGGTCACCATCATCTCGTACAGGCCGCGGGCGCCGGTCACCGACGCGGCGACCGACCAGACGGTGTTGTCACCCTCGTCGCTCACCGGTTGCCCGGCCAGCCGGTCTGCCAGCCATTCCAAGCTGAGCGGAGTGGACAGCGGCAGCAGCGAGAAATGCTCGCTGAGCCGGTCGCGCACGTAGCTCACCGCCGCGCCGCCGCGCCGGTAGCGCTCCACCTGGCCGTCGATGCCGTCCATGTGGATCACCTGGTCGTGTACCGGCTGCACCACGAGCAACGGGCAGGTCGGCGTCGAATTGCCCAGGCGCAGGTCGTCGAACATGGCCTGGAACTCCGGCGTCGCGATCAGCTCCTCGAGCGGACGGCTCAGGTAGTCGTCCATGCGCTTGTTGGCGAGGCCGAAGATGGCGCCGAACGGCGTCGCCGACTCCGCACGAGCCACGAAACGGCGACCGTCGAGGGTGAGTTCGTTCTGCAGCATCGCGCCGAGCACCGGATACAGCCTGCGCAGCGCCGCGATCACGATCGCGGGCAGCCCGGCGTAGCTGGAACCGTTCAGCCGGGCGAAGACCTGTCCCGGATCGCCGACGGGTGCGCCGAGCACCGCGCCGACGATGTCGAGTTCGGGCGCGTAGGTCGGCGCCATCTCCACCATCCAGGCACTGGCCATGCCGCCACCGGAGTAACCCCACACCGCGACCGGTGTGTGCGCGCCGAGGCCGAGCGGGGCGAACCGCTGCGCCGCCCGCACGCCGTCGAGCGAGCGATAGCCGGGTTCGCGTGGCGCGCCGAAGTTTCCGCGCGGGCCCTCGTGATCGGCGATGCTGACGGCCCAGCCGCGGCGCAGCGCGTTCGCGACGAGCAGCCACTCGAACTGGGTGACCGAGCCGAGCGCGCGGGCGCCGTAGCGCAACGCGTAAGAGGGGGAACATTTCTCGGTGACCGCGTCCATCGCGGTCTGAAAGGCCAACAGCGGCCGGTCTTCTTGTGGATCGGCGTCCAACGGCAGCAGCACCGTGGTGATCGCCGCCTCCGGCGTGCCGTGCATATCGCAACTGCGGTAGAGCAATTGCCAGGCCGAGACCTGCTGCGGCACAACACCGAACAGGGCGAGCTCGATCTTGCGGCTGCGCAGAATGGTGCCCGGCGGCTTGGCCGCGAAACCCTTCGGCGGGCGGTGGAACGGATCGTTACTCGGCAGCAGCGGCTTCCGGTCCGCTAGGGCGGGCTCCGTATCGGCAGTGCCGATGACATCTGCTGTCATCGCGACCTCCTCGTCGGTGAGGTCGGTTGTCGCTTGTCGAAAAGCGAAGTTGTGCACCAACACTGGCGCCGACCACGTCCAAGCAGGGTAAATGACCGGTGGCGGGTCTGGGAAGCCCGGTCCGGTCCGCCCCGCCGCACTAGACTGCGCGGTATGGGCAGACCGTCAGTGTTCATCACCGGAGCAGCGGCCGGAATCGGCCGCGCGACGGCTCTGCTTTTCGCTGCGCAGGGGTATCGGGTCGGCGCCTACGATATCGACAAGGTCGGGCTGGGCAGACTCGCGGCCGACATCGCAGGCACAGGTGGCAGCGTGCACACCGGCGTGCTGGATGTGATGAACGCCACGCAGTGGACGGAGCGGCTGGCCGAATTCCACGCGTCCGCCGGGCAGCTGGACATTCTGATCAACAATGCGGGCATTCTGCGCGCGGGTCCGTTCGAAGGCCTCGAGCTGGCCACCCACCAGGCGATCATCGACGTCAACCTCGGCGGCGTGCTCACCGGCACGCACACGGCGTTCGGCTATCTGCGGGATACGCCGGGCGCCCAGGTGGTGAATCTGTGCTCGGCCTCGGCGATCTACGGCCAGCCCGAACTCGCCAGTTACGGCGCGAGCAAGGCGGCGGTCAAAAGTCTCACGGAGGCCTTGGATCTGGAATGGGAGCGGCACGACATCCGGGTGATCGCGATCTGGCCGCTGTTCGTGGACACCGCGATGGTGGATGGCGTGGAAACCGGGACGACCAAGTCGCTCGGCGTGCGGCTCACCGCCGAGGACGTCGCGGCGGGCATCTGGGAGGCCACCCGTAAGCGCAGCCGGCTGCCCCGGGTGCACTACGAGATCGGCACGCAGGCAAAGGTCCTGGCTGCCGCCGCGAAATACGCGCCGAACTGGGCCGTGCGCACCGTGAACAAATACTTCAGCGGCACCTGAGCGGTCGTCCCCGCCAACCTCTGCGTCTTCTGCAAGAATTGCGCACCGTAGAGGGGGTACGACATGCCGACAGCCACCGAGTCCGACGGGCCGTTGCGAGAACGCGGGGTACCCGCACGCGAACACGACCAGCTCGACCGGCTGCTCGCCGAGCTGCGGTTCGGGACGGGGCGGGACAAGCAGATCGGCTATGCCGCGAGCGCCGCGGTCAGTGCCTGGCGCACACCGCCGCGCATTCAGGTGCTCGGTCGTTCGCACGCGGGTCGAACCACGGTGTTGCACGCACTCGCACTGATGTCCGCCGTCGAGTCCGGCCCGGTCGACGAGCCGGACATGCCCGATCCGGTGCTCGACGCCGATATCGCCGTCTACGTGCTGTCCGCCGCTCCATCGCCCGCGGATCGTCGCGTGCTGGCCACGCTGCCACCCGAGCGCACCATCGTGGTGCTGAACAAGGCCGACGCGATCGGCGCGCGCTGGGCGGACGCGGTCGCCGCCGCCGAGCAGTACGGCAGGGAGCTCGGTCTCGCGGTGCTGCCGGTGGTCGCCTCGCTGGCCATGCGCACCAGGGCGGGCGCGATGACGGAGGCCGACCTGACCACATTTCGCAGGCTGGCCGCGAACGCCGATGCCGCACTGACGCTTTCCCCGGACCTGTTCGTCGCGCCCGGCCCGGACCTGGCCGAACGCGAGCAGCTGCTGCAACGCTGGGACCTGTACGGGGTGACCTGTGCGCTCGCCGCACTCGGCCACGATCCGGAGCTCGCCCCGCAGACGTTGCTGCAAATCCTGCACGCCGCAAGCGGAATCGACGCGGTGCACCAGCTGCTGCACCGCCGGTACGAGCAGGTCTCGGCGCTGCGCGGCGGTGAACTCCTCGACGAACTGTCCCGGCTGGCCGCCCAAGCCGTGCCGACGGAAGGCAGCACTGCCCGAGACATCTTGGAGGCGTACCTCTTCGGTGACGACGCACGGTGGCTCGGCCTGTGCGCCGGTCTGGCTCATACCTCGGTCGCGCACCTCGCGGCGGGTTATCGCGCCCCGGCGCCCGCGGACGCCGACGACGCCATGGCCCGTGCCGCCCGCTGGCGCGCCGTCGTGTCGAGCGATATGCCGCCCGCCGCCCGCCGCGCCGCCCTGCGCGTGCACAACGGCTACATCCGACTATGGGAACGGATGAGCAGTGCCGGACTCTGAACCGCCCGGTGGTGCCGATCCGCGCGCCGTCGCAGGAATTACCGGCTCGGCCCCCGATCGACCATCTCAGTCTGTCGCTGCCGAGCGGCCCGCTGTACC
>NZ_BJXA01000067.1 GCF_007990755.1 Nocardia ninae NBRC 108245 | reverse complement strand
GGCCCAACGGCCCGCCCCCGCACCGCACCCCGGACAGCGGCAATACCCGGTGCCGCCCCAGCAACCTCGTCCGACTCCGCCCGGTCAGCGTCCTGGACCGCCGCCCGGCCAGTCCGGCGCGATACCCGCGAGTCCCCCGCGGCCCGGCCAATCCGGCGCGATCCCGGCCAGCCCTCCGCGCCCAGCCGCACGACCGGCACCCGGTCAATCCGGCGCAATTCCCGCCAGCGATCCACGCCCGGCACGACCGGCACCCGGTCAGCCCGGCGGAAGTTCCGGCAACGATCCACGTCCCGCACGACCGGCACCCGGTCAGCCCGGCGGGGGTTCCGGCAACGACGCACGTCCCGCACGGCCCGCACCGGGTCAACCTGGTGCGAGTCCCGGCAACGACGCACGCCCGGCGCGACCCGCATCCGGTCAGCCCAACGCGACCCCAGTCGGCGACCTACGCGCGGCGCGACCTGCACCCGGCCAATCCGGACCGATTCCGACCGGCTCGCCCCGACCCAAACCGCCCGGCCCGCAGTCTGCCGGTCCGCCGCAGTCCAGCCGGATGCCACCGCCGCGCTACGCCCCGCCGCAAGCACGGCCCGAGCCGTACCCGCCGCCGCGCCGCAGGCCGCCTGCGCCCGCGGTCGCCGAGCCTGCCGAGGTGGGCAACCGGCCACGGACCAAGGAGTGGCCCGCTGCCACCAAGGCTGCGGAGCAGAAGCCGAGTTCGAGTGCCCGACTGCTCAGTGACTCCGGGTCGATCGCGTTCGCGACTCTGATCAGCCGAGTGACCGGTTTCGGTAAGCAGCTGCTGCTGCTCACCGTGCTTGGTCCGGCCATCGCCAGCGCGTTCACCGTGGCCAGCCAGATCCCGAACATGATCGCCGAACTCGTGCTCGGCGCGGTGCTCACCGCGATCGTGGTGCCGACGCTGGTGCGCGCGGAACAGGAGGACCCCGACAACGGGGCGGCCTTCGTCCGGCGACTCGTCACGGCCGCATTCGTGGTGCTCGCCACCGCGGCGCTGCTGGCCACCGCGGCCGCACCGCTGCTGACCACATACGTGTTCTTGTCCGACGACGGCAAGGTCAACACCGGACTCACCACGGCACTGGCGTTCCTGCTGTTGCCCGCGATCCTGTTCTACGGCATGTCCGCCTTGCTGACGGCCATCCTGAATACCCGCCAGCAGTTCAAACCCGGTGCGTGGGCGCCGGTGCTCAACAACCTGGTCGTGCTCACGGTGCTCGGGCTCTATGTGCTGATGCCGGGCGAGATCAGCCTGAACCCGGTGCGGATGGGTGAGCCGAAACTGCTGGTCCTCGGCGTCGGCGTCACGTTGGGCGTGGTGGTGCAGGCGATCAGCCTGGTGCCCGCGATCCGCCGGGAACACATCGATCTGCGGCCGCTCTGGGGTGTCGACGACCGGCTCAAGCAGTTCGGCGGCATGGGCGCGGCCATCATCCTCTACGTCCTGATCAGTCAGGCCGGCTTCGTTTTCGCGACCCGTATCTCCTCGCACGCCGACGCGGCGGGCCCGGCGATCTACAACAACGCGTGGCTGCTGCTGCAATTGCCCTACGGCGTCCTCGGCGTCACGGTGCTCACCGCGATCATGCCGCGGTTGAGCCGCAACGCCGCCGCCGACGACACCCCCGCGGTGGTGGACGACCTGTCCGCCGCGACCCGGTTGACCATGATCGCCCTGCTGCCGGTGGTCACCTTCCTGACGCTGGCCGGCCCACAGGTCGGGCAGGCGCTCTACGGATACGGCAACTTCGGCAGCGACGACGCCTCGCGCCTCGGCCTCGCGGTCAGCTGGTCGGCGTTCTCGCTGATCCCCTACGCGCTGGTGCTGATTCATCTGCGGGTGTTCTACGCCAGGGAGCAGGCGTGGATCCCGACCTGGATCATCCTCGGCATCACCGCCGCCAAGATCGTCTTCTCGGCGATCGCCCCGATGGTCACCGATGCCGAGCATGTGGTGATCGCGCTCGGCGTCGCGAACGGCCTCGGATTCGCGGTCGGCGCCGTGGTTGGTGGTTATCTACTGCACCGCAGTCTCGGCGACCTGCGCATGTCGAACGTCAGCCGGACCATCACTCGGGTGCTGTTCGCCTCGGTGGCCGGTGGGGCCGTCATGTGGATCGTGGACCGGGTGCTCGGCCTGGACCGCCTGACCGCGTCCTTCGGCGGACCGGGTTCGCTCGTTCGGGTGGCCATCACGGCGGTCGTCATGTTCGCGGTCGCCTTCGGCCTGATGCGCCTGGCCGGGGTGCCGGAGATCGTCGCGATCACCGTCGCGATCTCGCGCCGCCTCGGCTGGACGCCGCCCGCGCCGGATCTCGATCTCGACGGCCCGGTCGACGATCAGTACGCAACTCAGGTATTGCGCAGGCCAGATCCATATTTGGCCTACCCTGGGTACGACCCGTACATGGATGCTCAGACCATGGTCTTGCCCGTGATCCGAGCCGATGCCGTTGACATCACCGGCATGGGCGAGTTCCCGTACCCTGTTCGGCAGAGAAGCACAAGTGGCGAAATCGCCGGAACCTCGACATACCAGGGCGAAGGAGGACCGAGGGTGAGCGACGACGCGGTGGGCGGCGTCCCAGCCGCTGATTCTTCTGCGACCACGGCAGGCGGGCTTTCGACGGACGCTCCGCCACCCGGGGGAGAGCCGTCGGATCCCGCGTACGCGAACCGCGAGATCGGCACCGGCCCGCCCGATTACGACGCGCGGGATCACGACGGGACTGCACCGGAGTACGACGGTCAGCAAGGGCCCGACGCGGCCCCGCAGGGACGCGACGCGGAACCACGCGATCGCCAGGGTCAGATCCCGGCACGCGATCCGATGTACGACACCGGGATGATCCCGATCGGCTCGCCGGAGATGCCGCCGCTCGGTGGCGGTGCCCGGCGTACGCCGCGCGGACCGAAGCTGATTCCCGGCGCGTCGGTGGCCGGCGGCCGGTACCGCCTGCTCGCCGGGCACGGCGGGGCACGCGGCCTCAAGTTCTGGCAGGCGCTCGACATCAAGCTCGACCGCGAGGTCGCGCTGACCTTCGTCGACGCCGACCAGAAGGCCAGTGAGAACTCCGGCCACGACGGCCCGCAGGCCATTCTGTCCCGCACGCTGCGGCTCGGGCGGATCAACTCACCCGGCCTGGCCCGGGTGCTCGATGTGGTGCGCGGTAGTTCCGGCGGCATCGTGGTGGCCGAGTGGACCCCGGGTCGCTCGCTGCGCGAGATGGCCGAGACGGTGCCCTCGCCGATCGGTGCCGCCCGCGCGATCCGCGCGCTGGCGTCGGCCGCCGAGCTGGCCCATCGCGGCGGTGGCTCGCTGTCCATCGACCACCCGGACCGGGTGCGGATCAGCGCGACCGGCGACGCGGTACTCGCCTTCCCCGGCACCCTGGCCGACTCGGACGCGCAGTCCGATGTGCGCGGTCTCGGCGCCATGCTCTACGCGCTGATCACCGCCCGCTGGCCGATCCGCTCCGGCGGCGTCACCGGCACCGCCGCAACCGTCGGAGGGTTGCGGCTCGCCGACTTCGGCCCGGACGGCACGCCGGTGGAACCGCGCCAGATAAGACCCGAGGTGCCCTTCGAGATCTCGGCGGTCGCGGTGCGGTCGCTGGAGTCGAACAAGGGCGTACGCACCGCCGCGACCGTGCAGCACGTGCTCGAGCAGGCGTCGGTGGTGGATCAGAAGACCGATTTCATCCCGGTGCTCCGGCTCGGCCAGCGGGCGACGCCTGCCGCGCCCGACGAGTCGCTCGCCGACCCGGACCTGCTCGCGGCCGAACGCGAGAGATCCCAGCGGATGATGTGGATCATGGTCGGCCTCGGCATCCTGGCCGCACTGGTGGTCGGGATCGTGATCTGGTGGATGGTCAGCGTGTTCGCGCCCGGCGCCTCCGACGCACCGCTCAACGAGCAGCGCAATATCGGCCTCACCACCAACAGCGCGCCACCCACGACCCCGGCGGCCGCCGGACCGACCTCAGCCTCGGGCGGGGTGCCGGTGCCGATCACCGCGGAGACGGTGTTCTCCCCGGAGGGCACCCCGGACGGGGTGGGCAACGTCAACGCGGTGCTCGATCAGAATCCGGCCACGATGTGGCGCACGGATCAGTACTACCAGCAGTTCCCCGCGCTGAAGCGGGGGGTCGGACTGCTATCGACGCTGCCGAGCCCGGCGAAGTTGACGAACGTCTCGATCAACTCGCCGAGCCCGGGCACCACAGTCGAGATCCGCACCTCGCCGACCGCGCAGCCGACGCTGGATCAGACCCAGCTGATCGGCACGGCCAAGCTGGGCGACGGGATCACCGACATACCGGTACGCACCGATCAAGCCGCTCGCTATGTGCTCGTCTGGATCACCGGACTGGGAAACTCCGGTGGTCAGTTCCAAACTTCGATCGCTGATATACGTTTCGACGCTGCCGCTTGAGTTGTCCTGACGCCGACGGCTGACGGCTGGTGAATCGACCCGGTCGGCCGATACCCGGCGAGTAACCGTGTGCTCGCGAAATAAGTTGGCGCCCTGCCCTCTCCGCAGGAGGTCTGCCACCGCATCCCCCGTTTAGTTGCTGACGAATCGCGACGGACGATATGATCTCCTGGCGCTCTCAGCAGGGGAGCTTCCCGGGTTCTGGTGTTTCGATCCTGGATGCTGCGAAATTTCGGCGATGGTCAGCCATGTCCGTCGCCACCGTGAGCGCTGTCCAAGGGGTTGGCATTTTGTCGTCGGAACTGAACGAGGACTACCGCGGGGGGACATCGCGGTCAGTCGCGTACCGCGAACGCTCGTTCGTGGGCGCCGACTACACCGATGTCGAGCTGCTGCAGGCGCATGTGGGCGGCCAGCGGCACGCCTTCGCCGAGCTGCTACGCAGGCACAACGATCATCTGTGGCAGACCGCGCTGCGCACCTCCTATACACGCGAGGACGCGGCGGATTCGCTGCAGGACGCGCTGCTCTCGGCCCACCGCACCGCCGCCTCGTTCCGCGCCGAGGCCGAGGTGCGCAGCTGGCTGCACGCGATCGTGGTGAACGCCTGTCTGGACCGGATCCGGCGCAACAAGATCCGCAAGGCCGTCTCCCTCGACCCGGAGACGATGCCCGAACCCCGCGACGACCGGGACGCGGTGGCCGAGATGGAGATGTCACTGGTGGTCGACCAAGCGCTGTTCTCGCTGCCGCCGGACCAGCGCACCGCTCTCGTTGCCATCGATCTCGAGGGGTATAGCGTGGCCGAAGCCGCCGCTATGCTCGGTGTTCCGGAAGGGACGATCAAGAGTCGCTGCGCCCGCGGTCGGCAACGTCTCCAAGAACGACTGGAATTTCTGCGCGATCCGGGGAACCGGAAGTAGTTGAGCTGCGTCATTAATAGTGACGAACCCGTAGACGATGTCCATGTAGTTCCCCACCCTCGAGGGGACCCCCGCGATGTCAGATGAGAATACTGGAGGTGCGATGGCAACCCGGTCCGTGCCGCAGCCTCCGTTCTCGGCCGAGCTGCTCGCCGACCTGCACGCCGACAATGTGACACCCGAGTTGCGCGAGCAGCTGTGGCCCGCCGTCCGGCAGGACGGGGCGGCGTTGCGTTTCGTGCACGCGCTCGACGAGGTCAGCGCCGAGTTGCGCGCCCTCGGGCGCAGCGACCGCATCATCCACCGCATGCCCGACGATCTCGCCGCCGAGCTGGAACAATTCGTAGACGGTTTCGATCTGCACGAGGAGCCCACCGAAAAGGGCGCGACCATCTATCGGCTGCCGGTCTCGGCACCGCCGGAAAACGCAGCACCACCGGAAAACGCGGCACCGCACGAAAACACCGCAGCCCCTGCGCTTTCCACCCCACCCGTCGCGCCGATCTCGCTCGACGACCGCCGTCGGAGCAGGCTGCGCTGGCTCACCGCCGCGGCCGCCGCGGTAGCGGTCGTCGCCTGCGCCTCGATCGCGCTCACCGCGGTGCGCGGCAACGACGCCCCGCCCATCGCCCAGCCGACCTCCGACGTCGCCCACCTCGGCGAGGATCTCAGCGCGCCCGCGATGCTCAGCGCGCTCGGCCGCAACGACGCCACCGGCCTGCTCGGCAGCGCGGCCGCCAGGGAGCGCTGCATGCGCGCCAACGGGCTGGACCGCACCATTCTCGGCTCGAACAACATGCGCTTTCACGGCAAAGACGCGGTGCTCATCCTGCTCACCGGTCCGCGGACCCCCAAAATCACCGCGCTGGTCGTCGGAACCGGTTGCACTACAGGCGATCCTCAGCAGTTCACCGTGCAAGACATCGGTTGAGTGACGCACCCGACAATCGATGCCGCGGGTGGCTCAGCGCTCCCCGAACGGCACTGAGCCGAACCTCACGTGGTAGCCGACCGGTCCAGGAACAATAGCCATTACCCTGTTGTTGACCGAGACGTCCATTGATTTCTCCCCCGGAAGGGCCTCATGAGTGCGCCAGTTCGCGACCTGATCATCGTCGGCTCCGGACCGGCCGGCTACACGGCCGCCGTGTACGCGGCCCGGGCCGAGCTCCAGCCGCTGGTCTTCGAAGGCACCCAATTCGGTGGTGCGCTGATGACGACCACCGAAGTAGAGAACTTCCCCGGCTTCCGCGCGGGCATCATGGGCCCGGACCTGATGGAGGAGATGCGCGAGCAGGCCAAGCGCTTCGGCGCCGACATCCGCACCGAGGACGTGGACGCGCTCGACCTCAGCGGCCCGATCAAGACCGTCACCGTCGGCGACGAGACCTACCAGGCCTACGCGGTGATCCTCGCCATGGGTTCGGCCGCCCGCTACCTCAACGTGCCCGGTGAGCAGCGGCTGCTCGGCCGCGGCGTGAGCGCCTGCGCCACCTGCGACGGCTTCTTCTTCAAGAACCAGGACATCGTCGTGGTCGGCGGCGGCGACTCCGCGATGGAGGAGGCCACCTTCCTGACCAAGTTCGCCAGCAGCGTCACCATCGTGCACCGCCGCGAGGAGTTCCGGGCCTCGCGCATCATGCTGGAGCGGGCCAAGGCCAACGAGAAGATCAAGTTCGTGCTCAACGCCGAGGTCGCCGAGGTCAAGGGCGACACCAGCGTGACGAGCCTGGTGCTGCGCGATACCCGCACGGGGGAGACCTCGGAGCTGGCCGCGACCGGCCTGTTCGTCGCGATCGGCCACGATCCGCGCAGCGAACTGGTCCGCGACCAGGTGGAACTGGACGACGAAGGCTACGTCCAGGTGGTGCATCCGTCGACCGCGACGAAGGTGCCCGGCGTGTTCGCCGCGGGCGACCTGGTCGACCACACCTACCGTCAGGCGATCACCGCGGCGGGCACCGGCTGTCGCGCGGCCATCGACGCCGAGCGCTGGCTCGCCGAGCAGGGCGACATCAGCTCCAACACCCTGGACCACGCCGGCCAGAACGTCGCCGTACCCGCCAACTGACCCTCTGACAGCCCCGTCGCCCGGCACCTGAGCGATGGGGCTCTAGAGCGGTGGCTCCCGTGGCCACGAACCCCCACGGGTGCACCGCGATTCAGCAAGGAGAAACCCCATGTCCGATAGTGCCAAGACCACCGTTGGTGACAAGAAGACGATCACCGTCACCGACGCCTCGTTCGCCGACGACGTGCTGCTCAGCGAGAAGCCCGTTCTCGTCGATTTCTGGGCCACCTGGTGCGGGCCGTGCAAGATGATCGCCCCCGTGCTGGAGGAGATCGCGGGCACGCACGCGGACAAACTCACCATCGCGAAATTGGACGTCGACGCGAACCCCGGCACCGCCCGCGATTACAAGATCCTCTCGCTGCCCACTATGATGCTGTTCCGCGGCGGTAAGCCGGTGAAGCAGATCGTCGGAGCGAAGGGCAAAGCCGCCCTTCTGCGCGAACTCGACGGCGAAATCTGACACCTGTCGCGGAAATGCCATAGGCGCCAAAGGACGTCGAGATCGATCGACGCGCCGTAGGATGCCTGGACCCGGGAATGCCGAATTCCCGTCCGGGTCTGAGACAATCGACCGACGCCGGTCGTGCGAAGGTGTATCCCATCGCATGAGTGGGTACCCGGATTGACGGAAGGAAAGGGCTCTCACGCATGCACCGACTTCGTCACGGCGATAGCGGTCCAGCCGTAGCAGAGGTTCGGAGCACCCTGGCAAGTCTCGGGTTCTTACACGCGCACGTCGATACCGAACACGCCGACGCCCGCGAGTACTGGAAAGACACCGAGGCCTCCTTCGACCACCGTCTCGACTCGGCGGTCCGCGCATTCCAGCAGCATCGCGGACTGCTCGTCGACGGTGTGGTCGGCCCGGCCACCTATCGGGCGCTCAAAGAGGCGTCCTACCGGCTCGGTGCCCGCACGCTGATCTATCAGCTCTCCGCACCGCTGTACGGCGACGATGTCGCGACCCTGCAGCGCAAGCTGCAGGACCTGGGTTTCTACGTGCACCGGGTGGACGGCTACTTCGGCCCGCACACGCACGAGGGGCTGTCCTCCTTCCAGCGGGAGATCGGGCTTGCCGCCGACGGCATCTGCGGGCCGGACACGTTGCGCTCGCTCGACCTGCTCGGCGCTCGCGTCACCGGCGGTAACCCGCATCGGATCGCCGAGGAAGAAGTGGTGCACCGGGCCGGGCCGCAGCTCACCGGCAAGCGGATCATCATCGATCCCGGTCTCGGCGGACCCGACAAGGGGCATCCGGTACCGACCGAATTCGGCGACGTGTACGAGTCGGAAATCCTGTGGGACTTGGCAAGTCGGCTCGAAGGCCGGATGGCGGCCACCGGCATGGAAACCTTCCTGTCGCGATCCTGGGGCAAGAACCCGACCGACGCGGAACGCGCCGAAATCTCGAACACCTTCGATGCCGACCTGATGATCTCGCTGCGCTGCGCGACCAACCCGAGCCCGCTGGCCAACGGTGTCGCGGGCTTCTACTTCGGCAACTCACACGGCTCGGTGTCGATGATCGGCCAGGTGCTGGCCGGCTTCATCCAGCGTGAGGTCGTCGCGCGCACCTCGCTGCAGGACTGCCGGACGCACGCCAGGACCTGGGATCTGTTGCGGCTCACCAAGATGCCGACCGTGCAGGTCGATATCGGTTATCTGACAAACGAATACGACGCCACCGTGCTCACCAATCCGCGCATGCGCGACGTGATCGCCGAGGCCATCCTGATCTCGGTCAAGCGGCTGTATCTGCTCGGGCAGGACGACCAGCCAACGGGCACATACACTTTCGCGGAACTGCTGGCGGAGGAACTCGCCGCCGCCGACCGTATGTAGTCGGCTCGAGCAAAGAGCCCCTGCCGATTCGATCGGCAGGGGCTCTTCTTTGTCTTCGTCCGGCAGGTGTCAGCGAACTCCGGCCCGGGCGGGGGGCGTCATCGCCGCGGCGGCGAGCAGCTGGTCGAGCGCGCGCTCGACATCTTCCTTCCAGTAGTGATCGGAGTCGAGTTCCAGGCGCAGCCGGGGGAAACGGTGGTGCGGCGCGACCACTTTGAAGCCGACCTCCTCGAGAAAGTCCGCCTCGATCATGCAGGTCTCCGGCGAGCACTCGGTCTTCGAACCCGGTGCGTTCGCCCCGGATCCCTTGATCGGCGAGATGATTCGCTCCATCAGCGTCATCGAGCCGAAGCGCTCCGACAGCGCCTGCGACGGCGGATCGGAACGAATCCCGAAGGACTCCAGCGCGCGCACGCCGCGGCGCACCAGATCGGCCACCACAGCCTGCATCAGCTGGTGGGCAACCTCCGCCTCCTGATACGGAAATTCGGCCTGCAGCGTGGTCAGCAGGACCGCGTCCGGGCTTACCGGCGAGGTGGGGAAGAGGGTGGCCCGCGGCACGGCGCTAGGTGGCGAATACAGCGCACACCCCGCGACGTTGCCGTTGACGTTCGCCACCTGCCCGCAGGAGCCCCACTCCAGTAGCACGGTGGAGAGCCAGGCCTCCTTCTCGAAGACCGGATCGCTGAAGCCGCGGGAGTCCTCGGCGACGGCGGGATCCATCTCCCAGAACACGCAGCGCCGGGAGTGCGCGGGGAGCTTGTCGAGCCCGCCGAGGGTTAGGGCCGTGACGCTGGTCGACACTGCTCTGCTCAGCCTCCAGCTGTCCGATTCGTCCACACTCATGTCGCCGCCTCGCTTGCGCTCGGCCCCAGTGTGCGCGAGGCACACTGACACGCGGTTCGTTCACTCACACCGCACCACTATTTTCTTGCCAGCAAGAATAAGCGATCAAGAGAACCCGCCTCATTCCACGTCGCTGTGCTGTTGGTCAAGAACTTGTGCTGGTCCGTCCGGGGCGGGTCGTGTGCTCCGCTAACTCACGAAAGCTGCTGCGTCACAGTGACGTTTCGGCCCGGGGCTCTTACCTGTCGCCTTCACAAGTCTATTTCGGTCACTTCTGTCACAAATCGCGCTTGCTCTGTTCCATTAAGCTGACGATCCGCTCGAGGTCGTCGACCGAGCCGAACTCGACGACGATCCGGCCTTTTCGCTTGCCCATGCTCACGATGACCCGGGTGTCGAACGATCCCGACAAGCGGTCGGCGACATCCTGCAAACCCGGCATGTGAATCGGCTTGCGCTGCGGGGTCGGCGGGGCCGCCGGATCCGGAGCGGGCGTCGTCTCCTGGTTCGCGAGAATGACCGCCTCCTCGGTGCTCCGCACGGAGAGCCCCTCGGCGACAACGCGCTTGGCTAGTTCCTCTTGCGCGTCCGCTCCCGCGGTCAGCCCGAGTAGGGCACGCGCGTGTCCGGCCGACAGCACGCCCGCCGCCACCCGCCGCTGCACCGAGATCGGCAGCTTCAACAGGCGGATCATGTTGGTCACGGCTGAGCGGGAACGGCCGATGCGATCGGCGAGCACCTCGTGGGTGACGCCGAACTCTTCGAGCAGCTGCTGATAGGCCGCCGCCTCTTCCAGCGGGTTGAGTTGCACCCGGTGGATGTTCTCCAGCAAGGCATCGCGCAGCATCGACTCGTCGGCGGTATCCCGGACGATCGCCGGGATCGCGGCGAGCCCCGCAACCTGCGAAGCGCGCCACCGCCGTTCGCCCATGACGAGCTGATACTTGTCGACACCCGGTTCGACCCGACGCACCACGATCGGCTGCATCAGGCCGAATTCCTTGATCGAGTGCACCAGCTCGTCCAGCGCCTCCGCCTCGAACACTTGACGCGGCTGCTTCGGATTGGGCTCGATCTGTTCCGGCGGAATCTCGCGATAGGTCGCGCCGCCGGGGGAGAGGTCGTCCTCCGCCGGGTCCGGGACCCGATGCAGATAGGCCGAAGCGGGCTGCGGCCCGATCGGGTCCAGACCGATGACGCTGGCCGCTTGACTGCTGAGCCCCGGCGCCGCCGCCGGTCCCGTCGGGATCAACGCGGCAAGACCGCGCCCTAGCCCACCCTTCTTCGCCTGACTCATCGGTCCACTGACCCCTTCCTCGTTCCGCCACCAAACCGGGTCTTGCCGACCCGGCTCTCATCCAGCCAGCTCACTCCGCGGCTTCGGCCGCGGCATGCGCCATCGCCGTTGCCCTGGCCGCCATTTCGCGTCCGGCATCGAGGTAGCTCATCGCGCCTCGGGAGCCTGGATCATAATCGAGCACCGTCATTCCGTAGCCCGGTGCCTCGGACACCTTCACGCTGCGCGGAATCACCGACCGCAGCACCACGTCACCGAAGTGCCCGCGCACCTCCTCGGCGACCTGGTCGGCCAGCTTCGTCCGGCCGTCGTACATCGTGAGGATCACGGTCGACACGTGTAAGTCGGGATTCAGGTGCGCCTGCACCAGGCCGATATTGCGGAGCAACTGCCCGACACCCTCCAGCGCGTAGTACTCGCACTGGATCGGGATCAGCACCTCCTTGGCGGCGACCATCGCGTTGACGGTCAGCAGGCCGAGCGACGGCGGGCAGTCGATCATCACGTAGTCGATGTCGTAGCCCGCGATGTTGGCCTCCTGAATGGCGGCCTTGAGCCGGCCCTCCCTGGCCACCATCGACACCAGTTCGATCTCCGCGCCGGCCAGATCGATGGTCGCCGGGATGCACAGCAACCGCTCGTTGTGCGGGCTCTGCTGGATCGCGTCCCTGACCGACACCTCGCCGATCAGAAGTTCGTAGCTGGACGGCACACCCGAATGGTGCTCGATGCCGAGGGCGGTGCTGGCGTTGCCCTGCGGGTCCAGATCGATCACGAGGACGGTCATCCCCTGATGCGCCAGGGCGGCCGCGAGATTCACCGCGGTGGTCGTCTTACCGACGCCGCCCTTCTGATTGGCGATGGTGATGATGCGTTGCTCGTGCGGTTTCTGCACTGTCACCTTTCCTGGATGGAGAATCTGGCTGGCGCGTTGTGCTTCGGCCGCGATCGGGGTCTCGCTAGGGGAGATGTTCCCAAACGGTGTGCTTCCGAATGTCTCCGTGTCGAAATTGCTGGAGTCCAGCATTCCCGGCACGCGCGACGTAGTTTCCCGTGAAACATTCGCCGGACCGCTCGACATAGACAGCTCCTAACCCGAGAACTTCAGATCACGCTTCCGACGAGCGTCGGCGCCGTGTCATCAAACAGCTGGTGTCGGTTCGAACATGATGCTCAACCGGGTTCGCGGCGCCCGATCGACCGAGCGGAGCTCTCGTCGCGACACCAATTCCTCCGTGGCACCTACGCTCACGCCCGACGCCCACTAGCTTGCCAGCCGCGAGCGGGATAGGAAAGCTGAATCGCGGCAATGTATCCAGGACACGCCAATCTCACCCGATTCGGCCACCGATCCCCGATGTTTCACATGAAACCCGGGATCCGCCAAGGGGGTTGCCGGTCCCGTCGCGGTGGAAGTCCGGCACGACGAGCGACTTCCGCACCCACCGGACAACTTGTCCCGTGGCCGATCTTGGTTGTGGAAGCGACTCAGGATCAGCTCGTCGTTTCATGTGAAACCACCCCTCGAACCGTGAGGCGCCTTTGCCGGACAGAGGACCAAAGGCAGTTTCGTTTCCCGTGAAACATCGACGGATTTGCTGTCGACGTTCGCGCCGACTGCCGGGACGGGGCCAGTCCCCAAATGGACTGAGGGGGGGTCCGCAGACAATCTTCGGCGGCACGCCGAAGCAGCACAACATCCCACCCAGCGATCCGTCACGTGACTCCGCGCCCTCGAGGCGCCCAGGACTCCACCGCCCATCGAAACCCGGAACCTGGGTCCTTGTTTCATGTGAAACAAGGAGAGGGCTTACCCGGATCGGTGCACCGCTTCCCGACCACCACCACCGAACCTTCCACCGATCGGACGGACCGGCGGTTACTGCAAGCGAGCGAATCAGCCGCGCGCCAGACGACGAGCGCGGGGGAGAACACCTCCGAGTTGGTCCCCGCAGTCGACTCACCCCTGACGTGCAATCCGTTTCACGTGAAACCGCGTGCCGACATTGGCGCGACGGAGGTGCAGCGGACACACCTGTCTGCTCTTTCACACACCCGTCGGTCGTCGACCAACGGCGACACCGGCAGACCCGTCGTCGAGTTCATCCGCAGATCTCTGGACGCCTCACCCAGCGGCCCCTCAGGCCAACCGTCACACCGCAACCCGCCGACCCGAGACAGCTCACTCGTGCGGACCCCGATCCTCCTCAGGCACGGGTCGCCCACGCACCTGCAGACCTATGAACGCACGGGCACCAACCGCACACGAGAGAAAAACGCTCACCTCCGATCCAGTAAACCGACGAGCCGTAGCCGACGCAGTACAACGTTCACGCACCCAAGCCAACTCCCAGAGAGGCAGTCCGGCAGATCCGCGCAGCCGATTCACTCTCGCGCTGGCACACCAGGTCCGGGCACCAGCCGGCGCTTCTGTCCACTGGTTCGGAGGACTTAGACCGTAGAGGATCCGTGCGGGCTGTCGCTATCTCGAGGAGCTTTGCGGGTACCGCTCTGCGAGTGCCAGTGATGCTGTCTGCCGCACTCATCGGGTCTAGCGGTCCCGCCGCATGTCTGACCCCAATGGATGACCCGACTGTGTTCAAGGATGCGGTGGAGGACGAAGCTGCCGATGCGCTCCAGCGGGTGACCGATGTGTTGCCGGTAGGTGCGCCGGTCCGCAGACATAGGTCCGCCCACGATCGACCTCCCTATTGCGGACGGGAGTCCGCGAGCGGCGGGATGGGGCGGTGCGCGGTTCGTCAGTGGATTGACCGAGTGAACTCAACTGCGGGCTGCCCGTTCAGATCGAACGGGACGCGCTACCGACTCCTCGTAGTGGCGGGTCCGGCCCCACGGATTCGTGCAGTCTCGCACCGCGAACTTGCGTGCCCGAAAGGACGACAGCTGCCCCGCTACTCATCGAGCGGAGGCGAGGAGAATCACCACGATGGCCGTCTTGCCGCCGCCGCTCCTCTGACTGGCGACTAAGTCAGCTCCGCTCAGGGGAGGGGCGGGGCATGCACTCGCGGATCCGACGCGGCTGCGGACTAGCGAAACGCACGGGCTCACCCGGCACGCGTCGTAGATACCGACTCGGTCATACGCCGACAGGACTGCGACAACTAAACGCGGCAGCAATCCCGTTGCGGGGAACAGCAACTCCCCATGCTTCACGTGAAACCGGTCGAGTCAGGCGACCCGCACACACGAATCGCAACGCCCGACTACTCCTACTTCGCCTTCCGGATCCGACCTGCCGCAGGCTTGTCAGCGCGCTTCGCTGCCCTCGCCTCTCGGCGCGCGGTCGCCTTCTCGCTCCGTGGTCGATGCGCACGCTCGGCCCGGGGGAGGCGTTCGGCGCTGATGATGAGGGTGGGCGTGGCGACGAGACCGGCGCCGCATTCGACGACCATCGCGTTGCCGGCACCGGCACGGGCAAGCGCCTCACCGTCGCGCTCGAGTTCCTCGGCGGCGCTGACACCTTTGAGGGCGAGCATCCGGCCGTGGTCGCGGAGCAGGGGTAGGGACCACTGGGCGAGCTTGCCGAGGGGGGCGACGGCACGGGAGGTGACGACGTCGGCGCCGCCTGCTTCTTTCATCACGCCGGACTGCTCGGCTCGGCCACGCACCACGGTGACGTCGAGGCCGGCCGCCTCGATGAACTCACTCAGGAAGATGGTGCGGCGCAGCAGCGGTTCGACCAGAGTGATGCGGAGGTCTGGACGAGCGATGGCCAACGGGATGCCGGGGAGGCCGGCGCCGCTGCCGATGTCGACCACGGAGGAACCTTCGGCGATCAGTTCGCCGATCACCGCACAGTTGAGAATGTGGCGATCCCAGAGGCGGGGTACCTCGCGGGGGCCGATGAGTCCGCGCTCGACGCCTGCGGTCGCGAGGGCCGCGCAGTACTGGCGCGCGAGATCGAGTCGGTCGCCGAACACCGCGGCGGCCGAGGCTGGGGGTTCCAGCTCGGCAGGCAACGCGGTGGCTCCACCGAGATCTCGTTCCACGTGAAACATCCTTCCGAACTCGAATCGATCAGCGGCGACATACGGACAATCAGCTGCAGGACACGAACAAGGCCCCCGATCCGAAGACCAGAGGCCCTATCCAACCACTACCCGTCAGGGTGACGAAATGCGCCGTGCCCTAACGTGTCCGACGCTCAGGCGGGAACGACCACCACATGCCGGTTCGGCTCGACGCCTTCGCTCTCGCTGTTGACGCCATCGATCACCGCCACCGCGTCGTGCACGATCTTGCGCTCGAACGGAGTCATCGGCGCCAGCGACTCCGGCGCACCCGACTCCAGCACCCGCTGCGCGGCGGCGGTGCCGAGCGCACTCAGGTCTTCGCGGCGCTTGGCGCGCCAACCGGCCACGTCCAGCATCAGCCTGCTGCGCACACCGGTGGCCTGCTGCACCGCCAGCCGGGTCAACTCCTGTAGCGCGTCCAGCGTTTCGCCGTTGCGGCCCACCAGCTTTGACAGATCCCGGCCACCGTCGATGCTCACGATGGCGCGGTCGCCCTCCACGTCGAGGTCGATGTCGCCGTCGAAGTCGAGCACGTCGAGCAACTGCTCCAGGTAGTCGCCCGCGATTTCGCCCTCTTCGATCAGGGCTTCCTCGGCATCGTTCACGACATCGTCGGCGTCCGTTTCCGCGTTCACCATCGTCGTCGCCACTGTGGCGTCCCCTCCGTCGGTCTCAACTGTCATTTGATTTCCTTCATCTGCTCATCACGCTCGCCGTGCGCTCGCCGCCGGACGGTGCGCGATCAAGGGGTTGCTCAGCGTGGTGGCCCGCCGGCCACCGAAATGCGATCAGCGTCGGCGTTTTTGGTTCGCTCGGCCCCGGTTGCCCGGCCGCTTCTGGCCACCCGGCCTGCGCTGCCCCGCGGCCTTGCCGGTGGTCTTGCCGGTCCCGTTGGTGGAGGGGGAAGCGTCGACCGCGTCCACAGCGTCTGTGGCGTCCTCGACGGCATCGGTAGCCGTCTTCTTCCGGGTGTTGACCGGCTTGGCGCCTGGCTTCGGCGCGTTCTGCGCCCGCTGCTCGATCTTGGCCTGCTTCTTGGCCTCTTCTTCCTTCTCCATCTTGCCGAAGACGAGGTGCTGCTGGCCGTAGGTCCAGATGTTGTTGGAGACCCAGTACAGGAGGATGGCGATCGGCAGGAACGGACCACCGACCATCACGCCGAGCGGGAAGACCCACAGCGCAAGCTTGTTCATCATCGCGGCCTGCGGGTTGGCCGCCGCTTCCGGCGTCTGCCGGGCGACCGAGGCGCGCGCGTTGAAGTGGGTGGCCAGACCGGCGATGATCATCAGCGGGATCGCCACGGCAGCGATGGCCACCTTGCTCGGGACGCCGCCGTCGATGGCGAAGGCCTGCAGCTCGGAGTTGGGGATGGTGATGAAGGCCGAGATCGGCGCGCCGAAGATGCGGGCGCTCAGGAAGGACTGGACGTCGGCCGCGTTGAAGACGTAGTTCGGCGTGTTCGCGTTCTCGGTAATCGACAGCCCCAGCTGGCCGAAGCCGTGGCCGGTGCGGTTGAACGAGCGCAGCACGTGGAACAGGCCGAGGAACACCGGCACCTGCGCCAGGATCGGCAGGCAACCCATCAGCGGGTTGAAGCCGTGATCCTTCTGCAGCTTCTGCATCTCGACCGCCATCTTCTGGCGGTCGTTCTTGTACTTCTTCTGCAGCTCCTTGATCTGGGGCTGCAGCTCCTGCATCTGCTTGGTGGTGCGCACCTGCTTCACGAACGGCTTATAGAGCAGCACTCGGAGGGTGAACACCAGGAACACGACGGCCAGCGCCCAGGCAAGGCCACTGTCTTTACCGAGGCCGGGCACTGCGGCAAAAACCCGGTGCCAGAACCACAAAATCCAGGACACCGGATAATAAATGAAGTCGAGCACGGCTCTATGCACTCCCGTCGTTCGTATCGCCGATCACCGCGCGCGGTGATCCTTTCCAAGCGTTCGGCTCCGACACCGGATCGGCCTGCAGGCTGGTTTCCTGCGGCGCCGGCTCGGTGGCTGCCACGGTCCCTGGTGCGGTGCGAACGGTGCTTCGCTTCCGCTCCGGAACGGGGTCCCACCCACCAGGGTGCCAGGGCGCACATTTGGCCAGTCGCACGGCTGCCAATCCGAGGCCGACGAACAGGCCGCGCGTCCGCAATGCGGTGACCGCGTACTCGCTGCAGGTCGGGGTGAATCGGCACACCGGCATGCGGGTGGGGGAGACGTAGGTCCGATACAACTCGATCAGAAAGATCAGTGCGTTCGCCGGTAACCGGCCGATCTTCGCGGGCAGGCTCATGCCGAACCGGCTCCTGCTGAGCCGACACCGAGCTTGCGCACCGCGCCACGCAGCTGGCGCAGCAGCTCCTCGGCGGAGGCGTCGGCCGCACCGGGCAGCGCACGGATCACGATATCGGTGTCGGCGGGCAGCTCGGGAATCATCTGGCCGCACATATGACGCAGGCGGCGGGCCACACGGTGTCTAATCACCGCGTTGCCCACCGCCTTGCTGACGATCAGCCCGAAGCGCGGCCCGCCTACGCGGACCAGCGCACCGGCTGGATCACCATGTCGTCCATCTACGTCCACGACTCCGTCATACCCGTGCGTGAGCACGTGCACGACTACATCGCGCCTCCCGACTCGCTGGCCGCGGCGCACCGTCCGGGAGAAGTCGGCACGATGATGCAACCGATACGACTCAGGCAACACCCGAGCGTCCGCGAGCGAGGATCAGGCAGTGAGTTCGGCGCGGCCCTTGCGGCGGCGCGCCGAAACGATGGCGCGACCCGCACGGGTACGCATCCGGAGACGGAAGCCGTGGACGCGCGCCCGACGACGGTTGTTCGGCTGGAACGTCCGCTTGCCCTTGGCCACGGTCAACACTCCTCGAGTCAGTGGGCATCAGTTGATGCCCGAAGCTTTTTCGGTGAAACAGGTATTCGCGATGAATCGCAGGTCTGGTCATCATCGGCGCGTCGGTCTTGGCGCACAGTCGGTCGATCACGACCCACACGCGGTCAGCACAAGACCGCCACCGCACCAAAGGGTGACTGTACGAGGGTACTGATCGCCTAGGAGCGGGTCAAACTCGCCCCACCCGGGCTGCCCCGATCGCCCGACCAGCAGGAACCGCGGCGCCCACACTCCAAGGCTGTGCATATCACTGTCCGGCCCTGTGAGTATTACCGTGAGTTCGTCCACACCCCTAGCCACGCCCGACCGCATCGGCAACCTGCTTTGCCGAAGGGTTGCTGCACAATCGCAGGTCAGAGCGTTATCCGCGGGCCGAGCAGCCGCATTTCACAACTCCCCAGGGTTCTCCACATCTGTGGATAATTGTGTGGAAAGACCCCTGGAGTGGCATATTCGTAGGGCCGACGGTGCCACGCCGCGGCCCGGAATGGGGATCCGGGCAGCGTCCGGACCGGTTACGGACGTATGCGGGATCACGGTACCGATCGAGCATGGTCGTCACCACCACCTCCCCGCGTGCCCCGACCGTCTGCTCCTATCGACCTACTTCCGGGGAGGAAACTGCATGGACGACGAGCAGGACGTGTTGGCCACGGTGTGGCCCGAGGTAGTTGCCGAGCTGACCACCGGCTCATCCGACGGTGCCATTCCGCCGGTGACCCGAGCGCAGCAGGCCTGGTTGAAACTGGTCAAGCCGCTGACGGTGGCGCAGGGGTTCGCCCTGCTCTCGGTGCCTTCCTCGCTGGCTCAAGAGGCCATCGAACGCGATCTGCGCGAGCCGATCCTGCGGTCACTGGCCCGGCGCCTCGGCCCCCAGGTGGAAGGGCTCGGCGTGCGCATCGCCGCGCCGGCCGCCCAGAGCACCGAGCGGCCAGGCAACAACCCCCGGCACGCCAGGATGACGAGCACGCCCGAACGTTCCAGGGACAACGGGCACCGCGACAACGGTCCCCGCGATACCGGTCATCGCGACAACGGTCCCAGGGACAACGGTCATCGGGACAACGGGCCCCGCGACAGTGGACCTCGCGACAACGGACGTGGCGACAACAACCGCGGCCAAGCCGGTTACCCAGGCGGCGAATACCAAGGCCGCGACGATTACCAGCAGCCGCGCTACGCCCAGACCAACGAGTACGCACAAACCCCCAGCTACAACAGCGGATCCGACTACACCGACGCCGAGTACGCGCCGGAGTACGCGTCCGCGGGCGAGTACGACCGGCAGGACTACGGCCACGACGAATACCCGGTCCGCGACGAATACGCCCCCCAAGCCGACCTGCAGTCCGCGCCGCGCCACGAACCCACCCCGGCGCAGCGCCGCGAGCAGGGCCTGCCCCCGCGCCGCGAATCGATCCCGCCCGGCCAGGAGTCGTTGTTCACACCCGACCCAGGCCCCGCCGCCGTGCGCGGTCCGGTCCGGGCGCCGGTGCGCGAGGCGCAGTCCGACGATCCCGGCCTGGCGGCCGCGCACGAGTCGGTCCGTGAGTCGGAGAACCCGCGGTCCGACCGCGACGACGAGCCCGTGGTCAACGCCCGTAACTCCTGGCCGACCTACTTCACCAAGTCGCAGGAGAGCTCGGCCCCGTCGAGTTCCTCGGCCAGCCTGAATGCGAAGTACACCTTCGAGACGTTCGTCATCGGCGCGTCCAACCGCTTCGCGCACGCCGCCGCGGTCGCCATCGCGGAGGCGCCCGCACGCGCCTACAACCCGCTGTTCGTCTGGGGCGCTTCGGGTTTGGGCAAGACGCACCTACTACACGCGGCCGGCCACTACGCTCAGCGGCTGTTTCCCGGCATGCGGGTGAAGTACGTCTCGACCGAAGAGTTCACCAACGACTTCATCAACAGCCTGCGGGACGACCGGAAGGTGGCGTTCAAGCGCCGCTACCGCGAGACCGACATCCTGCTGGTCGACGACATCCAGTTCATCGAGGGCAAGGAAGGTATCCAGGAAGAGTTCTTCCACACCTTCAACACCCTGCACAACGCCAACAAGCAGATCGTCGTCTCCTCGGACCGCCCGCCCAAGCAGCTGGCCACGCTGGAAGAACGGCTGCGGACCCGGTTCGAGTGGGGTCTGATCACCGACGTGCAGCCGCCCGAGCTGGAGACCCGGATCGCCATCCTGCGCAAGAAGGCTCGGATGGACCGCCTGGACGTGCCGCACGACGTGATGGAACTGATCGCCACCAGGGTCGAGCGCAATATCCGCGAGCTGGAGGGCGCGCTGATCCGGGTGACCGCGTTCGCCTCGCTGAACGGGCAACCGCTGGATCTGCCGCTGGCCGAGGTCGTGCTGCGCGACCTGATGCCCGATACGGCGGCGCTGGAGATCAACGCGGCGACGATCATGGCGGTCACCGCCGAGTACTTCAACACCACGCTCGAGGAGCTGACCGGGCCGGGCAAGGCGCGGCCACTCGCGCAGGCCCGCCAGATCGCCATGTACCTGTGCCGCGAGCTGACCGATCTGTCCCTGCCGAAGATCGGTCAGGCGTTCGGCCGCGACCACACCACGGTGATGTACGCGGAGAAGAAAATCCGCAAGGAGATGACCGAGCGGCGTCGGGTGTACGACCAGGTCCAAGAACTAACAGCCCGAATCAAACAGCGCTCGCGCTGAGCTTTACTAACAACCGAGCACCGCCCTGACCTGGGGCGGTGCTTTTTTTGCCCTGTGGATTCCTCGAGGAATCCTTGTGGAGTCCTCGAGGAATCCACCGGTTTGTGCACCGATTGGCTAACAGGTGTGGGGATGGACTGCGCGGTCTCCGCTAACAGGGCTTCATCCCCAGCATCCCCAGCCCGACTTGCGCACAGGCGGTGACCAGCGCGGCGTTCGGTCACCGGGTTGGGGAATCCTCGAGGAGTCCATGTGGAGTCCTCGAGGATTCCTCGAGTTGTCCACGTATCGGTACACACGTGTGAACAACCGGGTGAATTCGGTGGAACAACTCGAGGAGCGCTCGAGGATGAATGTGGGACAACTTCGGAACTCCACAGACGCCCCTCGTTCATCCTCGAGACACTCTCTGCTCATCCCCACGGCACCACGCCCGTTGACCAGCGGATACGGCGTCAGTGCACAGATTCCACAGTGCCTACTACTACTTCAGTTCTTCTCCTAGAAGAACTCTCTTGAAAACAGGTGTGTGGAAAGTCGGTCGAAGAGGGTCACGTCTCGAGGGACTCCTGTCCCAAGGCAAGGAGAAGAGCCGGAGTGGATCCTGGATGCGTCAATCCCACACACCCATCGATCGCACGGGACTCGATCCCTGACTCAGCGGATGGTCTCGTCGGCCCGAGGCAACTCACCGGATCGCTGACAACCCGCCTCGCTGCTGACACGACTCGGGACCTCCGGCTCTCCTTGCTCGGCTCGCGACTCGCCACCCGCCATCTAGCGGGTCGGACTAGGCCATAGCTCCAGTCGCGGGTACGGTTTGTTGTCGGTCGCCTGTGCCACACTTTTGATGGCGGCCGATCCAGCACCCTTCGCGAACAACCAACGTTGAACGAGCCGACAGGCTTGGAGGACGAATGTCCGGCCACCGCATAACAGCTCACGGAACTGGGAGAGGACAGATCGGGCGATGGAGCTTGCAAGCATGAAGTTTCGGGTCGCCCGAGAGGACTTCGCGGAATCCGTTGCCTGGGTGGCACGTAGCCTCCCGTCCCGGCCTCCTGTGCCCGTGCTCGGCGGTGTGCTGCTCGTGGCCGACGACAGCGGGCTGACGGTCTCCGGCTTCGACTACGAGGTCTCCGCGCAGATGCGCGTCGCCGCCGAGGTCGCCGGTCCCGGCGAGGTGCTCGTCTCCGGCAGGCTGCTCGCCGACATCACCAAGGCACTGTCGAACAAGCCGGTCGACGTCTCCGTCGACGGCACCCGCGTGCTGATCAGTTGTGGCAGTGCGAAGTTCTCCCTGCCGACCATGCCGGTCGAGGACTATCCCCAGCTTCCCGAGGTACCGCAGCAGTCCGGCGAACTGAGCGTCGAGGTGTTCGCCAACGCGGTCGGCCAGGTCGCCGTCGCGGCGGGCCGGGACGACACGCTGCCGATGCTCACCGGTATCCGCGTCGAGATCGAGGGCTCGAAGGTGGTGCTCGCGGCCACCGACCGATTCCGCCTCGCGGTCCGGCACATCGAATGGTCGCCCGCCGACGCGAATATCGAGACCGCAGTGCTCATCCCGGCCAGGACGCTGTCGGAGGCAGGCAAGACACTGGGCACCTCCGATGCCCCCGTGCAGCTTTCGCTCGGCACCGGTGCCGGCTCGGACGGCCTGCTCGGCATCGTGAACGCGGGCCGCCGGACCACCACCCGGCTGCTCGATGCCGAGTTCCCGAAGTTCCGTCAGCTGCTGCCGAAGGAACACACCTCCATCGCCACCCTGCAGGTGTCGGTGCTGACCGAGGCCATCAAGCGCGTCGCCCTGGTCGCCGAGCGTGGTGCCCAGGTGCGTCTGGAGTTCTCCACCGAGGGACTGCAACTGTCCGCGGGTGGGGACGACGCCGGTCGCGCCGAGGAATGGCTCGAAGCCGACTTCCGCGGCGAATCGCTGACTATCGCGTTCAACCCGGGCTACCTGATCGACGGCCTGTCCGCGCTGCATGCCGAGCGGGTCACCTTCGGGTTCACCACGCCGAGCCGACCCGCGGTGCTGCTGCCCGCGGTCGACGAGGAGCCGAAGGTACTCGAGTCGGGTGCGTTCGCCGCACTGGACAGTCCCTACACCTACCTGTTGATGCCGGTCCGGCTGCCGGGCTGAACCCCTGTGCACGACCGCGATCCGAGCTCGTTTGCTGCCTCGGCCGCTGCGAAATCAGTAGCGCCGCTGTGGGATTCGGCAACACGGCGGTCGAGGTGGACGCCGTTCATGCACAGGTCTTCCACACTCTGTGGGTGGGCGTCGGCAACGTCGGCGCCAACACCAAGGGGTTGTGCACAACATCGTGGGACCGAATTCATGCAGGTAGGGGCCGGATAACGGATGTTCATCCGAACACTGTCACTGCGTGACTTCCGCTCCTGGGAACACGCCGAACTCGAATTATCCCCAGGCCGAACGGTTTTCCTCGGCTCGAACGGCAACGGCAAGACCAACCTGCTCGAGGCGATCGGCTACCTGGCCACCCTCGGCTCGCATCGGGTCGCGGCCGACGCACCGCTGATCAGGCTGGGTGCCGACAAGGCCCGAATCGGCGCGTCCGTGGTCAACAGCGGCCGCGAACTGCGCATCGACATCGAGCTGAACCAGGGCGCCGCCAACCGCGCACAGATCAATCGCTCGCCGGCCCGCAGACCACGAGAGATCCTCGGCATCCTGCAGACGGTGCTGTTCGCTCCGGAGGATCTCGCGTTGGTGCGCGGCGATCCGGGGGAGCGCCGCCGGTTCATGGACGAGTTGTGCACAGCCCGCCTGCCCAGGCTCGCCGCCGTCCGCAGCGACTACGACCGAGTGCTGCGGCAGCGCTCGGCGCTGCTGAAATCCGCTGGGCGGCAAGCCAGATCGAAGACCGAGCTGGGCACCCTCGACGTGTGGGACGGCCACCTGGCCACGCACGCCTCGGTGCTGCTGACCTACCGGCTGCGCCTGGTGCACGATCTGTACCCGTACCTCGCGCAGTCCTACGCCGCCATCGCCCCCGAATCCCGGCCTGCCGCAATCGCTTACCGCAGCGCGACGCTGCCGCCCGAATTCCTGGACCCCGCAAGGGAACCCCAGCCGGACGACACCGAGGCACTGGAGGCGATCATGCTGCGCGAGCTCGCCGCCGCCCGGCCGAAAGAGCTGGAACGTGGTGTGTGCCTGGTCGGGCCGCACCGCGACGAGCTCGACCTGAACCTCGGTGACGCACCGGCCAAGGGTTTCGCGAGCCACGGCGAATCCTGGTCGTTCGCCCTCGCACTGCGCCTCGGTGCGTTCGAGCTGCTGCGCGCCACCGGCTCCGAACCCGTGCTGCTGCTCGATGACGTCTTCGCCGAACTCGACCGCCGCCGCCGCACCGCGCTCGCGGCCGTGGCGGCGGGCGCGGAACAGGTCCTGATCACCGCGGCGGTGCCCGAGGACGTGCCTGCCGAACTCGCCGCCGTGCCCCTGCGCGTGGAAACCAGCGGTGGACCGGACGGCCGAACCTCCAGGATCGCCGAGCCCGCCACACCGTCACCGTGACGATCGCGTTCGCACTATGACGTATGCACAGAAAAGCATGGTTATCAACAGGTCCTGTTGATAACTAGTGCCTCCGGTGCCGTGCCCGGAGCGGCCGTTTTGTCGGTGCCTTGTCGTAGAGTGACCCTCTGGCCGCGCGATTCGAGAGGAGCCTGGTGACCGATCAACAGGGCGCCCAACCGGCAGGTAAAGAGCCGGAGTTGCGCGGTATCGATCTGGCCAGGCGGGCGCTGGAAGAGGCCCGCGCGGCGGCGAAGGCGAGCGGCAAGTCGGTCGGGCAAGGGCGATCCTCACCACAGCGGAAGCTGCGGACCGGGGCGCGCAGGCGCAGCGGCTGGTCGGGGGCCGGACCGGATGCCCGCGATCCCCAGCTGTTCGGCAAGCTGACCGGCTCGCTGGCCAAGAATCGCGGCTGGTCCACCAAGGTCGCCGAGGGGATGGTGTTCGGCCGCTGGGCCGGCGTCGTCGGCGAGGACATCGCCTCACACGCCACGCCGTTGACCTTGAAGGACAACGTGCTGAGCATCGCCGCCGAATCCACCGCGTGGGCAACCCAATTGCGCATGCTGCAGAGTCAGATCCTGGCGAAGATCAACGCCGCGGTCGGCCCGGGTGTCGTGACGTCGCTCAAGATCACCGGCCCCGCCGCGCCCAGCTGGCGCAAGGGGGAACGTCACGTCAGAGGCCGCGGACCCCGCGATACCTACGGATAGACCCGGCGTTCCACGTGAAACCGCGTCTCGGTATCGCTCGATGCGCCAACGGATTTCGCCCCGAGCGGTAAGTAGCTGGATTGTGCCGACAGCAGCCCGGCGCCCCGCATCCGACCACCCTCGGACTCCACGCAGCCGGGTCCCACCCCGAATAGTTGATCTCCCGCCCTGCTCGCAGCCTGTTCCGCGGTCGGGAGCCGGCACCGCACAGCACTCGACGAGCCTCGTGAGTAACCCCTCGGCTACGCCCGCGAGCCCTGAAATACGGGCATTCCGCCCCGTCGTCATGTGCGGCGCCGGTGGCCCCGCAACACGCACCGCCCGAATCCTCCCAGAGGCGAGTGAAAGCCCCGGAGGGCGGAACAGACTCGCCGCAATCCGATTTCTCGCATTCACGGAGCTGTCAGGGGTGTCGTAGGTGCGCTGTAGGTTGGGTGTACCAGTAGGATGGTGACGTAACTAGCGGCGATCACCTTCGGCGCGTTCCGCACAGCCCGCGTGGCCCTGTATTTCTCGAGCAGTCATGGCCAGGGACCAACGCGTGCTGTGCAGTGCCCCGCCAGGAGGATCAGCAAGTAAGGAGAGCTACCGACCAGTGGCTGCCAACGACTCCAACGCATCGGGCTCGACCAACGCTTCCTCGGGCAAGGCGGATTACGGCGCCTCGTCCATCACGGTCCTCGAGGGACTCGAGGCGGTCCGCAAGCGTCCCGGCATGTACATCGGTTCCACCGGTGAGCGTGGCCTGCACCACCTGATCTGGGAGGTCGTCGACAACTCCGTCGACGAGGCGATGGCCGGGTACGCCACCCGGGTCGATGTCACGCTGCTCGCCGACGGCGGCGTCGAGGTGGTCGACGACGGCCGAGGCATTCCGGTGGCCATGCACGCGCAGGGTGTCCCGACCATCGAGGTGGTCATGACGCAGCTGCACGCGGGCGGCAAGTTCGACTCCGACTCCTACGCGGTGTCCGGTGGTCTGCACGGTGTCGGTATCTCCGTGGTGAACGCGCTGTCCTCTCAGCTGGAAGCGGAGATCCACCGCGACGGGTACCACTGGACCCAGACGTACAAGGATTCGGTCCCCGGCAAGCTGCTCCAGGGCGATCCGTCCAAGCAGACCGGCACCACGATCCGCTTCTGGGCCGATCCGAACATCTTCGAGACGACCACCTACAACTTCGAGACCGTGGCCCGCAGGCTGCAGGAGATGGCGTTCCTCAACAAGGGATTGACCATCACCCTCACCGACGAGCGCGTCACCGACGCCGAGGTCACCGACGAGGTGGTCAGCGAGACGGCCGACGCGCCGAAGCACGCGGAGGCCGAAGACGCCGCCGCGCCGGTCGAGCACAAGGTGAAGAAGCGCACCTACCACTACCCGGGTGGCCTGGAGGACTTCGTCCGCCACATCAACCGGACCAAGCAGCCGATCCACAACTCGGTCGTCGGGTTCACCGGCAAGGGCACCGGCCACGAGCTCGAGGTCGCCATGCAGTGGAACTCGGGCTACTCCGAGTCGGTGCACACCTTCGCCAACACCATCAACACCCACGAGGGCGGCACGCACGAGGAGGGCTTCCGTGCGGCGTTGACCACGGTGGTCAACAAGTACGCGAAAGACAAGAAGCTGCTCAAGGAGAAAGACGGCAACCTCACCGGTGACGACATCCGCGAGGGCCTGGCCGCCATCGTGAGCGTGAAGGTCTCCGAGCCGCAGTTCGAAGGCCAGACCAAGACCAAGCTCGGCAACACCGAGGTCAAGTCGTTCGTGCAGAAGGCGTGCAACGAGCACCTCTCGCACTGGTTCGAAGCCAACCCGGCCGACGCGAAGACCATCGTGAACAAGGCGGTCTCCTCGGCGCAGGCGCGGGTCGCCGCCCGCAAGGCCCGGGAGTTGGTGCGCCGCAAGAGCGCCACCGACCTGGGTGGTTTGCCGGGCAAGTTGGCTGATTGCCGGTCCAAGGATCCGAGTAGGTCCGAGATTTACATCGTCGAGGGTGACTCCGCCGGTGGTTCGGCCAAGTCCGGGCGTGACTCGATGTATCAGGCGATCCTGCCGCTGCGCGGAAAGATCATCAACGTCGAGAAGGCCCGTATCGATCGGGTGTTGAAGAACAACGAAGTCCAGTCGATCATCACCGCGTTCGGCACCGGTATCCATGACGAGTTCGATATCGCCAAGCTGCGTTATCACAAGATCGTGCTGATGGCCGACGCCGACGTCGACGGCCAGCACATCGCGACGCTGCTGTTGACGTTGCTGTTCCGGTTCATGCGTCCGCTGGTCGAGCAGGGGCATGTGTATCTGGCGCAGCCGCCGCTGTACAAGCTCAAGTGGCAGCGCAGCGATCCGGAGTTCGCCTACTCCGACCGCGAACGCGACGGTCTGCTCGAAGCCGGCCTCGCGGCGGGCAAGAAGATCAACAAGGAAGACGGCGTCCAGCGCTACAAGGGTCTCGGCGAGATGAACGCCAAGGAACTCTGGGAGACCACTATGGATCCGTCGGTGCGCGTGCTCAAGCTGGTCACCCTGGACGACGCCGCCGCGGCCGACGAGCTGTTCAGCGTGCTGATGGGTGAGGACGTAGAGGCCCGCCGCAGCTTCATCACCCGTAATGCCAAGGACGTTCGCTTCCTCGACGTATAAGCCGGTGCGCGTGCCCCGTCACCGCAACCGCACCAGGCCCGCTAAGGAGACTTCATGACCGACACGACGCTGCCTCCGTACGGAGGCACCGGCGGCGACCGGATCGATCCGGTCGACATCCAGCAGGAAATGCAGAACAGCTACATCGATTACGCGATGAGCGTGATCGTCGGCCGCGCGCTGCCCGAGGTGCGCGACGGCCTCAAGCCGGTGCACCGGCGTGTGCTGTATGCCATGTACGACAACGGGTATCGGCCCGACCGCGGCTACGTGAAGTCCGCGCGCCCGGTCGCCGAGACCATGGGTAATTACCACCCGCACGGTGACAGCTCGATCTACGACACCCTCGTGCGCATGGCGCAGCCGTGGTCGCTGCGCTACCCGCTGGTCGACGGCCAGGGCAACTTCGGTTCCCGCGGCAACGACGGCGCGGCCGCCATGCGATACACCGAGTGCAGGCTGACCCCGCTCGCGATGGAGATGCTGCGCGAGATCGACCACGAGACGGTCGATTTCATCCCCAACTATGACGGCCGCTCGCAGGAGCCGACCGTGCTGCCGAGCCGGGTGCCCGCGCTGCTGATGAACGGCAGCAACGGCATCGCGGTCGGCATGGCGACCAACATTCCGCCGCACAACCTGCGTGAGCTGGCCGAGGCGATCTACTGGGCGCTGGACAATTTCGACGCCGACGAAGAGTCCACCCTGGCCGCCTGTATGGAGCGGGTCAAGGGCCCGGACTTCCCGACCTACGGTCTCATCGTCGGTGGCCAGGGCATCCACGATGCCTACACCACCGGCCGCGGCTCGGTCCGGATGCGCGGTGTGGTCGAGATCGAGGAAGACAACAAGGGTCGTACCACCCTGGTCATTACCGAGCTGCCGTACCAGGTCAACACCGACAACTTCATCAACTCGATCGCCGAGCAGGTACGCGACGGCAAGATCGCGGGCATCTCCGACATCCACGACGAGTCCTCGGACCGCGCGGGCATGCGGATCGTCGTCACTGTCAAGCGGGACGCCGTCGCCAAGGTCGTGCTGAACAACCTGTACAAGCACACCCAGCTGCAGACCAGCTTCGGTTGCAACATGCTGTCCATCGTCGACGGTGTGCCGCGCACGCTGCGGCTGGACCAGATGATCCGGTACTACGTCAAGCACCAGTTGGACGTCATCGTCCGGCGCACCAAGTACTTGCTGCGCAAGGCCGAGGAGCGGGCCCACATCCTGCGCGGCCTGGTCAAGGCGCTCGACGCGCTCGATGAGGTCATCGCGTTGATCCGGCGTTCGGCCAACACCGACACCGCGCGCACCGGCCTGATGCAGATGCTGGATATCGACGAGATCCAGGCCACCGCGATCCTCGACATGCAGCTGCGTCGCCTCTCGGCGTTGGAGCGGCAGAAGATCGTCGACGAGTTGGCCAAGATCGAACTCGAGATCGCCGATTTGAAGGACATCCTCGCCAAGCCGGAGCGCCAGCGCGCCATCGTGCGGGACGAGCTGGCCGAGATCGTCGAGAAGTACGGCGACGACCGGCGCACCAGGATCATCGCCGCCGACGGTGACGTGGCCGACGAAGACCTGATCGCCCGCGAGGACGTGGTCGTCACGATCACCGAGACCGGCTACGCCAAGCGCACCAAGACCGACCTCTACCGCAGCCAGAAGCGCGGCGGCAAGGGCGTGCAGGGTGCCGGGCTCAAGCAGGACGACCTGGTCAAGCACTTCTTCATCTCCTCGACCCACGACTGGCTGCTGTTCTTCACGAACAAGGGCCGGGTGTACCGCGCCAAGGCCTACGAGCTGCCCGAGGCCAGCCGCACCGCGCGCGGCCAGCACGTGGCGAACCTGCTCGCCTTCCAGCCGGACGAGAAGATCGCCCAGATCATCCAGCTCAAGTCCTACGAGGACTCGCCGTACCTGGTGCTCGCCACCAAGAACGGCCTGGTGAAGAAGTCGAAGCTGACCGATTTCGACTCCAACCGCACCGGCGGCATCGTCGCGGTGAACCTGCGCGACGAAGACGAACTGGTCGGCGCCGTGCTGTGCTCGTCCGACGACGACCTGCTGCTGGTCTCGGCCCTCGGCCAGTCGATCCGCTTCTCCGCCACCGACGAGGCGCTGCGTCCGATGGGCCGCGCCACCTCCGGTGTGCAGGGCATGCGGTTCAACGCCTCCGATGAACTCTTGTCGTTGAACGTTGTGCGGCCGGATACATATCTGCTGGTGGCCACCGCCGGCGGTTACGCTAAGCGGACTGCGATCGAGGAGTACACGGCGCAGGGCCGGGGTGGTAAAGGCGTATTGACCATTCAGTACGACCCCAAGCGTGGCACCCTGGTCGGTGCACTCATCGTCGAGGACGAGGATGAGTTGTATGCGATCACGTCCGGTGGTGGTGTCATCCGGACGGTGGCCAAGCAGGTTCGCAAGGCTGGACGACAGACCAAGGGCGTGCGATTGATGAACCTCGGTGAGGGCGATACGTTGCTTGCTATCGCGCGCAATGCCGATGAGCCCGATCCCGATCTGCTCGCCGGCGAAAACAGCGACACCGGTTCCTCTGAGTAGTAACCCAACAGCGGCGGCAACGAACGGATCTAAGGATTCCCATTGACCACTCCGAATCAGCCGAATGACGAGCGGCACCCGACGAACGGTGTGACCGAGCGGATCGCACCGTCACCGATTCCGCCGCGGCCGATCCCCCGGCCGAACTCGTCGGCCGAGAACGGCCAACCGGGTGGCGGGCAGCCAGCAGGCGGCCAGCCGAACGGCGGCCAACCGGGTGGTGGGCAGTCCGCCGCTGGCCAGCAGGGCGGGCAGCAACACGGCAGCCAGCAGCAGCACGGTGGCTCGCAGGGCGGTGGACAGCAAGGTGGCGACCGATCCGGCGGCCAGCAGGGCGGGCAGCAACGCGAAATGCAAGACCAGCAAGGCGATTTCGCGGGCAAGCAATCGGGGCCGGAGCAGGCTCCCGGTCACGGCGGCCAAGATCCGTTCGATCAGACTGTCCGCATGAACAACTCAGAGCCCGGTGCGCCCGAGTCGGGGGATCAGTCCGGTGGCAACGGCGGTGGCCAATCGCCGTTCCAGGACGGCTGGGCGCAGCTGCCGCAGCGGGAACCACAGTCCAACCTGTACCGGCCCGGCCAGGCGCCGGTCACCGGACGGCCGAGCGGCTCAGGGGGCCAAGGCGGTTCGGGCGGCGGCGGCCTGGGCGGTGGCGTGACCAACGCGCGCACCACCGCCGACCTCGCCGCCAAAGCGGCCCGCAAGGAAGCGGCGATGGTGAAGTCCGTCGGCATCGACGGACCGACCCGCAGCATTGCGCGCCCCGAGCTGATCAAGGACATGCCCGACCTGTCCGAGATCAGGCACCCGCTGCCGCCGTCGGCCGAACACCACACCGGCCAGCAGCCGCCCATCTCGCCCGCGGTGCCGGTCGCGGTCGCCGCGGCCGTCGCCACCGGCGAGCCGCTGCGGGCCACCGTGCAGATCCGCCGGATCGACCCCTGGTCGACCCTGAAGATCTCGCTGGTGATCAGCGTGGCCATGTTCTTCGTGTGGATGCTCGCGGTCGGCCTGCTGTACATCGTGCTCGAGGGCATGGGTGTCTGGGAACGGTTGAACAACACCTTCACCGACATGGTGTCCCAGGACAGCGGATCGGTCGGGCTCATCGACGCGGGCACGGTCTTCGGCTACGCGGGCGTCATCGGGCTGATCAACGTGGTGCTGTTCACCGCGCTCGGCACCGTCGGCACGTTCATCTACAACCAGTGCTGTGATCTGGTCGGCGGCATCCAGGTGACGCTCGCCGATCCCGACTAGCGCCACGAACACCCAGCGGCCGGCGTCGTCCCTTCACAGGGGACGACACCGGCCGTTTTCGTTGATCGGCACCTCCGCTACCAGCCGTTTTGGTCGTTCACGGGCAAGTCGGGTAATCTCTAGCCTCGGCTCAGGTGGAAGAAAACAAGAGTCGATACGGGCCTATAGCTCAGGCGGTTAGAGCGCTTCGCTGATAACGAAGAGGTCGGAGGTTCAAGTCCTCCTAGGCCCACTCCCGAACATCACAGTAGGGTGGGAACCATGAAGTTTCTTGTCACGGTAGGCGCCGTGGTCGCGGTTCTCATCGGCATCTCCAAGCTGCGCCAGCGCACCGACGCCGACCTGTGGCACGAAGTCACCACCCGCTGACTCGGGGCCTTAGCTCAATTGGCAGAGCACTGCCTTTGCAAGGCAGGGGTTAGGGGTTCGATTCCCCTAGGCTCCACTCCACTCGTAGGCGAGCCCTGCACGCGGAAAGCGCGTGCGGGGCTCGTTTCGTCGTGTCTTGTGGGGGCGTAGCCCCCACACCCCGCCCGGCGGGGCTTCGCCCCGTACCCCCGCTTCTGGTCGCGTACCTGAGGTAACTTCCTGCCTCGCTAACGCTTAGGTCGCTGAATACAGCGCCGGCAAGTAAGCGAGCTAGCGGCAGTTTCGAACGATTGGCCGGGCGACTTGTTATTCGGCGACTTGTTTCGCTGAGCTTCTACCTGTCGCCGAACCCCTAGGGCGGCACGCGGTTACGTGCCGCCGGGGGGCGAAGCTCAGTGCGGTACTGCGGCGGCCTCTAGGCGGGTGAGGGTTTCGGGGTTCGGCCAGTGGCGGATTTCGTAGCGGCGGGGGGACATGCCGGGAATCGGTGTCAGGCCGGTGATTTCGGCTGCGGCGGCGAAAGGGACTTCGAAGAGGGTTTGCATTTCGCCGTTCTCCTCGGTGCAGAAGAGGATGCGGTCGGCTTCGGGGAGTAGGTATTCGACGCCTTGGCCCCAGACGGTCACGGTGTGGGGGCCTTCTTCGGCGGCTACGTAGAGGACCGAGGCGACGAAGGCGGGGTCGAGGTCGTCGTGGTGGGGGTAGACGAAGTCGCGTTCCATCGCGGTTTTCAGGGCCTCGGTTTGGGTGTCGTACTCGGTGATGGCCAAACCGCAGCGGGCGCGCAGGGCTAGGGCGTGGTGGCGGTGGTCGGGTACCTGGTCGAGGGGGATGACGGTGCCGTTGTCGTCGACCGTGTATCCCTGCGGGGAGATGGGGCGGACGGCGGCGCGGTACTGCTGCTCGACGTGCTCGAACAGGGGCGTGAGGTCGCCGTCGTCAGGAACGATGAGCAAGGTGTCGACGTCGGGCATGAAGGCGATGGGGCGGTGGGTGCCGTCACCGGAGCCGGCGAGCCAGCCGGGGATCAGCGGCCAGGAGGTGCAGTAGCCGTCGCCGTTGTCGGCGAAATGCAGCAGGCCTGCTTCCTCGATGCCGTGGGAACCGACCAGGGCGGTGAGGTTTTCGCGCGCCGCGGCGAAGACCTCGTCGGCCGCGATACCCCAACGTTCCAGCGTTGCTCCGGAGACGATCGAGCGGGAATTCGGCTTGTCGATCGCGACCAGTTCGTCGAGGAACGGGAACGCGGGGCGGGAGATCGGCAGCGTCTCCTTGGTCGGGGTGTTGAGTCCGAAGCCGTTGGGGCGCAGGATCGGTCGCAGCAGGGCACGGCACTCGAGCCAGGTGTCCGGTCCGTCGGCGTCCTTGACGCCTGCGATGTAGCGGGCGATCCGGGCATCCCGATCGTCGGCGGGGAGATGGGCGGCCTCCCGAAAGACATTGCCCAGGTACAGCTCCAGGTCGCCGACGGTGATCGTGAACTCGTCCGGATCGTACTTCGCGTCGTGCTCGCCGGCCTCGGTCAGTTGCTGCAGGACGAGCGCCGCGAACTGATCGGCGTCGACCCCGAATTTCTCCTCCACGCGGCAACCGTAACCGGCGCAACCGACGAGTGCACAGGAGTCAGCGGCCCGACAGCGGTCCGTGCCGGTCGAGATGCAGGTAGGTGTAGCCGGTGACGATCAGGCAGACCACGGTCGCGGTGATCAGCATCGCCCAGCCGGCGACCAGCATGCTCAACAGGCCACCGAGCAGGGCGCCGAGCGCGAAGCTCAGATAGAGCAGGAAGTAGCCGAGCCAGTCGGCGTAGTCGCCGCCGCTGATGTGGCGTTCGATGCCCTGGGCCAGCTTGACCAAGGTCCCGGTGACATAGCTCAGCGGCACCGACACCTCGCCGTCCTTCACGAACGAGGTGTTCAGCGCGCCGACGCCGAACGCGACGAACAGGATCGGCACGAAGTCGATGTCGGCGGTCTCCGGATTCTGGAACCGGACGATGTCGATGATCGACGCGGTGGCCAAACTGAACGTAGTAAGCAGGGTCGGTCCGTGCGGATGCCCGGACCAATAGTGTCTGCGGCACCAGGAGGCGACCACGACGCCACCGACGAACGACGCGAGCAGTCCCGCCGCCGCGGCCGCCGTGTCCTTCTGATCGTTGAAGTGGCCGAGGATGGCCCGTTCGGTATTGCCGGTCATGAACGTGACGAAGTAGCCAGCGGTGTGCATGAACGCCGCCGCGCCGATCAAGCCGGCCAGTGCGGCCAGCACCCAGGACAGTCGCGCCTCGTTGTCGAAAAGTGCCCTCTTGCGAGCTTCGTCCGGTTTCGGCACAGGTCGGGCTCCTTTCGGGGCGGATGGTCCTCCTCAGTGTTACCGCTCGTCGGCGGAACGCGCATGTGCAGCGCCGTAGGTTGCCGGATGGTCACCAGCGTCGATTCGGGTGTTCGTCCGATGGTCGGGTCGATCGAGTTGTCGGTATCTGCGGAGTAACCGAGTGACTTCAATGTGCCGTCTTCCCTGTTCAGTATCGGTGACGCATGATGCTGTCAGTTACTAGAAGTAACCGATCGAACCGGCTCGGGACAGCAGCGAACGGAATGTGCGCACGTCTACAGGTAGCCGGTCCGTTGTGATCGGTCGCACGAAAGGAATGGCAGCATGACGAGCAAGGTGACGGCTTTCGCCGACATCGAGACGGAGTTCGACACCTACGTCGGGCAGATCGGCTACGCCACCATGGTGACCGTGGACAAGCAGCATCGGCCGCGGACCCGGGTGCTGATCCCGGTCTGGGAGCACGCGGACGGCACTCCACTCGGCTGGCTGGCCACCTACAAGACCCCGGTCAAAGCGGCACACATCGCCGCCAATCCACATGTGAACTTCTCCTACTGGGCACCGGGCAACAATTCGGTTGCGGTAGACGCGACGGCCGAGTGGGCCGACGCGCCCGAGATCAGAGAGCGGGTGTGGCAGCTGTATCGGCAGACCAGCCCGCCGGGCGCCGGATACGACCTCGGCCAGTTCTGGCACTCACCGCAGGACCCGAAGCTGCAGATCCTGCGGCTGGACCCGTGGCGGATCCAGGTGATTCGAGGCCGGGATCTGCGCAGCCGGATCTGGCAGGCCCGGCCCGAGTCGGCACGCGCCGCCGGGTGATCGAGCCGCTCTCCATCGCACCGCCGGTTACCGTGCACGGGTGGACTCCGTGCTCGATTTCCTGCTGACCGAACCGCTCGCCTCCACGCCGCTCGATGATGCCGGCGCGGCCTGGACACGACATCGGGTGGCCGCGAACCGATTCGGCAAACCGGTCGATGTCGCCATCGCGGGCGGCTTCGGCGCCGACCGGCTCGGTTACGCGTTCCTGTCCGGGTATCAGGAGGCGGTACGCACGCTGATCCCGGATCTGCCCGCTGACGAACTGGTCGCGTTGTGTGCGACCGAAGCGGGTGGCGGGCATCCGGCGGCGATCCGGACCACGCTGACCGAGGACGGCGGCGAGTTCCGGCTCAACGGGACCAAAACCTTTGCCACGCTGGGCAAGCTGGCGCAGCGGCTGGTGGTGCTGGCCAGCGTGGGAGCGGCCGAGGACGGCCGGAATCGGTTGCGCGCCACCCTGGTCGACGCCCGTGCGACCGGGGTGCACGTGACGAATCTGCCCGAGACTCCGTTTGCCCCGGAGATCCCGCATGCCATGGTCACACTGACAGATGTTGCGGCAGAGGTGTTACCGGGTGACGGCTACCTGGATTACCTCAAGCCGTTCCGCACGATCGAGGACATCCATGTGCTGGCCGCGGCGCTCGGCTGGCTGGTGCGGGTGGCGCGCGAGGCGGGCTGGTCGCAGTCCGTGCTGGAGCGACTGCTCACCGTGGTGGCGGCGGTGCGTGGACTCGATCTCGATGCGCCGAGTTCGCCGGGCGTGCACATCGCGCTGGGTGGCATCTTCGAGTCCGTCGAGCGGTTGCTGGCGGAGCTGGATTCGCTGTGGGCGTCCGTGGATTCGGTGACCGGACAGCGATGGGAGCGGGATCGTCCGCTGCTCGGGATCGCCGGACGGGTGCGCGATCAGCGTCTGGCTACGGCCTGGCGATCGGTGTTACCCGGGGAGAATCAGGCCGTCTGACCTGGTCCGGAAATGGGGAGCGGGCCTCGGCGAAGGGGGGGAGTTAGCCGAGGCCCGCGTAAGGTCGGCCCGGGGGGGAGGGGCCGACTTGAATGATCCTACGCGATGATTCCCGATTGTGTGCGCGTGGGGAGTGCCACTTTTTGAAGATTTTTTGGGTCCGCTTACTTTCTGCTAGTTCGTGACCGTTTCGGGTAGGTGGGCCCCTCCCTGGGACCACTGTTCGGCGGTGGCCTGGTGTTTGCCAAAACCACTGTTGCGCAGGTCGATACCCGCTCGATACGCGCTGTGATTCGGGTCGGCTACGGCAGGATAAAACAAGCCGACCGGTCGCTGTGTGGGGAGAATCGCTGTCCCGCGAGGACGATTCGACTGCGATGGGCGACCGACGCGATGTGCGTCGGTATTCGTCGGCGGAATCTGTCGTACCCCGATGCGAACATGCGTTCGTGTTCAGCGGGTCCCGGTCGATCGAACGGTCCGAGCGAGCAAGGGGCTCGGGCGCTTTCGCGTGGGCGCAGCCCGGTGCACGAGTACCGCGCGGCGACGATTCGGGTAGTCCGCTACGCACGACTCGGTGGGCCGCACGCGGGAGTATCGAACCGGTCGCACTTCGATCCGGCACCCCCGAGCACCGCCTGGATCGAGGTGCGGCCTTCGTTTGTGGGAGGCGCGTCCAGGCGGAGTCGGGGGTGGGCAACCCGCCATAAACTCTGTACTTTGTAGAGAGAAAGACTCGCCACGTTGCCCAACAGAAGGATCGAGCGATTGCGCACCACCTCGCACACCGTGTCCGCGCCCTCGGCGCACCCCGAGGGCAACATCGGGCAACCGCGGCACCGGCGGATGCCCGATGGTGGCGGGCTCGCGCATTCTCAAGATCGCAAACCGGCGCAAATCGGATGAAATTGTCGGTGGGTGGCGCAATACTGACTCGGGTATCGGCCTTTTCCTTGGCCCAGCGAATTCGGTCGGCACCAGATCACTGGCGTCGTGCAAATACATCCCACGAAAAACTCACGAACTCAGGAGAATCATGCCCGACGCAATAGTCGCCGAGGGTCTGGTCAAACGATATGGCGATCTGGTCGCCCTCGATGGACTCGACCTCTCGGTCCCGGCGGGGACCGTCACCGCGCTGCTCGGACCCAACGGCGCAGGTAAGACCACCACGGTCCGGGTGCTCACCACCCTGCTCGTGCCGGACGCCGGGCGGGCGACCGTCGCGGGCATCGATGTGCTGCGCGAGCCACGAACCCTGCGCTCCCGCATCGGCGCGTCCGGCCAATACGCCGCGGTGGACGAATATCTCACCGGCTTCGAGAATTTGGAAATGGTGGGACGGCTGTATCACATGGGGGTCCAGCGCAGTAAGGAGCGCGCACGCGAACTGCTCGAGCGGTTCCGGCTCAGCGACGCCGCGGACCGGCCGGTGAAAACGTACTCCGGCGGTATGCGCAGGCGACTCGATCTGGCGGGTGCGCTGGTCGCGAACCCGCCGGTGCTGTTCCTCGACGAGCCGACCACCGGCCTGGATCCGCGGGCCAGGCTCGCGCTGTGGGACGTCATCGAGGAGTTGGTGGCGGGCGGCACCACGCTGCTGCTCACCACCCAGTACATGGACGAGGCCGACCGGCTGGCCGACGCCATCGCGGTGATCGACCACGGCAGGGTCATCGCCCGTGGCACCGCCGACGAGCTCAAGACCCTGGTGGGCGGTGACCGGATCGAGCTCACCGTGGACCACGCCGACAACCTCGGTACCGCGATGCAGGCGCTGAAAGGCCTGGCCGACGGCGAGATTCACGTCGAGCCCGGGCTGCGCCGCCTCACCGTCCCGGTGGCCGACGGATCACAGGCGCTGGTCGCGGCGATCGGCAAGCTCGCCGAACACGACGTGCGGATCAACGACGTCGGCCTGCGCAGGCCCTCGCTCGACGATGTCTTCCTGACCCTCACCGGGCACGAGGCCGAGGAACTGACCAACGACAACGGCCGCGCCGCGGCAGAGCGGCAGGCCGCAGTGGAAGGAACGACCCGATGACCACCATGGCTCCGGTGCACGAGCGGCTCTCGCTCGGCGACAAACTGTCGATGGTGGTGAGCGACAGCCTGACCATCGCCAAGCGCGGGGTCATCAAGATCAGGCGCGTGCCCGACGTGCTGATCTTCTCGACGCTCTCGCCGATCATGTTCGTGCTGTTGTTCGCCTACATCTTCGGCTCGGCGATCGAGATCCCCGGGGTGAGCTACCGGGAGTTCATGATCGGCGGCATCTTCGCGCAGACCGTGGTGTTCGGCGCGTCGTTCACCGGCGCGGCGCTGGCCGAGGACATGCAGAAGGGCATCATCGACCGATTCCGTTCGCTGCCGATGGCGCCGTCGGCCGTGCTGATCGGGCGCACGCTCAGCGACGTGGTGATCAACGTGGTCAGCCTGACGGTGATGTCGCTGACCGGTCTGGCGATCGGCTGGCGGATCCGTGGCTCGTTCCTGGACGCGGTGCTGGCGTTCCTGCTGCTGTTGCTGTTCGCCTACGCGGTGTCCTGGATCATGGCCTACGTCGGGCTGCTGGTGCGGGCGCCGGAGGTCTTCAACAACGCCAGTTTCATCGTGGTGTTCCCGCTGACCTTCATCGGCAACACCTTCGTGCCGAGCGACAAGCTGCCGACGGTGCTGCGGGTGATCGCCGAGTGGAATCCCGTCTCCGCGCTCACCCAGGCGACGCGCGACCTCTTCGGCAACACCAGTGCGGTGGCACCCACGCCCACCGCGTGGTCGCTGCGCAATCCGGAGGTGACCACGCTGATCTGGGTGGTGGTGATCATGGCGATCTTCGTACCGCTGGCAGTCCGGCAGTACAAGAAGACCGTCAGTCGCTGAACCTTTAGCGGCCGTTCTCCGCGCCCGCTCCGGCTACCGGTGTGGGCGCGGAGCCGTTGCGGGAGTACCCGATGCGCGGCGGCGCCGGGGCCGGGGCCGGCGGCTGCGGCCGCTTGCTGCGTACCAGCCAGGCCACGCCACCCGCCAGCGCGACGGCCGCCGCGACGATGAGCCGGTTACGAGTACGTGCGGATACATGTAGGGGCCCCATGGTCATTGGCCCATGCTGGCACAACCGCGCCGTTCATGCAGTAGCTCCAGCTCAGCGGCTCGCCCGGGTGCGCCGTGACGCCTACCCATCGGCTCAGGTGGCAGGCCTGAAGGCCGGCGCGGACGACCGCCGTTGCATCGCGGGTAACTTCGCCTGGCGCACCGGAACTCGCCTACCGGCGCAACCCGACACGGGTGGTACCGGCCGGTGCGCTGCGGTTCCCAGGCGGCGGGACCGTAGCATTGCGGCGTGACCTCACCGAATCAGACCGCTGTGGCGACGCTCCACACGAATCGCGGCGACATCAAGATCTCGCTCTTCGGTAACCACGCCCCCAAGACGGTCCGCAACTTCATCGGGCTCGCCGACGGTTCGGCGCCGTACACCACCCCGAATGCGAGCGGCGGCAGCACCGGCCCGTTCTACGACGGCGCCGTGTTCCACCGGGTGATGGACGGGTTCATGATTCAGGGCGGCGACCCCACCGGCACCGGACGCGGCGGACCCGGCTACGAGTTCGGCGACGAGTTCCACCCGGAACTGCGCTTCGACCGCGGTTATCTGCTGGCCATGGCCAACGCCGGACCGGCGACCAACGGGTCGCAGTTCTTCATCACCGTCGGCCCGCAGCCGCACCTCAACCGCAAGCACAGCATCTTCGGTGAGGTCGTAGATCCGGAGTCGCGCAAGGTCGTCGATGCCATCGCCAAGACGGCGACCGATCGCAATGACCGCCCCCTGGAACCCGTCGAAATCACCAAGATCACGATCGAATGAGCTTATGACCGCCCAGCCGCCTGCGCCGACGTGCGTTCGCCATCCCAATCGTCCGACCGGCCTGGCGTGCACGCGCTGCGGACGGCCCTCCTGCCCGGAATGCCTGCGCCCCGCGGCGGTCGGCCAGCACTGTGTCGACTGCCTGCGGCAAGGGCAGCGTGACGTGGCGCCGGTGCGCACCGTCGCAGGCGCACCGGTGGCCAGGGCGTCGCTGCCGTATGTGACCTACGCGTTGATCGCGATCAACGTGGCGATCTACGCGATCACCGCGGTGCAGGCCCAAAGCCTGATGGCGAACCGGGCCTCGGCGCTGTTCATCGACTGGATGCTCTATCCACCGGCGGTGGCCGGCGGCGAGTGGTGGCGGGTGATCGGCTCCGGCTTCCTGCACTACGGTCCGATCCATCTACTGCTCAACATGTTCGCGCTGTATGTGATCGGCCGGGACGGCGAGCTGGTGCTCGGGCGGCTGCGCTACCTCGCGGTCTATCTCGTATCGCTGCTAGGCGGTTCCGCCGCGGTCATGGTGTTCGCGCAGGACAGCTTCACCGCGGGTGCGTCGGGCGCGGTATACGGCCTGTTCGGAGCGATCACCGTCATCCTGATCCGGCTGCGGCAGAACCCGAATCAGATGCTGATCCTGATCGGCATCAACGTCTTCATCAGCTTCTCGTTGCCGGGCATCTCCCTGTGGGGACATCTCGGCGGGCTGGCCGCAGGCACGCTCGCGACACTGGGCATTCTCTTCCTGCCGGGCTGGTTGCGTGTGAAATCGCAGGAGACCGCACGGCTCGTCGGCTGGATCGCCGTCGCGGCCCTGGCGCTGGTGTCGTTCGGGGTGATCGGCGCCACCGCTATGTCGTTGGCGTGACCCGGCATTCGTGGCGTGTGGCTTCACGTGAAACACGGGATAGCCGGATAGCGCGGCGAAGCACAACGACCGCGTTGCTGCTACTCGCGGGCGGACGGGGTTTTCAGCGGGTGGTCTCGCCGGACAACCGGAGGGTGCGTACCAAGGTGTCGTAGACGTCGTCGGGCCGGGCACCCAGATCCCAGCGGCCGAAGATCAGCAGCCGCTCGGTGCCGTCGTGGTCGACGTCGATTTCCAGCATCGGCATCTTACGGCCGAGGCGGCGGTAGTCCACCACCCTGGCACGGATGATCTGGTCGCGGGTGTATTCGTCGGCACCGAGCAGAGTGCGCACGACCATCCGCGGGTCGGCGCCCGCGACGGCGGTGAGCCGTGGTCGCTGGCGGAAGCCGAGGCCGGCCATCACCAGGAGCCCCGCCGCCGCCAGCCCGATGAGCAGGCGGCTCGCGGCCTCGTTGGACAGGATCGCGGCAACGGCCAGCACGATACCGCCACCGGTCACCGCGACGAGGGCCGGTGTCGGCGTGGTCCAGGCGAGCCGAGGCGTGGCTTCGCGGGGCTGTGGATCGGGAGAATCAGGTGTCACGGGTCACTTTCCCCAAGCACTCCTCGAGTTGTCCACAGGTTCATCCACAGGTGTGCATGAATGACACGTCTGTAATCTAGATGTGGTGCCTGCGTTACCTGGAACAGCCCAGATGTGGTGTCAGCGCCACCGCATGGTCATGATCAGACCGACCACCATGAGGCCGAATCCGATCAGGAAGTTCCAGGCGTTCAGATCACTCATCCAGCTGATGTGATCGGCGGCGAGGTAATAGACGAGCAGCCACACCAGCCCGGCGAGCATGAAACCGAGCATGATGGTGACGTACCAGACCGGCGACGGTCCGGCTTTCACCTTCACCGGCGTCCGGCTGGCAGGGTTGATCGTGTAATCGGTCTTCTTCCGGACCTTCGACTTGGGCATGACGTCCTCGTATTCGGCGTGCAGGTCGGTACCGGCGGGGCAGGCGCGGGTGGTGGTGCGGAGCTCGCTCGCCACGGTGGACGAGGCTCTGGCGCCCTCCGGTGTGCCTCTAGGCTATCCCAACTGGTATTGGATGCGACGCGGTGCCGTGCGGGGACGTAATCTCGGATCATGCGTGTTCTGGTCGTCGACAATTACGACAGCTTCGTCTTCAACCTGGTCCAGTACCTCGGGCAGCTGGGGGCCGAGGCCGTGGTGTGGCGCAACGACGACCCGAACCTGGCCGATGTCGACGCCGTCGTAGCCGAATTCGACGGCATTTTGATCAGCCCCGGGCCCGGTTCCCCCGATCGCGCGGGCGCCAGCATCGACCTGGTGCGGGCCTGCGCCCGGCATACCGTGCCGCTGCTCGGCGTGTGCCTGGGCCATCAGGCCATCGGCGAAGCCTTCGGCGCGACGGTGACCCGCGCGCCCGAGTTGCTGCACGGCAAGACCAGCTCGGTCTTCCACATCGGCGCCGGTGTGCTGGCCGGCCTGCCCGACCCGTTCACCGCGACGCGCTACCACTCGCTGACCGTCCCCGAAGACACGCTGCCCGACGAGCTCGAGGTACTCGGGCGCACCGAATCCGGCATCGTGATGGCCATGCGGCATCGCACCCTGCCGATCCACGGTGTGCAGTTCCACCCCGAATCGGTGCTGACCCAGGGCGGGCACCGGATGCTGGCCAACTGGCTCGGCGTCTGTGGCGAGCGCCCGGCCGAGGGCCTGGTGGAGATGCTCGAGGCAGAGGTCGCCGCGCTGGTGCTGCAGTAAATCGGACGCAGTGTGTGCGACCGGGAGGCGGTGCGGGGACGTGGTCAGCGACCGGGAGGCGTGCAGTGAACGGACGCAGTGAGCGACCGGGACATCAGGGACGCAGTCAGCGACCGGAGGTGCGGCAGTGACCCGTCCCTATGTGCTGCTGTCGGTCGCGGTGAGCGTCGACGGATACATCGACGATGCGAGCCCTGAGCGTCTTCGGCTGTCGGACCCGGCGGATTTCGACCGGGTAGATCAGGTGCGCGCGGACTCCGACGCGATCCTGATCGGTGCCGAAACACTGCGCCGCGACAACCCTCGACTGCTTGTCGACAGCGCCGAGCGCAGGACCGCACGGGTCGAGGCGGGCAAACCGGCGTACCCGCTGAAGATCACCGTCACGGCGAGCGGTGACCTGGATCCGGACCTGAGGTTCTGGCATCACGGCGGCGACAAGCTCGTGTACACCACCGAGGCGGGCGCAGCGCGGCTCGCCGATCGCCTGTTCGGCCTCGCCGAAATCGTCTCGCTCGGCGCCGAACTCGACTTCGGTGCTCTCCTGGACGACCTCGGTCGCCGCGGCATCGGCCGCCTCATGGTGGAGGGCGGCACCCGCATCCACACCACCTTTCTTGCCGCCGACCTCGCCGACGAACTGCATCTGGCGGTCGCACCTCTGTTGGTGGGTGACCCCGCAGCCCCGCGATTCCTCGATGCCGCAAGCTATCCGGGCGCCCCGCACCGCCGCATGCGGCTGGTCGACATCGCCTTGTTCGGCGACGTCGCGGTCTTGCGCTACCGCCCGAAGTCCGAGCCCATGGCGGAGCGCGACACTCGGTACATGCGGCGCGCCATCGAACTCGCGTGGCGCTGCCCGCCGAGCGAGACGGCGTTCTCCGTCGGCGCGGTGATCGTGGCCGACGATGTGGAGATCGCCACCGGCTACTCGCGCGAGACCGACGCGAAGGTGCATGCCGAGGAGTCGGCGCTGGACAAGCTCGACGCGGACGATCCGCGGCTGGCCAGGGCGACGATCTACACCACGCTGGAACCGTGTTCGCAGCGGGCCACCGCGACCCGGCCGCCGTGTACCGACCGGATCCTGCGGGCGGGAATTCCCCGGGTCGTGCTGGCCTGGCGGGAACCCGCGACCTTCGTGACGAACTGCGTTGGCGTGGAGAAGCTGCGCGAGCAGGGCGTCGAGGTGATCGAGTTGACCGAGCTCGCGGCGGAGGCGATGTCGATGAACGGTCACCTCGAGCTGTCCTGAGACGAACCAAGGTTCAGCACGCACTGTCCTACGTCGTTGCGGCGGCTGGAGATTCGTGATCGAACGTCGATGACTGCCAACTCTGGGCTGCCGAGAAAACTTCCGAGTTCGATGGAACCGATTTCGGGCTCGACGCGTCAGATCCTATAGAACACAAGATCTTATAGAACCTGGTGTTGGGGAGCTGCCACTCCCCAACACCCGGAGCTGCACGCATGCAGCAATTCACAGTTCACAACACAGATTGGAACACTTCCATGATAAACCTTCGGAGGCTCGCCGCGAGTGTCGCCGGCGCGTCCGTCGCCGCAATGATGTTGAGCAGCATGGCTGCCGGCACTGCTTCGGCGCAAAGCCTGCTCAAGCCCCCTTTGCACTGCGGGCAGGACGGGCAGTTCACCGAAATCAAAGAAGATGGCTATCCCTACGGGTACCAGTTGTACAAAAAGGATGGAAACACCTTCTACTACATCGTGCACCTTGCGCACGTAACAGGCTGGGTGCCGATCGGGGAAGTAACCTGCATGGCCGGTCCCGGGTCCGATTACCAGCACTACTGAGCAGCATTCAGCTGTTTCGGTGAAACAACCGGCGCCGCAATGCGTTAGGTGGAACCTAAATCACCTGACATCTGCGGCTCTTTGATACCGAAACATCGCGACGGTGCGAGTGCGGCCACGCTGCCGCGCCGATTGCGGCCACGCTGCCGCGCCGATACGCCGCCGCGGGCGCGGCCTCCGGCATCGAGTTTTGCGGCCGAGCAGAATTCGCACACCGGAGGCCTCGTGCTCAGCACACCCACCCGAGTGCAGGTGGAGCCCAGGCCCGGTGGCGAAGTTGCGGTCCGGGGCCTAGGGCCGCCCGTAGACCGCCGTCACGAACTCACCGAGCTGGTTGTCGTCGAGGTGCCTGGCCAGGTCGGCCTCGCTGATCATGCCGACCAGCCGCTTGTTGTCGATCACCGGCATCCGCTTGACCCGATGACTCTCCATCTGGTCGAGCACCTCCTCGACGTCGGCGTCGGCGGCGACCCAGCGTGGCGTGGACTCGCAGAGTTCCTCGGCCCGTGTGGTGGCCGGCGAACGGCCCTGCGCAACGCATTTCACGACTATGTCGCGGTCGGTGATGATGCCGCACATGCGATCGTTGTCGTCGGCGATGACCAGTGATCCGACGCCGAGTTCGGCCATCACCCGAGCGGCCTTCCCGACGGTCTCCTCCTTGGAGATCCACTGCGCACCGGGTTTCATGATGTCCCTGGCGGTAGTCATAAGGCGTCCTCCTCGTTGCTCAGCACTGCTGATCCGGATGGAGCACACCCAATTCTGCCGCTGATCACACCGACCGGTCGGTGTTTCGCCGATACCGCTATCTCACGGCGGGCCGAGGACGCCCACGCCGACCGACACGGTCCCGTTCTTCGGGATGGAACCACTGGCGGACGGCTGCTGGCTGAGGATCCGGCCCACGCTGCTGGTGTCGAAGGTGCCCTGCGGGGACTGACTGATCTGGCTCTGCGTGCCGGTCCAGCCTTCCGCGCGCAGCTTGTCCACCGCCTGCGCGACCGTGAGACCCACCAGCGACGGCATCTTGATCTGATCACTGGACACCTGCACGGTGACCGTTGAGCCCTTCTCCGCCGTCGTGCCGCCCGCGGGACTGGTCGAGAGCACCTCGCCCTTGGGCCGCGACGACGGCACCTCCTGGATCGAGATCTTGAATCCGGCGCTGTCCACCAGGTTCGGCCGGGCAACGTCGATGTCCTGACCGATCACGTTCGGCACCCGGACGGATTCCGGGCCGGAGCCGATGGTGACGACGATGGCCCGGTCCACATCCACCCGCGAACCCGCCGACGGATCCTGCCCGATGACCTTGTCGGTGTCCTGCGTGCTGGACGGCTTACGCACCACATTCCGATCCATTTGCAGATTGCCGTTGCGCAATGCGACCTCGGCCTCCTGCTGGCTCATCCCGTCGAGCTTCGGCACCTGCACCTGGGCCGGGCCGGTGGACACCTGAATGGTGACGTTACTGCCCTTGTCCGCCCGCGCACCGCCGAGCGGTGCGGTGGAGATGACGTTGCCGGTGTCCACCGTGCTGTCCGGTTTCTGCTGGATGGAGACGGCGAAACCGGCCTGCTGGAGCGTGTCGGCCGCCTGTTGCGCGGACTTGCCCGAAAGGTCCGGCACCGCAACCTGTTCCGGCTTGCTGCCCGGTCCGACCCACACCCAGAACAAGGCGAGCAGCACGGCGACACCGGCGGCCGCGGCGACGGCGACATAGATGGAGCGACGCGGTCCGCCGGATTCGGGCGGCCCCTGCTCGGCGGTGTCGTCGTTGCGCTCGACGGTGCGGTAGCTGCGCGGCGCGGGCTCGTTCGAGCCGAAGACGGTGGTGCGGTCCTCGTCGGTCATCACCATCGGCGCGATGGGCTTCTGCCCGCCGAGCACTCGGATCAGGTCGGCCCGCATCTCGGCCGCGCTCTGGTAGCGGTTGGCCGGGTTCTTGCTCATCGCCTTGAGGATCACCGAGTCCAGCTCGCGCGGCACCCCGGGATGCACGTGCGACGGCAGCCGCGGGTCCTCCCGGACGTGCTGGTAGGCGACCGCGACCGGCGAGTCACCGGTGAAAGGCGGCTCACCGGTGAGGATTTCGAACAGCACGCAACCGACGGAGTAGACGTCCGAACGGGCGTCCACCGTCTCGCCGCGCGCCTGCTCGGGCGAAAGATACTGTGCGGTACCGATCACCGCGGCCGTCTGGGTCATCGGGTTGGAGCTGTCGGCGAGCGCCCTGGCGATGCCGAAGTCCATCACCTTCACCGCGCCGGCCCGGTTGATCATGATGTTGGCCGGCTTCATGTCGCGGTGCACGATGCCGGCCTTGTGGCTGAAATCCAATGCGGCACACACGTCCGCGACGACTTCCATGGCGCGGCGCGGCGGCAGCGGCCCCTGGCCGCGCACGATGTCGCGCAGCGTGTCGCCGTCGACGTACTCCATCACGATGTAGGGCAGCGGGCCGTCGTCGACCTTGGCCTCGCCGGTGTCGTACACCGCGACGATGGCCGGATGATTCAGCGCGGCGGCGTTCTGGGCTTCGCGCTTGAACCGCAGATAGAAGGTGGGGTCGCGGGCCAGATCTGCCCGCAGCACCTTGATCGCCACGTCCCGGCTGAGCCGCAGATCGCGCGCCTTGTGCACCTCGGACATGCCGCCGAACCCGATGATCTCGCCCAGCTCATAGCGGGAGGAGAGATTCTTCGGGGTCGTCATTGTTGTCCTTGCGAAGAGGTTTTGGGCGCGCTGGGGGTGGCGGAGCTTCGAGCACTGTTCCCCGGAAATGGTATGTCGATAGTGGGGATTCGGGGCAGGGTCGTCGGCGGTGTTGTTGTCGTCGTCTTGGTACTGCTCGGCGGCGTGGTGGTCGGCGACGGCGTGGTCGTCGTCGGTTCCGGCGTGGTGGTGGTCGGTTCTGTGGTGGTCGGCTCCGTGGTCACCACCGGCGGCGGAACGGGTTTGGGCGTCGTCGTGCTGGTCACCGGCGGCGGTGGTGGCTTCGGCGCCTGCGTGGTCGTGGTGGCAGGCGGGACCTTCGAATCCGGGTTCGTATCGCCACCGAACATCAGGTAGAGCACGATGGCGAGCAGCAGCACCGCGCCCGCGCCGAGCGCGGCCATCCACTTCTGCGTGGTGGTGTACTTCTTGCCGTGCTCCGGCGGCAGCTGATTGCCTCCGGTACCGCTGTTGAGCATCGTCGCGGGCGCACCGGTGCCGTTGGCGTAGCCGGCATTGTTGAGGGCCGCGCCTGCGGGCGTGGAGTAGTGCACGGTCGCGCCGTCGAACTCCGATGGCGTGGAAGGCAATGCGACGGTGGGCCCGGGCGGCAGCACCCGGGTGGCGCCGGTCATCGACATCGACGGGTTGGCCCCGGTCGGGGTCGGCGGCCTGCGGCCCGCGCGCACCGCGGCGACCGCGTCGGCGAATTCGCCGCCGCGCGAGTAGCGGCCCTTCGGATCCTTGCCCATGGTGATCTCGATGAGCTCACGCACGTTGGCAGGCAGGTCGCCCGGCATCGGCGGCGGCGTTTCGCGCACGTGCTTCATCGCTACGGTGATCGCGCCGTCGCCGCTGAACGGCCTGGTCCCGGCGAGCGCCTCGTAGCCGACCACGCCGAGGGAGTACACATCGCTGGCGGCGGTGGCGTCCTCGCCGACCGCCTGCTCCGGCGCGATGTACTGGGCGGTGCCCATCACCATGCCGGTCTTGGTCACCGGCGAGGCGTCGACCGCCTTGGCGATGCCGAAGTCGGTGATCTTCACCTGACCGGTCGGCGTCACCAGGATGTTGCCCGGCTTCACGTCGCGGTGCACGACGCCGGCCCGGTGCGCCACGTCCAGCGCGCGACCGGTCTGCTCGAGCATGTCGAGACCCTGGCCCACCGAGAGCCTGCCGAGCCGGTTCAGCACCGTGTTCAGCGGCTCGCCCTGCACCAATTCCATGACCAGATAGGCGGTTTCACTGCCCTGCGGGTCGGTGGTCTCGCCGTAGTCGTAGATCCCGGCGATGCCGGGGTGGTTCAGCTGGGCGGTGGTCCTTGCCTCGGTGCGGAACCGTTGCCGGAACGTCGGGTCGGCGGAGAACTCCGATTTGAGCACCTTGACCGCCACCCGGCGGTCCAGCCGGGTGTCCAACGCCTCCCAGACCTGGCCCATGCCGCCGGTCGCGATCAGGCGCTGCAGCCGGTACCGGTCGGCGATCATCGCACCGTTGTTCAGCATCCCCGTACCTTCACTCGCACATCCATATCGTTCAGCCCCCTCGCAGACCGGCGTCCAAGACCGCGCGTGCGATCGGCGCGGCCACCTTGCCACCCGTCGCGCCGAGAGCCCGGTCGCCGCCGTTCTCCACGATCACCGCGATGGCGATCTTCGGGTTCTGCGCGGGCGCGAAGGCGATGTACCAGGCGTGCGGTGGGGTATTGCGGGGATTGCTGCCGTGCTCGGCGGTGCCGGTCTTGGACGCGATCTGATAGCGGGAAGACCTGCTACCGCCGGTGTTCTCCTCCGACGCGATCATCAGATTCGTCAGCGATGACGCTACCTGGGCATTGAACGCTTGGCCCAGCGAGACCGGCTTGGTCTTGGACAACTCACTGAGGTCGGGCCCCTGCAGTTGGTCGACCAGGTGCGGCTCCATCCGGACGCCGCCGTTGGCGACCGTCGCCGCGATCACCGCGTTGTCCAGCGGGGTCAGCGCCACGTCGCGCTGTCCGATGCTGCTCTGGGCCAGCGCGGCGTTGTCCGGCATGGTGCCGACCGTGCTCTCGGCGACCGGGATCGGGATGCCCCGGTTCTCGCCGATGCCGAAGGCGGCGGCCTGGTCCTTGAGTTTCGCGGCGCCCACCTTGACGCCGAGTTCGGCGAACGCGGTGTTGCAGGAGAGCCGGAACGCTTCGTAGAGCGAGGCGCTCTGGCCGCCACCACAGTTGGAGCCGTTGTAGTTCTCCAGCGTGGTGCTTGTGCCGGGCAGCGTGATGTTCGGCGCCGCGGTGAACTGATCCTCCGGCGTCGCGACGTTGTTCGCCAGCGCGGCCGCGGTGACCACCACCTTGAAGGTGGAGCCGGGCGGATAGGTCTGCGAGACAGCCCGATTCAGCATCGGCTGCTTCTCGTCGGCGCTGAGCGCCTCCCAGGTCTGGGTGCCGCGGGCGCCGTCGTGGCCGGACAGCTGGTTCGGGTCGTAGCTCGGGGTGGACACCATGGTGAGGATCCGGCCGGTGCTCGGCTCGATCGCCACCACCGAACCGGTGTAACCCTTGCTGGTCAGCTGGTCGTAGGCCACCTGCTGCATGGCCGGGTCGAGGGTGGTGATCACGTTGCCGCCGCGCGGATCGCGTCCGGACACCATGTCGACCAGTCGCGAGCCGAACAGGTGGCTGTCGGAACCGTTGAGCACCGAATCCTCGGCCCGCTCCAGCCCGTTGCTGCCGTACTGCATCGAGTAGAAGCCGGTGACGGGTGCGAACGCCTCGGGGGAGCTGGGGTAGGTGCGCAGGTACTTGTAGCGGTCCTCGGTGGCCACCGAGTTGGCGAGCACCGTGCCGCCCGCGGAGATCTGCCCGCGCTGGCGCGAGTACTCGTCGAGCAGCACCCGGGAGTTGCGCGGGTCGGTGCGGTAGTCGTCGGCCTTGATCACCTGGACGTAGGTCGCGTTGACCAGCAACGCGACGATCATCAGCATCACCGCGATGGCGACCCGGCGTAGTGGTGTGTTCACGTGGCGGGCCCCGCTTCCGGTCGGCCCGCGTCGGGCTTGCGCAGCAGCTCGGTGGTCGCCTCCGCGATCGGGGCCGCGGGCACGCTCTTGCGGGCCGGTGCCGGCGCGCGTGCCGCGTCCGAGACCTTGATCAGCAGCGCGAGCAGCGCGTAGTTGGCCAGCAGCGACGAGCCGCCGTAGGACATGAAGGGTGTGGTGAGACCGGTCAGCGGAATCAGTTTGGTGACACCGCCGACCACGACGAACAGCTGGATCGCGACCGTGAAGGCCAGGCCGGCGGCCAGCAGCTTGCCGAAACTGTCGCGCACGGCCAGGGCGGTGCGCAGGCCGCGCACGATGAACACCAGGAACAGCACCAGCACCGCGGTGAGCCCGATCAGGCCGAGCTCCTCACCGATCGTGGTGATGATGAAGTCGGTCTTGGCGAAGGGCACCTGGTTCGGGCGTCCGCTGCCGAGGCCGGTCCCCGCGAGCCCGCCGGTGGCCAGCCCGAACAGCGATTGGGAGATCTGGTAGCCGGTGTTGTTGTAGTCGTCGAACGGATGCAGCCAGGTCTGCGTGCGGATCTTCACGTGCCCGAAAGTCTGGTAGGCGAAGAAGAATCCGAGGGTGAGCAGCGCGCCGCCGATCACCAGCCAGCCGACCCGCTCGGTGGCGATGTAGAGCATCACCAGCACCGTGCTGAAGATCAGCAGCGAGGTGCCGAGATCCTTCTCGAAGACGAGCACGCCGACGCAGACGATCCAGACCACCACGATCGGGCCGAGGTCGCGCCCGCGCGGAAACTCCATGCCGAGCAGGTGCTTGCCGGCGGCGGTGAACAGATCGCGCTTGGCCACCAGCACCGAGGCGAAGAAGATGATCAGCAGGATCTTCGAGAACTCCGCGGGCTGGATGCTGAATCCGGTGATCTTGATCCAGTTCTTGGAGCCGTTGATCTCGGAGAAGCGGCTGGGCAGCACGGCGGGCAGCGCCAGCGCGATCAATCCGATCAAGCCGAGGGTGTAGCCGTAGCGGGCCAGCGTGCGGTAGTCGCGCAGCGCGATCAGCAGCCCGATGAACACGATCATGCCGAGGGTGGTCCACAGGATCTGCTGGTTGGCGTCGGGAGACGGCATCGGCCAGGAGTTGTAGACCGCGTTCTGCTCATCGGCCAGGTCGAGCCGGTGGATCAGCACCAGTCCGAGTCCGTTGAGCAGCGCGACGATCGGCAGCAGCAGCGGGTCGGCGAAGGGCGCGAACCGGCGCACCGCGAGGTGGGCGACGCCGAACAACGCCAGAAAAGCCAGGCCGTACTTGGCGATATCCCAGGTGACCGACTGCTCTTGGCTGGCCTCCACCAAAAACAGTGAGGCCGTGGTGATCACCGCCGCGCCGGCCAGCAGCAACAGCTCGGCATTGCGTCTGGTGCTCGGCGGTGGCGCGGGAGCGAAGCCGCCGGGAGGACTGGGAAAGGCCCCAGCGGACGGCGGTGCCGGCGCGGACATCAGTCCGTCACCCGGCAGTTCTCCCCCGCGATCTGGGGGTTCGGCGGAACCGGTGCTTCCGACTTCGTCGGTGTCTTGAGATCGGTGCCCGCGTCACCGTTGCCGGGGACGGGCGGAGCCGGCGGTGCGGGCTCGGAGGTCGGGGCGGCCGCGGTACTCGGAGCGGCCGGTCCGGGCGGCGGTGGCTCGGTGGTCGGCAGCACGCCGGGCTGGGGCACCGACGTCTTCGCCGGGCACGGCGGCAGCAGCTCGCCCTGCGCGATGGAGCGCATCTGGTCCTTGGCCCGGTCCAGCGAGCCGGGCGGCAGGCCCTTACCGACCTGTTCGCGGCCGGTCTGCTTGAGATCGGTGACCTTCAGCTGCTTGCACGACGACGGCAGATCGCCGCCGGGGTCGACCAGGGACAGTTCCCCGGTCTTGGTGACGCAGCCGACGAGATTCACGTCGTGGATCGAGTATCCGAGCACCGAGCCGGGTAACCCGCGCAGGATCACCACGGAGCCGTTGTCGGCCCCGACGTAGTAGTTGCTGCGAATCATCTTGTAGCCGACCAGCAGTCCGACACCGACGGCCAGCACCAGCGCGAACGCGAGAACGAACCAGCGCAGTTTGCGCGCCTTGCCCTTCGGCTCCGGCTCGGGTGTCGCGGCGGCCCGGCGCGGCGCGGCCCGCGGCGGGCGCATGGCC
>NZ_BJXA01000066.1 GCF_007990755.1 Nocardia ninae NBRC 108245 | reverse complement strand
GATCCCAGCGAGCCGGTGGTGATCACCCGGGGCGAAGGACCGGACGGCCCGTGGGTCACCATCGAACGCGAACTGCCGCCCGGTGCCGTCCCCGCCGTCCCGATCGCGCCCATGCCCGCGATCCCGGCCGACGACGTACCCGGCGCACCGGCCGAAACCCTGCCCGCCGCTCCGGGTGAGCCGGGGTGCGTCGTCGCCAGCGTGCGCTGACCGGGACTAATGTTGATCCATGACCGGACACCGGATCTTGGTCGTGGACGACGAGGTTCGCGTGCTCGCCTCGCTACGACGCGGGTTGGAACTCTCCGATTTCGAGGTGGTGACCGCGAGCGACGGCGCCGAGGCGCTGTCGATGGTGCGTACCGCGGCCCCCGACGCCATGGTGTTGGACGTGAACATGCCGACCTTGGACGGTGAAGGCGTGGTCACCGCGTTGCGCGCGATGGGCAACGACATCCCGATCTGCGTGCTCAGCGCGCGCAGCGCGGTGACCGACCGCATCGCCTGCCTCGAACGCGGCGCCGACGATTACCTCACCAAACCCTTCGACCTAGGCGAGCTGGTCGCCCGGCTGCGGGCTTTGCTGCGCCGCCGGGTGACCCCCGCCGAACGTCCCGGCACCCAGGTGCGGATCGGTCAGGTGCAGATCGACCTGGCCGGGCACCGGGTGCTGGCCGCGGGCACCCCGGTCGACCTGACCAAACGAGAGTTCGAGGTACTCGCCTTGCTTGCCGAGCATCCGGGCATCGTGCTCGGTCGCGAGCAGATCCTTTCCGCCGTATGGGGTTACGACTTCGCCACCGACACCAATGTGGTCGATGTGTTCGTCTCGTATCTGCGGCGCAAGCTCGAGGCGCCGGGCGCGCCACGGGTGGTGCACACCGTGCGCGGGGTCGGCTTCGTACTACGGGAGCAGCCGTGAAGCGGTCACCGTCGCTGCGTACCCGGGTGGCGCTGGTGTCCGCGGTCGTCGCCGCGCTCGTCGCCCTCACCCTGACCATCACGTTCGCCGCGTTGCTCAACGCGACCGGCGAGCGGCAGTTGGACGAGACCGTTTCGTCGATGGCGGTAAGGGTTGCGCCGCCGTTCAAAGGTGCTCCGGCGGAGCCGCTTCCGCCGCCGTATCCGGGATCGCAGGCACCCGGCACACCTCCCTATGCGGAAACCCCTTTGCCCCCACCGTCTGTCGCGTCGCCGTACACGGAAACGCAACCCTCGGTGGACGCCCGCGCCCCTTCGGTCGTCGATGTCCCCGAATACTCGGTGCCCGGCGTACCCAGCGACGCAGCGGTGACCCGGGTCGACGGCCTGCCCGGTGTGCTGGTATCGCTCGATCCGAACCGCGACGTGGTCGCCTCGGCCATCCACCGCAGCCAGCTCATCGGCCTCGGCATCGGGGTGGCCGGCGCTGTCGTCGCCGCCCTGCTCGGCTGGTTGCTGGCCGGTTATGCCGCGCGACCGCTGCGCACACTGGCCACCGCGACGCACGGCATCGACACCCTCGAGGAGCTCCCACCGCTGTCCGGCCGCGGCGCCAAGGAGACCGAGGAGCTCTCCGACGCCATCACCCGCATGCTCGCCCGGCTCGAGGCCGCCCACCGCGCCACCAACCACGCCCTCACCAGCGCCCGCGATTTCGCCGCCGTCTGCGCCCACGAATTGCGCACGCCGCTCACCGCCTTGCGGACCGACCTACAAGTGCTGGCCACCAAGGAGATTCCCGCCGACCAGCGCGGCACCATCCTCAACGAGGTGCTCTTCGCCGAACAACAGATCGAAAACACCCTCACCGATCTCGAACGGCTCGCCGTCGGCGAACTCACCGAGCCCGACATCTTCGAACCCTTCGACCTCTGCGAAACCCTCGACCGCGCAACCCAAGACGCGCAACGCCGACACCCCGGTGTCCGCATCGAACTCGTCGAATGCGAGCCCGTCACGGTAACCGGCCTCCCCGGCGGCCTCATGCTCATCGTCACCAACGCCGTAGCCAACGCCGTCCAGCACGGTCACGCCGACACCGTCACCATCACCGTCCGCCCCGCCGCAGACAGGGTGGAGATCCTCATCGACGACGACGGAACCGGCATCCCGGACACCTTGTGCCCCAAGGCGTTCGACCGTTTCGTCAAAGGACCGGGTTCCCCCGGCTCGGGGCTGGGTCTCGCGCTGGTACAGCAACAAGCCGAATTACACTCCGGCACAGCCGAACTCGCCAAGAGCCCGGCAGGTGGCGTACGCCTCCAGGTCCGGATCGCCGTGCAGCCCGCAGGCTGAGTTCGGTCGATCCGGTCCCGGAGCGGGCGGGCCCTACTTCCCCTTCGGCTTGTCCGACGCGGCGTCGGAGGAGAGCGCAGCCACGAAGGCTTCCTGCGGGACGTCGACGCGGCCGATCGTCTTCATCCGCTTCTTGCCTTCCTTCTGCTTCTCCAGCAGTTTGCGCTTGCGGCTGATGTCGCCGCCGTAGCACTTGGCGAGCACGTCTTTGCGGATGGCGCGGATGTTTTCGCGGGCGATGATGCGCGAGCCGATGGCGGCCTGGATGGGCACCTCGAACTGCTGGCGCGGGATGAGTTCGCGCAGCTTGCTGGTCATCTTGTTGCCGTAGGCCTGCGCGGCGTCCTTGTGCACGATCGCGCTGAACGCGTCCACTGCCTCACCCTGGAGCAGGATGTCGACCTTGACCAGCGCCGCGTCCTGCACGCCCGACTCTTCGTAGTCGAGGCTGGCGTAGCCGCGGGTGCGCGACTTCAGCGAGTCGAAGAAGTCGAAGATGATCTCCGCCATCGGCATGGTGTAGCGCAGCTCGACGCGGGTCTCGGACAGGTAGTCCATGCCACCGAGCTCGCCGCGGCGCGCCTGGCACAGCTCCATGATCGAGCCGATGAACTCACTCGGCGAGATGACGGTGCACTTCACCACCGGCTCGAAGACGTGGCGGACCTTGCCCTCCGGCCAGTACGAGGGATTGGTGACGACATGCTTGGTGCCGTCCTCCATCTCTACGGTGTAGACCACGTTGGGCGCGGTGGAGATCAGGTCGAGGTCGAACTCGCGTTGCAGCCGCTCCCGGGTGATCTCCATGTGCAGCAGGCCGAGGAACCCGCAGCGGAAGCCGAAGCCCAGCGCCACCGAGGTTTCCGGCTCGTAGGTCAGGGCGGCGTCATTGAGCTGCAGCTTCTCCAAGGCGTCGCGCAGGTCCGGGTAGTCGGAGCCGTCGACCGGGTAGAGACCGGAGTACACCATCGGGCGCGGCTCGCGGTAACCGGTGAGCGGCTCGGTCGCACCGTTGCGCATGGCGGTCACCGTGTCGCCGACCTTCGACTGGCGCACGTCCTTCACGCCGGTGATCAAGTAGCCCACCTCGCCGACACCCAGGCCCTGGGTCGGCTTGGGCTCCGGCGACACGATGCCGATCTCCAGCATCTCGTGCGTGGCGCCGGTGGACATCATCTTGATCTTCTCGCGCGGGGTGAGCTTGCCGTCCACCACGCGGACATAAGTGACGACGCCACGGTAGGTGTCGTAGACCGAGTCGAAGATCATCGCGCGAGCGGGCGCGTCCGGGTCGCCGACCGGCGCGGGCACCGTCTTGATGACCTCGTCGAGCAGTTCGGTCACGCCGACACCGGTCTTGCCCGAGACCCGCAGCACGTCATCGGCGTCGCAGCCGATGATGTGCGCGATCTCGGCCGCGTAGCGGTCGGGGTCGGCGGCGGGCAGGTCGATCTTGTTGAGCACCGGGATGATCGTCAGATCCTTGTCCAGCGCCAGGTACAGGTTCGCCAGCGTCTGCGCCTCGATCCCTTGCGCCGCGTCGACCAGCAGCACCGCGCCCTCGCAGGCCTCCAGTGCGCGCGACACCTCGTAGGTGAAGTCGACGTGGCCCGGCGTATCGATCAGGTGCAGCACGTAATCCGTGCCGTCCACCTGCCACGGCAGCCGCACGTTCTGCGCCTTGATGGTGATGCCGCGCTCACGCTCGATATCCATCCGGTCCAGATATTGGGCGCGCATCTGCCGCTCCTCGACCACACCGGTCAGTTGCAGCATCCGATCGGCCAGCGTCGACTTCCCGTGATCGATGTGCGCGATGATGCAAAAGTTCCGGATCCGAGACGGATCGGTGAACGTCGTGTCGGCGAAGCTGGCGGGCACTCCACTCCTCATGGGTATCGGCAAACTGTCCTCTATCGTCCCATGAGCAGTACGAAGCTTCCGCCATCGGTGTGCTGAAGCGCTGGATCGGGGTGCCACCGAGGGTGATCCCCGGCCGGAAACAGTGGGCGCTCACACACCTGGTGTCGTTTTGCTATGAACCCGAATCCTCTTGGTAGCCGGTTCGTCCCTGGTCGCGAAGGTCCTGGCTGGGACTGGTCGTTCGGTCCGGCATTGTGCGCCGGAATCGGCGCATCGAGGACTGTCGCGGCGCGCGTGAGAAGACGGCGGTGCGCCGTTATATTGCGAATATGGCCCGAAGTTGGAACTCCCTCGGCAAGCAGCTCGGACTTATCGCTAAGGAGCAGGGTCCCAAGCTCGTCAGGCAGCAGGGGCCGCGGTTGGTGGAGCGGCTGGTGGGGTCGTTGAGTCAGCGGCGCACGCCTCCGGTGAAGGTGCGCCCGACCGCGTCCACTCCGGTGCCGACGGCCGAGCGGGCCCGGCAGATCGTGTACTCGCCGCAGTTGGACGGGCGGGCTGACCCGGGTGAGATCGTGTGGACCTGGGTGCCGTTCGAGGAGGATCCGAGCAATGGCAAGGACCGGCCGGTGCTGGTGGTCGGGCGCGACCGCAGGACCCTGCTCGGGTTGATGCTGTCGTCGAAGGCGGACCGGGCGCGCGACCCGAACTGGGTCGGAATCGGCAGCGGCAGTTGGGATCCGGAGGGCAGGCCGAGCTGGGTTCGGCTGGATCGGGTGCTCGACGTGCCCGAGGCGGGTATCCGGCGCGAGGGCGCCATCCTGCCCCGCAAGTCGTTCGACCTCGTCGCCCACCGGTTGTGCGCCGAATACGCCTGGCACTGAATCGATTACGGCAATCGTCTTGACCTGCAACGCCGTTCCCCGAACCACGGAATAGCCGCGAGCCCATCGGCACCCCTCGGCGCCGATGGGCTCTCGGATCAACTCAGGACAGCACGTTGCGCGAGCGACCGAACAGCAGGCCGTACACGAGCGCGCCGAGTGCACCGCCGATCAGCGGGAACACCACGAAAGCCCAGACCTGCCCCATCGCACCGTCCTGGTAGGGGGCGACGGCGAGGCTGCGCGCCGGGTTGACCGAGGTGTTGTCCACCGGGATCGAGATCAGGTGGATGACGGCCAGCGTGACACCGATCGACAGGCCGGCCAGCGGCACATCGGAGAGCTGATCGGTCGAGGCGAGCACCACGAACACCAGCAGCGCGGTCAACATCACCTCGATGATGATCATCGCGGCCAGCCCGTAGCCGTTCTGCAGCACGACCTCACCGAGTGGCCCCTTCTGCGCCGAAGGGCTGTGCGCCCCCCAGCCGTTCGCGCCGAGTCCATTGACGTCGCGGTCGTAGGACGGCAGATTCTTCGCCAGCGCGAACAGCACGAGTCCGGCCAGGAATCCACCGATCAATTGCGCGATCCAATAACCGACCGCGGTGACCACGCTGATTCTGCCGAGCAGCAGATGACCGACCGTCACGGCGGGATTCACGTGGCAGCCGGAGATCGGCCCGATCGCATAAACAAGAAACAACAGTGAGAGTCCGAAGGCCAACGCCACACCCAGCGCCCCGACCCGATCCCCCGCGAGCACCGCCGTCCCGACACCGCCCATGACCAGGACGAACGTGCCGAGCGCCTCCGCTCCCCACTTCTTGCTGTCGGGAATCGGCCCGTACTCGGCGACTTCTTCCACAACTTCTTGAGCCGTTGGAGACATCTGTCCACCTTCCGCGTTCCAGACGTATAGCTATTGCCAGCCGTGGTGTCGCTCAGAAAACAGTGCCGTTCAAGATCAACGGGTTGTACCGGGGACGCTACGCCAGAGGTGTGCTCTCTACAACGACCTCGGGATCGCTGAGCCCCGTCGGCCGCCGCGGCACGGGCGGCGAGGTCGAACGCGTCGGCGTAGCGCTGGACGACGGTGCTGATTTCGTGCCCCGAGCGGCGGCTGGTATTCTCGACCTTCGGCGTTGCGTTACCCGTTTATCGAGGGTGCGACGCACGCGCAGGAACTTTTCCAGCACAGACCACTCAGCGACAGGAACACGAGGAAACAGGCGTGGCCAACATCAAGTCCCAGTTGAAGCGGATCCGTACCAACGAGGAAGCGCGCAAGCGTAACCAGTCGGTGAAGTCCTCGCTGCGCACCGCGATCCGCAGCTTCCGGGAAGCTGCCGCGGCCGGCGACAAAGAGAAGGCCGCCGCGCAGCTCCAGACCGCGAGCCGCAAGCTCGACAAGGCTGCCTCGAAGGGCGTCATCCACGCCAACCAGGCCGCCAACAAGAAGTCGGCCCTCGCGCTGGCTCTGAACAAGATCTGATTCCCCGGTACCGATCCGGTACCGCATGCTTCTGACGCAGCCGCCGTGGCCTCGACGACCACGGCGGCTTTTGTCGTACACATACCCCGGTCAGCGCCTGTTCGTCCGCGAGGATTCTGGATCGGCCCACAGCCTGTCGGAGGTTCCAGCTACCATTCGGCGCATGGTTACCGTTTACGCCAATCAGACTGTGGTCCGTGGCGAGGATCTGCCCGACGTGATCCGGGCCGCCGAGGTCCTGGGCATCGGGGTGAAGATCGAGAACGTGATGGTTCCCATCGACGAGGAGGGCTCGTACTCGTTGGAGTGGGTTGTCACGCGAGACGACGAAGTACCCGTGTACGACGACTGGGAGGGCCGATACGAGGAGTCGGAGGAAGAGGACGAGGAGCTAGTGCTCAGCTCGGTGGAGTGAGCTCCGCCGAGGCCGTCCGATCGACCAACGGCGCCGGATCGGCCATCAGCCGGTCCAGCGCCGTCTGCGAATCCGCGTCGGCCGCCCGATAGATGATGATGCGCTGGTCCGGATCCTGCACCGGCATCAACACCTCGTAATTGACCACCAGCCGCCCGACGACCGGGTGCCGCAGCGGTTTCGCGCCGCGGCCCTGCACCCGCACGTCGTGCCTGGCCCAACCCTCCTCGAACTCGGCGCTGCGTGCGGTGAACTCCGCGATCAGCTCGCCGAGCACCTGATCGTCCGGATGGGCCGCCCAGGCCGCACGCAGATCCGCGACACCCTCGCGGATGATGCGCTCCCGCTCCACGTAGAAATCGCGCATGCTCGGCTCCATCAGGCACAGCCACATGGAGTTGCGCTGGCGCGGCGGCACCGTGTCGAAGTCGATGATCAGCCGCGACATCTCCCGATTCCAGGCCAGGATGTCGTAGCGGTGGTTGATGAGCATCGCCGGTAGCGGCGACAGATCATGCACCAGCATGGCCAACGCGGGCGCGGGTACGGTGGCCGGTTTCCCAGCATTCGGCTGCCGCTGCCGGGCCAGATCGAACAGGTAGGCGCGTTCGTCGGCGGTCAGCCGCAGCGCCCGCGACAAGGCCTCCAGCACGTCGGCGGACGGACGCAGGCCGCGTCCCTGCTCCAGCCGGACGATGTAGTCGGTGCTGACCCCCGCCAGCTCCGCGACCTCCTCGCGCCGCAGCCCCGGCGTGCGCCGCGCCTGCCTGCGCGGCGGTAACCCGAGGTCAGCGGGCGTCAGGCGCTCGCGCCGGTCGCGCAGGAAGGCCGCCAATTCCTGGGTGGGATCGGTGGCGCTCGCCGCCCTGCGGCCGCCGCCGGCCCCCGAGTTCGCGCCGTCTGTCGCGTTCACCATTCCGGTCATCACCGTCGATATTACGGCTGCCTAGGACTGGCTTTCCCAGGAAAAACCTTCCCTTACCCCTCCTGTCGCACCGCTGAAGACTGGGTTTCCTCACCAACGCAGCACCAACGACAAGGAGCTGGACATGTCCGGAGTCCGTACCCTCGACACCTACCGGCTGCTCGGCCGCTCCGGTCTTCGGGTGTCTCCGCTGTCCCTCGGCACGATGACCTTCGGCGCCGACTGGGGTTGGGGCGCCGATAAGGACGAGGCCCGCAAGATCTTCGACACCTATCTCGACCGCGGCGGAAACTTCATCGACACGGCGAGCCAGTACACCAACGGCACCTCCGAGCAACTCCTCGGCGAATTCACCGCGGACAATCGCGAAAGCCTGGTGCTGGCAACGAAATACACCATGCTGCGCCGACCGGGTGACCCCAATTCCGGTGGGAACCACCGCAAGTCGATGTTCGCCTCGGTCGAGGCGAGCCTGCGCAAGCTGAACACCGACTACATCGATCTGCTCTACTTGCACGCTTGGGACTTCATGACTCCCGTCGACGAAATCCTGCGTGGCATGGACGATCTCGTGCGTTCGGGCAAGGTGCTCTACGTCGGTATCTCCGATGCGCCGGCCTGGCAGGTGGCCCGCATGCAGACCATCGCCGACCTGCGTGGCTGGTCACCGCTGATCGCGTTGCAGATCGAATACAGCCTGATCGAGCGCACCGTCGAACGCGACCTCATCCCGATGGCTCGCGAGCTGGGACTGGGCGTGATTCCGTGGTCACCGCTCGGCAGCGGCGTGCTCACCGGCAAATACACCCGCGAAGACCTGGATCACCGAAGCGAGGGCTCGGTCGAGGGCACTCGCAAGAACGTCGCGGCCGCGCAGGGCGCGCTCACCGAGCGGTCGCTGTCCAACGCGGACGTGGTCAAGGATGTCGCCACCGAGCTGGGCAAGACGCCCGCGCAGGTCGCGCTGGCCTGGACGCTGCGCAATCCCGGTGTGACCTCGCCCATCATCGGCGCCCGCACCGCCGCCCAACTCGAGGACAACCTCGGCGCGCTCGATGTCGAATTCGACCCCGCGCAGTTGGCTCGGCTCGAGCGGGCCAGCGCCATCGAACTCGGTTTCCCGCACGACATGCTGGCGCGGCCGATGACCCGCGGCGTCGTCTCCGGCGACCTGAAGATCGAAGCCCGCGCCTGAGCAATCGGTGCACGCGGCGGTGCGGGCACGGCTTGCGCCGCCGCGTGCGGCTGTCCTATGCTCGGCGCCGCGACTTCCTGTCGCCGTAAGCGTTCACGTCAACCAACGCACCGGCCCCGCTGATCCGGCGGTGCCGTTGCCTGACGAACACTTACGGAGCGACCGATGAACTCTCGCAACACTTTTGGCAAGCTGCCCGCCCGGTATTCCGCGGTGATTCTGCCGATGCTGCTGTCCATTCTGATGACCTGCATCGTGTCCCTGATCAGCACGCTGATGAGCGACGGTCTCGCGGTCGGCGTCTGGTTGCGGTCCTGGGCGGTGTCCTGGCCCATCGCCTTTCCGACGCTGCTGCTCGTGCTGCCGCTCGTCCGCAAAGTCACGGCCGCTCTGGTCCAGCCGCCGCAGCAGGCATAACGCTCACTTTCCGGCATTGCGATGAAATTCTGTGGTTCGGGTCGTCAGTACCGGTGACGACACCGAACCCGGAGGAACACAGTGGACCGAGATCAGATCCAGGCGTGGGTAACGGCCGAAAGGCTCTCGCTGGCCGACTTCTTCGACGGCCTCGACGAGCACGAATGGCAGGTGGAGTCACTGTGTGCCGGCTGGACTGTGCATCAGGTGCTGGCCCACGTCTCGCTGTCCAGCAAGGTCAGCCTGCGGGAAACGCTGGTGGGGGTCATCAAGGCCCGTGGCGATTGGGACCGGATGACCGACAAGCTGGCTCGCGATCGCGCAGCCCGGTTCACGCCCGCCGAGTTGATCGCGCAAGTGCGTGAGTCGGCCGGATCGACGCACCGGGCGCCCGGGGCGAGTCCGATAGATCCGTTGGTGGACATGATGATTCACGGACAGGACGTTGCGCGACCGCTCGGCCGGGTGCGGGAGGTGCCCATCGAGCAGGCGTGCGCGGCGCTCGAACATGTGCGGAACAATATTTTCTACGGTTCGCACAAGCGGTTGCGTGGGATTCGGCTGGTTGCCACGGACGTGGAATGGGCGGGCGGTGACGGACCCGAGGAAATCCGGGGGCCGATCAGTGATCTGCTGCTTGTCGCGACGGGGCGGAAGGCTGGGCTCGCGGCATTGACCGGGCCGGGAGTCGACCGAGTTACTGCCGCTATGTGACAGGTCGGTGCTGTTGCGGCGCAGCGGATCAGTGTTGCGACGTAGGGGAACTAGTGTCGCCGCGCCCCGGGTGTCGCCGGTTGCCGCATCGGAGGCCACCGGGTATCAGGTTGCCAGGCAGGACATTTCGGGTCAATGGGCGCAAATCCAGCATGGATGACACCGACCGAAGCGATGCTCGACCGCCAACGGAGTCGAAATCGCGATCCCGGTCGAAGCGGATGGCTTCGGGCAAGCCGGTGCGGGACACTCAGTTGACGCAGGGGATGGTGTTGCCGGTGATGGTGGTAGCGACCGGCGCTCCGACATCCGGTGTGGGCGTTGCTGTTCCGGCAAGTGGGTCGGTGGTCGGCAGCGTCGGCGGTCGGCTCGATTTGAACAACGCGACGGTGGGGTCCGGATCGCCGAACGCGGCGCGGACCTCGCGGCGGATCGCCGCCGGGTCGATGATGTTGACGTCCTGACCATCGATGGTGTCGTAGCGCAGCACCGGCAAGGTACGGAATTCGACGGCCGGGCTCTCGGACGAGCCGAGGGTGCGCAGGAAGTCGGTGATGTTCCAGCCGTCGGACAGCACGATATTGCGGTGCGCGACGTCCATCAGCGCAGACAACTTGCCGACATCGGTGAACGTGCCCGCCTTGCGCAGATCGAGGGCCACCGAGGTGAGGAAGGCCTGCTGGCGGTGGGTCCGATCGAGATCACCGTTCTCCAAGCCGTGCCGCTGCCGGACGAACGCCAGCGATTGCGCGGGGTCGAGCCGCTGCCTGCCCGCAGGGAAATCGGCGCCGGAGTAGTAGCTGTCGTTCACCGGCTTGTTGAGACAGACGTCGACTCCGCCCAATGCCTTGGCCAAATCGTAGAAACCCGCCAGGGTGACCTCGCCGAATCGATCGATCGGGACGCCGGTCAGGTCGCGCACCGCCTGCACGATCGAGGCCCGCCCCGCCTCGCGTCCCGCGCGCTCCAGTGCCTTGCTGTCGGTCACGCCCTGACTGATCAGTTCATCCTGCACGGCCGCCTTCTTCAGACCGTAGGCTTCCTTGATCTTCACGTTGGTGTAGCCGGGAATGCCGGAGACCTTGACGTAGTCGTCACGCGGAATCGACACGGCGACAATCTTTTTCATATTTGCCGGGATGTGCACCAGAATCAGCGTGTTCGCGTTGTATCCGCCCTCTTCGCCGTCTCCGGCGTGCAACTGATCCAGGATTTCCTTCGGCAGGTCGTTCCCGGCCTGATCCTTGCGGGTGTCCAGGCCGATCAGCAGCACGTTGGTATCACCGGCCAGCGACCTCGGTGCATCCACACCCAATGCCGCCGACCTTGTGAATCCGCGATCGAACCGGCCCTCGGTCGCCCATCCGACTGCGGTGCCCGCGAGCACCGCCATCGACACACCTCCGGCCAGCACCTTCAGCGCGGTTCGACCCACTCGACGCTCCGGACGACGATGCACACCACTCTGCGGCCGACCGCGCCGTAGGCGGCCCCGCCGGGAATCATCGACCGGAAAGATCGGTGCTGTTCGTTCGTCCATAACCGATTCCAGTTTGACATGAACGATTAGCCGACAATTGGCTCGATTCTTCGCGAAACCGCTGGCCAGAACGTCGCAGGCGAACTAGCGGGTGCGTCGGTGGTGCCGATCCGAGACCGGACAAACCTCATCTGACGTTGCGATCTGACGGCACAGCCGCACCCGAACAGCTGCCGTTTCTTGCTCGGCAGCTCTCTCAATCCAACTGATTGAGTTCTCGCCCACATGTGCCACAGCACACATCCGGCATCCCGATTTTCTCGACTGCCCTGCCCGTCGGACTCCCCCACCCGACTGCCATCCGACCGAGGCCGAGATGGCGGCTCAGCCCGCCGCGTGGAGGTCGAGGATTTGGGTGAGTGCGTGTTCGAGGGCGTAGTTGGCGTCGGCGGCCCCACCCTTGACGTCGGCGTTCAGGGCTGCGACCACCTGGAGGGCGGAGCCGATGGTGGTGGGGGTCCAGTTGCGGGCCTGCGCCTGGGCCTTCTTGACTTTCCAGGGCGGCATGCCCAGTTGCTGGGCGAGTTTGAACGGGTCGCCGCGGCCTGCGGAGCCGACGCGGGCGATGGTGTGCACGGAGTCGGCGAGGGCGTCGGCGAGCAGGACATGGGGGACGCCGCGGTCGTTGGCCCAGCGCAGCGCCTCCATCGCGCCGGGGCGGTCACCGGCGACGGCGAGCTCGGCCACGTCGAAACCGGAGACCTCCGCCTTGCCCGAGTAATAGCGATGCACGGCAGCGACATCGATCTTGCCGCCGGTGTCGGAGACCAGCTGCGAACAGGCCGCGGCGAGCTCGCGCAGTTCGGATCCGACGGACTCCAGCATCGCCTGCACCACGTCGCCCGCGACGCGTACTCCGGCGTTGCGGAATTCGCCGCGCACGAACTCCACGCGTTCGGCCGCCTTGGTCACCTTGGCGCAGTCGTGCACCACCGCACCGGCTTTCTGCAGCGCGGGCACCAAGGCCTTGGCCCGTCCGCCACCCGAATGCAGCACCACCAGCACCACGCCCTCGGGCGGATCACCGGCGGCGGCGGTGATCACCGCGACCGCGTCTTTGCCCGCCTCGGCCGCCGACTCCAGGATGATCACGCGATCCTCGGCGAACAGCGACGGACTCAACAGCTCCGCCAGTTCCGCCGTGCTGGCGTCACCCGCCCGCATCCGATCGACCGGCACCGCATCGGCATCCGGCGCGAGCGCACGCACCTGCGCGGTCACCTCCGCCACCGCCCGCTCGACCAGCAGTTCCTCGTCCCCCAGCATGAGGTGCAGCGCAGGACGCTCGGTCATGACATCACCTCGCCGACGCTCGCCTCCGCCACACGCATACGCGCGCCGGTTCGATGGTCCTCTCGCTGACGCTCGCTGCGCTCGGTCACGGCAGCGATCCTACGGTCCCCCACCGACACCCCCACCCCGCAGGTTCCGCGTGTTCACGTCACGGCGACCCGTCGAAGCGCTGCGCTGCTTTCCATGTGGCGAGGCCGTCGCAAATCGCGCGGGACTTCTGAAGAAGATGACCGGGAGCCGCCGCGGCGGCCGCGTCCACCATCCGAGCGTGCCGATCGAACTCGCTGCGCAGCAGTTTCTCCTCGATCGCCCGGGTGACGAACACCATCAAGGTGATGCCGTCGTCCTCGGCGGCCAGCTCCGCTGCCGCGAGCAGATCGGCAGGTAGCCGTATGTTCACGGGTTCTGTCACGCTTCCTAATCTATTGATGCCCGCACCTGACGTGTGCCAATTTGCCTTGCCGCACAGGAAGCTCACCGCGAGGTCACCATCCGAAGCTCCGGCCCGCCGCCCAGGATCAGCACGTCTCCTCGCTGGTCTGTACGCACCACATTTGTGCCGAGGGCGGATAGCTCCGTGAGGATGCCGGGGTTCGGATGTCCGAAAGTGTTCTCGGTGCCGACGCTGATCACGGTCAGCCGCGGTCGTACTGCGGCGAGGAATTCTTTTGTGGTGGTTCTGGATCCGTGGTGTGGGAGCTTCAAGATGTCTGCTTGTAGTGAGATGCCGGTTTGCAGTAGTGCACGTTGTGCGGGGGCTTCGATGTCTCCGGTGAGCAGGATTCGTCCCGCTGGGGTGGTCGCCGCTAGGACGACCGAGCGGTCGTTGGCTTCCTCGGCTTCGGCGCCGGGGGTCGGTCGTAGTCCATCCACCGCAGGGGCGAGGACCTCTATTTCGACTGTGCCGAAACGAAACAGCTGTCCGGCCGACAATTCCATGACCGGGATCTCCGCGTCCTTGGCAACACCGACTACGTGTGCAAGCCCTTCGCCGTGTCCTCTCCGCTGCGCCGCTTTGCTCGACGACGGCTGGCGATCAGCCGACGCCGTCCGGGCATCTCCGGTGGTCGACGCACCGCGGGTATCCGGTTGCACCGCACCGAGCTCATGCGCCCCCACCGCCACGGCGGCCACGGCACGTCCGTCCACCGCGCCGTTGATACCGCCGATGTGGTCGGCGTGTGGATGCGTCAGCACGAGTAGCGCGATCCGCGATATGTGCAAACGGTCCAAGCAGTTTCGGATCGGCCGCGGCTCCGGCCCGACATCGATGACCACCGCGGTGCCCTCGCCGACCGACAGCGCGAGCCCATCACCTTGACCGACATCGCAGGCGGCCAGCACCCAGCCCGACGGTGGCCAGCCGGGATGCCAGATTCGCACCGGGATCAACACCACCGCTATGCCGAACGCCACGGTCAGGACCACCCTGCGGACGGCGGCGAATCGCAACGCGATGATGACCGTGGCGACAACTATGAGGGCGACGATTCCGCCGAACACTCCGTCTGGTACCCCGACGGACGCGCCGGGCACATCGGCCGCGCGTTCGGCGACGAACAACAGCCACCACATCGGTGGTGCGACACAAGGCAATACGACTTCGGCGAGCGGCGACCAGACGCAGGACAGCACAGCGCCGAGCGCCCCAATGATCGTTATCGGCGCGATCACGGGCGCTACCAGCACATTCGCGAGAATCGCGACCAGACTGAGCTGCCCGTCCAGCGCGACCATGAGCGGCGTGGTGACGACGAAAGCACCCGCCGCCACCGCGACGATCTCGGCAGGCACACGCCGCCAACCCCGCGCACGCAGCCAGTCGGCCCAACTCGGTGCCAGCAGAATCAATCCGGCGGTCGCGCACACCGACAAGGCGAAGCCGACCGAAACCGCGAGCGCCGGCCACACGGCAAGCAGTCCGATGACCGCTGCGCACAGCGCAGGCAGCGCCTGCTTTCGACGCCCGGTCACCAAGGCCAGCAGGGTGATCGCGCCCATTGCACCGGCGCGCAGCACACTCGGATCAGGCCGCGCGATGATCACGAACAGCACCAGTGCCGCGCCCGCGACCAGCGCACCGGTGCGCGGACCGAGGGTAAGCACCCGCACTACCAGCAGCACGGCGCCGAGCAGAATGGTGAAGTTGGCCCCGCTGACCACGCATAGGTGACCCAGACCTGCGACATCGAACTCTTCACGAAGCTCGTCGGGCAGTGCAGAGGTGTCTCCATCGACGAGTGCGGGTAGCAACCCGGCCGGTTCCGCAGGCAACGCCCGAGCTGTCGCGGTCGCGAAATCCGTACGGATCGAATGGGCTACGCGTTGCCACCACGGCAAGGCGCCGACAACCTGCGGTGGTCCCTGGGCCAGCAGCGTGGCCACCGTGAGATCACGACCCCGTGGTCGGTCGACTCGCGCCTGGAACTCGACCGCCTGTCCGGGCAGCAATTCCGCCCATACTTCGCCGGACGCCAGCACCACCACCGCCCCACCGGCTCGCACCGTCGTCGCGCCGAGCCGGTACTCGTCCAGACTTGCCCGCACAACCCACCGGCTGCCCCCGAACAAACTGCCGCGCACCGGCTTCGGATCGTCGCTGGGCGTCACGACAACCCGCAGCGACATCCCCGCCACGGCCCGCAATGGATGCGTGGCCACCCGATGTTCCCGCCACGCCGCGGCCACCGCGAACCCGCCCGCCAGCAGCACCGCGGCCAACGCCACCACCGCAACGCCCCGGTGCCGCTCCCCCGGATGCGCCATCGCCGACAGCAGCAGCACCCACAGCCCGATCGCCAGCGCGACCAACGCCACCGCGAGCCACAGCCCGGCCACCCACCCGGCTGTCACCGCCACAATCGTTGCCGCCCAACAACACAACGCCGCGGGCAACAACCGAGCATCGAGTACCTGCGCCTCGCCATCGGCGTCATCCCGTTCTGCGTCCTGCCCGCGTCCGCCGGGCGCTTGCCGCTGACTCCAGCCCACCGCGCTCATACCTTCACCAGCTCGCGCAGCCGGGACAGACGCGCGGGACCGATGCCGTCGACCTGGCCGAGCTGGGCGACGTCGGTGAAGCGTCCATGGGTGGTGCGCCAGGTGACGATGGCTTTGGCGGTGACCGGGCCGATGCCGGGAAGGGCGTCGAGTTCGGATTCTGTCGCGGTGTTGAGGTCTACCCGGCCCGACGGTGTGGACGGCTGTGCGGATCCGGATGGTGCGGCCGAAGGGCGGGCACCCGAGTTGATGGTCGCGCTGCCGAGTTGCGGCGGGCCGGGGTTCGGGCCGGGTGGGCCGACGAGTACCTGGTCGCCGTCGAGCAGTCGCTGCGCCAGGTTGAGTCCGGCGAGGTCGGCGCCGTCTTGTGCACCACCGGCTGCCGCGAGGGCATCGGCGACCCGGGAACCGGCGGGCAGCCGCACCAGGCCGGTGCGCTGCACCAAACCGACGACACTGACTACCAATTCGATGCCTGCCGCCCCTGGTTCGGCGGGCGCCGGTGCGGCACCGGGCGTGGCGGCCGGACTCCTCGGCACCGCACCCGACAATCGCGCGACGGCGGGATCCGTGGTCGTTCGCACCGCGGGCACCGGTGGCACCGGCCGCGCCACGGGCCGCTCGCGAAATATCACCACGGCGGCTATCGCCATCGCCACCACCCCGACCAGCAGCAGCATGCACATCCCCCGGCGTCCCGGATCCAGCCGCATGCCCCGAAAGCGCTCCGGCACAAGCCGATCCCGCCACCCGGTGGTGACGGGCTCCGCCAGCCACCCCGGCGAACGCACCTCACCATCGTCCGCATCGTCATCGGACGGCAGCTCTGCCAGATCCCACCGTCCAGGACTCGCGCTACCGTTTCTCGATCGGTCGTGCGCCGATTCGCCGAGTCCACCCGACATCCGGGGCGCCGCGGGCAGCGCGCTCGCCAACTGCGCGCGGCGACCGCCGAGGGGTTGCGCGGCCTCGGCGGCGCCTGCGATTCCCGTCCGGCTGGCGCCGACGCGGCAGGTCAGTGCGCTCATCCGGCGCCGGATCCGTTCGCGTTCGTCCTGTCGTGGCATGGGGGCGACGGTAGTTCCGGGTGGCACCGAAGGATCGTGGCCGACCAGGGAATTCGTCCGTCCTGTTGACAACTGCCGGGGTGTGCACAACTCGCCGACGGCACGCAGCTCGGTCGGGCGTGGCCTAGGTGCAAAACTTGGCCCGTGATCCGATTCCGTTTCGGCCTGGCGCCGTGGGACCGAGTCGGGCCGTGGGGAGATCGGTCCCGGACTCTGCCCTGGTTCGCGCTCACTGAAGGCTGGTACTACATCGACCTGGGCGACCACCATCTACTCCGCTTCTCCGACCGCACGACCGAGTTACTGCGCACCCAATCCGGACGGCACAAGGCTCCGCACGACTGCTACGTCGAGTACTACGTGGCCCGCCTGTGGGAGGACGTACTCGCGCTGCTCCCGAACGCACTGGAGCCGGTGCCGAACGACCTGGTCGACTTCATCGCCGCCGAAGCCACGGACTGGTCCTGGGCGGACACCCCGGAGGTCGACGCCGCGTCCACCTGGTACGGCGATCACACTCTCGACACCGGTTACCTGTGGTTCGGCCCGCACCTGCGCTGGTGGCGAACCGTCGACGGCAGCGCCGACACCGTCACCGTCGCCTGGCATTACCCGGCGGATCCGGAGGGGGAAATCGAGTTCACCGGACCGTCGACCGGCCGTGTCAGCGTCCCGACCGACGAATTCCGCACGGCCGTCATCGAATTCGATCGCGCCCTGCTCGCCGCGATGTCAACGCGCCTGCGCGAATTCGAAAGCTCCGGCCCGCCACCAGGTATCGAGATCGACTCAGCCCAGTTGGCCTACGAACAACGCGACCGAGCGCGATGGCTCTCCCAAGCCCTCGATCGCAGACCCGACACGGACTGGCCAGCCGTCCGCGCTGGCGCCCACACCCTGAGTCAATCCGCCACCGCAGCACGCTGACCCCAGCCGGGCCAGGTTTCCCAGCACGCCGACCTGCAAGCCCCGTGACCGGCACACCACAGAGCCTCTTCTCGCAGTTCGCCGCAGCCATGTACCACTCCCCGATCCGCCGGTTGCCGGACGGGACATGACGGCAGCCCTACCCGGCGTGTCGGCACCCCTATGTCCCGTTCGGCGCAACGATCGCTAGGTGCAGCCGCCGGGGAGGACTAGGACGCCTACCGCGCCGATGCCGAGGTGGATACCCAGGGCGGGGCCGAATTCGGCGATGATTAGTTCGCGGATGCCGGGGACGAGGTCTCGGAGCTGGGTGGCGACGGTCTGTGCCGCGTCTTCGGCGCCGAGGTGCTGCACGGCCACGGCGGCACCGTCCTCGCCCGCCGCATCGACCGCTGCCGCAACAAGTTTCGCGAACGCCTTGGACCGAGTGCGGACCTTCTCCCGGAGTTCCAGCCGCCCCTCGACAATCTGCAACAGCGGCTTGGTAACCAGCTCGCTGCCGAAAAACGCGGCGGCAGAACTCAATCGACCACCCCGACGCAACTGTTCGGTGCGGTTCACCAGAATAAATGTCCGCGCACGACTCGAAGCCGCAACGGCCGTGTCGTACACGACATCCAGCGACGCCCCACCCTGCGCCCGGCGCGCGGCGGCCAGCACCGGCAGCCCAGTGGCCAGGCCCGCGCCGAGCGAATCGACGAGCCGCACCCGGTCAGCCGCGTCCATGTCGCGAACCGCCTGCCGCCCCGCCTCCCACGTTCCGGAGAGCTGGCGCGAAATATGCACCGCGACAACACCATCGCCGCCGCTGAGCTCCCAGGCCTGTTCGTAGACGGCGCGCAGTTCACCGGGCGACGCCGCCGAGGTGGTCACGGTGTCGGAGCTGTAATCGATGTCGATGGGGTCGACGCCCTCGCGGATCGCGCGGTCACCGATCAGCACATGCAGTGGTACGACGGCGATAGCGAGCTCGGCGGCGAGTTCGGCAGGGAGGCTGGCGGACGAATCTGTCACGACCACGACGGCCACGGACTACCGAACCTCCTGCAAGGTCTTCACCATCGCGTTGGCCACGGCCGTGTGCCCGGCCCAGCCCCAGTGGATGCCGTCCGGGTTCGCGTCGCCGGAGAAGATGTTGTCGCGCACCGCTTCACCGAGATCGACCAGCGGCACCGAGGTCCGCGCCGACCATGCCCGTAGCGCCTTGACGGCGGGCTCCCGCCCGGAATGCACGCGACCATAGGCCTCGCAGTTGTGCACCGACGGCAGTACCGCGACGAACGGCAGGTCGGGTCGCAAGTGCGCCAACGCTTCCCGCGACTGCTCCAGGTAGTCGACGCTTACTTTCGGCGGAAGCGCCACGGGGCGACCGAGTTTCGACAACTTGGGCTGCAACCAGGTGTAGGTGGCCCGGACGCGGCGGCGCAGGGCCGGCGGCCGCACGTAGCGGATCAGTTCACGAAGCGCGGTCGGCAGCGGCGAGGGCAGCGAGTCCATGCCGCCGACCGCGAACACCACGGCACCCGCGCGCGGCACGGCCGCCCACACCCGAGGATCACCGATCAACGCCCAGTAAGCATCCCGGCAGGTCCAGCCGATCCGCCCGACCACCTCGACATCCCAATCCAGCTCGGCCCCAACCAGATTCGGCCAGATCCGCGGATGATCCGCGGGCAGCCCACCCTTGGGCCCGAAGTAGGACAACGAATCCGCGATCACCAGCAGCACCGGCCGCTCGGTCGCCGCCACGTCTGCCGAGGCAACGGCGTCGGCAGCAGCGGCGACCGACTCGCCCTCCGGCACGGGATCGACGGTGGCGGATTCCGTAGTTGCCGAACCCGAGTCGGCCGAAGTGGCGGCGACCGCCGCAGCGGACGCTCCCACACGGGGAGTCGCCGAACCGACTGCGGCGCTGAGTGGTTCACGAGAGGTGTCCGGCTCGGCAACCAGAGCCGAGGCAACGGCGTCGGCAGCAGCGAGGACCGACTCGCCCTCCGGCACGGGGTCGACTGTTGCGGGAACCGTAGTCGCCGCGCCCGACTCGCCCTCCGACACCGCGTCGAAAGTGGCAGATTTCGGAGTAGCCACGCCCGAGTCAGCCGAGGCGACTGCTGCAGCGGGCGAAACAACGCCAGCTACCCGCTCCGGCGGCGGCGGATCAACCGAGCTGGCGGGTGCGGAACCCTCGGGTTCCCCCGGCGCCTCACCCTCATCCGTGCCCGACTCAGCGGCTTCGGGCTCCACCGCCGGGGGTACCGGGGGCGGGCCGAACAGCGCGTCCGGGATCGACCGTTCCGGTTTGGCCGACGCCTTACGGAACAGTTCGTCCGGCACCTGCCGAATCGGGTCTTCAGAGGACATCCGGGGCCACCTTCGCCGATGCGTTCCACACGTCAAGGCGCCAGCCGGGCTGGTCGATGCTCGGACCGTGACTGCTGAGCTGCACCCAGCTGGTGTTGGCCAGTCCGCCGAGGACGGGCCAGTTCGCTGGCGGCAGATCGAGCAGCGCGGCCGTGAGGCCGGCGATCAGCCCGCCGTGCGCCACCAGGATGATAGTCCGGCCGGGCCAGTCCTGCCGTTCGACGAGCAGTTCCCGCACCACCGGCAGCGACCGCGCGCCGACCTCGAGTTTGCTCTCCCCGTTCGGCGGCCGGAAGGTGGCGTCGAGCCGCCAGGCCTTGCGCGCGCCGGGGTAGTCGGCGTCGACCTCGAGGTGGGTGAGCCCCTCCCAGTCGCCGAGATCGGTTTCCCGCAGTCGCGGGTCGGGCACCACGTCGAGCGAGGTGTGATCGGCGAGTGCGGAGGCGGTCTCGAAGGCGCGGCGCAGATCCGAGGAGATGATGGCGATCGCATTGCGCGAAACCAGTTCGCGCGCGGCCTCTTTGGCCTGACGACGGCCGAGTTCGGTGAGATCGGTGTCGATCTGACCCTGCATCCGGTCGGCGGCATTCCATTCGGTCTGCCCGTGGCGCAGCAGGATCAGGGTGCGCACGCCGGCGTACTTACTCACGGTCGCGCCTTTCTGACGCTGGACGCTGACTTACCGACGACTCGCTCGCTCACTCGGCATCGCTCTCCGCGGCACCGTTCACCGCCGCGGCCCGCGCCTCGGGTGTGCCGAGTCCGTCCACCGGCACCACGGGGCAGTCCTTCCACAACCGTTCCAGCGCATAGAAATTGCGCTCCTCGTTGTGCTGGACGTGCACCACGACGTCGACATAGTCGAGCAGCGCCCAGCGCCCCTCGCGGGTCCCCTCGCGCCGCACCGGCTTGTGCCCGGCGTCGCGCAGCTTGTCCTCGATGTTGTCGACGATGGCGTTCACCTGGCGCTCGTTCGGCGCGGACGCGATGACGAAACAGTCGGTGATCACCAACTGCTCGGACACATCGAGCACCACCACGTCGAGTGCCAGCTTCTCGTCCGCCGCCAGGGCCGCGATCTGCGCGATCTCCACCGACTCCACAGACGCACTCATGCTTGCTCCCCGCTACGCTCGCTCACTCAGCTACCTTCCGCTCCTGCGGGCACATAGAGGTGCCGCTTGGATATGTACTGCACCACGCCATCGGGGACGAGGTACCACACCGGCCGATTCTCGGCGGCGCGGCGACGGCATTCGCTCGACGAGATCGCCAGCGCCGGGATTTCGACCATGGTCACCGCATCGGCCGGAAGATCACGCAGATGTTCCTCGAGATGATCGGTATTCAGCTCGTACCCCGGACGGCTCACCCCGACAAACCTCGCCAGTTCGAACAGTTCGGCCCAATCCTGCCATGTCAGGATGTTGGCCAGCGCATCCGCTCCGGTGATGAAGTACAGCTCGGCGTCGGGATGCTGGCTGCGCATCTCCCGCAGTGTGTCGACGGTGTAGGTGACCTTGCCCCGGTCGATGTCCGCGCGACTGACCGAGAATCGGGGGTTCGAGGCGGTCGCGATCACCGTCATCAGGTAGCGGTCCTCCGCCGGACTGACCTGTTTATCCGCCTTCTGCCAGGGCTGACCGGTGGGGACGAAGATCACTTCGTCGAGCTCGAACCGATTCGCGACCTCGCTGGCGGCGACCAGGTGACCGTGGTGGATGGGGTCGAAGGTGCCGCCCATCACGCCCAGTTTGCGGCCGCGCCGACCTGTCTCTTGCATGAGTGCCGAGCTTAACCGGTCTGCTCCCCGCGGCCGGGAGCGGCAAGCTACTCCCCGGCCACCCAGTCCCGGTCCTCGGCGTCCAGCATTTCCGTCAGCTCCCGGCGGGCCCTGGCGAGTTCCTCGGCGACCTCGTTGCTCGACGAGCCGCCGTCCAGTTCGGCCAGCTCGGCGATCAGTGCCTGCATCGCGGCGAACCACGGCCGGCCCGGCCCCGCCGTGGACCCCCACAGCTGCAACCAAGCCGCCGATCGGACGCACCGGGCTCGCGATACTACGTCCCCGAGCTCGCCGAACAGTTCGGCCGCCCGCTGATACGCGGCCACCGCCGCCGCGTCGTGATCGGAGTAGTCCAGCGCGGCCGCCGCCGACATGGCGAGTTGGGCGTGCAGTGCGCGACGTTCGGGATCGTGCTCCACCAGCTGAGCGCCGAGGGCGAACTGCCGGGCGGCGTCGTCGTATCGGTGCAATGCGTTCAGCGATTCGCCGAACTGGGCGCGAACCGTGGCCAGTTCGGCGGGTGGATAAGGAACCCCGTTCGCCGCCAGCGCTTCCTCGAAGAGCGCGACGGCCTCGCCGTGCCGCCGACCGCGATGGAAAGCTCGCGCGGCGATCACGGTGTGGTGCAGCAGATCCGGCTCGGACAACCCCTCCCACCGAGCGGCCGCGCGCACCGCCGCGTCCGCCAGGTCGAGTTCGCGATCCGGTTGTCCGGCGATCGCGATGACCAATTGCGAGCTGACTCGCGCCAGGTGTTCCGCGGGCAGCACACCGGACCCGATCGTCAACGCCTCACGCAGTCGAGCTTCGGCCTGTTCCGGGGCGTCGGCCAGCCGGGCGGCACCGAGCTCCGCCAACCGCCGCGCTTCGCTTCGCCTGTCCGCTTCGGCGGTGACGTCCGCAGCCCACTCACCGGACGACGGGACCGCCGTTCGGCTCACACCAGTGGCAGCACTGTCGGCAAGCACGGAACCCGAGGCCGAACCGACGCCGCCCGCCGAGCCTGCAACGCTCATAGAACCGACACCGATCGTCGCAGTGCCATCGCCCGTCCGCACGGCGCTATCCGGACCCGAACCGCCCTCGATGCCGCCGCCTGCCGGCGCGCCCCCGCCGGTCGACGCCTGCCCGCTCGTGGCACCGAACGTCGCGGCGGCACCATCGGCAGCATCACAACCTGCCGACACCCCCGGCAACCGACTGCGCAATCCGAGCGGAAGCCGTTCCAGCAATGGCTGTCTCGCCAACCGAGCGGTGACGCGGGTACTCACCGCAGCATTCCCGTTACGGATGTCGTACCGCGCACACAACCCCGCAATCTCCGTATCCAGCTCCGCCAGTAGTGAATTCACCGTCCCACCCGCGATCGGCAGATAGCCGAGGCCGAGCGTGTCGAGCCGGCGCAGCAGCACGCAGACCCCGGTGATGAACGCGAGCCGAGCACCGGCGTCCGCGCCGGGATCGGTGAGCCAGCGGGCATGTTCGGCCAGGATCTCCAGCCCGCGTCCTTCATTGCCGGTCAACGCACAGAACTCGATGTGCAACGCAACTGATGGCCGGAGGCTGTCGTTGTGCCGGACCAGCGGATACCCGGTCAAATGCGCGCCACGTGCTTCAGCGACCCGTCCGGTGCGCAGCAGTGGCAGCAGCGCCTGCGCCAATACTCGGTGCGGCTCCTCCGCGCAGACCCGATCACCGTCGATGACCGGCTGCCAGTGCGCGAGCGCACCAGCATCGTCACCCAAAGCCGCACGGCCGGTGCCCCATTCGTTGCGCTCGCACGCATCGCAGTCCGACATGCCGTCGCGCGGCGCCGCCATCGCTTCCTCGTGCAACAGCGCACCGTGCTCGGCGTCGCCCAGCTTCCTGGCCAATTCGGCGCGCAGCGCGAGCACCGGGCGCAGGCTGTAACCGCGCTGGCGGTAACGGTTTTCGAGCTCGTCGAACCACCGGTAGACCGTCGTCGGCGGCACCGCGGGATTGTCGATCAGCCCCCAGGTCATCCACTTGAGGTACCAGTGCACCGAATGCGTCAGCGAGCCGAGCTCGGCGGGGAACTCGTCGTAGATCCGCAGCAGCCTGCCGTAGGCGACCGGTGCCAGGTCACGCTCGCCCGCATAGGTGTAGGACTCGGCGAGCTCGAGCAACACCCGTCCTTCGAGATGCCGGTCGGTGGCCGACTTCGCCGCCGCCGCAAGCATTTCCAGCCGCTCGACGCGTAGTCGGCCGTGCGGCAACGAGTAGACCTGCGCGAGCGCCTCATTGATCTCGGCGGTATCCACTTGTCACTCCGTCTCTTCGCCGGTGCCCGCGGCACGTTGCGTCGCCCAGCTGAGGAACTCGCCGAAGGCGCGATTGAGCAGCGCCGTGTCGGCCGCCCGCAGCGGGCGGTGGGTCATCAGCAGGGCCTGCCCGTACAGCGATTCCACCGCCGTCTTCAGGAAAGCGGGATCGCCGATCCGGGCCAGCCTGCGCACGACCGGGCTGTGATGGTTCAGCACCAGCTGGGCGCGCGGCGCCGCGGCGTCCAGCGCGCCGAGGATCTCGCTCCACAGCTCGTCCGCGCCCAGCGCCGTCTCGGCCCTGGTGCGTTCATTGCGCGCGCCGCGGTCGTCCAGATACAGCGCGGGCACCGAAACAGGATGGAAGGCACGAACTATCACGTCGCACGACAGCGGATCCAGCACCGCGCGGGCAATGGACAGCACCGGCGTCAACGCCAGTTCCTCGGCCGGATCGATCGGGTCGAGCGCGGCCGTGATGGCGTCGGTATCGAGGTCGATCACCTCGACGCCGGGCAGCAGCCGTGGCAGCAACGCCACCAGCTCGCGGTCATAGGCGTAGCCGCCGTTGACGATCCCGATCCCCTGCGCGGCAGCGGTCGAGGCCACCTGGCGGAACTCTTCCACGGACGCGGTCACCCGGACGACCGGGTGGTTGCGCGCGAACTCGGTCAGCGGAAGCGGTCCGTCGGTGGTCTCGAAATTCAAGTGCGGCAGCATGATCCGGAACAACTCCGGCCAATGCCGAGCCATCGCCTTGACCCCGAGCGCATGCACCGCGAGGAACGCCGCCAGCCGCTGCGGCTGTTCGGCCGCGATCTCGGTGAGCCAGTCGCGCACTCGATCGCCGAGCACCTCGCGGATGATGGCGAGCCGTTCGTCCTCGTAGAGCCCCTCCCGGGAGGCCGTGGGCCGCAACGAGTCGGTGTCGATCACGCAGCGCACGAAGAACGCCCAGTCCGGCAGTACGCCGCGCACCGCGTCGCCGAGCAGCATGCCCTTCAGGTACACCCGGTGCGCGCTGCTCTCGGCCGGATTGCCCGGCTGCGCAAGCACATACGCGACGCCGCTCACGCCGGCCAGTTCCGCGTCCAAGTCGATGACGTCGAGCGGTGCGAAGCCGAGGACGCGTTCACCGAATTCGAGCAATGCGTCGCGGCGCTCGACGACGGACGAATATTCGCGATGCCACACCGCCGGTCCATCGGTGACCGGCACGATGACGCCATCGGACTCGACCGTCACCGCATACGGCAGCAACGACCCGTACTCACGGGCGAGTTCGATCACCCGGCGCGGGCCGAACCACGACTCCGCGCCGACCCGGGGCGTCAGATGCACCGTGGTGCCTGGCTCGGGATATTCCGCCGGTTCCAGCAACCGCACCGAGTAGGTGCCGTCCGCGGCGGCCAGCCACTCGACCGGCGCCGCGGCGGGATCGTCGGCGGAGCGAGTGACCACCCGGATCGTCTCGGCGACGGTGAAGCAGGCCAGCAGGCCGATGCCGAACTGCCCGAGGAATTCGCGCCGCGCGCCCTCGATGTCGTCCCGCTTCGACGATCGGCCGATGGTCGCCAGGAAGCGGTGCACGTCCGCCTCGGTCAGCCCGATCCCGGGATCGGCGATCCGCAGGCCGGTCTCGTCGATGCAGATCCGAATCGCGGTGGGCGCCAACCGGTCTCGCCGGGCCCGCGCGGTGACGGCATCGACGGCGTTCTGCAACAGTTCCCGCAGATACACCCGGGGACTGGAGTACAGGTGGTGAGACAGTAAGTCGACGATCCCCCGCAGATCCACCTGGAACGTATAGCTGTCCTCCACCGCCGCCACACCATTGGGCGCTCTCTCCACCATGGTGGGCAATCCTCGCCGCAGCGCCCAATGGTTCGCTTAACGAACGCTGATGGTCTCGCCTGACGGGCCTATAAGAACTTCAGCCGGTCGGCCGCTTGGACTTCGGCAGCTTGCGCACGATCGCGTCGTAGGACTGATCGACCAGCTCCCGCAACTCATCACCCGGCACCGCACCACCGAGCGTGACCACATTCCAGCCGTAGCGCCCGATATACGCCGAAGCCGCCACGTCATTCGGATACACCCGGGTCAGCTCGTCGGCCTCCTCCCGGCTGCGGCCACACTTCAGCCCCACCGAGGTGTCCCCTAGGAACGCGAAGATCTTGTCCCCGACCTTGGCGACCACGTCGCCTTCCCACGGCTCGTCCTGCCACGCGCCGGGTTTCGCCAGGCAGTACTCGAGCAGTTGCGCACCATCCATGTCGGCTCCTACACCGGTAGCAACATCGACACCACGGCCGTCAGCTGGCTGGCCGAGCGGCATTCGTGCATCTCGATCACCTGTTGGTATTTGTCGGCGGCGGAATCGCCCGAACCCCAGTTGGTGCGCATCTCCGGATTGAGCCAGTGCGCGTGCTTGGCGGTGCGCACCAGCCCCCGCAGTGTTTCCAGTTCGGGGTCACGGTAATTGGTGCGCGCGTCGCCGAGGATCAGCAGCGAGCTGCGGGCGGTGACAGCATCCGGAAAGTCTCTGGCGAAGCCGGCCAGCGCGTTGCCGTAGTCGGAGTGCCCGTCCATCCCGACGACCTTGGCCTCGGTGAAGATCCGGTTCATCGCCTTGTCCAGCTGCGTGCGCGGATCGAAGAACTGGGTGACCTCGTCGGTCTGGTCGACGAACGCGAAAATCCTTACCCGCGAGAACTGTTCGCGCAGCGCACTGACCAGCAACAGGGTGAAGTTGCTGAACCCGGCCACCGAGCCGGACACGTCGCACAGCAGGACCAGCTCCGGACGACCGGGCCGTGGTTTGCGGTTCACCAGATCGATGGGCACGCCGCCGGTCGACATCGACTTACGCAGCGTTTTGCGCATATCTATCTCGCCGCGGCGGGAATGCCTGCGCCGCACCGCGAGTCGCGAAGCGAGGATGCGGGCGAGGCGCTGGGTGCTGCGCCGCATCTCGATCAGCTCGGATTCCGAGGCGCGCAGGAAGTCCACGTCCTCGGACTGGCGCGGGACACCGTAGCTGGCGACCCGCTCCCGCCCGATCCGCTCGGCCACCCGCCGCCGCGTCTCCGCCTCGACCGACGCCCGGAACGCGTCGATCCGGCCGCGCGCGGCCCGCCGGGCGATCTCGGTGTCGAACGCGCTGGTATCCGGTCCGACCGCGAGGCCGGCCAGGATCTTGGCCAGCAAGGTCTGCGGCTGAACGTCTTTCAATGCCTGATACGCCGAGAACGACGCGCCACTCGCGGACGTGTACTGCCCGAGCTGCTCGACCAACTGGGCGGCCAGCGCCTCGAGTTGCGCATCGGCCGATTCCTGGCTCAACAGCTCGGCGAGCAGTTCCCGCAGCGCGGCGATGTCGACTTCACCGGTCGGGGTCCGGGGAATCTCGACCTCGTCGCGGGCACCGCTGCGCTCCCCGATCGCGATCGGGAACCACAGGTCGAACAGTCGGTCGAAGGTCGCGCGGTGGGTGGTCCGGCGCAGCAACGAGCACGCGAGCCCCTCGCGCAGCACCTCCCGGTCGAGCAGGTCGAGCACCGTGACCACCCGGCCCGCGTCCACAGTTTCCGAGGGGCCCACCGGAATGCCGCGTTCGCGCAGCGCTTCGACGAACCCGACGAGGTGACCGGACAACCCGTGTGGCGCGGTCAGGTCCGCGTCGGGCGCGGGCTGCGAACGCGCGGGCATCGCCTCAGGCCAGCTTCAGCTCGGCCAGCGCGCGCTGGTGATCGCTCTGATGCTTCAGCACGACGCCGAGCGTCGCCCGCACCGCCGAGTCGTCCAGATCATGCATGCCGAGGGCGAGCAGCGTGCGGCCCCAGTCGATCGACTCGGCGACCGAGGGCAGCTTCTTGAGCTGCATGCCGCGCAACACGTGCACGATCCGCACCAGCTGGGCGGCGACCGCGGCGGACAGTTCCGGCACCCGGCTGGCCAGGATGCGGCGCTCCAGCTCCTCGTCCGGGAAGTCGAGGTGCAGGTACAGGCAGCGACGCTTGAGTGCCTCGGACAGCTCGCGGGTCGCGTTGGAGGTCAGCACCACGAACGGCTTGCGGCTCGCGACGATGGTGCCCAGTTCCGGCACGGTGACCGCGAAATCGCTGAGCACCTCGAGCAGCAGGCCCTCGATCTCGACGTCGGCCTTGTCGGTCTCGTCGATCAGCAGCACCGTCGGATCGCTGCGCCGGATCGCGGTGAGCAGCGGCCGCGACAGCAGGAACTCCTCGGTGAAAACGTCGGCTTTCGTTTCTTCCCAGTCGTTTTCACTGGACGCCTGGATCCGCAGGATCTGCTTGGCATGGTTCCACTCGTAGAGCGCGCGCGCCTCGTCGACACCTTCGTAGCACTGCAGACGCACCAGCTCGGCGCCGGAGGTCTGCGCGACCGCCCGCGCCAGCTCGGTCTTGCCGACACCGGCCGGACCCTCGATGAGCAGCGGCTTGCCGAGCCGGTCGGCCAGGAACACCGAGGTGGCCGTGGCCTTGTCGGCGAGATAGCCCGTGGTCGCCAGCTGGTCGATCACATCGTCGACCGAGCTGAAGATCGGCTCCTGGGTCGTCTCGGAAATGGGGGCCACGTGCAGTCCTTCCTCGGGGGTTGGTCGCCCCCTGTTACCTAAACAGGCCGGATCTGGCCGTCGCCCCACACGATCCACTTCGTGGAGGTCAGCTCCGGTAGCGCCATGGGGCCGCGGGCGTGCAGCTTCTGGGTGGAGATGCCGATCTCGGCACCGAAGCCGAATTGCTCGCCATCGGTGAACGCGGTCGAAGCATTCACCATCACGGCGGCGGCGTCGACCCGGCTGGAGAATTCGCGGGCCGCGGCCAGCTCACCGGTGACGATGGCCTCGGTGTGCCCGGTGCCCCAGGTGTTGATGTGCTCGATGGCCGCGTCCAGGCCGTCGACCACCTTGAGCGCGATATCAAGGGTGAGGTACTCCTCGCCCCAGTCCTTGCTGTTCGCGGGCACCAGGCCGGGCAGGTCGCCGTGCACGGTGACGCCGTGCCGTTCGAGCGCCTCGATCAGCTTGGGCACCGCGGTGGTTGCGATCGCGTCGTCGATGAGCACCGTCTCGGCGGCATTGCAGACGCTGGGGCGGCGGGTCTTCGCGTTGAGCAGGATCTGCTCGGCCATCTCGAGGTCGGCGGCGGCGTGTACGTAGACGTGGCAGTTGCCGGTGCCGGTCTCGATGGTCGGCACGGTGGCATCGCGGACCACGGCGCTGATCAAACCGGCGCCGCCGCGCGGGATCACCACGTCGACCAGACCGCGGGCCTGGATCAGGTGTGTGACGCTGGACCGGTCCGCGCTGGGCAGCAACTGCACCGCATCGGCCGGAAGATCGTGTGCGACAAGAGATTCGCGCAACACCGCGACCAGCGCGGCATTGGAGTGCGCGGCCGAGGACGAACCGCGCAGCAGCGCGGCATTGCCGGACTTCAGCGTCAGCCCGAACGCGTCGACGGTGACATTCGGCCTGGCCTCGTAGACCATGCCGATCACGCCGAGCGGCACCCGGACCTGACGGACCTCCAGCCCGTTCGGCAGCACCGAGCCGCGCACGATCTCGCCGATCGGGTCGGGCAGGCCGGCCACTTGGCGCAGGCCGGAGGCGATGCCGTCGATCCTGGCTTTGGTGAGCCGCAGCCGGTCGATCAGCGATTCCTCGACGTTCGCCGACTGCGCCGCTTGCACGTCCTCGGCGTTGGCGTCGAGCACCTGGTCGGCCGCGGCGAGCAGCGCGTCGGCCGCCGCGTGCAATGCGTCGTTCTTCTGTGCGGTGGTCAGCTGGGCCAGCACACGCGACGCGACCCGAGCCTTGCGTGCGGCCTCGTGCACCACCTCGCGGACATCCGGCTCGGTCGTCGTTCCTACCGTCATGGGTACAGCGTACTTTCCCGCCGCCGGGCCGGAACCACCGCTGTAGCGCCTCTACTACCCTGTTCCGGCATGGCCGAAAAGACGGACACTCCCTCGATCGCGGTGCTCGGCAGTATCAATATGGACCTGGTGGCGACCACCGATCGACGGCCGGTGCCGGGCGAGACGGTGCTCGGCACCGGATTCGCGATGGTGCCCGGCGGGAAGGGCTCGAATCAGGCGATCGCCGCGCAGCGGGCGGGCGGTGCCGTGCAGTTCCTCGGGGCGGTCGGTGACGACGTGTTCGCCGCCGAACTGCGTCGTGCACTGACGGATTCGTCGGTGGGTGTCGAGCAGCTGCGGACGGTGGACGGGCCGAGCGGTGTGGCTGCGATCGTGGTGGACGGTGGCGGCGAGAACAGCATCATCGTGGTCGGCGGCGCGAACACCCGGATGACCGAACTCACCGAGGCCGATCTCGCGGTGATCGCCGCGGCCGATATTCTGCTGTGCCAGTTAGAGATTCCGCTCGATACGGTGGCCGCTGCCGCGCGGCACGCCCGCGCGAACGGCACCACCGTGCTGCTCAACCCGTCGCCGGTGCAACATGTTCCCGCCGAACTGTGGGCGAATGTCGATGTGGCGGTGGTGAATTCGGGTGAAGCCGAACAGCTCGGCGCCGACCTCGACCCGGTCGCCCATGTGGTCGTGACCCGTGGCGCCGACGGCGCGGTCTATCGCGGCCGGGACGGCGAACAACTGTCCCAGCCGAGCCCCCGCGTAGAGGTCGTCGACACCACCGGCGCGGGCGACACCTTCACCGGTGCACTGGCCGCCGCCTGGCACCGTGGCCCCGAATGGGCGCTGACCTGGGCAGGAACGGCAGGCGCGTTGGCTACCACCAAGCTCGGCGCGAGCACCTCGATCCCCAGCGAAGAAGAAATCTCAGCCGCCCTCACCACGAAGTAGCACCGCGGGAAAAGGCAACGCCGACGGGCAGTCTGCCGACTATCGTTGATGTTCATGTCCACCATGCCGGAGCGCATCCCGTTCGACGGCGACAACGAAGCGGTGATCGACAGGCTGGACGCGGAGATCGTCGCATTGACCTTTGTCGACAATGCGGGGATCACCCGGGTGAAGACGGTGCCGATGCGGCGGCTGGGGCAGGCGGCGCGGTACGGGGTCGGGGTGTCGCCTTGCTTCGAGACCTTCGCCTTCGACGACCTGATGGCGGTCGGCAAATACCTGGGCGGGCCCGACGGCGATCTACGGCTGATCCCGGACCTGTCGGCGTTGACCGAGCTCGCCTGCCAACCGGGCTGGGCCTGGGCTCCGACCAACAAGTACACCCAGGACGGGACCCCTTTCGTCGCCTGCCAGCGCGGGTTCGCAGCCCGCCAGGACGAGGCCGCACGCCGGGCCGGGATTCGGCTGTCCATGGCATTCGAGACCGAATGGTCTGTAGGCACCGACGACCCCCCAGACTTCATCCCCGCCGTGCACGGCCCCGCCTACAGCATGCTGCGGCTCGGACAGGTGGCCGACTACGCACGGGAACTGGTCGCGATATTGGATCGGCAAGGGATCCTCGTCGACCAATTCCATCCGGAATACGCACCAGGACAGTTGGAGCTGTCCGTCCAACCCGCCGACCCGGTCGGCGCGGCCGACGACGCGGTGCTGGTGCGCCACACCATCCGCCAGGTGAGCCTCAAGCACGGTTGGCGGGCGCTGCTCGCGCCCTGCCTCGATCCGGACGGCACCGGATCCGGTGCGCACCTGCACTTTTCCGCGCAGGACGCGGACGGCCCGCTGTTCGCCACCGGCGACGGTCCGTACGGAATGCGCCGGACGGGCGAGGCGTTCCTCGCCGGAGTACTGCGTGAACTACCCGCGCTGGTCGCGGTGGGCGCGGGTAATCCGGCGAGTTTTCTACGACTGGTGCCGTCGCGATGGGCGGGTACCTGGCAGTGCTGGGGCCGCGAAACCCGTGAAGCGGCGCTGCGTTTCATCACCGGCGTGTGCGGTACCGAGGAGTGGGCGGCCAATGCCGAGGTCAAATGCTTTGATGCGACCGGGAATCCGTATCTGATCGTCGGTTCGGTCATCGCCGCCGGACTGGCCGGTATCGCGGAGGAATTACGACTGCCCGCCGAAATCAACGGCGACCCGGTCACCTTCGACGCCGAACAGCTGATGATCTCCGGTGTCCGTAGGCTGCCGACCGGCCCCGCCGAGGCCGCCGTCCGGCTGGCGGACTCCAGGGTGCTGGCCGAGGCGATGGGCCCCGAACTGCACGACGCACTGCTCACCGTGCGCCGCGCCGAGGCCGAGCGCTACCGCGACAGCAGCCCGGAAGAGCTTGTCGCGCTGACCCGTTGGCGGTTCTGACGTGCTGACCGACGGCCTCACCCTGACCGACCACCACTGCCACGGCGTGGTTCCCCACGATGTGGACCGAGCCGGGTTCGAGCAGCTGCTCGGCGAAGGCGCCACCGGCAGCTTCGATTCCGCGGTCGGGCTGGCGGTGCGCCGATGGTGCGCACCGGCGCTGGATTTACCGCCGCACGTCGGCGCCGACGCCTACCTGGCGCATCGCGCCGAGCTCGGCTGGCGCGAGGTCGCCGTCCGGCTGCTCGCCGCCACCGGCACCACCAGCTGGTTCATCGACACCGGGTTCGGCGGCGGCACAGCGGAATTCAGCCCGCTCACCGAGGGCGAGGTGCGCGAGGTGGTGCGGCTCGAACAGGTCGCCGAGCAGGTCATCGCCGAGGTGGGCGCGGGACGGGCGGTGTTCGACGAGATCGAGGCCCGGCTGCGCGATCGTGCCCGTCAGGCCGTCGGACTCAAGTCCATCGTCGCCTACCGATGCGGGTTGGATTTTCCGCTGCGCGATCGACCACCGAAGACCGTGTTCCCCGAGCACCGCCTCACCGAGCCGGACCTGCTCGGCTGGCTGGTCGGGCTCGGCGCGCGCATCGGCGCCGAATTCGGCCTGCCCCTGCAATTCCATACCGGTTTCGGCGACACCGACCTGCGGCTGCACCGCGCGGATCCATTGCTGCTCACCGACTTTCTTCGCAAAACCGCGAACACCGGCCTCACCGTGATGCTGTTGCACTGCTGGCCATTCCATCGCAATGCCGCCTACCTGGCGCACGCCTTCGGGCATGTCCGGATGGATATCGGGCTCACCGTGCCCTACGTGGGGCACCGCGCCCAGGCCGTGCTGGCCGAAACGCTCGAACTCGCCCCCTTTCGCTCGCTGTGCTACTCCTCGGACGGTTACGGCCTGCCCGAACTGCATTTTCTCGGCGCGTTCTGGTGGCGCCGTGGCCTGGGCAGACTGCTCGACGAGTGGCTCGCCGAGGACCTGATCACCACCGCCGACGCCGAACGCCTGGCCGCGGGCATCGCCCATATCAACGCCGAGGATGCTTATCCGAGCACCCCCGCTCGGTGACACCGAGTGGAATTACTCGCCCGCGGCGGGTATTTATTCGAGTGCGCCTTGCCGCGTCGATCTTTACCGTTGATCACGAACCAACGAAAGGATCGAACAATGTTTCCCGTCGAGCTGCGCGGCACCCGCGCGCAGACGCTCATGTGGGCCGAAGAGCACGCGGTCGAGCAGGCCGCGCTGCAGCAGCTGCGGAATATCGCCGCGCTGCAATGGGTCCACGGCGTCCGCGTGATGCCGGACGTGCACCTCGGCAAGGGGGCAACGGTCGGCTCGGTGATCGCGATGAAGGACGCGGTGGCCCCGGCCGCGGTCGGGGTGGATATCGGCTGCGGCATGGAGAGTGTCAAGACCGACCTCACCGCCGCGGACCTCCCGGACGATCTGCGTTCGCTGCGCTCCCGGATCGAGGCCGCCGTCCCGGTCGGCTTCACCGCGCACGACAGCGCGGTCAACGTGACCAAGCTCGGTGGTGAGGTGTCCGCGCTGGGCGCGAGCACCGCCACGCTGCGGGCGGGCTGGGACAGCTTCTGGCGCGCGTTCTCCTCGCTCGACGACGGAGTGCAGGCGCGAGAAGGCAAGGCGCACAAGCAGATGGGCACCCTGGGCGGCGGTAACCACTTCATCGAGGTCTGCTTCGACCAGGACGACGCGGTATGGATCCTGCTGCATTCGGGCAGCCGCAATATCGGCAAGGAACTCGCCGAGCGGCACATGGCCGTGGCGCGGACGCTGCCGCACAACGTCGATCTGCCCGACCGCGATCTGGCCGTATTCCTCTCCGGGACACCGGAAATGGCGGCCTACCGGCGCGACCTCACCTGGGCGCAGGAGTATGCCGCACGTAACCGCGCGGTGATGCTCGCCCTGGTGTGCCGCGCGGTGCGCGACGAATTCGCCGGGCGTCCGGTGCGTTTCGAGCAGCCGATCTCTTGCCACCACAACTACGTGGCCGAGGAGCTCATCGACGGCATGCCGATGCTGGTCACCCGCAAGGGTGCGGTCCGGGCGGGCGCGGGCGAGCTCGCGCTGATCCCCGGTTCGATGGGTACCCGCTCATACGTGGTGCGCGGCAAGGGAAATCCGGCCTCGTTCCAGTCGGCCTCGCACGGCGCGGGACGGCGGATGAGCCGCAATGCGGCGAAGAAGCAGTTCACCGTCGCCGATCTGGTCGCCCAGACCGAGGGCGTCGAGTCGCGCAAGGACGCGGGCGTGGTCGACGAGATCCCGGCCGCCTACAAGGACATCGACGAGGTCATCGCCGCGCAGCGCGACCTGGTCGACGTCGTCGCGACGCTGCGGCAGGTGCTCTGCGTCAAGGGCTGAACTCGGGCCGCGCCCACCGGCTGGTGGGCGCGGCGCCGATTCACTTGCGTCGTAGCACGGCCGCGAAGGCCGCACCGACCAGGAACATGCCGGTGAGTAGCGCGAAGCCGTTCAGGACCCAATTGTGTAGTGCGAGATGGAAATCGTCGGACAGCTCGGGCAGGTTCTCGATCTGCCGGTAGGTGTCTTCCGGAAACAGGATGTGCAGGATCCCGGGGATCAGGCCCCACACCAGGCCCGCGATGGCCGTGCCCACCGGGGAGAACGCGGCCAGCGCCGCGACCAGGAACAGCAGCACCGCGCCGCCGATGATCTGGAAGTTCGAACCCCAGCGGTCTGCCGAGGTGCCGAGGATCACCCACTGCCTGGTGTCCAGCGCGCCGTGTGCGGATAGCCCGATCCCGATCGGCGTGATCACCAGCGCGATCAACGTGCCGATCACCGTGCGGCCGACGCCGCTGCGACTCTGGAACTGGGCCCCCGGCGGCGACCAGCCCGCCGGCGACTGATATTGGCTCGACATGATTGGCCTCCTGCGCGGATCCCGGTACCGGGAGTCCCTTCCGCACTTATTGTCCGTCGTTCATGGTCATTTCGCGGCGAATGCCGCTCCTGCCCAGCGGTTGATCGGGACGCGGCTGGTTACCATCGAGTATGCGTCAGCGGCAGCGGAATTCCGGCTCAGCAACTCCGGCAGCGACCGAAATGGTTGATCCGCCCGCGATTCCGGGCGTCCGTCGCCACTTCGTCACCGCGCGTGGCATCCGCTTCCATGTGACCGAGGCCGGACCCGCGGACGGTCGGCCGGTGCTCGCGCTGCACGGCTGGCCGCAACATCACTACGCCTACCGTCATCTGCTGGCCGATCCGCCGGAAGGGTTGCGGATCATCGCCGTTGATCTTCCCGGTTACGGCTGGTCCGGCCCGGCGCCGCATCGGTGGGTCAAGGACGAGGTGGCCTCCGATGTCCTTGCGCTGCTGGACGAACTCGGGCTCGACCGGGTCTTGCTCGTCGGCCACGATTGGGGCGGCTACATCGGTTACCTCATGGTGCTGCGGGAACCCGAGCGCTTCGACGGATATCTGGTGCTGAATATGGCGCATCCTTGGCAGACGCCGCGCACCGTACTGCCACATCTGTGGCGGTTCATGCTCTATCAACCGCCGGTCGCCGCGTTCGGCACATTGCTCCATCAGCGCACCCGGTTTCTCCACCTGATGTTCGCCAAAGGTGTGGAGAACCACGCGGAGTTCGGTCCGGAAGTGGTGCGCGCCTATGCCGATCGGTTCCGCGATCCGGTGGTGGCCCGCGCCGCGACCGATACCTACCGCACGTTCCTGCTCCGCGAACTGCCCCGCGCGGGCCGCAACGGCGAGACCCGCCGCGCCACCGTGCCGATTCGGGCGCTGTTCGGCGTCGACGACAGTGCCGTTCACCATTCGCTCGCCGCCGCGGAAACCGCGCAGGCCGACGACTACACCCTGGAACGGGTGACGAACTGCGGGCACTTCATCACCGAGGAGCGTGCTGATCTGGTGCGCGCACGTCTGATCACCCTCGCCGCGGACACCTCCCGGCCCGACTCGCAAGTCTGAAAGTCGCGACAGCGGCCCTCACACCTGCCGTGTCGAGTCGTGGTTGTCGATGCCCTGCAACGCCGTGATGTGCTCGACCACGACGGTATTGCCGCCACGCTGTTTCGCCTGGTACATCGCGCTGTCGGCGCAGCGGATCAGATCCTGTACCAGCTGGCGGCTGCGGCTGTAGCCGTCGGCACCCGCGTCGGCGACGGCGATGCCGATGCTCGCGGTGACCGAGATCGACCCGACGGGTTCGGCGACGGCGGCGCGCAACCGCTCGGCGGCGTCGACCGCGTTCGGGGCGGGCAGGCGTGCGACGACCGCGAATTCCTCACCGCCGAGCCGGGAAACGATGCTGCGCGCCGGGGCCGCGTGCTGCAACCGGTCGGCGGTGCACACCAGCACCTCGTCGCCCGCGGCGTGCCCGAAGGTGTCGTTGACGGCTTTGAAGCGGTCGAGGTCGACCATCATGACGCAGACCGGAACCGGGCCTGCGCCACCGACCACCATCGCGGAGTGATACTCGAACCCGCGCCTGCTCAGCAAGGTGGTCAAGGGGTCGGAGAGCATGTCGGTGCGCAACATCCAGTAGCAGAACTGCAAACCCGGCGGCACGACCGTGGCCGCGACCATGCCGAGGATCATGATCACCGCGGACGCGGCGTCGCCGACCCCGAACAGCGGAATCGACAGCACCACCGCGGAAGCCAGCGACCAGGCCGTGTGCGCGGCGAGCACCTGCGGGCTGTGGAACGCGCTGACGTAGATGCCGACGATCAACAGCAGCATCATGCCGACCGACCGGACGACATAGCCGGGGCTCAGCACGCAGACCACCGTGATGCACACGTCGCCGATCAAGCACAACGTCAGCGATTCGACTCGGTTCGGCCACGGCAACCACCACCAGCGCACCACCCACACCGCCGCCAACGCCACGATGCACCACAGCACCGTGCGGCCGAACATGCTCTGCGGGCCCGCCGACGACGTCACGACCAGCACGCTGATGAGCGGCGTCGCCAGCCCGCACAGTCCGATCGCGAATTTCACCACGCCGAGCGCCGAGCGGTCGGCGAGCGCGTTCACCACCCAGCGGTAGTCGACGCCGTCGCGCCACCAGTCGCGCAGTAGTCGCAGATAACTGCTCATGGCCGCGCCTCGCTTGCGCTCGGCTTCGCCGAGGGCCGTGCCACGGTTGTCTCGCTCATTCGACTCGTCCTCGGCGTCGACAGCAGCCTCGTATCGTTCGAACCGCACTCACTTGTGGTGAACGCCGCCGTGGCCGGGGATTTCGGCCGACATAGCAGCGATCCAGGCAGTGTAAGCCACATCACGGCGGATACCGAGAGTCCGATCGGTATCGACCGCGACATGCACGGTCGGGGCGGGCGCGCGCGACGAGCACGGTTCGTGTCGGTACCGTCGGGCACGATGGAGCCCATGACCACGGCGACCGATGTCCCGGCGATCGACCTCACCGCACCCGACCTTCGCGAGCGCGCGGAACATTTGCTGCGCGAACTCGCCGGACCTGCCGCTCGGCTGCGGGAGGACCAATGGACGGCGATCGAGGCGCTGGTGGTGCAGCGGCGCCGCGCACTGGTGGTGCAGCGCACCGGCTGGGGTAAGTCGGCGGTGTACTTCATCGCCGCGAAGCTGTTGCGCGGGGCGGGGCGCGGGCCGACCGTCATCGTGTCGCCGTTGCTGGCGCTGATGCGCAACCAGGTCGCCGCCGCGCAACGGGCGGGTGTGGTTGCCGCGACCATCAATTCGGGCAATGTCACCGAATGGGACGAGATCCACACACAGGTCGCCTCGGGTGAGGTGGACGTACTGCTGGTCAGCCCGGAACGACTGAACAATCCGGACTTCCGCGACCAGGTGCTGCCGAAACTCGCCGCCGACGCCGGCCTCGTGGTGATCGACGAGGCGCACTGCGTCTCGGACTGGGGCCACGACTTCCGGCCCGACTACCGGCGGATTCGTACACTCATCGCCGATCTCGGCTCGGACGTACCGGTGCTGGCCACCACCGCGACCGCGAACGATCGGGTGGTCACCGACGTCGCCACCCAGATCGGCACCGACACCCTGGTGTTGCGCGGCACGCTGGACCGCGAGTCGCTGCACCTGTCGGTGGTGCGCTTCGACGACGCGGTGGAACGCACCGCGTGGCTCAGCGGGCATCTGCGCAGCCTGACCGGCTCCGGCATCGTCTACACGCTCACCGTCGCCGCCGCGCACGATCTGGCCGACGTGCTGAACTCGCACGGCCACACCGTCGCCGCCTACACCGGCCAGACCGATCCCGCCGAACGCGAGGCGCTGGAAGCGGCGCTGCTGAACAACGAGGTGAAGGCGCTCATCGCCACCTCGGCGCTCGGGATGGGTTTCGACAAGCCCGATCTCGGCTTCGTCGTGCACGTCGGCGCGCCGTCCTCCCCCATCGCCTACTACCAGCAGGTCGGTCGCGCGGGCCGCGCCACCGAGCGGGCCGAGGTGGTGCTGCTGCCCGGACCCGAGGACGCGCGGATCTGGAGTTACTTTGCCTCCGTTGCGTTCCCGCGCGAGCACATCGTGCGCTCGGTGCTCGACGCGCTCGACACGGATCGGGCGTTGTCCACGGCCGCACTGGAGCCGCTGGTCGAGCTGAACCGGTCCCGGCTGGAGATGGTGCTCAAGGTGCTCGACGTGGACGGTGCGGTGCGCCGGGTGCGCGGCGGCTGGATCTCCACCGGTCAGCCGTGGACCTACGACACCGAACGCTACGAGCGACTGTCCGAGGCGCGCGAGGTCGAGCAGCAGGCCATGATCGATTACCAGTCGACCACCGCCTGCCGGATGGAGTTCCTGCGTCGCCAGCTCGACGACCCCGGATTGCCTGCGGGACAAACGGATTCGCCCGGCTGCGGGCGCTGCGACAACTGCACCGGCACCCGGCCCGACGTCACGGTGGACGCCGACGCGGTTGCCGCCACCCGAGCCCGGCTCGACCGGCCGGGTCTGGATCTGAGCCCGCGCAAGCAGTGGCCCACCGGCATGGCGAAGCTCGGTGTTCCGTTGTCCGGCAAGATCACCGGCGGGGCCGAGACGGGGCGTGTGCTCGGCAGGCTCACCGATCTCGGCTGGGGTCAGCGCCTGCGCACCCTGCTCGACGGGCCCGACGATCCCATCCCCGAGAAGGTCTTCGAGGCCTGTATCGCCGTACTGCGCGACTGGGATTGGGCCGTTCGCCCGACCGCGGTGATGGCCCTCGAATCCCCGCGCTACCCCGTGCTGACCGCCACCCTCGCCGCGGGCCTCGCCGAGGTGGGCCGCATGCACGACCTCGGCACGCTGCCGACCCGCCCGGACCGCCCACCGGTGTCCGCCGCCAACTCCGCCCACCGCGTCGCGGGCCTGTTCGACTCCTGGGAGGTCCCCGACCTCACCGACGTGGCGGGCCCGATCCTGTTGGTGGACGCGCTGTCCGACACCGGATGGACCCTCACCCTCGCCGCGCACGCGCTGCGCAAGGCGGGTGCGGACGCCGTCCTTCCGTTCGCCCTCGCGTCGGTCACCTAGCCGGCTGGAGTCACTGCCGAGCGTCAGGCAGGGTGATCGTCTTCGGGTCGGGTTCGATCGGCCGGGTACCGCCCAGTTGATTGTCCGGCGGCACCGGTCGGCGGGGCTCGCGGACGCCCGCCGTACCACCGCCGCTACCGCCGCGGGGCGGACCACCTCCGGCTACCTTGCCGCCCAACAGTCTTCGAATGGCCCGGAGCAGTTTTCGCATCATAGGGTCCAGTGTGCTCGCCGAATCGGCAGCCGCCGTCGTTGTTCACGCGCAGCGAAGCCGCAGATCAGAGGCTGAGGGTGGCGCGCAGGCGGGCGTCGAGGGATTCGGACTCGGAGACGGTGAGTTCGCCGAGTTGTTCGGTGAGCCACGGGCGGTAGGCGCGGTGCAGTTCGAGGGTGTCGGCCCAGCCGTGTTCGGTGTGGGTGGCCAGGACGTGGCCGGGGTCGGCGTCGCGCAGCGGGATGACGTGCAGCCAGCGGTACGGGGAAGTGATCACGGCCGAGTCGGAGACCAGCACCACCGACATGCGTCGGGGCAGCGGGGTGCCGTCGCGCAGTGCCGGGGAGTAACGCCAGACTTCGCCGCGCCTCATGCCGCGCCGCGGTTGCGGCGGGCGTCGGTTTCGGCCGCCTCGGCGATGGTCAGGTCGTCGTAGGCGGCGGCTTGTTCGGCGGCCTCGTCGACGGCCAGCTTGGCCAGGCTGTCGTGCACCAGCGCGGTGCGCAGCGAGGCGTTGATCACCGAGGAGAGACTGCGATTCTGCTGGTCGGCGGCCTGCTTCGCCCATTCGGCCACCTGCGGATCCAGGGTCACGGTCACCCGTGTCGCTTTGGTCATGCCGCCGCCTCGTCAGCACTCGCCGCCGCATGATCTTCATGCCACGCTCCGCTCATACTCTCATGCATACCACGATGCTGCACAGTGTGCGGCCCGTTTTCCACCCCCGTTGCCGGTGCCGCTTCGGCTATCGTCGGACGCGTGGCCAGCAAGTCTGCGTCGCCGGCCATCGAACTCGATGTCGGCGACCGCACGATCCGCATTTCCAACCCGGACCGGGTGTACTTCCCGGACACCGGCGCGACCAAGCTCGACCTGGTGCAGTACTACCTGAGCGTCGGCGACGGCATCGTCCGCGCGCTGCGCGACCGGCCGTGCATGCTGCACCGCTTCCCGAAGGGACTGGCCGGGGACAAGGTGCACCAGAAGCGGCTGCCCGCGGGCGCGCCGGACTGGATTCCCACGGTGCGCGTCTTCTTCCCCCGCTACGGCAGGCACGCCGACGAGCTGTGCGTGCACGAGCTGGCCGATGTCATCTGGGCCGTGCAGATGTCGACCGTCGAGTTCCATCCGTGGAACTCCCGCGCCGCCGACACCGAGTGCCCCGACGAGTGGCGCATCGACCTGGATCCGATGCCGGACTGTCCGTGGTCGCGGGTGCAGCGGGTGGCCGGTGTCGCGCAGGAGGTGCTCGACGAGCTCGGCGCGGTCGGCTGGCCGAAGACCTCCGGCGGCAACGGTTTACACATCTATGTCCGGATCGCACCGAACTGGGGTTTCAAGGACGTGCGGCGCGCCGCGCTGGCCTTCGCCCGCGAGGTGGAACGCCGCGCACCCGACGACGTGACCACCACCTGGTGGCGCAAGGACCGCGATCCCGAGCTGCTGTTCGTCGACTACAACCAGAACGCCCGCGACCACACCATCGCCGCCGCTTACTCGGTGCGCGGCGTGCCGACCGGCACCGTTTCCACCCCGATCCGCTGGGACGAGATCCCCGACATCGACCCGCGCGACTTCACCATGAAAACCGTCCCCGCCCGCTTCGCCGAACTCGGCGACCTGCACGCGGGCATCGACGACGCCGTCTTCGAGATCGACCAGCTGCTGGAGTGGGCCGATCGCGACAAGGTGGACGCCGATCTGGACGCGGAAACCGACCTCGACGCGGACTAGCCACAACCGATCTGACCGGCCGCGCGCATGGTCCCCTGCCACCGGATGGCAGCGAAGTCACCGGCAGAAGGCAACTGCGCACGCGGCAAGTGGGGCGGAGAACACTCACGGGGCCCCTGCGCTGCGGCGCGGCAAGCAGGCTCGACGACGGTGATAACGTCGCGGAGGCGCTGCCATAGCTGCCGTGCGAACCCGCTGTACTGCTCCGAAGGAGGTCCTCCATGAACCGACCGGCAGTAGCGATAGCGATCGGACCGGCCGACCCGCCGCCCGCATTGCTGGCGAAGGCGGTGGTGGACGGCGGCGCGACGATAACCGACCTCGGCGAGGCGCAGGGCTTGATCTGGGCGGGCACGCCCGGACAGTTCCCGGACGAGTTGCCGAGCACGATCGAGTGGGTGCAACTCCCCGCCGCCGGCGTCGAGGAATGGTTCAACGCGGGCATCATCGCCGCCCACCCGAAGGTGCAATTCACCTCCGCCGCAGGCGCTTTCGCGGCGAGCGTGGCCGAGCACGCGCTGATGCTGCTGCTGGCCGGGGTGCGTTATCTGCCCGAGCATCTACGCGCGGCCAGCTGGCGGCAGCAGGATTTCATACCGCACATCGGTTCGCTGCGCGGCAAGACGGTCACCATTGTCGGCGCAGGCGGTATCGGCCGCGCACTGATCCCCATGCTCACTCCGCTGGGCGCGCAGGTGATCGCGGTAAACCGGTCCGGCCGCCCGGTCACCGGCCCCGGCATCCCCGACACGATAGAGACGATCTCCACCGACCACCTCTCCCGCGTGTGGCCCCGCACCGATCACGTCGTCGTCGCGGCTCCCGCCACCCCCGCGACGCACCATCTCATCGACGCGGACGTGCTCGCCAGGCTGAAGCCGTCCTCCTGGGTCATCAATATCGCCCGCGGCAGCCTCGTCGACACCGACGCCTTGGTCACCGCGCTCGCCTCCGGCGCGATCGCCGGCGCAGGTCTCGACGTCACCGAGCCGGAACCGCTGCCGGACGGGCACCCGCTCTGGGTGCTGCCGAATGCCATTGTGACGCCGCATGATTCGAACCCGCCGCAGTTGCGACTGGCCGCCTTCGCCGACCATGTCGGCGCGAACGTGCAGCGCTTCGTCGCGGGCAAAGATCTTCTGGCCCCGATCGATCCGGACCGCGGCTACTGATCCCACGCGCCGCCTATACGTATACGGCGGCGAAAAGTACTTATAGATGACTGATTCGGGGCACCCCCCTGCGGCCATAACGTAGTTCCTGTCAGCAAGAACGACAGCGAAACCGCAGATCACAGCCCCGAAGGAGCTCATCATGGACACCATCGTCGCCCAGTACCTGGAAGCCTGGAACACCACCGACGCCGCCGCCCGCAAGGCCGCCGTCGCCCGGGTGTTCACCGAGACCGCCGGCTACACCGACCCGCTGATGGCGGTGGCCGGGCACGACGCCATCGACGCCGGGATCGCCGCGGCGCAAGCGCAATTCCCCGGTTGGACCTTCCGGCTGGCCGGCCCGGTGGACGCCCACCACGACCAGGTCCGCTTCACCTGGGAGCTCGGCCCCGCCGACGCCCCCGCGGTGGTTGTCGGCTTCGACGTCGCCGTGGTCACCGACGGCCGCATCGCCAACGTGTACGGCTTCCTCGACAAGGTCCCCGCCGCCGCCTGATCGAAACCCGCTCCACCACATACTGATTCACCGAAGGAAACCACAGTCATGAACGCCACCGCCCCGTCCTACCTGTCCTCCGTCATGGCCCCCGGCCCGCAGCTGCTCCGCCTCTCGCTCCGCCTGGATGCCGTGGTCACCGGCGTCAACGGCCTGGCCTACCTCGCCCTCGCCGGACCGCTGGAGTCGCTGCTCGGCCTGAACACCGAGCTCGGCATTCCGATCGGGATCTTCCTGACGCTGTACGGCGTGGCGGTGGCGATCGTCGGTACCCGGCAGACGATCAGCCCCGCGGCAACCCGCGTGGTGATCGCAGGCAACGCCGCGTGGACCGTGGTCAGCCTCGCCGCCCTCATCGCAGGCGCCCTCGACCTGAATCTGGTCGGCTCGATCTGGACGGTCATGCAGGCCGCCACCGTCGGCGGTTTCGCCGCCCTGCAGTACCTGGGCCTGCGCAAAGCGCAGTGAGTATCCGACAACTGAACAGCCCCGCCCCCGACGACCGCGGCACCAGCACACCAGCTGATGCCGCGGTCGTCGTCGCAGGTCAGACCCTATCGCGATCAGCCTGCAACAAATGTGCCATTGACAACTGGCACATTCATCGATGATTCTGAACACATGACAAGGTCAACGAGGACCTCGATCTCCCGAGGTCGGCAGCCGGCGGAGCCGGCGGGGTGGGTAAGTACAGGCGTACCCACCGCACCCTCCACGCGGGCCACCCTGGCCGCGGCGGCCACCCAGTTCGGGTTGCGCCCGCTGAACAACGCGGTGCCGATGAACGCCCCGGGAGTCTGGTTCGCCCGCAAGCTCGTCGCCACCTTCATGGCAGTCGGCGGCCCGGTGCCCCGCGGCACCGCCGTCACCCCGGTGCGGTCCGGGGCGGTGCGCGGCGAATGGGTCCGCGCGCCCGGCGTCTCCTTCGGCAAGCGCGCCGTCTACTACATCCACGGCAGCGGTTACGTCATCTGCTCCGCCCGCACGCACCGCGGACTGGCCGCGCAGCTGTCCCGCAAGACGGGTCTCCCGGTCTTCCTGACCGACTACCGGCTCGCGCCGGAGCACCGCTTCCCGGCCGCGGCCGACGATGTCGAGGCGGGTTACCGCTGGCTGCTCGACCGCGGCTACACCGCCGACGACCTGGTGATCGCCGGGGATTCGGCGGGCGGGCATCTCGCGCTCGACCTGCTCATCGAGAACGAACGCCGCCGCATTCCGCAGCCCGCGGCCGTGGTGATGTTCTCCCCACTGTTCGACCTCACCCTGCAGCTGGCCGCCGAACAAGAACGGCGCCAACGGGATCCGCTCATCTCCGCCAAGGCGGCGAGCCGGATGCCACGCGCCTATACGCGGGGCCTGCCCGACGACACCCCGCGACTGCGGCTGACCGTGCCGGAGGGCATGTCGCTGCCGCCCATGCTGATTCAGGTCGGCGGCACCGAAATGCTCAGTGCCGATGCGCGAGCGCTCTGCGCGATGGTGCGCGCCGCTGGCGGCAGCTGCGAGCTGGAGGTGTGGCCGGGCCAGGTGCACGTCTTCCAGGCGCTGCCGACGCTGGTGCCCGAGGCCGATCAGGCCCTGGCCCGCGCAGCCGACTTCCTGCGGACCGCACTGGCCGCCCGCACTGTCTCCGAGAAGGTGAGCTGACGATGTTCGGACTGGAAAAGCTGCTGCCACTGGGTAATCGGCCACGGCGCAGCTACGGCGCGCGAGCGGTGGTGACCGGGGCGGGCAGCGGCATCGGCCGGGCCTTCGCACTGGAGATCGCCGAGCGCGGCGGGCAGGTGATCTGCGCCGACATCGATGAGGCGCGCGCCGACGAGACCGTCGCGCTGATCGAAGGCAAGCATCGCGGCACCGCGCACGCGTTCCGCTGCGATGTGGCACACCGCGAGGACGTGGAAAACCTTGCGCGCTTTGCCGAATCGCTGTTCGAGCGCCCGGTCAGCCTGGTCATCAACAACGCGGGCGTCGGGATCGGCGGCAAGCGGGTCGGCCAGGTCGGCTTCGAGGACTGGGAGTGGGCGCTCGGCATCAATCTGTGGGGTGTGGTGCACGGGTGTGAGGTCTTCACGCCGCAGCTGCGTGCCGCCCGGCGCGGCGGCATCATCAATGTCGCCTCGGCGGCCGGGTTCGCCGCCGCACCGTCGATGTCGGTCTACAACGTATCCAAGGCCGGGGTGATGTCGCTGTCGGAGACGATGGCGGCCGAGCTGAGCGGCACCGGCGTCGCGGTCACCGTGCTGTGCCCCACCTTCGTGAAAACCAATGTGGCCAAGGACGGCCGGATCACCCAGCAGTCGGCCCGGCTGGCCGACACCCTGATGCGCTGGACCGGCTTCACGCCAGAACACGTCGCCCGCAACACCCTCGACGCCCACGATCGTGGGCAGTTGTATGTGCTGCCCCAGCTGGACGCCCACGTCGTCTGGCGGCTCAAGCGCTACTTCCCCGCCCAGTACACCTATGTCCTCGGCCTCCTGGATCGGGTTCTGCCCCAGGACAACTCCCCCGCCACCGACCGCACCTCGGTCACCGACAAGACAGGAGTCTGACATGGCCATCACGATGGACTTCGACGACATGCTCGCCAAGATCAAGGACCGGCAGTGGGCGCTGGCCGATATCGACTGGGACGCACCGGGTGCCGAGACGATCTCGCCCGAGCTGCACGCCAAGCTCAAGCCGTTCATGGCCGACCTGATGTGGATCGAGAACGTCGGCGCGCGCGGCTTCGCCGCCATGGCGAAGAAGGCGCCCACCGAGACGCTGCGCGAGATCTACCGTTACTTCCACGCCGAGGAGCAGCGCCACGCCAATGCCGAGCTGGCGCTGATGCGGCGCTGGGGCATGCTCGACGGTGACGAGATCCCGCAGCCGAATGTGAACGTCAAGCTGGTGATCGACTTCCTGGACAAGTACGCCGACGGCATGTCGCTGTCGTTCCTGGGCACCGTGATTCCGATGCTCGAGGTCGCGCTGGACGGCGCGCTGGTCAAGTTCATCATGGACGAGATCCACGACCCGGTCTGCCAGGACGTCTTCAAGAAGATCAACAACGACGAATCCCGGCATCTGGCCGTCGATTTCGCGGTGATGGATCTGCTCGGTCACGCACATATCCGCAAACTCGCCACCGACCTCGTCGGCGGCTGGCTGAAGCCGTCGCTGATCATCGGTGTGCTGAGCTATGTGCCGCTGCTGAACAAGATGCGCGACAACATCGTCGAGATGGGCGTCGACGAGGAGAAGCTGTACTCGGCGCTCAAGCGCTATGCCAATGTCGGTGAGCGCAGCGAATTCGCGCGCAGGCTGCCGATGTATCAGCTGGTGAAGATGCAGGGCGGCTGGGTGATCGACCGCGGCCACCCGTACCACCTGTTCGCCGACGCACTGGTGAAGATCACCGCCAGGGTGCCGAAGGCGCTGCTGCGCAGGGACCCCACCTGGGTCAAGGAAGTCACCTACGAGCCGGCGGCGTGAGGCAGATGAGCAGCAAGACTTTGGACGTCGCCATCATCGGCGGCGGGTTCGCCGGTATCGGCAGCGCGATTCGCCTGAAACAGCAGGGGATCGACAGTTTCGCCATCTTCGAGCGCGGCGACGCGATCGGCGGTACCTGGCGCGACAACACCTATCCCGGTGCGGCGTGCGACATTCCGTCGCGGCTGTACTCCTACAGCTTCGCGCCGAACCCGGACTGGTCGCACACCTACTCGGGCAGCAACGAAATCCTCGGCTATATCGAGACGATGGCGGCCGAGTTCGGCCTCGGACCGCATTTCCGGTTCGGCCACAACGTGTCCGGCATCGCCTTCGACGAGCCGGCCGGGCTGTGGGAGATCACCATCGACGGCCGCAGCGAGGCCGTCCGGGCCCGCGCCGTGGTGCTCGCCTCGGGACCGCTTGCCAATGTGAGCTTTCCGAACATTCGCGGCATCGAGGACTACGCCGGGCACAAGATCCACAGTGCCCGTTGGGATCACGACTACGACTTCACCGGCAAGAAGGTCGCGGTGGTCGGCACCGGTGCCAGCGCGGTGCAGATCATTCCGGAGCTGGTCGATAAAGCCGCTTCGGTCAAGGTCTTTCAGCGCACCCCGGGCTGGGTGCTGCCCCGGGTCAACCGGCGCACCAACGCGGTCACCAAGGAGCTCTACCGCCGGGTGCCCGCCGCGGAGCAGCTCGCCCGGCAGGCCTGGTTCTACGGCCACGAGTCGGTCGCGCTCGGCGTCGTCTGGAACACGCCGCTGACCAGGGTCGTCGAACTGGTCGGGCGGGCCCAATTACGCAGGCAGGTCAAGGATCCCTGGCTGCGCCGCCAGCTCACCCCGGACTTCCGGGCGGGCTGCAAGCGCCTGCTGATGACCGACGACTACTACCCCGCGCTGCAACGGGACAACTGCAAGCTGATCACCTGGCCCATCGCGCGGCTGTCCGAAAACGGCATCCGCACCGCGGAAGGCATCGAGCACCAGGCCGACTGCATCGTCTTCGCCACCGGCTTCGACGTATCCAAGACCGGCACCCCGATCCCGGTCGTCGGCCGGGACGGCCGGGTGCTGGCCGACGAATGGTCGCGCGGCGCGTACGCCTACAAGAGTGTCGCCGTGTCCGGGTATCCGAACCTGTTCTTCACCTTCGGACCGAATTCGGGGCCAGGCCACAACTCGGCGCTGGTGTACATGGAGGCCCAGATCGACTACCTGGTCAGTGCCATCGGCACCATCCTGGAGCAGGATCTGCGCGTGCTCGACGTCCGCAAGGACCGGCAGGACCGCTACAACGCGGGCATGCAGCGCAGGCTGACCGGCACCACCTGGAACTCGGGCTGCCGCAGCTGGTACCTCACCGAGGACGGTTTCAACGCGACCATGTATCCGGGCTTCGCCACCCAGTACGTTAATCAGCTGCGGACCGTCGACCTCGCCGACTACACGGTCGTCGCCGCGGACCGCAACGCCCGCAAGCCCCGGATCGCGGCGGTTTCCTAGATGACCGGTGCCGGCGGCCTTGGCGATAGACTCGGTCGATCAATGACCGGGCTGTTCGGTCGCCGGCATTCCGGCGCGCAGGTGGGCGAGGAGGTGGAATCGATGGAGTACCGCATCGATGACCTCGCGCGCGCCGCGGGCACCACCACCCGCAATGTGCGCGCCTACCAGGAGCGTGGCCTGCTGCCCCCGCCCGTCGGCAAGGACGGCCGGGCCAGCATCTACGACAATTCGCACCTCGAGCGACTGCGGCTGATCGACGCGCTGCTGCAACGCGGCTTCACCACCGCGCACATCGGCGACTTCATCACCAGCTGGGAGACCGGCAAGGACCTCACCGAGGTGCTCGGCTTGCAGCACGCGGTCACCGCGTCGTGGTCGAAGGACGAAGCCTTCGAGGTGCCGCGCGAGCTGATCGGCACCATCCTCGGCGCGGAGGCCGACGAGCTCGTCGACCGGCTGCGCGAGATGAAACTGGTCCGGCTCGAAGGTGACACCGTGGTGTTCACCGAGACGCAGCTGCTCACCTCGTTCGCCGAGCTGCACGAGTACGGCCTGGAACTGCGCACCCTCATCGAGATCTACGCCGAGGTCGCCGCCCGGATCGACGACATCACCCACATCATGATCACCGCCGCCAAGCAGCACATCATCGATGAGCACGGCGCGGGCTGGCTCCCCGAGACCAGCGGCGAAATCGCCGACACCACAACGATGTTGAGCAAGATGCGCGAGCTGGCCGTCACTTCGGTGCACTCCACGCTGGCCCGCTCGCTCGACGTCACGCTGCGGCGGGAGCTCGGCGACTACCTCGCCACCGCCGCCGAACGCGAACGCGCCAAGACGGATTCGCGGCCGGACACTCCGTCCTGACGGCTCAGACCTGGACCGAGTCGTGCTTTCCGGCGAAATCCAGGAAACGCGAGATCACCCGATCCGGGATCGCCCACAGCATGTCGTGCCCGACGCCGGGGTAGGTCTCGATATCGGCCGCGGGGAAATGCCGTCGGACGTTACCTGCCGCCACCTCGGGATCGTGAATGACCGACTCGGCGCCGTAGAGGGCGAGCACCGGTGCGGTGATCGCGGCCAGCCGGTCGTCGGTGAGCGGGCGGGGCCACGGTAGTGCCATCCGGAACTTCACGCCCGCCAGAATCATTCCCCATTCCTCCTCGGTGAACTGGATACGCGGCTGGAGCCAATCGTTGAGCTTCTGCATCTTCTCCCGGGTCGGGCGGAAGCCCGCAGCGATGAACTTCCGCAGCACCCGCCAGGGCGGCCTGCCGAAGATGGCCGGGGTCGGCTCCAGCAGGCTCAGACTGGCCAGCCGATCGGAATGCTCAGCGGCGATAACGGCGGCCAGCCACGCGCCGAGCGAGTAGCCCGCGAGGTGGACGCGATCCGCACCGAGTCCGGCGATCACCTCGCCGGCCCAGCGGGCGATATCGGTCTCGTCGCGCATCGGCGTGGTCTGCACACAGCGGCCCGCCCATCCCATGACATCGGTGGTGTACACGATGCGGTGGCGGGCCAGGTCCTCGATGAACGGGCCCCACACCAGGCTGTTGCCCGACATGCCCGGGAGTAGCAGCAGCGGGACGCCCTCCCCCGCGCCTGACCTACGCACTCGTGTTGTCCCGAAAGATGTTTCGATATCGAGCTCTGTCGATGACACCGGCCACCGTGCCGCCATGGCGTCGTAGCTTCGCAGGTAGGTGGCCTGCGCCTCGTCGCTGGTGAATCGTCCGATCTTCGGCATGATCTCCCCTCCCGTGTTGGTGATATCAACGTACCATATAAATGGTACGGGCATACCATCAAAACGGATTCATACCCGCGACCGACGAGCGAAAAGCCCTGCGGCGCAGGCATAGCCGACCACAGCGAGCCCGACGGACCAGAGCACCGCAAGAGCCGCGCTGCTGTGCCATTCGCCGCCGATGAGCAAGCCACGGAGCGTATCGATCACCGGCGTCGCGGGCTGATACTCGGCGAAGCCGCGCAACCAGGACGGCATGGTGGCGGTCGGCACGAAGGCACTGCTGATGTAGGGGATGAACATGATGGCGTAGGTGAATCCGCCTGCGGCCTCGGGGTTTTGCGCAAGCAGGCCCAGCGCCACCGCGATCCAGGTGATCGCGTGCACGAAGAGCACGATCACCGCGAGCGCGCCGATCCACCCGAAAAACCCTGCGTTAGAACGGAAGCCCAGGATCACCCCGACCACCAGCACCACGGCGACGGCGAGCATGTTGCGCACGACCCCCTCCCCCACATGCCCGGCCAGCAATGCCTGCCGAAAGATCGGCAAGGTCCGGAATCGGTCCACCGCGCCGGTGCGCAGATCGGTCGCCACCGCTGTGGCGGTGATCGAGGCGCCGAATCCGGTGCAGAGCAGGATGATTCCGGGAATCACATAGTCGATGTAGGGACCGTCCACCTGTATCGCGCCGCCGAACACGTACACGAACAGCAGCATGATCAGTACCGGCAACAACAGCGAGATCAGCAGCGTGTCTCGGCTACGCAGCGTATGCCGCACCGCCCGCCGGAACATGACGGCGCAATCGCCGCAAGCGCGGGCCACTCCACTCATAGCGCCCCGCCTGCGGTCTGCCTGCTCACCCGGCGGTCGCCTCGACGATGTCGGCGGTGCGCGGCGTCGCGTCCGCGTGCGATTGCAGCTCTCCGGCAAGGTTTTTCGCCCGTTGCGCGGTTCCCTGATCCAGCAGTGTCCGTACTCCTGCTTCCAGCCGCTCCCGGTCGAGCTTGCGGAAGCTCAGATGCGCACCGACACCGAGTCGTTCGACCTGCGCACCCCACATCGGCTGGTCGAACGACACCGAACAGACCAGCGTCGGCAGCCCGGCCCGCAGGCTCTCGAAGGTGGTGCCGATGCCGCCGTGGTGCACGGCGGCGGCACACACGGGGAAGACGATGTCGTGCGCGACCGGGCCGACCACCTTGACCTGCTGCCCGGTTTCGGCGTCGGCGGCGGCCAGATCGCTCCAGCCCGCACTCACCAAACCGCGGATACCCAGCCGTTCGCACACCTCCTCGACGATGGCGAGCACGGCATGCGTATCCCGGATGGGCATGCTGCCGAAACCGAAGTACACCGGCGGATCGCCCTCCGCGATCCAGGCGATCACCTCCCCGTGATCGGCGGCCAGCTCGCCGAGCGCCTCCCTGGCGGTCCGCTCCAGCGGCAGGAAGCCGACGAGCGGCCTGCGCTCGCCCCACTCCTCGGCCAGGCCGGGCACCAGGGCACGGTCGTAGATCTGCACCTCGGGCACGCCCGCGCGCGCCAGCATGTCGGCAGGTGCGGCGGTGGTGCGCGGCAGGCCGAGTTCCTTGCGCAGCTGGTTGAGGTAGCGCATGAAGACGACGCGGCGCAGGTTCTCCGCGAGCAGCCAGGTGGCGCGGTTCACCACGGCGGGCGGGTGCCAGGCCGGCGGCAGCGAGCCGGGGAACGGATACGCGGAGTTCTTCCGGCACGGAAAGCCGTGCAGTGAGACCATCGGCACCCGCATCGCCTCGGCGACCGACGCGGCCCGATCCTCGGTCAGCATGGTCGCCACAATGACGTCCGCGCCCGCGCACACGTCGATCACCTCGCGGTTCATCTGCTCGGCGTAGTCGGCCATCTGCTTGCCGACCAGCTGCATCAGCCGGAAGCTGCTGCCCGCGGCCAGCGCCTTCTGGCCCTCGTCGGACGAGTAGAGCTGCTGCACGTCCGGCCCGCAGCTGACGGCGGCCAGGCCGGTGCGGGTGGCGAAGTCGACGAGGTTCGGCGGCGCGCCGACCAGGACGTCGTGGCCGCGCCTGCGCAGCTCCAGCCCGAGCGCCACCGCGGGTTGCACGTCGCCGCGGGTGCCCGTCAACGGAATCGCCACTCTCATGCCAGC
>NZ_BJXA01000065.1 GCF_007990755.1 Nocardia ninae NBRC 108245 | reverse complement strand
CACGCCGCGGCCACCGCCCATGTCGCGGGCCACGCGGTGCATGCGGCCAACTATGCGATGCAGGCGGTACAGGCCGATTCGTCGGAGGGGGACGACGAACGCGCCTGGCAACAAGCTCAGGTTCCCGAACGTCTGTTTCGGGTGGTTTTCCCGGATCGGGGCCTGTCAGAGCATGGGAGGTGAAGGCAACAACCCCACGTCAGCGTTGTATTGCTCACAGTTGACCGGGGAAGATGTGGAGAAATTCGTCGGATCATGGCATCGTTGATCTACGAGACCAGGGCATTCCATTTGCCAGAATCTGGCTCGTCTACAGAAAGTATGAAATGGCTCAGGGCATTGTGAAGTGGTTCAACAGCGAGAAGGGCTTCGGCTTCATCGCGCAAGACGGCGGAGGCCCCGACGTCTTCGTGCATTACTCGGCCGTTAGCGGCGCGGGTTTCCGGTCCCTCGATGAGGGGCAGCGCGTGGAGTTCGAAATCGGCCAGGGCCAGAAGGGCCCGCAGGCGCAGGACGTTCGCGTTCTCTGATTCGCTCCCAAGCTTTCGAAAGGCCCCACACCGGCATGGTGCGGGGCCTTTCCCCATTTCGGGGGACTTCTCAGGCCTTGCGGAACTGCACGTGGGTGACCGCGGGGGAGCGGACCACCGAGCTGACCCGGTAGCCCGGCAGCGTGCCGAGGTCGTCGTAGAGTCGTTCGCCGCCGCCGAGTAGGATCGGCACGACGGCCAGATGGAGCTCGTCGACCAGACCCGCCTGTAGGAACTGACGCACGACCGATGACCCGCCGCCCAGCCGGACGTCCTTCCCGTCGGCTGCCTTGACCGCTTGCTTCAGTACTTCTTCCGGGGTGTCGTTCACGAAGTGGAACGTGGTCCCGCCCGCCATCGGCAGCGAAGGCCGCGGGTGATGGGTCATCACGAAGGTGTCGTGGTGGTACGGCGGGTTGTCGCCCCACCAGCCCTTCCACTCCTCGTCCGGCCACGCGCCGCGGATCGGCCCGAACATGTTGCGGCCCATGATGGTTGCGCCGATGCCGACCTCGCCCGCCTTGACGAAATCGTCGTCGACACCGGTCTCGCCGCCCTCGTTGCCGAACCAGGTACGGCCGGTCTGCGTGGCGAAGACCCACTCGTGCAGACCCATGCCGCCTTCGCCGAGCGGGTTGTCCGCGCTCTGGTTCGGTCCGGCGACGTAGCCGTCGAGGGAGATCGCCAGGTTGCGCACGTACAGCTTTGTCATGGTGCCAGTCTTTCTATAGTGCTTGCAATTCGCAATCGCTTGCGATCAGATTACGGACAACTGGTTGTATATTGCAAGCAGAAGTTCGACTCGGTTTCGCGGCGAAGGAGCGGTGGATGCGCGATGAGGGACGCTCGGGCTGCCCGATCAACGCGACGATCGAGGTGATCGGCGATCGGTGGACCCTGCTGGTGCTGCGGGACGTGATGTTCGGCAACCGGCGCTATTTCCGGGAACTGCTGGCCGGCTCGGAGGAGGGCATTGCCTCGAACATCCTGTCCGACCGGCTAAAAAAGCTGGTCGCGGCGGGCATGCTCAGTCGCGCGGATGGCAGGCCTGGTCAGAAGGTGGAGTACCGGCTGACCGAGCCTGCCATCCAACTGGTGCCGATCATGGCCCAACTCGGGGTTTGGGGGCTGCGGCACCGGCCGACCACCAAGCGATTGCGGGTGCGAGCCGAGCTTTTGGCGGAGGGCGGGCCGGAGCTATGGGCGGAGTTCATGGATGAACTCCGGGAGTCCCACTTGGGTATCCCCCGTCCGGACCAGGATCGGCCGACCGCCACGCACCGGCTCGCCCAGGCGTACGCGGCGGCCGTCGCCGAATCGTGAGCGGTTACTGCTGTGCCTCGGCACGGAAGAACTCCGCGGTGAGACTACGGGCGCGGTCGAGGTCCGGGTCCGCGGTCTTCGGGAAAGTGTCTGCCGCCAGCGCGAATTCGGCCTCAATGAACCAGGCGATCGGCACCGGCACTGTCCCGCTGCCCATTTCGCGGGTGCGCGACTTCAGCTCGGTCAACTCCGCCACTGCCGCAACCAGTTCGGCGGGCAGGTCGCACTCGTCCATCAGGGTCGGCAGGTGCATCGGCGCCACCGCCGCGCCGGGATGCTCGCGCAGCCAGCGCAACGCCATGGCCGGGCGCAGCGAGTAGAACACCTTCTTCAGAGATCGGTTGCGGTCGAACAACTCCCACTGCTTGCCACCCAGGTGCAGGTAGTGCCGGGCCACCCGGTCGCGGTCGGCGACCTCGTCGGCCAAGGCGCGCAGGTCATCTCGGAACCGAGTATCGCCGCGGTACACGATCGGCGACATCAGCCATTCGATGAGCACGGCATTGCCCGCGACCAGCAGGCGCAGCGCCTTGGCCAGGTCCCAGCCGTTCACGTCGAGCAGACCGGTCAGCGGCGTCTCGATGACGTCGCGGGTGCGCCAGGGCGAGAGGTAGGTATCCAGGCTCGCGACGTAGACGAACCGGCAGTCGTAGTCGGAATCCGGCGACGGGAAACCCCAGGCGCGGCTGCCGCTTTCGATGGCGAGCCGGACCGAGACGCGGTGCTCGCGCTCGACTCGGTCCAGCTCGAAGTCGATGGACCCGACCACCGTCGGGTCCATCGAAGCAGGGATCGCGCGTAGGGCCATGCCGCCGATGCTAGGCGGCCGATGATCACGACCGCATCTGGTTTTCGGCTATCCGCGCAGCTCGCGGGCTTCTGCCGGGCGACTGACCGCGGCGATGATCAGCGCGATGAGGACCAGCGCGCCGCCGAGCCACATCGCGGAGGTGATGCCGAACGCATCCGCTGTGCGCCCGCCCAGGAACGCACCGAGGGCGATGGCGGCGTTGAAGACACCCGCGTTGAGCGAGGACGCCGCCTCGCGTGCGTCGGGTGCCGCGGCGAACGCCCAGTTCTGCGAGGTGACCGACACCCCACCGTAGGACAGCCCCCACACCACCATCAGCACGACCGCGAGCCACAGCGAACCGCCCAGTGCGGGTATCAACAGCACGGTGACTGCCAGCGGGATGCCGATCGTGATCAGCGTCCGGCGCGGGCTGCGCACGCCTGCGGCACCCGAGCCGAAATTGCCGAGGACACCGGCGATTCCGTACACCAGGAGCAGGGTGCCGATGGCGCTCGCGCCGATGCCGGTCACCTTCTCCAGCAGCGGGCGGATGTAGGTGTAGGCGGCGAAGTGCCCCGTCACCAGGAACGCCACGACCAGCAATGCGGTGCGTAACTGCGGTTCTCGCATCAATCGCAGGGTGTCCCGAAGCGGAACTGCCTGCGTAGCAGTCAATCTCGGTAGCAGGACGGCGATCGCGACCAGCAGGACCACCGCGAGCCCGGCGATGACGAGAAACGCCGCGCGCCATCCGGCGAGAGCGCCGATGTAGGTCCCGGCGGGGACGCCGATGACCGAGGCGACCGCGACGCCGCTGTAGACGAGCGCGGTAGCGGTACCGACTGACTTCGGCGGGACCAGTCGCGCCGCCATGCTCGCCGCGATCGCCCACACCCCGCCGATCCCGACGCCGACCAGCACCCTGGCCCCCATCATGACGGCGAAGTTCGGCGCCCACGCTGCGCCGACATTGCCCACCGTCAGCACCGCGAGTAGCGCGCAGAGCACGAGCCTGCGGTCGGTGCGGCCGAGCGCGGCGGTGATCAGCGGTGCGGACAGCGCGGCGACCAGGCCGGTGGCCGTCAGCGAAAGCCCCGCTGCGCCCTCGCTGACCCGCAAAGTCGCGCTGATCGGAGTGAGCAACCCGACCGGGAGCATCTCCGAGGTGACGACCGTGAACGTGGCCCCGGTCACGGCACCGACGCCGAGCCAGCCACGCCGTGCCGAATCGCGCGCTGCCGGTGTCGGACTCGCGATTTCCTCAACCTGTGTCATGACTCCAGCCAACTGACCAGGCCTGGTGGAAACAACGGCGAAGGTCTCATCGTTCTATGAGCTGGACTAATCGACGGTGGAGAGGGAAGCCGATGAGCGAGGCGCAGTCATGAGTGGCTTGGAGGTGCGCGAGCTCGAGGCGTTCCTGGTGCTGGCCGAGGAACTGCACTTCGGACGCGCGGGCGAACGGCTGTACGTCTCGCAGGGCCGGGTCAGCCAACTGCTGCGCGCGCTGGAGCACCGGGTGGGCGCGCGGTTGATCGAGCGCACCAGTCGCAAGGTCGCGCTCACCCCGCTCGGCGCGGACTTCCTCGCCGACCTGCAGCCCGCGTATGCTGCGCTGCGTGCGACGGTGGACGGTGTCCGGGCCGCCGCGCGCGGCATGGAAGGGGTGCTGCGCATCGGTTTTCAGGGTTCGACCAGCGAGAATCTGACGGACGCTCTCGCGCTGTTCGCGCGCAGGTTCCCGCACTGCGGCACCGAGGTGATCGAGATTCCGCTGGCCGACCCGTTCGGTCCGGTACAGCGCGGCGAGGTCGATATCGCGGTGGTGCTGCTGCCGATGGGGGAGAGTGATCTCGTTCTAGGACAGGTGTTTTCAGAGCAGCCTCAGATGCTGGCGGTGCACAACGAACATCCGCTCGCGGCGCGGGCCAGCTTGTCGCCGGAGGATCTCGCCGAGTTCGCGTTGATCGGTGTGCGCGGGCCCGCGCCGCAGTACTGGCGGCGCGCGCAGTCGCTGGATGTCACGCCGGGCGGTCGGCCTGTGCCTGTCGGCCCTGGCGTCGGCACACTGCGGGAGGGAATCGAGCTGGTGGCGGCTGGCCAGGGTGCGATGCTGCTGTGCCATCCGACCGCCGTGTACCACGACCGGCCGGAGGTGCGCTTCGTGCCGGTGACCGGGTTGGCGCACTCCCGGCTCGGCCTGGTCTGGCATCGCAACCGGGAAACCACCCGGGTGCGGGCGTTTTCCCGAGCTGTCGCAGCGGCAGGCTGAGCAGCTTTGCGGAGGCGGCGAACGGTATTGCGCGCCAGGTTTATCCAGGGCTGATTCGGCAGCTGGATGCTGTTGTTCGACGAGACGCAAACGAGTGCTTCTAGTGCGAGCTATCGAGGAATTCGAACACTTGTTACGACGTATTCTGCAACCGTCTTACTTGTCGGGAATGTCCGAGTCCGAATGCCCCTCTTATTCGGGTCCCATCGATTTCTTAGAAGATTGTCATGTTTACCGCTGTGGCCATCTCCGCGCATCGGCGTCGACGCATACGACGTGGTCAAGCCCATGGTTCTCCGGGCATGAACCCCAAATGGTCACCTGACCAGGTGTTCTTCGTGATGTGACTGTAACCTGCGTCACTAAACAGCGAAAATTAGTAACCGACTTTGTCGAGACGCCGATGTGCCTTGTGTCAGCCAGTACAACTGGATGGTCTTTCAACGAAGAGGTATTTAAATGATCCCCGTTATCATCGACACCGGTAGCGCTGCCCTCGGCGGTTTCCTGGACACCTTCGGTGCCGCTCTCCACGGAATCGTCAACACCCTGTGGACGGGATCCTTCGGCGGCCGCTGAATCAACGTGATGGTCGAGTGATCGACCGGGTCTCGCGCCACTGAGCGCGATTCCGGAGAGGGCCCCGCACCCGAGTGGTGCGGGGCCCTCCTCGTTTGTCAGTGGGCCTGCGCGGTGACGTCCAACCGGGCGATCTCGGCCGCGACCCGGGCCGGATGGGTCAACTGTGGGTAGTGGCCGGTGCCCTCGATGACGATCGGTTCGCTCGTCACCGCGGCCGAGAGTGGGTCCTCGGCGCCGACGACGATCCGCACCGGCACAGAGATCTCCGCCAGCAGTTCCGTCAACTCGTGTCGCCGAGCAGGTGCGCTCGCCCGTCGCAGCGCAGCGACCGTGCGCGCTGCCACTCGTGGCCGCCGCAAGTTGGTGGCGGCGTCCGTCGCCGGGCCTATGGGGATGCCCAGCCGAGCTGCCAAGGCGGCGGCCGACATTCGCCGCAACGCCACCGCGGTCAGCGGGGAACGCAGCAGCCGACCGGTCGGCTGCTGAAGAAACGCGGGCGACACCAGGACAACGCCGGCGATGCGCTCCGGATGCGCCGCGGCGTACCGCAGCACCGGACCGCAGCCGAGCGAATGACCGACCAGCACCGGACGACTGCGGACGGAACTCATCAATCGCGGTAGCACGTCATCGATGTCGCCCGGTGCCGACCGCCCGAGACCGGGCAGGTCGGCGACCAAGCTCGGTGCTTCGAGCGCCGCCCGCACCGCCGCCCAGGAATCGCTGTCGACCGGCAGCCCGTGCAACAGCACATACTCGGGATTCTCCCGATCCCCGGAAACCCAAGTGCCGTCGACGAATCCGGCGGTCGGATCCGCCTCGACGGCACCGAACCGGCTCGACACCAGATGATCGGCCCAGGCGCGCAGCACGGTCTCCGTGTGCGGCATGGTGATTCCGGCCCGCCGTGCGACCTCTTCCGCGGCAGTGGTGTCGTAACGATCGTCGGCGATGAACGGCAGCGACTCGGGGTCGGCGCCGGTGAGCGCCCGCGGCAGCTTCTGGATAACACTGACCGGAATCGAGAAGTGCGGCGCGCGCACGCCCAGATGCCGCGCGAGCAGCCGAATCAGGTCCGGCAGCACCGGGGTTCGGGGATCGAGCACCGTGAAGGATCGGCCCACCGTGTCGTCCTGGCTCGGCAAGGCGGTCAGGAAGGTCGCGAAGTAGTCCAGATCGACTATCGGAAGGAAGGTTTCGCGACCGCCGGGGATCGCCACGAGCCTGCCGTGCCACAGGTCCGCGACAATGCTTGCGAGCCCGACGTATTGGCCGGGGCCGAGCACGCTGCTCGGATTGGCGATGGTGAGCGGAATGCCGCGCTCGGCCGCCCGCCGCCGCAGCATCGGGTCCGACTCGACCTTGGAGGCCTCGTAAGCCCCACGCTCGTAGCGCTGTTCGCCGGGGTCCTCGACGGTGACGCGATAGCCGGTGATGTGGACGACGCGCCGCAGGGCAGGCAGCTCCGTCGCCCAGTCGAGCACGTTGAGCGCGCCGGTCACGTTCACCGCGTACGCGTCGTCCTTGTCGAGGCCGAAAGCGAAACGCGCCGCGCAGTTATAGACGTCGTGGATGCCGGACGTGTCGAGCTCGGCAGGTAGGCCGAGATCTTTCGCGGTGATGTCACAGGCCACGACGTGGAGGCGGGTCTGGTCGACAGCGCGTGACTCCAGCCATGCGGCGAGCCGGTTCTCGCTTCCCGGCCGTAGGGCGGCCGTGACGGTCCCGCCTTGTTTCAGCAGCTGTTCGACTACGGCGCGGCCGATGAACCCGGCGGCGCCGACAACGATGCTGACGGTCATAGATCTCTCCTTAATAGACCGGTCTACATATTCGATAGACCTGCGAAAACCTTTGGCATAACGCCGGATCAGAGCATCGTGCGAATCGTCCGCGCCACCCGCTCGAGCGGCTCGCGGCTGCGCTGCGCCCGAGCCAACAGCAAAGCGCCCTCGATCATGGCGAGGATGGCCGCGGCCAAGTCCGCAGCGTCCGAGCGGCCGTCGGCCTGCAATCGAATGCGCAGCGCCTGTTCCCAAGCCGTGTACGCGGCGGCGCATTCGGCTTGGATCGTGTCGTTCGCCGCGGAAACGTCGAGAGTGACCGTGGCGACCGGGCAACCCTGGTGCCAGTCGGAGGCTTCCAGCCGATCGCCGAAAGCAGCGAGCAAGCTGGTTGCCGCGGCCGCGGTGTCGCCGGGTGCGACCGCGTCGATCAGTGCGGTGATCTCGTTGCCCGACTGGGCGACGGCTGCCGCGACGAGTTGGTCCTTGCCGCCGGGGAAGTGGAAGTACAGCGAGCCGCGCGGTGCGCCGCTGGTCTCGATGATCTGGTTGAGGCCCGCGCCGAAGTAGCCGTGCTTCTCGACCAGTCCGCGCGTGGCGTCGATCAGCTTGCCGCGCGTCTCGGTTCCCTTGGCACCCATGGTGGTAACAGTAGACCGGTCTTCATAATTTGACTAATGGGCCATACTGACGACGGCCGCCTTACCAGGGGGTAGCACATGCCGAAACGACGCCCACTAAGCTGATCGGCGGTAATTGCCGACCCCTTTCCCCAGGAGTACTCCACAGTGAGCCAAGCAGGCCGTCCTGTTGTCCTGATCGCCGACAAGCTTGCCCAGTCGACCGTCGACGCGCTCGGTGACGGAGTCGAGGTTCGGTGGGTCGACGGCCCTGACCGCCCGGCTCTACTCGCCGCGGTCCCCGAAGCCGACGCGCTACTCGTGCGTTCTGCGACCACGGTGGACGCCGAGGTGCTGGAGGCGGGCAAGAACCTGAAGATCGTCGCGCGCGCCGGCGTCGGCCTCGACAATGTCGACGTGCCCGCGGCCACCGAGCGCGGTGTCATGGTCGTCAACGCGCCGACCTCGAACATCCACACCGCCGCCGAGCACGCCGTCACGCTGCTGCTCGCCGCCGCCCGCCAGATTCCGGCCGCCGATGCGACGCTGCGTGAGCACACCTGGCAGCGCAGCAAGTTCAACGGCGTCGAGATCTTCGACAAGACCGTCGGCGTGGTCGGTCTCGGCCGCATCGGCCAGCTGTTCGCAGCCCGGCTCGCCGCCTTCGAGACCAAGATCGTCGCGTACGACCCCTACGTCTCGCCGGCCCGCGCCGCCCAGCTCGGCATCGAGCTGCTGAGCCTGGACGAGCTGCTCGAGCGCGCCGACCTCATCTCGGTGCACCTGCCGAAGACCCCGGAGACCAAGGGCATCATCGGCAAGGAAGCCATCGCCAAGACCAAGCCGGGCGTCATCATCGTCAACGCGGCGCGTGGCGGCCTGGTCGACGAGCAGGCGCTCGCCGATGCCATCAAGTCCGGCCACGTGCGGGCCGCCGGCCTCGACGTGTTCGAGACCGAGCCGTGCACCGACAGCCCGCTGTTCGAGCTTCCGCAGGTCGTGGTGACCCCGCACCTCGGCGCGTCCACCTCCGAGGCGCAGGACCGGGCGGGCACCGATGTCGCCAAGTCCGTATTGCTCGCGCTCGCCGGGGAATTCGTGCCCGGTGCGGTGAATGTCACCGGCGGCAGCGTCGGCGAAGAGGTCGCGCCGTGGCTCGACATCGTGCGCAAGCAGGGCGCCCTGCTCGGCGCGCTGTCCGACGAACTGCCGGTCAGCGTCGAGGTGCAGGTGCGTGGCGAGCTCGCCGCGCAAGACGTTGCGGTGCTGGAGCTTTCGGCGTTGCGCGGCATCTTCTCGGCACTGGTCGAAGACCAGGTCACCTTCGTCAACGCGCCGACCCTGGCCAAGGAGCGCGGCATCACCGCCCAGGTGAACACCGTGTCGGAGAGCCCGAGCCACCGCAGCGTCGTCGACCTGCGCGCGGTGTTCGGCGACGGCCGCACCCTGAACGTGGCGGGCACGCTGACCGAGCCGCAGCAGGTGCAGAAGATCGTCAACATCAACGGCCGCAACTACGACATGCGCGCCGAGGGCCTGAACGTGGCCGTGCTGAACTACGAGGACAAGCCGGGCGCGCTCGGCAAGATCGGCACCAAGCTCGGCGAGGCCGGGATCGACATCCTCGCCGCACAGCTGAGCCAGGACGTCGACAAGGAAGGCGCGACGGTGATGCTGCGCGTCAACCGTGAGGTGCCCGCCGACGTGGAGGCCGCGATCGCCGAATCCGTCGGTGCCGCAAAGGTCGTCGTCGTCGATCTGTTCTGATCGAAGGCCCGGACGCCGCGCACCGATCGGCACCACGCGCACGACATCGTGCGCGGGAGTCGAAAGGTGCGCGGCACCGGGAAATAGAGGCACTGAGCGCGGCCGGTCATGGTGCGGCCGGCGATATCGAACGGAGCGTTGTTGCAATGAAGCTTGCTGTCATCCCCGGCGACGGCATCGGACCCGAGGTGATCGCCGAGGCGCTCAAGGTGCTCGACGTGGTCCAGCCCGGTGTCGAGCGGACCGAGTACGACCTCGGCGCCAAGCGGTACCACGCGACCGGTGAGATTCTGCCGGACTCCGTGCTGCCCGAGTTGCAGCAGCACGACGCGATCCTGCTCGGCGCGATCGGCGATCCGTCGGTGCCGAGCGGCGTGCTCGAGCGCGGCCTGCTGCTGCGCACCAGGTTCGCGCTGGATCATCACGTGAATCTGCGGCCGTCCAAGCTGTTTCCGGGCGTGACAAGTCCGCTGGCGGGCACCCCCGACATCGATTTCGTCGTCGTCCGCGAGGGCACCGAGGGGCCCTACACCGGCACCGGCGGCGCGATCCGCGTGCAGACCCCGCACGAGGTGGCGACCGAGGTCAGCACCAACACCCGCTTCGGCATCGAGCGCGTGGTGCGCTACGCCTTCGCCAAGGCGCAGGCCCGCCGCAAGCACCTCACGCTGGTGCACAAGACCAACGTGCTCACCTTCGCGGGCTCGCTGTGGCAGCGCACCGTCGACGAGGTCGCGGCCGAATTCCCTGATGTGGCAACGGCTTACCAGCACATCGATGCCGCGACCATTCATATGGTGAACGACCCGGGCCGGTTCGACGTGATCGTCACCGACAATCTGTTCGGCGACATCATCACCGACCTCGCCGCCGCCGTCAGCGGTGGCATCGGCCTGGCCGCCAGCGGCAATATCGATGCCTCCGGCACCAACCCGAGCATGTTCGAGCCGGTACACGGCAGCGCCCCCGACATCGCGGGGCAGTCCAAGGCCGATCCGACAGCCGCGATCCTCTCGGTGTCGTTGCTGCTCAACCATCTCGGCAATGCCGAAGCGGCCGCCCGCATCGAATCCGCCGTCGCCAAGGACCTCGCCGCGCGCGCGGGCTCGGCGTCGACGGTCGAGATCGGCGACCGCATCGCCGCCGGCGTCTGAGCGAAACTTCCTGAAGTCCCGTGCCGGAGCACTTCCGGTGCGGGACTTTTCGGGTACGTGTGAAACGCACGTGGCGTGGTAACCAGGGATTGAGTCCATGACGTGTGCCGCACCCAGCCGCCCGTCGAGGGACCACCTGGTGAAACGGAGGTTTCGGTGAACGGACGGCGCGGGAAGCAGCGGCCACAGGTCGGCCCGTATGCCGGGCTGGACCTGCGCGATGTGCCCGGCGGCGGCAAGGGTTTCGAGCTCGAGGACGGCTGGCTGGTCGAGGTGAATGCCGGCGCTCGGCACAACCACGTGACGCAGCGGCTCGGCCGATTCATCGACGCCGGTGCCGTCGGTGCCGCGGTGCATCTCTGCGTCGGGAGTGGCTGGGAGGTCAGCACGCGCAGCGGAGTGCGCAAGCCGGACATCATCGTGATTCCTCGTGAGGTCGCCAGGGCCGCCGTGGTCGCGGACGTGCCCAAGCGAATTCCGGGATCGGAGGTGCGGCTGGCCGTCGAGGTCATCGCGCCGGGCAGCGGGACCGAACGCACCGACCGGGTGCGGAAGGTGCGCGAGTACGCGGCGGTGGGCATTCCACAGTATTGGATCGTCGAGCACCAGCCCGAGGTGCTGGTGCATCGGATGGTGTTGGGCGACGGCGGCTATGGCGCCGACCCCGTTGTCGGTTCCGGCAGTATCTTCGATGCGGTCGTTGACGCCGATAAGCCGTTCCGGGTCACCTTCGATCCTGCTGCGCTGCTTGCGGTTTGAGGCCGGCTGGGATCAGCCCTTGCCGCGGTGGCGGTTCGGCCGGTGACTGATGCCGACCGCGCGGCGGACGAACGCGACTGTCTCCGGGGCGATCTCATCGAGCGGGCAGCCCGCATCGATGCGTTCGATGGCACGGGACAGTGCGCCGTCGATCAGATCGGCGGTGAGTTCGGGATTCGGGTTGTCCAGGGCGGCCAGTGCCGCCCGAAGCGGGCCGGCCAGTTCGTGGTGCGCGTCGGCCAGGTCGCGCCGGGCGGTCTCGTCGCGGGGGAGGATGCTGCCGAGCACGGCGATGCGGTGCGCGCCGGATGCGGCCAGTGCCAAGGTGGTTCGCACGTAGGCCTCGACTTGGCCTGCGGCGGTCTCGGCCCGTTCGACCGTATCGCGCAGGCGCACGCCCCATTCCGTCAGCGCGTCCGCCACGATCCGGAACAGGATTTCGTCACCGGAGCGGAAGTATTTATAGACGCTGCTGCGCGCGAGCCCGGCGGCCGCGCCGACCGTGGCGGGCGTCACCGCCTGTGGTCCGTTCTGTAGCAGCACCACCCGGGCGGCGTCGAGCAGCGCGCGTTCCTGGTTCGCCCGGTGTTCGGCGACGGTTGGTGCGTCGATCCTCGGCATCTGGCTCCTGGTCCTGATAGCGACGGGATGTTTCCATACTACCCGTTGGCGACAGGGTGTCGCTAAATGCGACAGGGGTGGGGGTTGCGATGTAATCAGCAACGGAGCGCGTGGTTGCGCGATGTGTCGTGTTCAGTGGGCTGAATGGTGCATTTGTACTAAAAGTGTTGTGGCCTAGTCGTTCCCGACCTTCCACAGTGATGGTCGTCGCATCCGCCCTCGGATCGAAGTCTCGGATCGGGCGTCAATCCGTCGGGGCTGGACGGTTATTGGTGCTGCGGCCGGTTGGAACCAGGGGGACGGCGGCTACCGCGAGCGCGGCGGCCACCAGGTAGGCGGCCGCGAAACCGCTTGTGCTGATGAGGGCGCCGAACGTCGGCGGGACCGCGGCCATCGCCAGATTCTGGCCGGTGTTCTGGATGCCGAGGCCGCGGCCGCTCCAGTAGGGACCGGCGATCTCGGCGACGGCGGTGAAGGCCAGCCCGTTGTCGGAGACCGTGATCACCGAGGCGGCGACGAGCAACGGGATTGCGGCCCACCACATGTGGGTCGCCGCCGCCAGTGCCAGCGCGGCCATCGACAGCACGGCGGCGATCGCGACGGTGCGCAACGGACCCAACCGGCTGCTAACGCGATCGGACCAGGCGCCCGCACCGATTCGCCCTGCGGCACCCAGGATTTGGGTCACGGTGACCAGAATTCCCGCGGCGGCCAACGACCAGCCCACGTCGCGGTGCAGCCACAACAGTGCGAAAGTCCACACGGTGCCCTGCGGTATGACCAGCAGCACAGAGACCGCATGGATGCGCCAGAGTGTCGAATCACCGCGATAAGGATTGGCGCGCAACGCCGCATCGGTGCCGGCCCCGGTCGGTCGCGGTGGATCTATGATGCCGATCAGGCAGCCCACCGCGGCGGCACCCGCCATCACCGCCGGCACCAGAATCGCCGCGGGCACACCGTATGCGGCCGCGACGGCGGGCACGGTCAACGCGCCGACGGCGACGCCGAGCGGCTGGGCGGTCTGCCGAATACCCATGGCCAGGCCCCGCCGATGCGGTGGGAACCAGCCGACGATGACGCGACCGCTCGCGCCGTTGGTGCTCGCGGCGCCGATGCCGCCGAGGAACAGCAGTGCGCCCAAAGCGATGTCGTGCGTGGTGGTCGACGCGGCGACGCCGGCGGCCAGCATCAGGAGTGGACCGCCGATCAGTACTTTGCGCTCACCGATCCGATCGACCACGTACCCCCACGCGATCAGTGTGCAGACCAATCCCAGTGTGGGCATTGCCACTAAAAGTCCTGCGGTGGCCAGCGGCATGCCCCGATCGGTCAGCGCGGGCAGCAGGAAGGGTGCACCGTTCACGAAGACCGCGCTGGCGGCCTGCGCGAAGACGCCGAGGCCGAGCATGGACCACCGTCGAGCCTCCTGGATCTGGGGGACGGTAGCCATCGGCCTCACCTCATATCTCATTATTTGGGAGTAAAGTCCCATTGAGTGAACAGCGAGGCTTACGTTACACCGGCCGGGCAAGTGGATTACGGGTAGTGGATGTCGGCCTGCGCACAGCTGGCTCAGCCCGCCGGTGCGCGGCCGTGCGTACCGCTCGGTTGGGCGCGTTCGGGCAGGTGGAAGCCGGTCGATAGACTGCCCGGCATGCGTCTAGGTCGAGTAGCCAGTCCCGATGGGGTCGCGTTCGTCAGCATCGAGGGGGACGGAAGCGACAGCATCGCGAAGGAAATCGCGGAACACCCGTTCGGTACGCCGACGTTCACCGGGCGGAGCTGGCCGCTGGCCGATGTGCGCCTGCTCGCGCCCATCCTGGCGAGCAAGGTGGTGTGTATCGGCAAGAACTATGCGGCGCACGCGGCCGAAATGGGCGGGCCCGCACCGGAAGATCCGGTGATCTTCCTCAAGCCCAACACCTCGATCATCGGGCCGAACGCGCCGATCATCCTGCCGCCCAGCTCCTCTCAGGTCGACTACGAGGGCGAGCTCGCCGTCGTCATCGGCCGTCCGTGCAAGGACGTGCCCGCCGCCCGCGCGCTGGACGTGGTGCTCGGCTACACCGTCGCCAACGATGTCACCGCGCGCGACCAGCAGCGCCACGACGGCCAATGGACCAGGGGCAAGGGCTACGACACCTTCTGCCCGCTCGGCCCGTGGATCGAAACCTCCTTGGATCCCTCGGATCTGGAGATCGTCACCGAGCTCGACGGCGAAGTCCGCCAGCGCAGCCGCACTTCGCTTCTACTGCACGACATTCCGAAGCTCATCGAATGGATCAGCACGGTGATGACGCTGCTGCCCGGTGACGTGATCCTCACCGGGACGCCCGAGGGCGTCGGTCCGGTCCAGGCCGGCCAGCAAGTGTCCGTGACCGTGGAGGGCATCGGCACCCTCATCAATCCCGTTGCCGCCAAGCACCGCTAGTGACTGCTTGCCGGTCACTGGTAATGGTCAGCTAGTCGAAAGAGAGCCATGACTGAAGTACGGGTCCGCTTCTGCCCGTCGCCGACCGGGACGCCGCACGTCGGCCTGATCCGCACGGCGCTGTTCAACTGGGCCTACGCCCGGCACCACGGTGGAAAGTTCGTGTTCCGCATCGAAGACACCGATGCGGCACGGGATTCCGAGGACTCCTACCGCGCGCTGCTCGACGCGCTGCGCTGGCTCGGCCTCACCTGGGACGAGGGGCCGGAGGTCGGCGGCCCGTACGAGCCGTACCGCCAGTCGCTGCGCAAGGATCTGCACCTCGATGTGGTCCGGCGCCTGCTCGACGCGGGGGAGGCCTATGAATCCTTCTCCACGCCAGAGGAAGTCGAGGCGCGTCATCGCGCGGCCGGCCGTGACCCGAAGCTCGGCTACGACAACTACGATCGCGAGCTCACCGCGCAGCAGATCGAGGCGTACCGAGATGCCGGGCGCCCCGCGGTGATTCGCCTCCGGATGCCCGACGAGGACCTCAGCTGGCACGATCTGGTGCGCGGCGAGACCACCTTCAAAGCGGGCACCGTGCCGGACTTCGCGCTCACCCGCGGCACCGGCGATCCGTTGTACACGCTGGTCAACCCGGTCGACGACGCGTTGATGAAGATCACTCACGTGTTGCGCGGCGAGGACCTGCTGTCCTCGACACCGCGCCAGCTCGCGCTCTACGGCGCCCTGCGCCGGATCGGCGTGGCCGACTTCACGCCGGAGTTCGGTCACCTGCCGTTCGTCATGGGGCAGGGCAACAAGAAGTTGTCCAAGCGCGATCCCGAGTCGAATCTGTTCGTCCATCGGGACCGCGGATTCATCCCGGAAGGTTTGCTGAATTACCTGGCACTTCTCGGCTGGAGCATCGCAGACGACCACGACCTGTTCACCATGGCGGAGATGGTTGCTGCGTTCGACATATCGAAAGTAAATTCGAATCCGGCCAGATTTGATCAGAAGAAGGCGGATGCGCTCAACGCTGAGCACATCAGATTGCTGGAACCCGCTGATTTCAGCAACCGACTGCGCGAGTACCTGACCCAACATGGTCATATCGGTGCCGAAATCGATGAGAAGATCTTCGCCGCGGCGGCCGAACTCGTGCAGACCCGGATCGTCGTCTTGTCGGATGCTTGGGAACTGTTGCGTTTCCTGTTGGCGCCCGCCGAACAATTTGCGATCGACCCCGCCGCGGGAGCCAAGAATCTCGGCGCCGACGCAACCCCGGTATTGCAAGCTGCTATTACTGCGCTGGAGCCACTCGCGCAGTGGTCGACATCCGCTATAGAAGAAGCGCTGAAAACCGCGCTGATCGATGAACTGGGCCTCAAACCACGCAAGGCATTCGCGCCCGTGCGCGTCGCGGTGACCGGATCACACATCAGCCCGCCACTGTACGAGTCGCTCGAACTGCTCGGCCGCGAAGCAAGCCTCGGACGGCTGCGCTCCGCACTGGAGTGGTCGGCGACTGTCTGAAACGGCGAAACAGGCCGAAAACAAGGCTTTGACCAGGCGATTTGTAGTTAACCCGTAGCCGTTTGGTACTCTTCTTCTCGGCTCGGAACAAGGCCTCGCAGTCACCCAGACGCGAGGCTGAAAGACCTGGTCATTGGGGTATGGTGTAATTGGCAACACAGCTGATTCTGGTTCAGCCATTCTAGGTTCGAGTCCTGGTACCCCAGCGGAGAGATTGTTGTCGAGATCGGTTGCGCGGCCGAAATCAGTACAGCAGCTGGCGATTTGGTCGCCACGCTCCGGCCAGCTAAGCTAGCCGAGCCTCCTGATCGAAAGATCAACCAAAGGTGCTCCTCGTGCAAACGAGAAGCAGTCCTGGCCCCGTCGTCTAGCGGCCTAGGACGCCGCCCTCTCAAGGCGGTAGCGCGGGTTCGAATCCCGTCGGGGCTACAAACCAGTGCACGGCCCATGCTCATGGAGAGCATGGGCCGTTCTGGTTTTCCGCGTGTTTTTGGGGGTGCAACCCCCAAACCCCGCCCGGCGGGCTGCGCCCCCGGACCCCCTGGCCGAGAGGCTTCGCCCTCGGCGCGCACGGGGTTGGTGAGGTGGGGATCTTTCGTTTCAGTGCCTTGTCTGCCTGCGGTGGTAGCCGCACTACTTCTCGGGATGCGCACTGGTTTGGGGCGTCGGAGTCGGTGGGGATCCCGAGACGCGGTGCGGATTTGTGGTGGGGCTGCGCGGTCTCGTTGCGAGCTGTGCGGCCTCGGGCCGGCGAGGCGCGGGTAGGGGACCCCAGGTACAGCGAAGGCCCCCCGGTCGGTGACCGAGGGGCCTTTTTCGGCGGCGGGGGTTATCCGCTCTTGCGGCGGAATTCGCGCTTGTGGCTGGCGCTGCCGTGGGTGGCGTTGGCGCCCTTGGAGCGGCCGTCGAGGTGGTCGGCGGTGCGGGCGTTGTGCTGGTTTTTGCGGTCGAGCGCCTCTTTGAACTTGCGCTTCAGCTCGTCGGCGCTGGTGCCCTCGGTGTTGCTCGAGCTCGGGGAACTATCCGGTTCCGTCATCGCCGTCTCCTCGTGGTGGCGGCCGGGTGCCGCGGAACAGGTCCAGCGGGTTTCGGCCGATTGGTGTGGAACGGTTCGACGTTAGTCGCCGGAGGGGGGCGATGTCAGGTCGATATCGAGGGCGCGTCGGGGGCTGTGCCGCAACGCATAGGCGGGTCAGTCGAGGTATTGGGCGGTGGTGCCGCCCAGGGGGAGCTGGGGGAGGCCGAGCTTGCGGTGATCCCAGCTGCGAATGCGGTGTGCGACGACGCGGATGGCGGTGCGCTTGTGCAGCATGGCCTCGACCATCGGGCGGACGTCTTCGCTGTAGGGGCCGGTGTAGCGCTCCCACACACTGACACCGACGGCGTAGAGCTTGTCGGGGTCGTCGATGATCTCGGCGTGACCCTCGATCGAGACGCCGCGCAACTGGTCGTAGGTCTGGCCGGCCTCGATCATGCAGGTGATGCGCGGATCGCGACGTAGGTTGACGGCTTTCTGCGACTTGGCCTTGGTTTCGAACCACAGCTCGCCGTCGATGAGCGCGTACCACATGGCGGTCAGGTGCGGGGTGCCCTTGGGGCCGATGGTCGCCAGGGTGGCGATGCGGCTGCGCTCCAGGAACTCGGTGATCTCGGTGTCGGACATGACGATCTGTGCCCGTTGGTTGACTCCCATGGACTCACTCTAGAAGGTCATTTCTAGAACGTGTTATAGGCGCTTGTGTAGGGCTTCGGCGGCGGCGACCAGGTCGGCGGCCCAGCGCGCGCCGGGCCTGCGGCCCATGCGGTCGATCGGGCCGGAGACCGAGACGGCGGCGATCACGGTGCCGCCGGCATCGCGCACGGGGGCGGAAACGCTGGCCACGCCGGAGGCGCGTTCGGCCGCGCTCTGTGCCCAGCCGCGCTTGCGCACCTCGGTCAGTGCGCGTTCGCCGAAGACGGCGTCGGCGAGGATGGTGCGTTGCAGGTCGGGATCGGCCCAGGCGAGCAGCACTTTGGCGGCGGAGCCCGCGGTGAGTGGCAGTCGCGCGCCGACGGGGACGGTGTCGCGGAGTCCGACGGGTGGTTCCAAGGCCGCGACACAGATGCGCGCATTGCCGTCCAGGCGGTACAGCTGGACGCTTTCGCCGGTGATCTCGCGCAACCGGGGCAGGATGGCCGATGCGGCCTCCAGCAGCGGATCGGTGGCGCCCGCGGCGAGCTCGGCGAGGGCGGGGCCCGGTCGCCACATTCCGGTGTTGTCGCGGGCCAGCAGCCGGTGCACTTCCAGGCCGACGGCCAGGCGATGGGCGGTGGCGCGGGGCAGGCCGGTGCGGGCGCACAGCTCGTTGAGACCGCAGGGGTGCTCGGCGACGGCGTACAACACCGCCACTGCTTTGTCGAGGACGCCGATGCCGCTATGCTGTCTCATAGAACGATACTAGCGTCTCGGATGCTGGGAAATCCACTGCTGGGTGTTCCCACGCGGAATCTCCCACGGGGCATCCGACCTCGCATATCCGAAAACTTGTGCAGCCGCCCCCGCGCTCCCAGCCCGGACCGCGATCGGATGCTCGTCGAAAGGTGATCGAGAAATGGCACAGCCACGCACCATGGCCGAAAAGGTGTGGGAGCAGCACGTCGTAGCCCGCGGTTCGGGCGAGGGCGTCGGGCGCGAACCCGACCTGATCTACATCGACCTGCATCTCGTGCACGAGGTGACCAGCCCGCAGGCCTTCGACGGCCTCCGCGCGGCGGGCAGGCCGGTCCGGCGGCCCGATCTGACCATCGCGACCGAGGACCACAATGTCCCGACCGCCGACATCGATAAGCCCATCGCGGACCCGATTTCGCGCACTCAGGTGGACACACTGCGCCGAAACTGCGCGGAATTCGGTGTGCGCCTGCATCCGATGGGCGATCTGGACCAGGGCATCGTGCACGTCGTCGGCCCCCAGCTCGGCCTCACCCAGCCGGGAATGACGGTGGTGTGCGGAGACAGTCACACCTCGACGCACGGCGCGTTCGGCGCGCTGGCGATGGGTATCGGCACCTCCGAGGTCGAACATGTCCTTGCCACCCAGACACTCTCGCTGCGCCCGTTCAAGACGATGGCGATCACCGTGGACGGCACGTTGGCCCCCGGTGTGACGAGCAAGGACCTGATTCTGGCCGTCATCGCCAAAATCGGCACCGGCGGCGGTCAGGGCTACGTGCTGGAGTACCGCGGCGAGGCGATTCGGGCCATGTCGATGGAGGCGCGAATGACCATCTGCAACATGTCCATCGAAGCGGGCGCCAGGGCCGGCATGATCGCTCCGGACGAAACGACCTATGAATTCCTCGAAGGACGCCCGCACGCGCCGCAGGGAGCCGACTGGACGGCAGCAGTGGCCGCCTGGGAAGCGCTGAAGACCGACGAGGGCGCGGTGTTCGACGCCGAGGTGCACATCGACGCGAGCGAGCTGACCCCGTTCGTCACCTGGGGCACCAACCCCGGACAGGGCGCGCCCCTTGGCGAATCGGTGCCGGACCCCGCCCAGATCGCCGACGAGACGGCGCGCGAGTCCGCCGCGAAAGCGCTGCGGTACATGGATTTGGAGCCGGGCACTCCGCTTCGGCAGGTCTCGGTCGACACCGTATTCGTCGGATCGTGCACCAACGGACGCATCGAGGATTTGCGTGCGGTGGCCGGTATTTTAAAGGGACGCAAGGTCGCCGACTCGGTGCGAATGTTGGTTGTACCGGGGTCTATGCGGGTTCGCGCACAGGCCGAATTAGAAGGACTGGGCGAGATTTTCACCGCCGCGGGCGCCGAATGGCGGCAGGCGGGCTGCTCAATGTGCCTGGGAATGAATCCGGATCAGCTCGAACCGGGCCAGCGCTGCGCCTCGACATCGAACCGCAACTTCGAGGGCCGACAGGGCAAAGGTGGCCGTACGCACCTGGTTTCCCCGCTCGTAGCGGCCGCGACGGCGGTTCGCGGAACCCTGTCCTCGCCTGCGGATCTGGACTGACCGGACGCGATACCCCCACCGACTCAGGAGAATCAATGGAAGCCTTCACCGTGCACAAGGGGATCGGCGTGCCGTTCCGCCGTTCCAATGTCGATACCGACCAGATCATCCCGGCTGTGTACCTGAAGCGGGTGACCCGCACCGGATTCGAGGACGGACTCTTCGCCGCGTGGCGTAACGATCCGGACTTCATTCTGAACAACGAGCCGTACAACCGGGGAAGTGTGCTGGTAGCGGGCCCGGATTTCGGTACAGGATCGTCGCGTGAGCACGCCGTTTGGGCGCTGTCGGACTACGGCTTTCGGGTGGTGATCTCGTCCCGGTTCGCCGACATCTTCCGTGGCAATGCCGGTAAGGGCGGGCTGTTGGCCGCTCAGATGTCACAGAACGATGTCGAAATGCTCTGGAAGTTGCTCGAGGAACAGCCCGGACTCGAATTGGTTGTGGACCTCGAGGCGCGCACGGTGACCGCCGGAACCGCCGTGTTGCCGTTCGATATTGATGACTACACACGGTGGCGTCTGCTCGAAGGATTGGACGACATCGGGCTCACCCTGCGCCGCAGCGACACCATCGCCGAGTTCGAAAACGCAAGGCCAGCATGGAAACCCACTACCCTCCCGGCACGTATTTCGCAGTCCTAAACACCCCGGGGTGTTAGCTGGATGGCAAGGGGGCCGATAGCTGGACGTGTGCTAAACCACATGAATTTTGGCGTGGCACATAGACTCTTGCCCAAAGTGGGTTTACCGTGGTACCTAGTCGGTCCGACGACGGGCCATTAGTCTGCGGAGGATTCAATGAACAAGGCGGAACTGATCGACGTTCTGACCGAAAAGTTGGGTACTGATAGGCGCACGGCCACCGCGGCAGTCGAGCATGTGGTCGACACCATCGTGCGCGCGGTGCACAAGGGTCAGAGCGTCACAATCACCGGATTCGGTGTGTTCGAACAGCGCAAGCGTGCGGCTCGAGTTGCCAGGAACCCGCGCACCGGCGAAACCGTCAAGGTGAAGCCCACTTCGGTGCCTGCGTTCCGTCCGGGCGCTCAGTTCAAGGCCGTGATCGCGGGTAAGCAGAAGCTCGCCCAGAGCGGTCCCGCCGTCAAGCGCGGCGTGAATGCCCCGGTGGCGGCGAAGAAGGCGGCTGCCAAGAAGACGGCGGCCAAGAAGACCGCCGCCAAGAAGGCCACCCCCACGAAGGGCCCGGCCAAGACCACGGCGAAGAAGGCCGCCAAGAAGGCGCCCGCAAAGACCGCTGCTCGCAAGACGACTGCGGCCAAGGCGCCCGCCAAGAAGACGGCTGCCAAGAAGACGGCCGTGAAGAAGGCGCCTGCCAAGAAGGTCACCGCCGCCAAGAAGGCGCCGGCCAAGAAGGTCACCGCGGCCAAGAAGACGGTCGCCAAGAAGGCTCCGGCCAAGAAGTCGGCCGCCAAGAAGGCGCCCGCTCGCGGTCGCCGCTAGATACTGCGCCAGTACGGTATTGGCGCCGGGTGACCGGTCGTGCGGCCGAATCACCCGCTGTACCGATCGAACACGGCCCCGGAGGATGCCTCCGGGGCCGTTTCGGTTGTCTGGGGCTGTCTTTCAGGGGGCTGTTCCGGTGCTGCCGGTGGCAGCGGTCAGGACTTCACGACGTCGGAGTTCAGCGAGCGGTCCAGATGGTCGGCGGCGACCAACTTGCGGTCGACGAACGACAGCACCCACACACTGCCCTTGCGGTTGCGTGCGGACGGCAGTGTGATGCCGTCGCGCTCGGCCCACCAGCGCAGCAGATCCGGAATCACCTTGCCCTGACTGCACACAACGGGCACCTGGGTATCCGACACCAGCGAGACGACCCGTTGCCGCGCCGCGTCCTGCGCTGCGGCATAACCGGTTTCGGACAGCAGCGGTTCGAGTGTGATCTCGACGCCGAGCTTCTCGGCCAGCGGTGTCACCGTCTGCACGCAGCGCACCGGATCGGCCGAATAGATCTCAGATGCCCCGAACGCCAGCAAGTTCGAGACCAGAGCTCCTGCTTGGGCTTGGCCGGACCGATCCAGTGGGCGCAACGGGTCGGGACCGGAGAAGCGGTCTCGCCGACCGGCTTTCGCGTGCCGCACCAACAGCAGTGTGCGGGTTTCCGGTGGCAGCCGGGTGAACGCGCGCAGCACCTGCCGATCCATCGGGTAGGACAGCTGGTCCATCACCCGATCCAGCGGATACCAATTCAGCACGTCCACTTCATCATTGGCGGTGAACTCGCCGCCCGCCACCTCGGCCGCCCAGTAGTCCACCCGCTTCAGCTTGCGGTGTCCGGGCACCGGATAGGTGACGTGCCCGAGGTAGCGGCCCAGCTTGCAGTCCAGACCGGTCTCCTCGCGGACCTCGCGGACCGCGGCGAGCACCGGCGTCTCACCGGGATCGAGCTTGCCCTTGGGCAGCGACCAATCCTGGTACTTCGGCCGGTGCACGACGGCGATCTCCACGCCGCCGTTCGGCGCTCGCCGCCACAGCACCGCGCCCGCGGCGTGAATGTTGGCGGTAACACGGGGATCCCAGAAGGGGCCCCCTTCCATCTCGTACCCCGTAGCACCACTCACTGTTGTTCTGGCCTCCGCAGCCGCATGAGGAATTCTTGGTGGTCACGCACTTCGACATCGTCATCGCCTGCGTGTTCGGGCCACGCAAGCCAATTGCCATCCGAGCTGAGTACCCAGCAGCGGGTGTTGGGATGCAGGGCGGAGTCGAAGACCTGCCCGAGCTGCTCGGTCAGCCGCGGATCCTTCACCTGCGCCATCACTTCCACGCGCCGGTCCAGATTGCGGTGCATCATGTCGGCACTGCCGATCCAGTACTGATCCTGAGCCTGGAAGTGCATCACCCGCGAATGTTCGAGGAAGCGGCCGAGGATCGAGCGGACCTCGATGTTCTCGCTCATCCCCGGCACACCGGGGCGCAGCCCGCAGATGCCGCGCACCACGATCTGCACCGGCACCCCGGCCAGCGAGGCCCGGTACAGCGCGTCGATGATCTCCTCGTCGACGATCGCATTGGCCTTCAACCGGATTCGGGCGTCCTTGCCCTCTGCGGCCAGTGCGGTCTCCCGCTGGATCCGCTCGATGATCCCGGCGCGCACGCCATGCGGCGCGACAAGCAGGTTGCGGTAGTTCTCTTTTCGCGAGTAACCGGTCAGCGAATTGAACAGGTCGGTCAGGTCGGCACCGATTTCCGGTGCGGCGGTGAGCAATCCGACGTCCTCGTAGAGCCGCGCGGTCTTCGGGTTGTAGTTGCCGGTGCCGATGTGGCAGTAGCGGCGGATGGTTGCGCCCTCGCGGCGCACCACCAGACAGGTCTTGCAGTGCGTCTTCAAGCCGATCAGACCGTAGACCACGTGCACGCCGGCCTGCTCCAGCTGGCGCGCCCACTTGATGTTGGCCTGCTCGTCGAAGCGCGCCTTGATCTCGACCAGCGCGACCACCTGCTTGCCCGCCTCGGCGGCGTCGATGAGCGCGTTGACGATCGGGGAGTCACCGGAGGTGCGGTAGAGCGTCTGCTTGATGGCGAGCACCTGCGGGTCCGCGGCGGCCTGCTCGATGAAACGCTGCACGCTGGTGGAGAACGAGTCGTACGGATGGTGCACCAGCACGTCGCCCTCGCGCAGCGCCGCGAACACGTTGCGCGGCGTCTCCCGCTCACCGAACGCGGGCGGGGTGGCGGGCACATAGGGCGCGTCCTTGAGGTTCGGCCGGTCCACCCCGTACACCTGCCACAGGCAGGACAGGTCGAGCAGACCCGGCACCTGGATCACGTCGCCGGGATCGACATCCAGTTCACGCAACAACAATTCGAGCATGTGCTCGGTCATATCGTCGGAGACCTCGAGCCGCACCGGCGAGCCGAAGCGGCGGCGCGCGAGTTCGCGTTCCAGGGCCTGCAGCAGGTCCTCGTCGCGGTCCTCGTCGACCTCGAAGTCGGCGTTGCGGGTGATCCGGAACGAGTGCTGCTCAACCACTTCCATGCCGGGGAACAGCAGATCGAGGTGCGCCGCGATCAGCTCCTCCATCGGCAGGAAGGCAGCGATGGTCGAGCCGGCGTCGGTGCGTCGCACCCGGACGAACCGATCTACGTTGTCCGGCACCTTGACTCGGGCGAAGTGCTCGCCGCCGGTGGCGGAATCCTTCACCGTCACCGCGAGATTCAGGCTCAGGCCGCTGATGTAGGGGAACGGGTGCGCCGGGTCCACCGCGAGCGGGGTCAGCACCGGGAACACCTGATCCTGGAAGTGGCCCGAGAGGCGTTGGCGCTCATCGTCGTTCAGGTCGGTCCAGTCGATGATCGCGATGCCCTCGGCGGTGAGCGCGGGCAGCACGTCGTCCAGGAACACGCGCGCGTGACGCACGGCGATCTCCTGCGCGCGGGCGGCGATCAACTCCAGTTGCTCGCCAGGCGAGCGGCCGTCCGCGGAACGCACCAGCAGACCGGTCTCGGCGCGGCGCTTGAGGCCGGCGACGCGCACCATGTAGAACTCGTCGAGATTCGACGCGAAGATGGCGAGGAATTTGGCGCGCTCCAGCAGGGGCAGCGAAGCGTCCTCGGCCAGGGCGAGCACCCGGGCGTTGAAATCGAGCCAGCTCAGCTCGCGGTTGAGGTAGCGATCACGTGGCAACTGCACGATCGTCGCGTCGGTCTGCACCGGGCTCGCCGCTGGCGGCGGAGTAGGAAGCAATTGCGGTTTGACAACTTCCGTATCGCTCATAGCCGTACCTCGCTGGCGCTAGGCTCTGACAGGCGCGATACACGCCGGCAGACGGTTGGCTCGCTTCGCTCACTCACGCCAACGATCATCCCCTACAAACCGGGCAGTGTGGAGCCCGACACTGTGATTGCCGTGAGCATCACCTCACTCTGGCGACCTCCTAGCACACTCGGCGAACCGGGAGGTGAACACGATCCGGCCAGCCGATGTCGTGCAGCGCCACCCTGGTGGCGCAGCCCGCGCCGAGCTCAATGGCCAGGTCCAGGTCGTCGGCCGTGTCCACATCCAGTCGCAACCCGGGCCACTCGCCGACCAAGTCGACCGCACCCGCCGCTCTGTGTTTGCCCGCTGAACCAGGGCCGAAACGGGGTTCGAGGGCGGCAATGGGGTCGCGGACAAGTAGCGCTGCGGTGCCGGTGCCCGCGTGATCGACCACGATCGAGCGCAGTCCGCGCGGGGCGACCGTCAGCACGTCGGCCAGTTCCTCCGGGCGCAGCGCGGGCAGGTCCGCCTGCAACGCGAGCAGATCGACCGGGCCGTACCGGTGCCGCAGCCCCGTCGCGGCGTCGGCCAGCGCGTCGTTCAACCCGTCCCGGCCGGCGGTGCGTGGCTCCGGGTGCACCGCGGCGCCCATCGACAGGGCCAGGTCGGCCACCGCCGGATCCGGCGTGACCACGGTGATCGAAACGATCTCCGGCACGGCCGCGGTAGCAGTGATGGTGTCGGCGAGCATGGCGAGGACCAGCCGGGCCCGGTGTTCCGGGCGCAGCCGGTCGGCCAGTCGGCTCTTGGCCTGATCGAGGCTCTTCACCGCGATCACGGCATGCACGGCGTGCGGGCGCATGCGTCCAATCCTTCCATGGCATATTGGGCAGATGACGAGGGCGGCAGTACTGGGCGCGGGATCTTGGGGGACCGCGTTCGCAAAGGTCTTGGCGGACGCGGGAACCGACGTCACCATCTGGGCGCGACGACCCGAGGTCGCCGAAATACTGCACACCCAACATCGCAATCCGTCCTACCTCACCGATATTCCGTTGCCCCCGCTGAAAGCCACCCACGACCCCGCCGTCGCCCTCGACGCGGCCGACATCGTGGTTCTCGCGGTGCCGTCCCAATCCCTGCGCGTGAATCTCGAGCAGTGGAAGGGGCTGATCCCGCCGGAGGCGTCGCTGCTCAGCCTCGCCAAGGGCATCGAGAACGGCACGCTGCTGCGGATGAGTCAGGTGATCGCCGAGGTCAGCGGGGCCGACGCGAGCCGGGTTGCCGTGCTGTCCGGCCCGAACCTGGCTCGGGAGATCGCCGTCGGCCAGCCCGCGGCGACCGTGATCGCCTGTTCCGACGCCGACCGCGCCGTGGCGCTGCAGCACGCCAGCGCCACCGGATACTTCCGCCCCTACACCAACACCGACGTAATCGGCTGTGAAATCGGCGGCGCGTGCAAGAACGTGATCGCCCTCGCCTGCGGCATCGCCTCCGGAATGGGCTTGGGCGACAACACCGTCGCCAGCATCATCACCCGCGGCCTCGCCGAAATCATCCGCCTCGGCGTCGCCCTCGGCGCCGAACCCGCCACCCTCTCCGGCCTCGCCGGCGTCGGCGACCTCGTCGCCACCTGCACCTCACCGCTGTCCCGCAACCGCTCCTTCGGCCACGCCCTCGGTGCGGGCGGCTCCATGGAAACCGCGCAGGAGGCAACGCACGGCCAAGTCGCCGAAGGCGTCAAGTCCTGCACCTCCATCCGTGCGCTCGCTGTGAAGCACGATGTCGACATGCCGCTCACCACCGCCGTGAACCAGGTCTGCCACGAAGGTATGGCCGTGCGGGAAGCCGTCGGTAATCTGCTCGGACGGCGGATCAAGCCGGAGTAGGCCACCCGTCCCTTGCAGTGTGGCCCGGGTCGGGCATCGTCTTCCGCTGGTGAGTGTTGGCCGTACGGTGTTATGACGGGCGCGCACCACGTTTGCCGTGGACGCGGCGCGCCCGTGTAGCCTGCTCGGTTGTCGATGCAGGCTGAAACCGAGCGCGGATCAAGGCGGAAACACATGCGGGTAGCGGTGCTGTTTGGCGGGACGAACAGTGAGCGGGATGTCTCGATCGCGACGGCGGGTCAGGTATTCCGTGCGCTACGCGACCGCGGCCACGACGTTTCGGCCTTCGACACCACGGCGGGCAAGCTGAAGCCGAGCGACGAGGACCGGCTCATGGAGGCCACGGTGCCCGTCGAGCCGCCGGATCTCAGCATCATTCCCGGTGAAGATGTCACCATGCAGCTGCTCAGCGAACCGGGTGGCTTGCGCTCCGTCGACGTCGTGTTCCTCGCGCTGCACGGCGGCACCGGTGAAAACGGCACGATCCAAGGCCTGCTCGATCTGGCGGGCGTGCCCTACACCGGCAGCGGCGTGCTGGCCAGCGCGGTGGCGATGGACAAGGACGTCTCCAAGCGGCTGTTCCGGCTCGCGGGTGTGCCGACGCCGGACTGGTACATGGTCGGCCCCGAGGCGGAGTTCGATGATCAGCTCGGCTGTCCGGTGGTCGTGAAGCCGAACAAGCAGGGTTCCACGGTTGGACTGACGGTCGTCAAGGATCCTGCGCTGTTCGCCGACGCCGTGCGGGTAGCCCGCCTGCACGATGAAGAGGTGATGGTCGAGAAGTTCGTTCCCGGACGCGAATTCGTCATCGGGGTGCTCGGTGGCGAAGCGCTCGCGGTGGGCGAGATCATTCCGCAGGGCAGCGAGATCTTCGACTACCGCAACAAATACCAGGTCGACGGCGCGGTGGAAATCTTCCCGGCCCAGATCTCCGATGCGCAAGCCGATGAGATGCGCAGCCTTGCGGTGCAGGCGCACAACGCGCTCAAGCTGGGCAACTACAGCCGCGTCGACTTCCGGGTGGACAGCGAAGGCCGCATGTGGTGCCTCGAGGCGAACACTCTGCCGGGGATGACCGCGACCAGCCTGCTCCCGCAGTCGGCTGCGGTTGTCGGCATCGGCTTCGCCGAACTGTGCGAGAAGATCTGCGAGAACGCGCTGACCAAGCTCTGATCAGCGGGCTCTCGCCTGCGGACTTCGCTAGCACCGGTGCGTGCGTATTCTCGAAATATGCTCGTGGCGACGACTATTCCCGGACTGGCGCTGCTGTTGATTGCGCTGTCTTTCGCTGAGGTGACGTGGCGGAAGGTGACCGGGAAGACGTTGGTGCCGTGGATGCGCAGCGATGGGCGGCCGGTTTCGGCGGTGGGGTTCGAGCAGTTCGATGCGGTGTTCGCGGCGGGTAAGCAGCATGAGTTCGAGCAGGTTCAGTCGACGTTGATGCATCGGGAGAACCCCGGGGACGGGGCGCCCGGCGCCGTCGCCCTCGACCTCTCCAGCGGGAAAGCCACTCTGAATCCGGTGGTTCGCGACTGATCAACGGGGCGTAGTGCGGGCGCTGGCATGTCCCGTTGGGTCAGTTGGGGAGGGGGCCTGGGTCTAGGGGGGTGGCGGGGAGGTTGGCGGTGATGGTGTCGGAGACCGCTTGGAGGGGGGTGGGGCCGGAGCCGTCGGGAATGGTGAGGGCAATGTAGGTTTCGCGGTCGACCGCGAACCAGGTGCTCGCCTTGGCGGTTTGGTCGCGGGCCTCGAACCACTGGACGTTGTTCACGATCTGCAGGGCCGAGGCGCGGTTGAATTCGAGGGGGCGGTCCAGGCCGCAGCGCAGCACGATCGGGTCGCCGCCGTCGGTGCGCTGCCAGGCTCGGGTGGCCGGCGGGGAGGGTTCCACGAGGGTGGATTTGGTGAAGTCGCCGAGTTCGGTGGGCAGGGTGGGGAGCAGGGTGGTGCAGGCGGGGCCGGTGGCGGCGGGTGCGGGGACCGGGCCGAGGACCAGCGGTTCGCGTTCGACGGGGGCGCGGCGGGCGAGGATCGCGGCCACCAGGACGCCGACCACCAGGACGACCGGCAAGGCCACGGCGGTGGCGATGAGGGCGGGGGAGTACTGGCGGGCGCTCGCGGACGAGTCGGCGGTGCTGCCATCAGGTTCCGCAGCGGCGGGCTCGGCGTCCCGTGTATCGGCGGCGGCCGCCGTGGTGGCATCCGTCCCCGCTGTGGCAGCAGACTCAGCGGCAGTTGTCCCTAGCGCGCTATCGGCGGGCATGGTGGCGGCTTCCGCTGTGGCCGCGGGCTCAGTGGCGGTGGCGTCCGACGTGGCAGCAGGCTCGGCATAGGTGGTTCCCGGCGGGTTCGCAGCAGGGTCGGTGCCGTCGGCAGGCTTCTTCCTCACCGTCTCCTTCGCCGAATCGCGGTCCGACGATTCCGCCGCCATGCTCACCGATCCTTCCTGTCGCACTGAATGGGTGGTCGGGGCCGCGGGAGGTGCGGCGGCGCGGTGACCGGCCCGGTAGTAGTCGATTGCCCTGAAAAGGGTACCTTCGGGTCGATTCCAGTCGGCAGCGCGTCTGAAAGGACCGGTCATCAGCGAGCACACGGGACCGAGGACGGTGCGTGAACTGGGGGAGTTCGCGCTGATCGAGCGGATCAACCGCGGCCGGGTGCAGGCGCCGGGGGTGCTGCTCGGGCCCGGTGACGATGCCGCGATGGTGGCCGCGCCCGACGGCCGGTTCGTGGTCACCACCGACATGCTCGTGCAGGACCGGCATTTCCGGCTCGACTGGTCGAGTCCGGTGGATATCGGCCGCAAGGCGGTCGCGCAGAACGCGGCGGACGTGGTCGCGATGGGTGCGTGGCCGAGCGCGTTCGTGGTGGCCCTCGGCTGCCCGGCCGACACAGCGCTGGACGTGATCGACGGCCTGACCGAGGGGATGTGGGCGGAGGCGACCCGTGCGGGTGCGTCGATCACGGGCGGTGACCTGGTCCGCAGCCGCGATCTGGTCATCTCGGTGACCGCGTTCGGTGACCTGCGTGGCCGAGCGCCCGTCACGAGAGCTGGTGCGCGCGTGGGCGACACGGTCGCCGTCGCGGGCCGTCTCGGTTGGTCGGCCGCCGGCCTTGCGATGCTGACGGCCGGTGCCGAAGCCGACGACTTCGCTGAAGCGCTTGCCGCACATCGTGTCCCGCAGCCGCCCTATGCGGCGGTGCTCGAAACGCTCAGTGACAGCTTGAACTCACTCACCGACGTATCCGACGGCCTACTCGCCGATCTCGGCCATATCGCCACCGCATCCGGCGTCGCCATCGACCTCGATTCGTCCGCATTGCACGACCCCGCACTCGAACACCTCGCCGCACGCCTGGATGCCGATGCGGCGCAATGGATTCTGTCCGGCGGCGAGGACCACGCGTTCGTCGGCACCTGGTCGGCCGGGGCGGAGCTGCCCGCCGGATGGGTGCCGATCGGCCGAGTGTCGGCCGGTCACGGCGTCACGGTCGACGGTGTGCCCCCCGCTGGCAGTGCCGGGTGGGAATCGTTCAGTGGGGCGGACTCGGCGTCCGGGAGCGAACCACGATAAGTTGTGCGGTCATGGGCGCGAAACCACTGTCGGAAATCATGGATCCGGGATGGGCGAAGGCACTCGAATCGGTGGCGGATCGGATTTCCGCCATGGGCGAGTTTCTGCGCGAAGAGAACGCGGCGGGCCGCGGCTACCTACCGTCCGGTGAGAATGTGCTGCGCGCCTTCCAACGTCCGTTCGAGGCGGTGCGCGTGCTCGTCGTCGGCCAGGACCCGTACCCGACGCCCGGTCATGCGATGGGCCTGAGTTTCTCTGTGGCACCGGATGTTTCGCCGGTCCCGCGCAGCCTGGCCAACATCTTCGCCGAGTACACCAAGGACCTCGGCCACCCGACGCCGTCCTGCGGTGACCTGAGTCCCTGGTCCGACCAGGGCGTGCTGATGCTGAACAGGGTGCTCACGGTGACCCCCGGCCAGCCCGCCTCGCATCGCGGCAAGGGCTGGGAGGCGGTGACCGAGCAGGCGATTCGCGCGCTGGTCGCCCGCGACGAGCCGCTGGTCGCCATCCTCTGGGGTCGCGACGCGGCGACGCTCAAGCCGACCCTGGTCGGGGCCGAGGTGCCCTACATCGAGTCCGCGCACCCGTCGCCGCTGTCGGCCTCGCGTGGCTTCTTCGGTTCGCGCCCGTTCTCCCGAGTGAACGAACTACTCGACGAACTGGGTGCCGAACCCGTTGACTGGCGCCTGCCTTGAGCAGGCGTCTGTGTGTGATCTACCTAGATTGAAATTCGAGTGAGGAGCTTTTCCATGCCCAACACCACCGTTCGCGGCGCACTGCGCGGCACCACCGCCACCCTGGCCATCTGTGCCGCCCTCGCGGGTGGCGCCGCGACCGCGAGTGCGGCGGGCCTGCCGCTGGAGCAGGCCACCGAGACCACGTCTGCCCCCGCGGACACCGCCTCGACGCAGATCGGCGAGGAATTCACCTCCAACGGCTCCTCCACCATCTCCTCCTCGGTCAACGCCAAGGTCGCCTGCCTGCTGCAGCGCACGCTGAGCGCGTCGGGCAAGTGGGACTGCTGAGTTAGCGAGGCTCGCCCGCGAACCGTAACCGGTTCTATGCGATCCTCGATTCGTGAGTAAAGCGAACAAACTTCTCGAGCCCGCACTGCTGCGGCTGCGCGGCTCGGGTGGGATCGAGTTGGTCGCGGACCAGTTCGGCCCGGCCGACGGTCCGCTCGTCGTCTTTCTGCATGGCGGCGGGCAGACCAGGCACTCGTGGAAACAGACCGGCGCGAAGCTGGGTGCGGCGGGCATGCGTGTGGTCACGCTGGACGCGCGCGGCCACGGCGACAGCGCGTGGTCCGACGCCGCCGACTACCGCCGCGACACCATGGTTTCCGACCTGCTGCTCGTGCTCGAACAACTCGGTGCGCCCGCCGTGGTGGTGGGGGCGAGCATGGGCGGCATCACCGGTCTGCTCGCCACCGCCGAACCCGCGGGCACGGCGATCAGCGCGCTGGTGCTCGTCGACATCGTGACCAGACCGGAGCAGGCCGGTGTCGCGCGGGTGATCGACTTTCTGGGCAAGCACCGCAACGGATTCGACAGCCTCGAGCAGGTGGCCGACGCCGTCGCCGAGTACCTGCCGCACCGGCCGCGCCCGAAGAACACCGACGGCCTGCTGCGCAATCTGCGCCGGCGCGACGGCCGCTGGTACTGGCACTGGGATCCGGACATGCTGTCGCAGCGCGTCGAGGATCCGTCGGAGATGACCGACCAGCTGGAAGCCGCCGCACGCAAGCTGACGATTCCGGTGCTGCTGGTGCGCGGCATGCAGTCGGATGTGGTGAGTCCCGAAGGCGCAGCGGCGTTTCAGGAGCTGGTGCCGCACGCGCAGCTGGTCGAGATCGGCGGCGCGGCCCACACCGCGGCCGGTGACGACAACGACTCCTTCACCGACGCGGTCGCCAAGTTCGTCTTGCAGACCGGCGAGTGAGCTAGCTGTAGTTGGGCTTTCGCTTCGCCACGAACGCGTCGACCCCTTCGCGACCGGTCGCGCCGTTGGCTGCGGCGGCGATCGCATCACGCTCGCGATCCAGCTGGTCGCTCAGGGCTGATGAAGTGGACTGTGCCAGCAGGGTTTTGATGCTCGCGTAGGTGGATCGTGGTCCGGCGGCGAGGGTTCGGGCCAGTTTCAGCGCCTCGACCTGTACTTCGTCGTCGGCGACCAGCCTGCTGAGGATGCCGAGCCGCACCGCTTCGTCGGCGTCCAAAACCGCGTCGGTGAGCAGGATTTCGCGGGCCCGGCCCAGTCCGACGATGCGCGGCAGCGTCCACGACATGCCGCCGTCGGGGCTCAGGCCGATGCCGGGGTAGGCCGGGCGCAGCTTGGTGCTCGGCCCGCCGAGCGCGATGTCGGCGGCGCAGACCAGGCTCATGCCCGCACCCGCGGCCCAGCCGTGCACGCCGACGACCACCGGCACCGTCGTCGCGTCGAGCGCGCGCACGAAATGGTGCAGATCCGTTGCCAGACCGTAGATGTGGGCGGCCCGGTCGGTCGCTGCCGCGAAGCCGCGCACGTTGCCGCCCGCGCAGAAGTTGGCGCCCGTGCCGGTCAACAGGACGGCGCCGACGTCGCTGCCGAGCGACCGCAGGGCGGCCGTGCCCGCGACGATTCCGCCGAAGTCCATGGACGTACCGTTGGCCGCGGTCGCGATGGTGATCTGCAGAACGCCGTCGGCGGTGCTCACGTACCCGGCTTGCTCGGTGGAGGTCATGGTCAGCACCTTATCGCGTGCGCGCGAGTGGGCTGTCTCACTGCTCGGCGCCGGACGGGCGGACCATTCGGACCTCGATGGCAGGCGTGAATGCTTCGACCCGGCGGGTGCCGTCCAGCGCGAAACCGTGTTTGCGGTAGAAGGACTGAGCGCGCGGGTTCTCCTCGAAGACCCACAGCGAGCAGGCCGCTGCGGGGTCGACCGCGGCGCGCAGCAGATCGTGCGCGACGCCGGTGCCGTACCAGGACGCTCGGACGTACAGTGCGTTCAGCTGGAGCGGGGTCACCGGCGGATCGTCGAGACTTTCGCCCGCCGTCACGAAGCCGATCACTCGATCATCGACGAGCGCCACCCGCGTACGTCCGGGGTAGGTGACCCGTTGCCGCTCCCACTGCTCGGCGCGGCGCTCGACATCGAACGCGTCGAGCACATGCGCCGGCACCAGGCCGGGATACGCCTCCCGCCAGCAGGCGATGTGGCATTCGGCCAGGCGGTAGGTGTGCTCGGCGGCGAGCGGCAGGATGCGCCACTCGGGGTCGGTCATACCCGACATTTTCACCCATCGATGACTACGCCCCGGACCACCCGTGAGGGTGCCGGGGCGTGCGTCGGTCTCTTACCGGTTCAGCCGAGGCTGAATCAGCCGCGAACGACCTTGCCTGCCTTCAGGCAGGAGGTGCACACGTTCATGCGACGGGTGTTACCCGGCGCAACCTGGGCGCGAACGGTCTGGATGTTCGGGTTCCAGCGACGGTTGGTGCGCCGGTGCGAGTGCGAGACCGACTTCCCGAAGCCGGGGCCCTTGGCGCAGACGTCGCAGACGGCAGCCATAGTCGCGAACTCCTTCATGTCATGTGGAGGACCGCCGCCCGCGGGCAGCATGTCCGGAAACAATGTATTGACGTACCCCTGCCGACTGACATCGGCCAGCGCAAACCGGCAACGGCCACGCGAGGCAACCCTGCAAGGGTAGCGGGACGGCCCCCGATCCACCAAACCGGGTCGCTTTCCGACGTTGCCGGAACACGAGGTGGGTACCACCAGTATGTCGGTATCGCCCGCTAACCTTGCGGGCGGTGCAGGTCTGACAAAGAAGGGGAGACGGTGCCCGGAGCGCGGGATGTGATGGACGGCACGGCGTTGCTGCGCTGGGGCCGCGCCTGCCTCGACGGCCTGGAAAATCGCCGCGAGGAGATCAACGCCCTCAATGTCTTCCCCATCCCGGACGCCGACACCGGCACCAACCTGCTCGCCACGATGCGCGCCGCGATGGATGCGGCTGCGAAAGCTTCCGCGACAGTCGCCGCGAGAGATGCGGCAGTCGCGAACGCTCCGGCCGCCGCGAGCTCGGCGCACGATGGCGGCACCGCGAGCCCGGCACGCGATGTCGACGCTGCGAGCCCGGCACGCGATGTCGACGCTGCGATGCCCGCTGCTGACGGATTCGCCGCAATGTCGGCGGATGATGTCGACGCTGCGGCCCAAGAACGCGGAATGTCGACGCACGAAGTCGCCGCCGCGATGGCGCGCGGCGCGACGCTCGGTGCCCGCGGCAACTCGGGCATCATCCTTTCGCAGGTCTTGCGCGGTATCGCCGAGGCGGTCCGGCACGAGCCGCTGACCGCCGAAACCCTGCGCGATGCTCTGCGCCGCGGCTCGGCCCTGGTCCGCGAAGCGCTGAGCGAACCGATCGAAGGCACCATCCTCACGGTCCTCGACTACGCGGCCGCCAGCGCCGCCGACTGCCCGGACACCTCACTCGCGGAGGTGGCGTTGGCGGCGGCCGACGGTGCTGCCAAGGCGCTCGGCGACACCCCGTCCCAGCTCGGCGTGCTGCGCGAGGCGGGCGTCGTCGATGCGGGCGCGCGCGGGCTGGTGGTGCTGCTGGACTGCCTCGTCTCGGTCACCCTCGGCGAGTTCCCGACCCGGCCGGAGTACACCCCGCGCGACCCCGTCCCGGCGCACGTTGCCGAAAGCGCTGAGGTAACCGGCTCGCCCGCACCGCAATACGAGGTGATGTACCTGCTGGCCGACACCGACCAGGATCAGCTGGCCGAACTGCGCGCCCGCCTCACCGAGCTCGGCGACTCGGTGGTGGTCGTCGGCGACGGTGACAGTTCCTGGTCCGCCCACGTGCACTGCGCCGACGCGGGTGCCGCCGTGGAAGCGGGCATCGCCGCCGGGAAGCTCAGCGGCATCCGCATCGAGAGCTTCGCGCCCGCCAAACACGACATGACCCCCGGCCACCTGGTCACCCACACCACGATGGACTCCGCCAAGGAGACCGACGGCCCCGCCGACCGCGGCATCCTGGCCGTCGCGGCCGGTGTCGGCGCGGCCGAGCTGTTCGAGGACGCCGGCGCGGTGGTGCTGGCGGGCGACGGCGCGGTGACGGCCGCGGCCCTGCTCGACGCGATCCGGGCAATGCCGAACCGTGAGGTGCTCGTGCTGCCCAACGGCGCGCTACCCGCCCACGACCTGGTCGCGGTCGGTGTCGCCGCCCGTGACGTGCACCGTGACGTGTTGCTGCTGCCGAGCGCGTCCATGGTGCAGGGCCTCGCGGCGCTGGCCGTGCACGACCGCGGCCGGATCGCCGTCGACGACGCCTTCGCCATGTCCGAGGCGGCCGCGACCACCAGGTGGGGGTCGCTGCGCGCGGCGCAGGAACGGGCGCTCACCATGGTGGGCACCTGCGAAGCGGGCGACGGGCTCGGCTTGGTCGGCCACGACGTGGTGGTGATCGACCACGATGTGCGCGCGGCGGGCCTGACCCTGCTGGACCGAATGCTCGCCTTCGGCGGCGAACTGGTCACCCTGTTGATGGGCGCGGCGGCACCGGACGGTCTCGCCGGCGAACTCGCCGCACACATCGGCGAAAGCTTTCCCGGCGTGGAGGTCACCGTGTATTCCGGTGGGCAGCACGGGGATCTGGTGCAGATCGGAGTGGAGTAGATGGCGACCCTGAGTGATCGGCTCGACCATGTCCTCGGCGTGAAGGCGGCGGGTTCGCTGGTCGACGCGTTCGACATGCACACGGTGGAGGACCTGCTCCGGCACTACCCGCTGCGCTACGCCACCCAGGGTCAGCCGCTGACCGAGGAAGAGCCCGAAGACGGTACGCACATCACCGTGATCGGCCGGATCACCAAGGCCGAGCTGCGGCCGATGCGCAACCGCCGCGGTTCGCTGCTGAAGGTGGTGCTGGACACCGGTTCCGGCACCGGCCGCGGCGTCGACGTCACCTTCTTCAACGGCGACAAGGTGAAATACGTTGTCCGCGAAGGGCTTCGCGCCATGATGTCGGGCACGGTGAACTACTGGCGGCCCGGCCAGTGGAACCTGAGTCATCCGGGCTACCTGATCCTGCCCGAAACCGACGACGAGTCGGTGGGCGCGGTGAAGACCGTGCGCGGCGGCGGTGACCTGCGCGGCCTCGCGCAGAGCGCGAAAGGCGCTGAGGGCGTGGACACCTCGTTCATGGAGCGTGAGTTCATCCCGGTGTACCCGGCCACCGCGAAGGTGCAGAGCTGGGACGTGCTGGCCTGCGTCCGGCAGGTACTCGATCAGCTCGATCCCATCGATGATCCGCTGCCCGACGACATCAGGAACGAGCGTTCACTGATGAAGATCTCGGACGCGCTGCGCCTGATCCACCTGCCGGAGCGCAAGACCGATATCGACCAGGCACAGGAGCGGCTGCGTTTCGACGAGGCGCTGGCCTTGCAGTTGGTGCTCGCCGAACGCCGCCACGAGGTGTCCGGCCGGGCCGCGCGCCCGTGTCCGCCGCGCGCCGACGGCATCGCCGCCGAGTTCGAGAAGCGGCTGCCGTTCGAGCTGACCGAGGGCCAGAAAAAGGTGGTCTCGGAGATCTCCGCGGACATGTCGCGCAGCCATCCGATGCACCGATTGCTGCAGGGCGAGGTCGGCTCGGGTAAGACGATCGTCGCGTTGGAGGCGATGCTGCAGATCGTCGACGCGGGCCAGCAGTGCGCGTTGCTCGCGCCCACGGAAGTGCTTGCCGCCCAGCACTATCGGTCCCTGCGCGCAATGCTCGGCGATCTCGGTAACGCCGGTGAGCTCGGCGCGGGCGAGAAGTCGACCAAGGTGGTGCTGGTCACCGGCTCGATGTCGACCGCGACGAAGAAGGCCGCGCTGCTGGCGGCGATGACCGGCGAGGCGGGCATCGTGATCGGCACGCACGCGCTGATCCAGGACAACGTCGAATTCTTCGACCTCGGCATGGTGGTCGTCGACGAACAGCACCGCTTCGGCGTCGAACAGCGGGATGCGTTGCGCGCCAAGGCGAAATCCGGTGCCAGCCCGCACCTGCTGGTGATGACCGCGACGCCGATCCCGCGCACCATCGCGATGACCACCCTCGGCGACCTGGAGACCTCGACGCTCACCGAACTGCCGCGGGGTCGTTCGCCGATCACCTCCAAAGTTGTTCCGCGCAGGCAACATCCGAACTGGGTCGACCGCGCCTGGGAGCGCATCGTCGAGGAGGTCAAGGCCGGTCGGCAGGCCTATGTGGTGTGCTCACGCATCGGCGACGACGAGGCGGAAGGCTCCGGCAAGTCCCGCAACGGCAAGAAGGCGGCGGAGCCGGAAAAGGAAGGCCCGACCACGCAGGCGGCGCTGGACGTCTTCGAGATGTTGCGCACCGGTCCGCTGGCCGAGCTGCGCGTCGGCCTGCTGCACGGCCGCCTGCCCGCGGACGAAAAAGACCAGGTGATGCGCGCTTTCAACGACGGCTCCGTTGACGTGCTCGTCTGCACGACCGTCGTCGAGGTCGGTGTGGACGTGCCGAACGCGACCGTCATGGTGATCGTGGACGCGGACCGCTTCGGCGTCAGCCAGCTGCATCAGCTGCGCGGCCGCATCGGGCGAGGCAAGCATCCCGGGTTGTGCCTGCTGGTCACCGATTCCGCGCCCAACGGCTCGGCCATGGCGCGACTGGACGCTGTCGCCGCCACCACCGACGGCTTCGAACTCGCCGTGCTCGACCTGCGCACCCGCCGCGAGGGCGACGTGCTCGGCTCGGCCCAGTCCGGCACCGCTCGCTCGCTGCGCCTGCTCTCGCTGCTCGACGACCTCGAAGTCATCACCGCCGCACAGGATCTCGCCCGCGAGGTAGTCGAGGCCGACCCGGGCCTGAAGAAGCATCCGGGTTTGGCCAGCATGATGCACGCGGCGGTCGACGCCGAACGCTTGGAGTACCTGGCCAAGTCGTAATCGGCTGGCCGACAACGGGAATCACTGCGCCGCGACGGCGGTGATCTGGGTGAGCGAGCAGCGCCACCCCTGCTCGGTCTCGACGAAGACGTCCGTCGTCCACTCGTCGGCTTCGAACCGATCGCCTTGGTAGTGGGCGGTATTGGTGGCCCGCACCGTCAGCACCGCGACGTGCCCGTAGTGCTTGATCGAGGCCTCGCCCACGCGCTGCATCGCCGAATGGGTCAGGGCACCGGACTGGACGAACGCGAGGAATTCCGCGGCCGAGGTGATCCCGTTCTCGGAGACCATGGTCCAGTCGTCGGTCATGTAGTCGGCGATCCTGACCGCATCGTTGGCGACGATCGCGGCCATCCACTGGTCGAGCAGGCCTACCAACAGGACGTCGATCGAGCCGTCAGCGGCGGAAGAACGTGTCGTTGCCATGCTTCGCACGGTAGACCTGACCTCGGGCTACGGGCTTGGACGAATGGAACACCTGCGGGCCGGGTACCGACACTGCCGCTACCCGGCCTGCAGTCACGCTAAGCGGCGACAGGTATCGCCGCGGCTTCCTCGCCACGCGAGTTGACGGTCCGCAACCCGATGAACGCGGCGCTGAGCGTGATGAACCCGCCGATCAGCAGTGCGAGCTGGAAGCCGGAGGTCATCGCTTCCAGCGGCGCGTCGCCCGCGGTCAGCTGGCTCGTGGTGTGGGAGGTTGCGACCGCGGTCAGCACGGCCAAACCGAGCGCGCCGCCGATCTGCTGGCCCGTATTGAGCAGTGCGGCGGCGAGTCCGGCTTGCTCGGCGGGCACGCCCGCGTTGGCGGCGGTGGTGTTCGCGACGAACACCACACCGAGGCCGACGGACATGACCACCATCGGGGGCAGCAGGTCGACCAGGTACGAACCGTCGGTGGGGATGCGCGATAGCCAGATCAGCCCTAGCCCGGAGATCACCGACCCGGCGACGATGAGCGGCCGAGTCCCGGTCCTGGCGATGAACTTCGCGGTCACGCCGGCGGCAGCACCGATGGTGAGGCTGATCGGCAGGTAGGCGCTGCCCGCCTGGAACTCCCCGTAGCCCAGCACTTCCTGCATGTAGAGCGTGACGAAGAAGAACATCGCGAGCATGCCCGCGGCCAGGGTGAGGTGGGTCAGGTTGGCTGCCGCGAGGCCTTTGACCCGGAAGATCGACAGCGGCACAAGCGGATCCGCGGTCCGTTGCTCATTGAGCACGAAGCCGGCGAGCAGCGCGACCGCCACGCCGAGTTGCAGTATCGTCCGCACATCGCCCCACCCGTGCTGCGGCGCCTGCACCAAGCCGTAGACCAGCAGCATCAGACCGCCGGTCGCCAGCGCGGTCCCGAAAACATCGAAGCCACCACGTATCTCGTTGCGCCGGTCATCGGGCACCAGGAACGGCACCACGGCCAGCACCAGTAGGCACACAGGTGTGTTGACATAGAAGACCCAGCGCCAGCCGGGGCCTTGGGTCAGCACGCCGCCGAGGAAAACCCCTGCGGCGGAGGCGAGTCCGGCGGTGCCGCCCCATACGCTCAGCGCGGTGGTGCGATCGGTGCCTTCCCGGAAGTTGGTGGTGAGGATCGACAGCGCCGCGGGCAGCATCAATGCGGCGCCGACGCCTTGGGCGAACCGGGCGCCGATCAGCAGCTCGCTGGACTCGGCCAGGCCACCGATGGCCGAGGCGGTGCCGACCAGGATCGTCCCGGCGATCAGCACGCGGCGCCGACCGAGCAGGTCGGCCAGCCGCCCGCCGAGCAACATCAACCCGCCGTAGGTCAGCAGATAGCCACTGGTGATCCATTGCAGCGTCGACACCGACAGCCCCAGCTCGTGCTGGATGGTGGGTAGCGCGACATTGACGATCGAACCGTCGACGAAGTCGAGGAACGCGACCAGGCACAGCAGGGTCAGCATGAGTTTGCCGCGGCGGGTGGCCAGGAACGACGGTGATTCGGTGAGTGCACTCACTCCGATGTCCTCTCTCGGGTGCGGACGTGTTTTCATCCGTTGCCATCCGAGAGCCGACGCCCAGGTCGGTACGTGACATGGGGAGAGCCGGATCACATTTCTCACGCGGGCGTCACTTTTCACCCTGCTGTCTCGCTCCTAGTAGCGACACCGGTACGAGGAGCGACGATGATCGAAATCGTGGACGAGGATGCGACCACTGTGTTCGCCGACCACCGGGAACTGCTGTTCTCGGTCGTCTACAACATGCTCGGCAGTGTCGCCGACACCGAAGACGTGCTGCAGGACACCTGGCTGGCCTGGGTGGCGCGCCTTCGCGCGGACGGCCCCGAGATCGAGCACCCGCGCGCCTATCTGGTCCGTATCGCGGTCAACCACGCGCTGGCCAGGCGCGCCGCGATCAGCAGGCGGCGGGAAACCTACGTCGGGCCGTGGCTACCCGAGCCGCTGGTCTCCGACGAACCGACGGCCCAGGACAGCGCCGAGACCGCGCTGCGCGCCGAATCCGTCTCGATGGCGATGCTGGTGGTGCTGGAGACGCTCACTCCGCTCGAGCGCGCGGTGTTCGTGCTGCACGACGTGTTCGGCTATCCGCACGCCGACATCGCCGACATGCTCGGCCGAAACGCCGCGGCCGTCCGGCAACTCGCGCACCGGGCGCGCGAACACGTCCATGCCCGCCGACCGCGCCACCAGGCCGACCCGAGGGTGCAGCGGGAGGTGACCGAGAAGTTCCTGGCCGCCCAGCTCGGCGGCGATATGGCGGGCCTGCTCGAACTGCTGGCCCCGGATGTGACGTTCTGGTCCGACGGCGGCGGCAAGCAGCGGGCGGCGCTGCGCCCGATCCACGGCATGGACAAGGTCGCCCGGCTGATCACGAGTCCGATTGTGCTGGGCCATGTGCCGAACCTGCGCATCCGGCACCGCTGGGTCAACGGTGACCCGTCGGCGGTGGTCTTCTCCGGTGACGCGCTGTTCGCGGTGGTCGTGCTCGACATCGATCCGGGCACCGAGCAGATCCGCGGCATCTACGCGGTGGCCAACCCGGACAAGCTCGCCAGGATCGCGGGTGATCAGCGTCCGACGCGCGGATAGGGCAGGTCGGTGCTGGTGAGCTCGTTGACGGCGAGGGGGCTGCCGATGTGCGGGAAGGCGCGCTGCGGGCACGACGGACGCTCGCAGACCTTGCAGCCCGCGCCGATCTGCACTGCCACGGCGGGGTCGTCGAGCTGGAGGCCGGACGAATAGACCAGGCGCTCGGCGTATTCGATGTCACAGCCGAGGCCGATCGCGAAGTTCTTTGTCGCGGTGCCGAATCCGTGCGGCGCGGTCATCGCGGTGCGCGCGATCCACAGGTAGCGCCGCCCGTCCGGCATCTCCGCGACCTGGGTGAGGATGCGGCCGGGATGGGCGAACGCCTCGTGCACCACCCAGAGCGGGCAGCTGCCGCCGACCCGGGAGAAATGAAAGGCGGTGGCGGACTGGCGTTTCGAGATATTCCCCGCGCGGTCGGTGCGGACGAAGAAGAACGGCACCCCGCGCTGGCCTTGGCGTTGCAGCGTGCTGAGCCGATGGCAGATGGTCTCGAAGCCGACCTCGAAGCGCAGCGCCAGCAGGTCGATGTCGTAGTGCAGTTCCTCCGCCGAGCGCAGGAAGCGGCCGTACGGCAGCACCAGTGCGCCCGCGAAGTAGTTGGCCAGCCCGATCCGCGCCAGCGTGCGGGATTCGCCGGTGAGTGAGGGTGTTTCGGCGAGCACGCCGTCCAGCTCGGTGCTGTACAGCAGGAACCCGAGGGTGGTCGCGATCTGGAAGGCGCGCTGCCCCGGCCGCAGTCGCCTGGCCAAAGTCAGTGTGCGGCTGTCGGGGTCGTATTGCCGCTTCGGGATGGACGGATCCGCACCGTCGCCGCGCACGAGCACGGTGACCCCGGCCCGCTCCTCGGCCACCCTGGCGAGCTGGCGATCCAGCGAGCCGATGGTCAGGCCGGACTGCTCGAACAGATGCTCGGCGGCGAGATCGAGCTGCGGGATGTGATTGTGGTGGTCGTAGAAGAAGTCCCGGACGTCCTCGTAGGGCATGGGCATGCCCGGCGCGCCGGTGGGCGCGGACACCCGGGCGGAGAGCAGGTCGAGCTGGTCGGTCGCGGCGCGCAGGCGGCGGTGCATCGCGACGACGATCCTGGCGACCTCGGGCTGCCTGGTCGCGAGTTCTTCCACCTCGGTCAGCGGCGCGGTGTGCCCACCCGCGGCGTCGATCAGCACCTCGTGCAGATCGGAGACGAGGCGCGCGTCGGAGTCGGCGGCGAAGAACTGGACGTCTAGATCGAAGGTGGAGTTGAGTTTTAGCAGGACCGGGATGGTGAGCGGTCGCTGATCGCGTTCGAGCTGGTTGAGATAGCTGGGCGACAGGTCCAGCGACTTCGCGAGAGCCGCCTGGGTGAGTCTGCGTTCTTCGCGCAACCGTCGGAGCCGGGCGCCCGCATACATCTTCCGCACCTGCAAGATCGTAGCCCCGGGCCTTCGCAATCATCGCAATATCCACACTTCTTTTCCACAGAAATATGCTGCTGCGAGGTATTTTGCGCGAGATGTCGGCTGCGTAGCGTGCGAAGAGAGGTTCTTTCACCACCCCTTGGAGGACGCATTGAAGACACACATCGTACGCGCCCGCCCCGCCGACGCCGATTTCCCGCGCGCGGAACACCTGGCTACCAAGATCGCCGAGGTAGCTGCCGACCCGGTCGAGGTCCCGGCGGAGGTCGCCGAGATGATCGTGAACCGGATCATCGACAACGCGGCGGTCGCGGCCGCGTCACTGACCCGCCGTCCGGTGACCAGTGCCCGGGCGCAGGCGCTCGCGCAGCCGTATCGGCCCGGCGCCGGTCGGTCGGGCGCGACGGTGTTCGGCCTGCCCGCGCAGCGCTGGGTATCGCCGGAATGGGCCGCCTGGGCCAACGGAGTCGCGGTGCGCGAGCTCGACTTTCACGACACCTTCCTGGCGGCGGAGTACTCGCATCCGGGCGACAACATCCCGCCGATCCTCGCAGTGGGCCAGCATCTCGGTCGCAGCGGCGCGGACCTGATCCGTGGCCTGGCAACGGGTTACGAGATCCAGATCGACCTGGTGCGCGGAGTCTGCTTGCACGAGCACAAGATCGACCATGTCGCGCACCTCGGGCCGTCCGCCGCCGCGGGCATCGGCACGCTGCTCGGGCTCGACCCCGAGACGATCTACCAGGCGATCGGGCAGGCGCTGCACACCACCACTGCGACCAGGCAGTCGCGCAAGGGCGAGATCTCCAGCTGGAAGGCCTACGCGCCCGCGTTCGCCGGGAAGATGGCGGTCGAGGCGGTGGACCGGGCCATGCGTGGCGAGGGCGCGCCGTCGCCGATCTGGGAGGGCGCCGACGGGGTGATCGCCTGGCTGCTCGGCGGGGCCGACGCGGAATATCGTGTGCCACTGCCGGGTCCAGGCGAGGCGAAGCGCGCGATCCTGGACAGCTACACCAAGGAGCACTCGGCCGAGTACCAGAGCCAGGCACCGATCGACCTGGCCCGCCGGATGCGTTCGCGCATCGGCGATCTCGACCAGATCGCCTCGATCGTGCTGCACACCAGCCACCACACGCACGTGGTGATCGGCACCGGATCGGGCGACCCGCAGAAGTTCGACCCGCACGCCAGCCGCGAAACCCTGGACCACTCCGTGCCTTACATCTTCGCGGTCGCGCTACAGGACGGAGCCTGGCACCACGAGCGGTCCTACGCGCCGGAGCGCGCGCAGCGACCGGACACCGTCGCGCTGTGGCGCAAGATCTCCACCACCGAGGATCCGGAGTGGACGCGGCGCTATCACGCCACCGACCCTAACGAAAAGGCTTTCGGCGCACGGGCGGTGGTGACGCTGCACAGCGGGGAGACCATCGTCGACGAGCTCGCCGTCGCTGACGCGCACCCGCTCGGTGCGCGACCGTTCGCGCGGGCGCAGTACCTCGCCAAGTTCCGCACGCTCGCCGAGGGCGTGCTCGACCGGGCCGAGCAGGATCGTTTCCTCGACGCGGCCCAGCGCACCCCGGAACTGGCTGCGGGCGAACTGGATCAGCTCACGTTCACCGTGTCGAACGCCGTGCTGGACCGCGCGCCCAAAACTCCGGAAGGGATCTTCTGATGCCGCTACTCGCCATCCCAGATCAGCGCCTGCGCGGCGATCACCGCGACGCCGTTGAAGGTCACCGAGGGGGAGCCGTGCAGCCGGTAGCCCTGATCGAGCAGGCCGCTGATCCGCGCACAGAACGAGGCGTCGTCGACGCCGGTGATCAAGCGGTAGCGCAGGGGACGATCGTTCATGCCGTCAGCCTAGAACGGTGCCGCCGATGACGGGACTGCTGGCGGCCGCGACGAGTGCGGCGGACAAGCGGGTGGCCTTCCGGGCCGGGTTGGCATCGGGGCAGCTCCAGCGGTTGCCCGGCGCGTTCAATCCGCTGGTGGCCAAGCTGATTCAGGAAGTCGGCTTCGAGGGGGTCTACGTCTCGGGCGCGGTGATGTCGGCCGAGCTCGCCCTGCCCGATATCGGCCTGACCACGCTCACTGAGATCACCGCGCGGGGACAGCAGATCGCGCGGGTCACCGACCTGCCGGTGCTGATCGATGCCGATACCGGGTTCGGCGAACCGATGAACGCGGCACGCACGGTGACCCTGCTGGAGGATGCGGGCCTGGCCGGCTGTCATCTCGAAGATCAGGTGAACCCCAAACGCTGCGGTCATCTCGACGGCAAGGCGGTGGTGCCCGTCGCCGAGATGGTCCGCCGCCTGCGCGCAGGCGTGTCGGCGCGGCGTGACCCGAACTTCGTGCTCTGCGCCCGGACCGATGCCCGCGGCACCGAGGGGTTGGCCGCGGCCATCGATCGGGCCAAGGCCTACGCCGACGCGGGCGTGGATCTCATCTTCACCGAGGCCCTGACCGACGCTGCGGAGTTCGCGAAATTCCGCGCCGCCGTGGATGTTCCGCTGCTGGCCAACATGACCGAGTTCGGCAAATCCGAGCTGCTCTCGGCACAGACCCTGGCGGATCTCGGCTACAACGCCGTCATCTACCCGGTGACGACGCTGCGACTGGCCATGTACGCCGTGGAACACGGACTGCGCGAAATCGCCTCGACCGGAACCCAATCCGGTCTCATCCCGGTGATGCAGCACCGATCGCGACTCTATGAACTCCTGAACTACCAGCAGTACAACGACTTCGATTCCGGAATCTTCACGTACACCCCTAGCGAGTGAGCGACATGACCGAGATCAAGAAGGGCCTGGCCGGGGTGGTGGTCGATACCACGACCATCTCCAAGGTGGTGCCCGAGACCAACTCACTGACCTATCGTGGCTACGCGGTGCAGGATCTCGCGGCCCACTGCTCCTTCGAAGAGGTCGCCTACCTGCTCTGGTACGGCGAACTGCCCGACGCGGCCCAGCTGGCGCTGCTGTGCCAGCGGGAGCGGGCGCAGCGCCGGGTCGACCGATCCATCCTGTCGCTGATCGAGAAGATGCCCACCTCCTGTCATCCGATGGATGTGGTCCGGACGGTGGTGAGTTTCCTCGGGGCCGAGGATCCGGAGGAGGAGCTGGCTGCGGCCCCCGCGCCGCGTGCCTTGTTGGGCAAGGCTTTACGGCTCACCGCGGCGCTGCCGACGATCATCGCCGCCGATATGCGCCGTCGGCGCGGCCTCGATCCCATTGCGCCGCACTCGCATCTGGGTTTCGCGGAAAACTTCCTGAACATGTGCTTCGGCGCGGTGCCTGACCCGCGCATCGTCCGGGCCTTCGAGATCTCCCTGATCCTCTACGCGGAGCACAGTTTCAACGCCTCGACCTTCGCGGCGCGGGTGGTCACCTCGACGCAGTCGGACATGTACAGCGCGATCACCGCCGCCATCGGCGCGCTGAAGGGGCCGCTGCACGGCGGCGCGAACGAGGCCGTCATGCACGCCATGCTGGCGATCGGTGAACCCGAGCTGGCCGCGGAATGGTTGCGCGCCAAGCTCGAAGGCAAGCAGAAGGTGATGGGGTTCGGGCATCGCGTCTACAAGAACGGCGACTCCAGGGTGCCGACCATGCGGGCCGCGCTGGCGGAGGTCGCCGAGGTGACCGGTGGGCAACGGTGGTTGCGGATGTACACCGAACTGGAGCGGGCGATGGCCGAGGCCACGGGTATCAAGCCGAATCTCGACTTCCCGGCGGGACCCGCCTACTACCTGATGGGCTTCGATATCGCGATGTTCACGCCCATCTTCGTGATGAGCCGGATCACCGGGTGGACCGCGCATATCGCGGAGCAGGCGGCCTCGAACGCGTTGATTCGGCCGCTCTCGGAGTACGTCGGGGTGCCGCAACGCGAGCTCGCCGGGCTCCACTGAGACAGGGTCTTCCTAACCGAGCACTTGCTTGGTTGAATCGGGGAGGCGGCGCGGACAACGCGGTTCGGCCGCCCCCGGCATCAGAAAGTGAGCCAAACCCATGCCAAGCCCCGATGAACTCGTCCGCGACATGTGCCGCAGCTGGTCCGACCCCGATCCGGACCGCATCGCGTCCTTCTTCGCCGAAGACGCTGTCTACCACAACATCCCGATGGAACCGGTGGTCGGCCGCGCCGCCATCCGCGAGTTCATCGCGGGCTTCCTCACCACCTTCGAGGCCATCGACTTCGAGATCCACCACCAGATCGCCGCGGGCAACCTGGTCATGAACGAACGCACCGACACCCTCCGCAGCGCGGGCCAAGCCATCCCCCTCCCGGTCACCGGCGTCTTCGAGGTAGCCGGCGACGCCATCGTCGCCTGGCGCGACTACTTCGACATGGGCGTCATCAACCGCGCCTTCAACCTGGCGGGCTGAACCCGGTCGAACCGGTCGGACCGTTCTGGAAAATTCCTGGTAGCTACCCGGAACCGACGGGTGAGTTCGCGCGTCGAAGGTGGTTAGGGGCGATTCATGGAGTGGTTGACGACGGGTGAAAAGGGGTTGGTATGGACCGATGTCCGGGGTGTCATACGGCGTGGCGGCGGGGGATGAGTTCCAGGTCGCGGCAGCAACCGGTCAAGCGGGCCGAGGAACCGTGTGAGCGGTACACGTCACGGCGGCGGCAGCGGCTGCGGCCGGAGACCGAATTCGAGTGAGGTGGTGGGTCGGTGCCTCCCGTAGTGGGAGGCACCGACCGTCAGCGGCTGGCGTTCTCCGGAAGTAAATGTGCGAGTAGCAGTTTGATCAGCAGGAGCGGAGCGAACCAGGCCACGACGTGCGGGACGGTGAGCATGCTGGTGGTGATGGTGAGTGCGGCGGCGGTGGCGCCGAAGGCGATGGGGCGGCGTAGCTCGCGCGGGGCGGTCGTGACCAGGACGGCTCCGGTGAGGGCCGAGGCGTAGATGGTGGCGGCGGCGAGCCAGGTGAAGCCGGGGACCACCAGGGCGAGCAGGAACGGCTGGACGTGGATGGCGACGAAGCCGAGGTGGTGCAGGCTGGTTCGGTCCGGGCGGTGATACCAGCGCTTCGCCGAATCGGTGGCGTTGACGACCGCGCCGCCGAACATGTCGAACGCGACCAGCGTGACGACGGCGACGCTCAGCCAGGACAACTCGGCGTGCAGCGCCAACCCGAAAGCTAGTGCGGCACCGCCGAATGCCGCGCCGAACCCGATGGTGACCTCGCCGCGCGTGGCATTCGGCGCGATCAATCTATCCGTGAGATTCATCGACGGATTCCTTCCACGCAGATCTGCACTATCGGGTCGGCCAGTTCGCGCAGGGACACCTGTGGATCGACCAACGCCTGGACGAGACAGCCCTCGATGGCGCCGACGACGACTGCGGCATGCCGTTCGTCGATGCCGGGTCGCACCTCACCGTCGGCCTGTGCCTGCCGCAGCAGATCCGCGATGGCCGAGCGGTATTCGCGATACACCGTCGCCATATCGAGCGGTGGGTTCGACGCCCAGACGTCCAGCAGGACGCGCGTGTGGTCGGGGTGCGCGGCGAGCATCTCGACCGTCCCGCGGATCAGCCGGGTCAGCCGATCCAGCGCGGTACCGTCGCCCAGCTCGGCCAGCACCTGCCCGCTGCTCTCGGCGTAGCTGTCGAAAACCCCGGCCAGCAACGCATCTCGGCTGTCGAAGTATAGATACACGCTGCCCTTGGCAATACCCGCCTCGGCGGCGACGTCCTCGATGCGCGAGGTGGCGAAGCCTTTGCGGGCGAACACGCGCACCGCCGCCTCGAGAATCTCCGCTCGGCGCGCGACCCGGTCGACTTTCTTCGGCATGATCCGATTATGAATGACCAGTCAGTCATAAACAAGGGTCGGGTTCAGCCCCCTCCGCGAACACGAAGGGGGCTGAACTTCAAAATGCCAGAACGATCAGCGCACAGCCGTCGCGGCGGCCACCATGTTCCGCAGTGACGCTTCCACCTCGACCTGCCCGCGGGTCTTCAGCCCGCAGTCCGGATTGACCCACAGCCGTTCGGCGGGAACGGCTTTCAGTGCCGCACGCAAGGACGTGGTGATCTCCTCCACGCTGGGCACCCGGGGCGAGTGGATGTCGTACACACCCGGCCCGACACCCAGATCGAAGCCCGCCGCGTTGAGGTCGTCGAGCACCTCCATCCGGGAGCGCGCCGCCTCGATCGAGGTCACGTCGGCGTCCAGCCCGGCGATCGCGTCGATCACCTCGCCGAACTCCGAGTAGCAGAGGTGGGTGTGCACCTGGGTGGCGTCCGAGACGCCGGAGGTGGCGATCCGGAACGCCTGCACCGACCAGTCGAGGTAGGCCTGCTGGTCGATCTTGCGCAGCGGCAGCAACTCCCGCAGCGCGGGCTCGTCCACCTGGATGATGCGGATACCCGCGGCCTGCAGGTCCACCGTCTCGTCCCGGATGGCCAGCGCGACCTGCCGCGCCGAGTCGCCGAGCGGCTGGTCGTCGCGGACGAACGACCAGGCGAGGATGGTGACCGGCCCGGTGAGCATGCCCTTCACCGGCTTGTCGGTGAGCGACTGTGCGTAGCTGATCCAGTCGACGGTCATCGGGGCAGGCCGGGTCACGTCGCCGAACAGGATCGGCGGTCGCACGCACCGCGAACCGTAGGACTGCACCCAGCCCTGCTCGGTGGCGGCGAAGCCGTCGAGCTGTTCGGCGAAGTACTGCACCATGTCGTTGCGCTCCGGCTCGCCGTGCACCAGCACGTCCAGGCCCAGCTTCTCTTGCAGCGCAATGACATCGGCGACCTCGGCACGCATCCGGCGGATGTACTCGGCCTCGTCGATCTCGCCCTTGCGGAACGCGGCCCTGGCCAACCGGATCGCCGAGGTCTGCGGGTACGAACCGATGGTCGTGGTCGGCAGCGGCGGCAGTTGCAGCCGTTCCTGTTGCAGCGCACGACGTTCCTCGGCGGGCGCGCGCCGGCTCGCGTCCGGACCGAGCGCCGCCAGCCTGGCCCGCACCTGCGCGTCGTTGAGCCGGGGGTCGGACTGCCGCGTCGCCAATGCCGCCCGCACGTCGGCCAATTCGGCGCTGATCGCCTCGGTGCCCTCGGTCAGCGCGGTCGCCAGCAGCCGGACCTCGGCCACCTTCTCCGTGCCGAACGCCAGCCAGGACCGCAGGCGATCGTCCAGCCCGGTCTCCGCGGCGAGCGTGTACGGCACGTGCAGCAGCGAGCACGAGGTCGAGACCGCCACCGATGCGGCGCTGCCCAGCAGGGTGCCCAGGGTGGACAGTGCCTGGTCGAGATCGGCCCGCCAGACGTTGCGGCCGTCGACCACGCCGGCCACCAGCAGCTTGCCCGCCAGGGCCGGGACGCCCACCACATCAGAGACGCCGGTGCCTGCGGTGAAGTCGAGCGCGATGCCCTCGATGTCGGTGCCCGCCAGCGCGGTCAGTGCCGCGTCGGGGTGGCCGAAGTAGGTGGCCACCAGGATCGCGGGGCGCTGCGACGACGCGGACAGATCGGTGTAAGTGCTACGCACCAGGTCGATTTCGTCGTCGGTGAGGTCGGTGACCAGCGCGGGCTCATCGATCTGCACCCAGCCGACCCCTGCCTCGGCCAGCAGCCGGAGCAACTCGCGATACAGCGGGACGAGCTCGGTGAGCCGGTCCAACGGCGCACCGCCGGTGGCCTTGGCCAGCTTCAGGAAGGTGATCGGCCCGACCACCATCGCGCGCGCGTTCGCGCCGAGCTCGGCCGCCTCGCGCACCTCGTCCAGCAGCTTCTGCGGATTGAGCGAAAACACGGTGTCCTGGCCGATTTCCGGCACCAGATAGTGGTAGTTGGTGTCGAACCACTTGGTCATCTCCAGCGGTTCCACCGTGTCGGTGCCGCGGGCGGCGGCGAAGTACCGGTCCAGCGGATCGGCGATCCCGGCGACCCGCTGCGGCAGTGCGCCGAGCAGCTGGGCGGTGTCGAGCACCTGGTCGTAGTACGAGAAGGTGCCCACCGGGATCGAATCCAGGCCTGCCGCTTGTAATTCGGTGAGCTGGGCGTGGCGCAGTTCGCGCGCGACGGCGTGCAGCTGCCCGGCGTCGATCTTGCCCGCCCAGTAGGCCTCGGTGGCCCGCTTGAGCTCACGCCGCGGTCCGACCCTAGGTAGCCCGAGAACCGTTGCGGTGAACGGTGTCTGATTTACAACAGTCACGTTGTCTCTCCAGTGCTGGTGTCGTAGGCCGACGCCATAAGGGCTGCGCGGCTACCGAGATACGCCAGGAGATTCGACAGAACTAGAGCCCGACATATCAGTACTGGTAGAACCGCGCGCCCAGATCCACGAGGCGGTGGCCGCCGGATACGGCGTATCCGACACGGCTGGCAGGTCTTCGGACTCACAGGCACCGGCCTTCCGGCCGACCTACTGGCCGTCGCTTCCCGGGCATGGTGCCCAGTGCGTGTGACGGCGGTCGTTCCTGCTCACCGCTGCGGGACAGTCCCGGATTCCCACCGGGTTCCCTCTCGCCCGGCCACCCTTTCGGGGCGGTCGAACTCGACTCCGCTGCGCGACGACGGGGCTCCATCTCGTACGCGCCGCAGTGAACCAGCTGCACCTACGAGCATAGGGCGCGCGGCGCGGTGGTGGGCGGCCGGGCGGGGGAGCGGCGGTCTTCGATCATTTGCCCATCACTGTTTGGTCATTTGACCAAGTCTGTGAGGAAGCCCACGGAACTCGGGTGTAGCCGCTCTTTCCGAAATGCGTTTAAGGTTGTCCCCTCGGGGGGAGGGCTCCCGCGTGGGGAAACGATTGCAGGAGTACGCGTGGTGACTGAACGGTCGGTATCGATCGTCATTCCAACCTACATCGGGACGGCCGACGGCCTGGATCTACTCGATGTCCAACTAGGCGCCTTGACGCGTCAAGATTATAGGGGGGAATTCGATGTCGTCATAGCCGACAACGGATCCCCGATCGATGTGAAACTCCATATCGAATCTCATCCGCTGCACGGACGCCTCGAACTGCGTTATGTAGACGCGTCGGGGACCTCCGGTGCGGCATTTGCCCGTAATGTCGGTGCGGCGCAAGCCACCGGCACGATCTTGTTGTTCTGCGATCACGACGACCAGGCGCATGCCAATTGGGTCAGCCGCATGGTCGAGTTCCTGGACGAGGGTTACGACCTGATTTGCTCTGCGGTCGAAGGTGATTCGCTCAACGCGGCCAATCCGCGCCACGTCGCCAACATCCCGGCGCCCGACAAATTCCAGCCGACCGGCGTTTATGCACCTGTGATCATCGGGACCAGCATGGCGTGCCGGGCGGAGGTGTATCGGAAGCTGGGCGGCCAGGACACCAGCTACGCCGCGAACGAGGATCTCGAATTCGGCTGGCGGGCTCATCGCGAGGGATACCGTCTCGGATATCTGCCGGAGGCGCTCGTCGCCTATCGATACCGGCAGGGCTTCCGTCCCGGATATCGGCAGGGACGCAGCCGGGGCATCGGCCTCGCCCGGCTGAATGCGGAATTCCCGAACAATGGGTTGCCGGAAATTCACCTGCCCGAAGTCTTGTTACGCATGATTCGTCTGCCATTCACTCGCGGATTGGTTGCCGAGGAGCGCGGACTGATGATCGGCCTCGCCGTCGGTCAGTTCCGCGGCGGGCTCCGGCATCGGACGATGCACTGGATCTGACAGTGTGACGCGCGGATGAACGCATCTTCGCAACGCCGCCGGACGGCGTTGTGAAGATGCTTGCGAAGGGCCCTTCCGTGTCTGTGAGGCGGGTGGGTCCGGGTACCTTAGGCCAATGTTCACGAAAGTCTTGGTTGCCAATCGGGGCGAGATCGCCATCAGGGCCTTCCGCGCGGCCTACGAGCTCGGCGTTGGGACGGTGGCCGTCTTCCCGTACGAGGACCGCAACTCGGTCCATCGGACGAAGGCGGCCGAGTCCTACCAGATCGGTGAACAGGGGCACCCCGTCCGGGCGTACCTCTCGATCGACGCGATCGTCGACGCGGCCAAGTCGGCGGGCGCCGACGCCGTCTACCCGGGCTACGGCTTCCTGTCCGAGAACCCGGACCTGGCGGCGGCCTGCGCCCGCGAGGGCATCACCTTCATCGGCCCGTCCGCCGAGGTGCTCGAGCTCGCGGGCAACAAGGCGCGGGCCATCGCGGCGGCCAAGGCGGCCGGGCTGCCGGTGCTGCGGTCCAGCGCGCCGTCCGCCGACGTGGACGAGTTGCTTGCCGCGGCACAGGAATTGGACTACCCGATCTTCGTCAAGGCGGTAGCAGGCGGCGGCGGGCGCGGCATGCGCCGGGTCGCCGACGCCGAGCACCT
>NZ_BJXA01000064.1 GCF_007990755.1 Nocardia ninae NBRC 108245 | reverse complement strand
ACCGCCACGACCGCGCCCGCGCGCACCATCAGGGTGTTGCCCAGCAGTTCCGGGCGCCCGCCGGCACCGGCGAACAGCAGCCAGAAGATCGGCACGATGAGCACGCCGACGCAGACCGAGACCGTGAGCGGGTGCGATATCCCGACGAGGGCACCGAGCCCGGCCGCCACGACGAGCACGGCAGTGCTGGGCCACAACAACAGCCTGGTGCGCACGAACCTCAGGCCCGGATCCGGAAAGTACTGGCCGAACACGACATAACCCAGCGGCAACCAGTAGACCAAGGCCGCGATCACGACCCACGTCCAACGCATCGAAGGGGCGTCGCCGGCGCGCAAGGGCTGTGCGATCACCGGTCCGGTGGCCAACAGCATCCAGACGATCAGCAACGCCGCGGGCTCTCGCCTGATCCGGCTCAATGCTTCGATCCCGGCCAGTACCTGGCCCACCTGTTTGTGTCCGGCGGAGTCCGGCGCGGGGTCTTGCCGGACTCCGGACTGCGGTGCGGGGCCGGTGGTTTCGAGTTCGGTGATGCGGGCCTGCTGCTGATCGGATTCGGCAGTGGCGCGGATCAGCTGGTCACGCGAACGCTCCACCTCCGCGGAAAGCTCGTGCTGGCGTGCGCGCAGTTCGTCGCGTTCGGCGCTGACTTCCTCGAGATCCGCGCGCAACCGGGTGAGCTCGGCATCCAGTGCCACGACCCGGTCCTGGTCGACGCGGTGAGTCCGTTCGGACTCCGATCGGAGCTGGGTCAGCTCCGCGGTACGGGCGGTGATCTCCGCACGCAGCGAGGCGATCGTCTGCTCGAGTGCTGCCAGATCCGCCCGGCTCGGCACCGGCACCGCCGCCAGGCGTTTGTGCTCTAGGCAGGCGCGATCGGCGGCGGCGTAGAGGGTGTTGATCTGTTTGCGGACCGCTTTCGGGTCCGGGCCGCCGCGCTGCTCATAGAGACGTATGAAGGCCTCGACCAGCTCCGGACTCGGCGGGCGCGGGCTGTCGCGGCGGGGATTGAGCTGTGCCGAGACCAGCCGTGAACTCACCACCCACTCGCCCTCACCGGTTTCGACGTGCAGCTTGGGGACCCCGCCGGGCTCGACCAGAGCCGCGGCCTCGCGATGCAGGAAACCCACCTCGGCCGCCATCTCGAGCAGCCGGATCAGCAACTCCTGCAGCGGAGTCGGGTAGCCCTTGGACCGGATTTGCTCCAGCTTCTTCAGGCTAGGTGCCTCACCCATCTTGTCCTCGCAGTCCGCTCCACCGGTTTCCGGACCGACCCCGCTCGGCCCACCGTGAACACTGTCGCCACCCCGGTGACAGCACTCGCACCCGCGCACACGAGACCGCGGCGGCCCAAGACCTCCGATCCCGCACCGCCACAGCCTCGCTCGGGTCCTCACCAGGAGAACCGCATGTCGAGCATGAACCATTACCGCCGACCCCGAAAGACCCCGCGCACCGTGCCACCGCCACTCACATTCTGGGGATTTCTCGACCGGCTCTTCAACAGTCCCCACCGGTTCCGCCGACTGATGCTGCTGATCGTGCTGATCACCCTGACCACCAGCCCGCCCGAGAATTTCACCGTCCCCCAACTGCCCACCACCCAGCAGACCCCGCTGCCGCACAACGAGATCGCTGTGGCGCCACCTACGACTGCCAACCCCAGATGAAAGGAGGGTGGCATTACCGCGTTCGAAAAACGACCGCCAGCCGAACGCGGACACCTTCCGCTCACAGCCGGACGTTCCGGCAGGTCGCGGTGTTCGGAAACTCGTTCGTTTTCCAGCTCCGCGAGCCTCGCGGTGACTGGCGCGAGCTGGACGTGGTCGGGCGATCCCGACGTGGCAGATGCCCCTGGCTCTGATGCAGCGGGAGGCTGCCCTTATCTGCCCATACACGCCCCTATCCGCGTATGGGCCACGTGGTTACATCCGGGACCTGCATCGCGATAGGAGGAGCAAGCGGGAACCCCGCCAGGCGGTTGGGTTCCGGCCGAGCTGTGCGCGCGAGAGCGCGCAGCGACCAGGCCCTCGGCGTGTACGGCACGGGGCGAGTCCTGGGGCGGTCGCTTCCCCAGTTGTTGATCTCCAGTCGAGATCGCTGGCACCGATGCGGTTCACCGTGATCCCATGAATCTCGCAGAGGGGCGGGGCAGCACTCTAAAAGGGGGAAGTTCTCCATTTTACTGGCTGGATTAAATTCGCCCATGCGCCGCATTTTTTCTGAGTTATAAACGAATGGGGAGGGTTTTGATGGATCGCCTAGATAACAACTCTTCGGAGAATCAGGCTGGTCATCGTCAGATTCGTAACGGCGTGGTCAGTGGATCGAGCAAGGCCATGAAGCGTTGTGCGGCAGTACTTTCGGTGGCGGCGGTCGTGGCCGGTGGCGTGTCACTGTCCGCGCCCACGGCTTCTGCCGGGGAGGTGTGCGGTTACTTCATCGGAGGCGCGATCGAGAGGAAGTGGATCGACAAGGGCGGACTCGGCGGTCCGCTGGGCTGCCCCACCTCGGACGAGCTGACCAACCCCGACGGTGATGGCAAGCGCAGTCACTTCGGTGACCGCGGCATCATCTACTGGCGCAATTACACTGGGGCACATCCCGTTTGGGGGATGATCCTACAGACGTGGGGTAACAATGGCTACGAACGGAGCAAGTGGCGCTATCCCAAAACTGACGAGTGGGAACAAAGCTCGAATGGTTTCAGGAGTTACATTCAGGATTTCGAGTGCGGAAGAATTGCCATCACAAGCGGAGTGCCAGGCGCCACCTACATCTGTGACTGACCAAATTGATCGACCCTGCTCAACCATAGCCACGTCGACCGTGGCGACCCTCGCGAGGGTTATCGTGAATAGTCGAAAGGAAGCACACTGATGACGGTTCACAAGGTAAGGGCTGCCGCTATCGCGGTAGCACTCACCGGGGCGGGGGTGGGCCTGGTAGTCGTAGCCGGAGCTGACCCCGGGACGAGTACTCCGACACCAGCACCGACAAGCACCAGCCAGACGACACCACGGGTTGCTCCTCCCAGCTCTTCGACGGTGCCGAATACGTCGGGCCGTATAGCGCCTGATGTTCCCTCTGCCGCTGACCTCGACGCCGTACTGTCGCGGGCGATGAAGCCCCAAGCTGCCGAACGCCGCGGGACCGTTCAGGGCACGGAGACCGAGATCCAGCTCGCCGACCCCCACCCGAATGCTGCTGTCTTCGCATACAAGGTCGTCGACGTTCGGCCGTCGAACACCTCTCGTGTAGTGGCTTCGGTGACGTCCACGGTGGACGGCGCACCGCTGTCCGGCCGGGGTGAAATTCCGTTCGTCCGCGACGGCGCCTCCTGGAAGATCGAGAAAGCATGGGCGTGCGCCATGCTCGAAGCCGTAGGCCGGCCCTCACCGTCCTGCTGAACGCGATCCTGCTTGCCAACGATGCCTGAAAGGCCCGAGACCGTGACACACCGAATGACCCTGCTCGTTGTCAGCACGGTCTCGGCCCTGGCACTCATTACGACCGGGTGCGGCTCCGATATCCCTGACCGCCCTGCACCTACCCCGACCACCTCCTCCGCACCCCAGGACTCGACTCCGCCGGCCCCTACCGTTGAGGAACTCAACGCGATGCTGCAGCGAGGTCTCGACCCCACCATCCCTGCCTCGGAGAAGGCGGATCTGGTGGAGGGATCAGAAGCCGATCCGGAGCTGATCAATCGTGCCGCCGAAGTGGCGAGGAACGCTGGAGTGAAGGTCACTGTCACCGACGTTCAGTCGTTCGGCTCTGGCGTCGCGAACGCGAACGTGATTCTGACCGTCAACGGGCAAGACAACCCCAGCACGGTTCCCCTTGTCTTCGACTCGGGTAAGTGGAAACTGCAGAAAAGCTGGGCGTGCAGCATCGTCGTCAACCTCGCGCAGATCCAATCTCCGGCGTGTCCGTAGGGAAGACGACCCCGAACGATCCGACAGTTCACCAGCCACCAGACATACCGGTCATAGGTCGGCTGGTGCACCATGCATGGCCAACCAGATATCGCCCGACCCATGGACTTCGGCTGTCAATGGGTCGGGCGATATGGGTGCAGGGCGCTATTGGAACCAGCTTTCGAACCAGTCCTTGAGCTTCGGCCCCCATGTCCTGCGGGCGTCGGTCCCCAGGTCGGCGATGGTGCGTCCGCCGAACGCGCCTATGGCCGCGGCGAAGAACACCCGCCGGGACTTCTTGTCCTGGTCGTTGGCGGGAGGCCGCGGATTCTCGCTGGGGTGGGGCGGCTGCTCCACCGGGTTGGTTACAGTCATTTTCTGCCTCGATGATCTGTCATTGGTGTGCGGAGTTGAGGTGGGTTTGCTGTCCCTGCCTGGTGGCACAGGCGGGGACAGTGCCATCGAGGCGGGCCCCTCCGGCGTGTCCCGTGTTCCTCCGGGGCGGGTAGGTGTGCTGCCCGGGCGGTGATCGTTGGGCTCATGCGGGTCTCCTTGTGTCCGTGGACCTTCGGGGTGAGCGATCCAGCGGAAGCAAGGTTGGCAGCCCGCCATTGAGAATGTTTCAGTCGAACTCTCTCACGCCGCGCGCCGTGGCTGAATCGCTTGGTGCACAAGCTCATTCAGTCGACCGCCGGTGCCTTTTTGCGGCTTTCGGCGGCGATTCGGCGTTTCTCGGTCGTGGCTCTGGCCCAGTCGCCGAGTCCGGTGTCGGCGGGGATTTCGAGGACCCCCCGGAAGTGCATCGAGGCGATCCGCTGCTTGTAGCGCAGCAGCTGCGAGCGGACAGTAGCGGGCTTGACCCCCACTCTCTTGGCGGCTTCGGTGAGGGTTACACCCTCGTAAGCCACCAGCAGCAGGACCGACCGAAGATTGCGGGGAGCCAGGGGCAGAAGATCGCGGGCGAGCTCCAACCCGTCGACCGTGGTGTCGTCGATGACGGTGTTGCGGAGGTGGTCGAGCAGATCGCTGGTGTCGGCACGCAGCTCGATGATCCGCTCGTGGTGCGAGCGGATCACGTCACCGATGCGATTGCGACAGGCGCCGATGAAGAACGTGGTGAGCGTGGCGCCGCCGTTCTCCTCGTAGTCGCCGCGGTCGAGTCGACGCAGGAAAGGAAGCAGAGCACGCACGAAGGTCTCGACGGCGATGTCCTCCCGCAGACCCACGTCGGTCTGAGCGACGTTGAGCACCACCTGGGAGAGTCTCCCGTAGCGGGAATGGGCGGCGGCCTCGCCGGCGGCGAGCCAGGCGAGCATCGTCGCGACCGACGGATCGTAGAGCTGCCCGGCCAGCTGCTGACCCGAAAGCGTCAGCTTCGGGTCGACCCCGTACGGGTACTTCGGGTACTCAAGGTATTTCGGCATCACTATCCTCGCGTGAGTCTCGCGCGCCCAAGGTGAATTTGGCGCTTGATACTCGTTACACACCGGTATGCCCCCGCAGCGTTGCACGCGATTGATGACCGTGCTGCCGGAACGGTTTTGGGCCGTTCGAGTCACGATCGCTACGAGCCGCTGGTGTTCAGAAAATGATCGACAACCCGCGACAGCCGAGTCGCGAGCCCGCCAGGCCGCGCGTGAATACCGAGAAAGTACTTTCCAAAATGGAAAGTAGTTGCCATGATGCTGGGTATGGATCCAATGGAAGCAGAACAACAGCTGCAGACCGCCGACTCCGCCTACCGCGCCGCGGCACTTCCGACCCTCCCGCCGCGAATCGCCCTGCCCTGCGCGGTGATGATCGGCGCCGCTGTGGCACTGAGCGGCCAGCACTCCGCTAACGGGCTCATCCAGTTGTCGTATTGGATCAGCGCGGTCGCGCTGGCGGCCGGCGCAGTGGGCCTGACCGTGCGGGCCCGCCGCCAACGAGGACTGACCGGGCTCCGCGGGCCCGCGCGAACAGCGTTGACGACGCTGCTGACCTGCGCTCTGAGTTTGCTCACGATCGCGATCTGCGCCGGGCCCGGAATGGGCTGGATCTATCTCGGGCTGGGGGTTGTGGTCGGAGTCGTGGCTGCCGCCGTGCTACGCAGACCGCGATACCTGCTGCCCAGGCAGCGGCGATGACTACGCCGCCGCTGGACCCGGCGTTGCAATCCCCCACACGCCTCATGCTGGCCAGCTACCTGTCGGGATGCGACACCGCCGAATTCCAGGCCGTACAAGAGTATTGCGAGCTCACCCCGTCCAACCTGTCCAAACACGCGACAGCTCTGTCAGAGCTGGGATACATCCAGATTCACAAAGGTTACGTCGGCAAAAGACCGCGGACCTGGCTGTCGCTGACACCGGGCGGACACGCCGCCCTCCAGTCTCACTTGCATGCCTTACAACAGATCGCCGCGGCCGCTGCCAAAGCCGCCGCCGACCGGCCGCGCTAATCAAGCGGTGCCCACACGGCCTACCACGCGTTGCGGTGTCGTAAAACGTTCGTTTGTTGAACACCGGCCCGGCCGGACCGAATCTCCAGGACGACCCTGCCGATGCGGTGTTCAACAAACGTGTCGAAAACGGTTGGTGTTCAACAAGTCCTGTCGGACCTTTCTCGTACAGTCCGGGACATGACCCAGCACCCGCTCGATGTCGCCGACCCGCTCGCCCTCGACGGCGATGCGCTCGATCCGATCGGTGGCGGTGGTGCCCTCGTCGGCTACGGCCGCGTGTCGACCAAGGGCCAGCTGCTCGACCGTCAGGTCGCCGCGCTCACCGCGGCCGGATGCCAGCGGATCTTCACCGACAAGAAATCCGGCAAGAACGCCGAGCGCGAAGAACTCTGGGCGTGCCTGGACTACCTACGTCCCGGCGACACCCTCGTCGTGCCGTCGCTGGATCGCCTCGGGCGCTCCCTGCAGGACCTGATCTCGATCGTGGCCGGGCTTCGTAAGCGCGGCATCGGATTCCGGTCCCTGCACGAAGCCCTCGACACCACCACTCCCGGCGGCCGCCTGGTGTTCCACGTCTTCGCCGCACTCGCCGAGTTCATCCGCGAGCTCATCGTCGACGGCACCAACGAGGGCCTGGCCGCCGCCCGGGCCCGCGGGCAACGCCTCGGCCGGCCACCGGCGATGAACGCCGAGCAGATCCGCCAAGCCCGCGCAATGCTCACCCGCCCCGACGAATCCGTGGCGTCTATCGCTCGGCTACTCGGCGTCTCACGCGGCACCCTCTACAAACACATCCCCGAACTCGGTCAAGGCCGTCGCCTGCCAGACCCGGAGCTGGGCAGCTGACGTTCCCGTGTGGTGCCGTTCCGTGTTGACGCACGGCGTCCGATGCAACGAAGCACCTTGAGCGCGTCGGCGCGTCGGCCCGGGTCAGAATGCGCAACCGCGACGAGGCCCGCCACCAGCCGCACCAGACCGTCGTGCCGCAACCACCAGGTGAGTCCGCCGAATGCCGCTGCTGCGCCGGTGAATACCTCAAGCATGCTCACCGACCTTATGGACGTGATGAGCAGCAGACTGATAGAAAAGTAAAAGTCTTCGGAGCTTGAGAGTGGTAGTCTCCGCAGTCTTTTCAGGTCTGAGCATGTGCGAACGGTAGGTCCGTTCGCACACGCGGAGGGGGACGAATCCCCCCTTCTCGAGTGGGGGGAATCCCCCACCCCCGACGGTGCGCCGGACCAATTCCGGCCTAACCCCCGGTCTGCGGTATGGGTGAACCGGAGGCGTGCGCGTCCAGGTTGAGTCAGCAGCCAACCTGGAAGGGGAAACAACCGGCGCTTTCTCCGGGCGTCGCAGTGGATGTTGCCGACACGACCGGTTGCGGAGTCGTCGGCGAGGATGGCCGGTCGTTAGAAGACCAGCCTCCTCCAGCGGCGGTGGCGATGATGCCGAAGACCGCGACCGCGCCGACAGCGAGGAATCCCAGCGGTGACGAGGAACTCCCTCGTGACCTACGTGAATGCGCCCGCACGGGCCGTCCATTCCGTAGATGCGCACGTACTCGGTGAGAAGTCATAGCCACGAAGTATGACGGTGGCCACCGACAGATCTTCTTTCGATCTTGTTGTGCGACAGAAGATTCCGGTTATCCGGTGCGGGTCGACCAGCGCCTAGGGGTCGACGTCGCCGCGGTTGGTGGGGGAGTCGGCCCCAGCCAGCGTGCCGAGGGCTCGCAGCGCGCGGCGCCCGATTGTTCCCCAACCGCCGGATCGCTGTGGGACCACGCAGGAGACGATGGTGCCGACGGCCGCGACGGCGAGCACGGTCGCCGCGACGGGATGGACGCCGAGAACGATGAGGATGACGGCGAACACCAATGCCATCAACACCAGCAGGCTGATCAACACGGTGAGTGGCCAAGTCCAGCGTAGGGCCTCGGAGTTGCTGGCCTGCTTCGGGTTCGGTCGATTTTTCACAGCCGCAACGTAGAAGCTTGCTTCTCCACGGCGGTTTTCGTGCGGATTCCTCATGGGCGCGGACCGTAGGCATCAAGGGTGCAAAGCTCGGCCAGCCGCACCAAACTGTCGTCCTCCAGCCACCGGGTGGGCCCATCGATCCTGCCGAGCAACGCTCCGGTGCCGGTGAATACCTCAACCATGCTCACCAACGTTATTGCCGCCGTGAGCAGCCAACTGACAGGAAAGTAATAGTCTTCGGGCGGTCGAGCGGTGGCCGTCACGGTTCCTTCGGATCTGAGCATGCGCGAAAGGTAGTGCTGTCCGCGTACGCCGAGGGGTACAAATTGGACCCCCATCGATCTGTACCCCGCTTGTACCCCTGAGACGACGGATCCGAAAGGTTAGGACAGAGACGGATCTTGTGGTCAGCCTCTATATCTGTTGCCCGGCAACTGGAACAAGCGCATCGGATCTTGACACGGACTCGTTGCCGGGACCGCGCGGCGGTCCTTGTCGGTGCCGGGTGGAAGGATCAGACCATGACACAGTGGGCGTTTCTTCGGTGGATGGACTGGTCGCCCAGCTACGACTCACACGCCACGGTGACTACGCGGGTGTGTGAGTTCCTCGGGTCCGAGGAGTCTGTGCAGGTCATAAAGCCTGCCAGCGGCTCTTTCGAGGCCGGAAAGGTCATGCTGAGTTGGATCGCCGACCGTGTCCGGCTGACAGGGGAACGCCAGCCAGTGCGGATCGTGGTGCACCCTGACCAGCGTCAGCTCGACACGATCGTCGATTCCGGCATGCCCGACGATGAACGAGTCTTGGTGGTGCTGTGGAGCTCGGATCCCGCCTTCGAGGGATGGGTCTACGCCCGCGGCGGGGTGAACCTGGCCGCCGATGCCACCGACCAGGTCGTGCCCGACCCGGTGATCGTCGAGGCGTTGCGTGGTGTGCCGCTGAACAACGGTCTCGGTGGCAGCTACGGCCGCGACAGGCTTGTCGAGGTCCTCGTCGCGCTACACAAGGGCGGCTACGCCCTCAACACCCCGGCGCTCGAAGCCGCCGGCGCGGCGGCGGGCATGGATCTCGATGACCTCAAAAACGTTCGAGTCCACGCGGATCGGACCGTGAACGGCAAACCGATGCGGATCAAGAATCCGATGCTGCGCCCGGATGTCGTCACAGTCTGGGAAGAGTCCGCGCGCAATCGTCGATAGGGCCTCGGCCGATAACCACTGCGATGTGGGCTATCGGCGGCCGGAGAGCTCCGAACTTTCGCGATGCGCCGCCTTATCGGCGCTGGACTGCGCCCGCGCCGCGAACCCCGAGCGGGCGGAATCACTGCGCGGATCACGGTCCGCGGCGGACTGGATACGGGCGGCGCGCTCCTGGGTAATCCGCTGGCTGTTCGTCATGAACGGACCGTAGCCGCGTCGGTAGGTGCCGAGTGTGAGGAGAAGGGGATCAGCCTCGCCGTGTCGAGGGCGCCCGCTCGCGTCAGCGCCTCGCCGTCGCGCTCCGGACGCGAAGCAGTTAGCTGGTGGGAAGCTCGGCGCGGTGAAGTAAGAGGACGGAAACCTCAGACCGCCGCCCAGAGCGGGTGGACGAGTCGTCCACCGGCCGTTTCCAGCGATCTGAGGTTTCCGGCTGTGGCAGGGTCCGGGACCAAGCGGAGGTCCTGCCGATGTGGCCCCGTGCTCGACTGTGTGCCAGTTGCGTGTGCTCGGGGTTCTTAACGGCTTAACGTTACGAATCAACTTTTGGAATTAAGGAAATCCGTATTTGAAGGCCGTCGGGTTTCGACTGTAGTTCTCCGGTACTCGTCTATCTCAGTTTGCTGGGCACTACACACGCCAACTTGCACCAAGTTGCAAGGTGCATCCTGGTCATCGGTCATGGACCGGTTCATTCTCCGTCCAACGACACGAGCGCCAGACAGTCGTTGAACAGCGATTTAGACACCCTCGGTCACCGTTTCATCCCTCCTGGACGCCGTTCCATCGCCGTGGTGACCAACACCGACCGGTATGCGATGGACACGAATTGCGAGGAATGCAACCGTATTCGGACATTCAGCCTCGCCACCCCGCTTACCGCGCGGCATGATGCATGGTGCAGTTCCGGGCTTGCCCCGGGACATCGCCAGCCGGGAGGACCAACCCGACCAGCGGTGCGAGCCCTCTGCCTAGCCTTCGGAGCCTCGACTGTGTGCCCCCTTATCGCGGTGTGCGTGTCGCCCGCGGTGCTGCTCGACGTTTGACGTTTCGTCTTCTCCTGCTGCCGGTGGAGGGGGCCGGTCGGGCGTCGAGCAGCACCTGTGGTTGCGTCCGAACGTCGCGCCAGCCCGTGTGTTTGGAGTAACCGTCATGCCTGATGAAGGCCGTGCCGATAACGGCCAGCCACCCGTTCATCCGTCGTCGCCGTGGACCTGGCCCGCAGTGACGTTGACCTGTTTTCTCGTTCTGTGCGGCCTGGTGACCGTCTCGATACTGATCGCGGACGGTATCGCCCCTGCCGCCGCGGCCACGGTCACCCTGGTGCTCGTGGCCGGCATCGTCGCCTGCGTCGTCCCGACACGATCCGGGGACAGTATCGGGCGCAAGATGATTCGCGCGCTGAGCGTTCTTGCCAACGGTGGGAACGAGCCCCGATGAAACAAAACCGCAAGACGCAACGACGCCGGCCTGCCCAGGGTGAGCGCCGCCGCGCCATGGCCACAGCCCCAGCCGGTTCCACCGGACGCGACCGGCTGGTGCTGGCCGCAGAGACCCCGACCGAGTTCATCGCGCTGCTTCGCCGTATCCAGAAGGCCTCCGGGCTCACCCCCGGCCAGGTCGCGGCCTACACCGGCATCCCGCGCAGCACGGCCTATCACTTCATCTCCCCGAAGAACACCGCGCTACCCAGCAATGGCGCCCAGGTCGAGGCGTTCCTGCGCGGCTGCCGCCTCTCCGAGGACCAGATCCAGGCGGTACTGCGCATCTGGACGAAACTCAGCGGACTACCCATCGCGCCAGCACCTCGCGCCAGCCTGGAAACCTCCAGCCAGGTCCCCGAGGTGCGCCTCCGCCGGGACGGGCGGTCAGATGCCGAGATGTCACTCGCTGCGGAGAACTACATCCAGGAGGTGATGCGCGGGCCCCGGATTCAATGGGTGGGCCCTGACTTCGGCGGTGCCGGCGCGCGGATGCCCGTGGATGTCCCGACCGTCGAACGTCAAGGCGGGAACATCAACATCGTCTACACCATCGGCGACAAGCAAGGAACGCTCTCGGCCAGGACGCTGCCGCGGACCGGCCGGTTCCGTCGCGACGTACTGGTACTGATGGTCGTCGCGCTCTACCCGGTGGCCGCGACGATGTTCCTCGGACCCCCGCGCACCGCGACGATGTACACGGTGTTCTTCACCCTGGCCCTGATCGGCCTGCTCGTCGGGGTGTTCCCCTGGTGGGGGAAGCTACCAGCAACGGTTGCGCCACAACGCTTCACCGTCTCCGCCCTACTCGGGGCCGGTGCCGGGCTACTGACCTGGCACGCGATCGGGCTGGCATTCATCGGACTGCTGACCGGATTCATCATCTTCGCCGCCGCACCGATGTGGTTCGCCACGATGGAAGCCACCTGGACCGCCCCGTTCATCAGCACCCGAGCCATCGTCACCATCGTGGTCGCGGCCTGGTTCGGCATCATCACCGGCGGACTGATCATCACCACCGGCGGCGCACCCGCCGGCGCCATCCTCGCCGGAGCACTCGCCCTCGCGGCGGTCCTCATGGAAACCGCCGCCAGAACCATGCCCCTGCGAGAAACGGCCGCCATGCACTAGAAGAGCAGCGTGCAATGCACGCCTGGCGGATCACCATGTCCGCGTTTCACCATCGCCATCATCGACTGCAACACCACCTGTTCCTGGAGGACGTCAACAACCACAACGCCATACATGACTTACGTCACAATGCACGCTGTCGCTGCTGCTCACGGGCGTCCGAAAGCGTCATGCCACGGCATATCTGCACATGCCGGAACATGTCGACCGTGTTGTTCCCGCCTCGAAGCCCCCAGCCAACAAAAAGTCGGCAGGGCGGGTAACAGCAGTTTGATTAGGTTGGCATGTCGGGGGCTGCGCTAGGGTTTCCCTCACTCCCGGTCGGACATGCGTTCGGCCCGATCAATCGCCGCCCGCTCCCTCCCCGGGGCAGGCCTCGAACCTCGCCGCGAACGGCGTGGCGCCGGATCTCGGTCCGGTGTTCACCACAGGTCGCCGGACAAGGTTCCGGTCGACCGCGATTGAGAGGGCATCCACTACATGGATGACCAGGAGGAGCCCCCGTCCGACGACGGGGACGGCGCTAAGCACTGGATCGACATCGCGAGGCCGGCGCTGGGATTGGTGCAGGTTGTCCTGCCCTTTTGGGTCGAAGACCCAACCAGCCCGGTAACCGTAGTCACCGGGCTGGCGTTGTGGCTGCTGCAAAACGATCGACGCTTTAGCCGGGCAAACGATCGCTAGCAGACCGGGTGTGGCCGGACGTTGCGTTAGAGGCGCGATGTCCGGCCTCATCCGTTTCTACAAGGGAAGTTTCCGCTGGAACGCTCCATTTTGAATATTCCCTGTACGCGCCTGGACACTACCCGTTACTTGACATGGAACACAACGAGGGGCCAGGTCAGAGGCATGAAAAGCTCTATTTAGTTGTGCGATCACAACGGTCGCTGGCCTCATGGTGGACACCGGAGACATCCAGGCCGCAGTTGGACGCGCCGCCCTCATCCTCGTGCCCCGGAATCGGAAGACCCCGGCGCAGTGGCTTCGCGAAACGTTTTGATGCGGTGGGCAACCCGAACCATATGGCGGCTGTGCCTACCGCGGGGCTGTCAGTCCTCGGCCGGTACGAGATCGGCCACCCGCACGGTCCACGGATAACGACCCGGTGCATCTTCTACCGACTCGACGACCGCCCGATCGTCCTCGATGTCGACGACCGTGAACACCGAGACACCGCTGGTTCCTATCCGGACTCGATCACCTTCGTTCACCACGCCCGCAGACTATCCCGATCAGCCGACCAGTCCATGCCGTGTCATGTTCAACAGGATTGGTGCCGGTCACTCAGCCGCGGGTGGCCGGGCTGCCTTCTCCGCCGCGGCCTTCGCCGCCGCGACAGTGCTGCGCCGCCCCCATTTCAACATCGTGGTGCTGCTCTCGACGACGAACTGGTACAGCCGCCCGTCCTCCTCCCACACCGTGAGCTGGCGCCGGTTCAGCTGCCGGGTGAGCATGAGGCCCTGACTTGGGTGCTCATGCAGCAACCACCCACCAGTTGCGTCCGCCTCGGTCAGCGGCATCGGCACGCCCTTCGTCGCTGAAGTGCAAATAGACCAACCAGTATGCGACGGATGGCCGACCCGTGTCATGCTCGAACGCATGAGCGAGCAGCAACGCGAGTTCCATCGGGGCGACCCGGTGACCTGGTACGCCGACAGCCACGGCCGCGCCCTCGATGCGAACCATCCTGACGCGGTTCAGCACACAGGCACCATCGCTACCGTGTGCCGTAATCCGGCCGACGACAGCCAGGTCGTGGCGTACTTGGTCTCATGCAGGGGCGGCGTGTCGGGCGGGTATTTGATGACCGTCCGACCGGAACATCAGATCGCCCTCGCGACATAATCCGTCTGGGTGGCTCTCGAGGGACGACGAGCGGCCGACCAAGGCCAACGCCTACTGGGCGCCTGCCGCACTCGAATGCCGAAGCTGTTCCGGGGTGTCGTCGTCCATCGATGCGAAGAAGCCGCCGATCACGTCCTCGATCTCGGCGATCGATTCGGCGCAGTACAGAATCGGCTGGTAGTGGGTGATGTCGTAGACCGCGGTGCCCATCGCGGCGACGTCGAGCGGGCGCAGGTCGGCCTGGCGGAACTCCTCGATCTCGCCATAGGACGACAGCAATCCGGCCCCGTAGCAGCGGACCTCGCCCTGCTCTCGGACCACACCGAACTCCATCGAGAACCAGAAGACATTCGCGAGGAACTTCAGTGCCGCGTCGGTTTCTACCCTGCCGACGGCCGCGCCGACCGCCTCGTAGATGGCGGCGAAGCGCGGGCTCGCGATCTGATTGGCGTGCCCGATGATCTCGTGGATGGCATCGGGTTCCGGGGTGTACAGCGGTGCGGAGTGGTGCCGTATGTACTGGGTGGAGTGGAAGGTCCGATCCGCGAACGAGCCGAAGAACTCGCGCAGCGGTACTAGTCCCGCAGCCGGGGCGTAGCGGAACCCGGTGAGCGGCATCAGTGCTGCCGATACCTCGTCCAACTGCGGAATGTGATCCTTGGGGAGTGCGAGGTGTGCTGCGGCGTCCAGCACTTCGGTGCAGGCGTAGGTCTGGTGCTTGCGAGCGAGTTCGGCCGAGGCGATGCGCCAGACCTGCTGTTCCTCGTCGGTGTAGGCGATCTGCGGAACGGGTTTACCCGGTGCGTAATCGAGCGCAAGCGCGGCGATGTCATTGCGACGAGCCCGGTAATCCGGGTCGTGCACGCCGGGGTGCTCCTCGCTCAGGTGGACGGTCACATCGCCGTCGCCGGACCGGGTCACCGGTGAGTACAGCTGAGCTTCGGTGAACATGCCCCGATGCAATCACCGCTCGGAGCTGTCGACAACAAACCCGCACCCAGCTTGGCAAACTGCCTAGCCGGATGCGTGTTCCCGCGTAAGTCCTGGCAGAGGAGGGCGCATCTCAGCGGCGAGCTGACCAGTGGCCGTCACCCGCCTGCGAGCCAGACCGGTCTACCTAGGAATGCGAGTGGGTTTCGTTGGGCGCCAGCGCAACCCGGGAAGAACCCGATAGCCTGCCCGCATGACATTCACCGTGTACCTCAATGACCCTGAGGTCCCCCAGGGGCTCGCCTTCACCGGAGACGCTCGGTACAGCTTCGACGAGGCCGCGATCTTGACGGTGCAGCAGGGCGGGCACGCCCGGTTCTACGCGCCGGGCTACTGGCAGCAGGTGCACGACTACGACGAGAGTCAGTTCCCGACCGCGCGGCATCCAGATTCCACGAGCTAGCCACACGACTGGCGGATGGCCCACTAAATTGCATTCAGTCATCCGCCCACTTCATCGGCAAATTGCTCATACGCTCGCACTGCCGCAGCCCACCGCATTCACTACTGCTACTACGCCGCATCCCATCTATCTGCGCATATATTTTCGAAATCGTCACACCTCATGCTCCCTGGATAACGAACGCACAACGCCTTTTTGGTGCGGGCGTACCGTTGATGAGGTGATGTCGCTGGCTAAAATCGCGAGTGGCGACGGGTACGAGTACTACATGCGTTCCGTCGCGACCAACGATGCCAACGACCGCGGAACGCAGGATTTGTCCGGCTACTACAGCGAGCGCGGCGAATCCCCTGGCCGCTGGTGGGGTGCCGGTTTGGCGGCAGTCGGCATCGAGGCAGGTGAGCAGGTCACCGAGGCGCAGATGCGGGCCTTGATCGGACACGGCCTGCACCCGAACGCGTTCGCGATGATCCGCGCGGCCAAGGCCGAGCAGCTGCGCTTGGGCGCGAAACCCAAAGACGCCCAGCGGTTCGCCGAGCAGCAGGCCCGCCTGGGCCGCCCGTACGGGGACTACATTCCTTCCGAGGTCAGCTACCGCCAGCAATGCGCCGACGCCTATGCCGACTACAACAGCGGCCGCAGCACGGTCGACTACGCGCCGATCCCCGAGGACGAGCGGACCCGGATCCGCACCGAGGTCGCCGGCCGGATGTTCGCCGACGAACACGGCCGCGCACCACGCGATGACCGCGAGCTGTCCGGTTGGGTCGCGCGAGCCTCTCGTCCGTCGACGAAGGCCGTCGCCGGGTACGACCTCACGTTCAGCCCGGTCAAGAGCGTGAGCGCGTTGTGGGCGTTGGCGCCGCGCGAGATCAGCGTTGCGATCGAGGCCGCTCACCGTGCCGCGATCGGCGACGCCCTCGAGTACCTGCAAGCTCACGCCGTCTACACCCGCGTGGGACGCCACAGCGTGCGCCAAGTCGACGTCGAGGGCCTGCTCGCGACCATGTTCGACCACCGCGACAGCCGCGCCGGCGACCCGGATCTGCACACGCATGTCGTCATCGCGAACAAAGTCCGCCGCCTCGACGGCCAGTGGGGCTCATTGGACGGGCGCATGATCTACCGCCACAACGTCGCCGCCTCCGAGCTCTACAACACCCGGTTGGAGCACTACCTCGAGCAGTCCCTCGGCCTGGTGTTCGCCGAGATCACGCCCACCGGCAAGCGTCCGATCCGCGAAATCGTCGGCGCACGAACCGATCTGCTGCGGGTGTGGTCCAAGCGTGCGGCCGCGATCGAGGACAAACTGACCGACCTGGCGAGTCAGTTCCAGGCAGACCACGGCCGCGAACCGACCCCGAACGAACTCCTCGATCTCGGTCAGGAAGCCACGCTGCGCACCCGCACCGGCAAGCCCGCCGCCCGCACCCACGCCGAACAGCGCCTGGACTGGCGAACTGACGCGGTCGAGGTACTCGGCGGTGAGGATGCAGTGGCTGCCATGGTCACCGACATGCTCAACCAGCAACTGCCCCACCGGGACACGGTCACCGACGCGTGGATCGCCGCGACCGCGGCCCACGTCGTCGACACCGTCGCCGAGACCCGCGCGACCTGGCAGGAACACCACATCCGCGCCGAAACCCACCGCCAGCTACGCGGCCAGATCGCCCCCGACCAATGGCACACCCTGGTCGACCGGGTCATCGATACCGCGCTGACGCCGCCACACTCGACCCCGCGCGGCACCCCCGAACACGTGCCCGACGCCGCGGCGTGGACCCGCAATGACGGCACCAGCGTCTACACCACCGCCGGATCGCTGCTGCACACCTCGCCCGCGATCGTGGCCGCCGAAGCGCGCCTGGTCGACGCGAGCCTGCGCACCGGCGGGCGCACCATCACCGCGGCCGCCGTCGACGCGGCGCTGATCGAGTACGCCGCCAACCACCAGGGACAGACCCTCAACCCCGCCCAGCAAGCCCTCGTACGCGACTTCGCCGGATCCAGTGCCCGCCTGCAGCTGGTCATCGCGCCCGCCGGCACCGGCAAGACAACCGCGATGCAAACCCTCACGCGCGCATGGACATCCGAGGGCGGCAACGTGCTCGCGATGTCGCCACTGGGATCGGCGGCCGCGCACCTGGGCCGCGAAATCGGCACACCGGGCGTCACCATCGACGTACTCGTCACCCTCGCCGACGCACTCGCCACCGGCACCCTGGAACCCTCCCGCGCACCGCAGTGGCTCCAGGGGATCGGCCCCGAGACGCTGGTCATCATCGACGAAATCGCCAAAACCCCCACCCGGAAACTGGATTCGGCGGTGTCATGGCTGCTCGAACGCGGCGCGAGCGTACGCGCGGTCGGTGATGACCGCCAGCTCGCCTCGGTCGCCGCCGGTGGCGTCGTGCGCGACATCGTCACCGCCGCCGGAGCCTCGACCCTCACCACGGTGATGCGCATGGCCGACCCGAGCGAACGCGCCGCCTCCCTCGCCCTGCGCGAGGGTGACCCGGCCGCCATCGCCTACTACACCGACCATTCCCGTGTCCGGGTCGGCACCCTCGGCACCGTCGCCGAGCAGGCGTTCGCGGCGTGGGACGCCGACCGCGCCGCCGGGCTCGACACCGCACTGCTCGCACCGACACGCGAGCTGGTGGCCGGTCTCAACCGCCGGGCCCGCACAGCCCGCCTCGCCCGCGAAGGCCTGCACGGGCCGGAAACCGAACTCGCCGACGGCCTTTCGGCCTCAGCCGGGGACATCATCGTCACCCGCCGCAACAACTACCGCCTGCGCATCTCTGCCACCGATCACGTCCGCAACGGCTACCGCTGGCACATCGAAGACGTGCACGCCGATGGGCGGATCACCGCCACCCACCTCGACTCCGGGCGCCGGGTCACCATGCCCGCCGACTATGTGCGAGCCGACATCCAGCTCGGCTACGCCAACACCATCGACTCCTCGCAAGGGCTCACGGTCGACACATGCCACGGCGTACTCACCGGCCGCGAATCCCGCGCCCAGCTCTATGTCCTGGCCACCCGCGCCCGCACGGGAAACTACCTCTACCTCGCTACCGCAGGCACCGGAGAAGAAGCCGCCGCCTACACCTACACCGCCGTGCACGCCCGGACCGCGGTCGACATGCTGACCGAGATCCTCGGCCGCGACGGCACCCAAACCTCGGCCACCACCCAAGCCCGCCACGATGCCGATCCACACCAGCGCCTCGCCCACGCCGTCGACACCTACCTCGACGCGCTCGGCGTGGCCGTCGACCACCGCATCAGCGAGCAGGACCAGGCCGCTCTCGCCGCGGCCGCCGAGCAGCTGGTGCCCGGCCTCACCGCCGAGGACGCCTGGCCTGTACTACGCCAGCACCTCGGTCTGCTCGCGCTGACCGGCCGCGACCCGATCCAGGCACTCACCGACGCCGTCAATGTCCGCGAGCTCGACACCGCCGACGACCGCGCCGCCGTGCTCGACTGGCGCATCGACCCCACCGGCACACACTCGACCACGGCCGGGCCGTTGTGCTGGCTGCCCGACATCCCGCCCGCACTGCGGGACGACGCCGAGTTCGGTGAACACTTGCACGCCCGCAACCGCGAGATCGCCGACCTGGTCGACGCGGTCACCACGACCACGCGACAGTGGCGCACCGGCACCGCGCCGCCGCTGTGGGCGCAACGCCTCGCCGACGCCGACCCGGTGCTGACCGCCGAGCTGGCCGTGTGGCGGGCGGCCCACGCGATCCCCGACCACGACCGCCGCCTCACCGGGCCCGCCCAGTTCCCGGCCGCCGAACGCCGCGAACAGCACCTGCTCGACGAGCGAGTCGCCGCCCGTCTCGGCCACCTCGACGGCGACACACGCCGATGGAAGCACCTCGGCGCGGACCTCGAACCCCGCCTGCTCACCGACCCGTATTGGCCGGTGCTCGCCACCGAATGGACCCGCGCCGCCGCGGCCGGCCTCGACATCCCCGCCGCCGCCCGCGACGCCGTCACGGACCGAGCACTGCCCGACGAGCAGCCCGCAGCCGCGCTGCGCTGGCGCATGAGCACCGACCTCGACGAACACCAGGCCGACGAACAGTTCGCCGCAACCGTCGCCGAACTGCGTGCCGCACAACACCTCCGCCAGCTCTCCGACAACCTGCTCGACATCGAACTGTCGCTGCGCCGCAGTGAATCCCACGAGAACCACGGCCTCCCGTACTGGTTCGACCACATCGGCCGCAGCGCCACCAGCGAGCTCGATGAACTGCGCCAGCAACACCAGCGCCTCGACAAGCGGACGGCCGCGATCCGCCTCGCTCAAGCTGCCGCCGCGCACGCCGAACTCATCGCAGAACAAACCCGCCAAGCCAGGCATGAGCTTTTCACCCGACAGCAAGCCTTCGACAACACCAGCAAGTGGCGTCCCCGTGCCCGCACCGCCGCCCAGGCCGAGGTCGACGAAGCCCGCGACGAGCTGGAACCGCTCGAAAAGCGGCTCACCGTCGCGCAGTTCGTCGCCGAGTCCGCCGCCAAGGCCACCGGCCTCACCGCCCCCATGTGGGGTTACACGCTCACCGCGGCCGCCGACGCGCACACTCGCCAGGCCGCTCTCGCCGACGCCCAGTATCGCGTCGAAGGCGAAGCCCGCCGACAAGCACAAGGCCAGGCTCGCGCCGACCATCAAGCCGCCCGCGTCCAGGAAGTCCTCGACGAGCAACAGCGGCGCAGCACACTCACCGCCGAGCAGCGCACGATCGAGGACCGCGCTCGAGAGGAGATCCACCACCAGGACAACCCCGCCCACGAACCGATCACCGCAGCGGTGAAAACCCCGAAGCAGCAGACCCAACCACGTGATCACACGTGGCGTTATCACCAGCTCCCGGATTTCGGCCCCAGCCAAGACCACGGCATCGAGATGTAGACGGCCAGTCGGGCGTAGACCCGAGCACTGCATTCGCCGCGCTCGACCGAGCTACGGCCCGCTGCTCACATCACGACGTCGACGGGGAGACTTCCTTCTTCTTACGGAGGCGGTAGGCAAACTGCTTGCACGCGTCGCTGCAATAGACCCGCGGCCGACCGAACAAACTCTCACCGAACAGGCCTACCGGCAGCTCGCATGGGCAGACCTCACAGGTGAGCTGGGAGGCAGGAAGAGATGCGCCCCACCTCTCATGTCGATCGCACCAGCGCCCCTCACCAGGCTCGGACCAAGTTGAATTTCGAGCCCACATCCCCTGGAAATCATCATCGAGGTAGTCGCCGAAGTACTGTGACCGCGAAGGATGGCGAAGCCTGCTCATCAATTTGTCCATACGGCGCTGCACAGCCCGTGGCGGGATCCCATCGTCCAGCGCGATCTGCACCATGGATTCTCCACTGGCAACTCGCCTGACGAAGGAGGCATCATCGGGGCCTAGCGTCTCCAGAACCCTTCTGAAGAGCTCGTTGAAGCGGATCCCGTCGACCGTGTCCGTTGCCCGGGTCATCACTGGATCCCGGTTGACATACCGCTTACCCATGTCGTCCCTCCTCCGAACGACCCCTCTCCTCGTCCTGCACAGGATCGGTGGGCTCCTCGGCATCGCCACCCCGTTCAGGACCTGAGCAATCCGGATGGCGATGAATCCCGAAGGCGGAGGCAAAAGCCTCGAAGACCCTGGGAATATCCTCCTTCTTCGTTCGGCACAGGGCAACGATCGTCACCACGGTGACGGAGACGGCGAGAGCGAGCAGCGGCGACACACCGGCCGATGCGAGCGAGGTGACGGCCGAGCAGAGCGGGATGGTCGTGGACAAGGGTTCCTCCGCGCATAAAAAAAGCCCCCAGCTTGAGCTGGGGGCTTTGGGGTTGTGTTGAAGTTGGGGGTTGAGACGAAAAAACCCCAGCCGGGGGGACTGGGGTGGGGTGAGGACGCAACTGTCCCCTTCAGGGCCAGAATAGCATTCAGATTTCACCACCCGCAATCCGCTACTGGAAACCAGTAATAACCGCAGCTCAAGCGCAGATACGCACCAGAAGGCGGCTTGTTTCACGTAAGGGTTTCACGGCCCACAGGAGGACCGCTCAATCCCAGGTCACGCACTGTGCGGGCACCAGGCGCAAGACTTTCGTAACGCCTGGTCAGCCTGCTCAGTGCGAAGGGGTGTGTCAGCGTCCGCGCCCACGGTCCGGGCCACCGCGCTGCGGGCCCTCCGGCGGGAGGTAGGCGGGCCGGTCCGGTTCGCGGTAGGTCGGCCGGGCTGCAGGTTTCGGTGGCTGCGGCGCGAGCTCAGGCGCCACAAGCAACCGGGCCGGTGTGACCCACGCCCACGGTTCGCATCCATCACGTTGACGCGCCAGATGCTCGCGATGTTCCGCGCTGCCGACCGCAGGACCCCGATAGGTACCGGAGGCGACCGCGTAACCGTGGTGCACGTCGACGAGCTGCTGACGCAGCACCATCGTCAGCCGTTTGGCCCGCTCAGCCTCTCCCCGGGCCGCGTGCGCCTCGGCGATCGCCTCGATCGCACGCATCAGCTGCTGCAGCAACAGCAGATTCCCCGCTGCCGGGTCACCCCCGATGCGAGCCATTTGCACGAGGAAGGTGGTCACACCGCGCAGCCCGGTCTGTGTACGGTCCGCGCGCGGCCGCGGACCCCGGACCGGGCGAACCGGTTGCGCCGAACGCGCCAGCTCGGCGGCGGCCGCCGCGAACGGGCCGGGCCGATCGCCCTCGACGCGTCGCGACCACGCCCCGAATACTGCCGAGGCCCGACCGGCAGCTTGTGCCCACTCGATGTGGTTCTCGGGCGGAATCGACTTCAGGATCTTGTTCCAGTCCCCGACCTCGGCCGAGATCCGCTTCCACAGCGCAGGGTCCTCGATACGCCGCGCCTCACGGTCGGTATCGGCCAGCCCCCGTGCTCGCGTCCACTCCGTGAGCGCCTCCGTTCGTGCCTCGGGGGTGTCGTCCCACTGCTTGCGCAGCTCGACGATCGACAGATCCGAGGCGAGCTTGCTGCCACCGAGGCGCGGGCCCCGGTGCCCGTCGCCGGCGCGGATCTGCGCGGAGTAGCCGCGCACGACGGTCGTGTCCCCGGCGTCGTAGAACGGCAGTAGCGACACCGCCCCGTCGCGTAGCGCACGGCGCACGAACTCCGCTTCGGTCTTCGACGCCGCCGCGTAGGTGCGCACCAACCTGCGCATCATCTCGCGTTCGGTCTCCGGCCGACCCTCGCGTTTGGCACGCTGGATCTCCGCGCGCGAGTTCCCGCTCATCCCGCCACCGGACTCCCGGGACTCGAGCACTACCAGCCCGTGGCGGTGTTCGAGGGTGTTGCACGCCTCCTGCGCCCGGTTCCAGTCGCCGCGGGCGTGACCTGGCCCGTAGTCGAAGGTGTCGACTTTCTGGCCGTCCTCGCGGACCAAACTCGCGGCGATGTGCACATGGTCGTTGCCGTCGCCGTGTTCACCGGAACGTCCGTGGCGCACAGCAACCCACCGCGCGCCGGCGCGTTCGTCGGTCTCGGTGAACCCCATCTCGCCCATGAAATCCTCGACGACCTGGCGCCACTTGTCGTCGCTCAGCTCCTCGTCCGGCGTCAGCGCGAGGATGCAGTGCCACACCGGTGCGTCCCGCAGCACGCCCTTCTCCCCCGCCGCCGGACGCTCGACGACATCGACTCCACCACCGCGCGCGGACGCCTGCGGGCGCGCGCGCATCCGTACCCGTGTTCCGTAGAGCTTGCGCGGCAGGTCCATTTCCCGCGCCAGCGCGAGCGCGGTGTCGCGCGATGCCTTCTTGTCCTTGTCCCCGTCGAAGGTCGCCAGCCAGCCGTCGCGCATCAGTGTCGGCGACCCGGCGATGACGTGACGCTGTGAGTGCGCGTTGTGCTCACCGGCGCCCAGCAGATACACCAGCAGCCCGCCGAGCTTCTGCCCGCGCAGGACTTTCGGAATCACCGCGCCCCCGTGGCCCAGTGCGGGCTCATCTGCGCGCCACGTCCTTGGCCAAGTCCTCGATCTGCTGCGCGATCTCCGACAGATCGGTCATCACGGCCCGCAGCTGCGCGATGCCCTCGTCCAGCTCGGCGGAATCGAGCACACCGGTGACGTGCGCCGAGTGGATCAACCCATCCAAGCCAGCACCGATGTGCGCCAAGTACCGCAGCCGGATCGTGTCCATCGCATTGGTCGCCGACAACAAAATCCCCTGCAGTACCTGACGCTTCGGCCACGGCAACCACGGCTTCGCGCTGGCCTTCCCGCCCTCCTCCGAACGAACACTCACCGGGTTCAGCGCGCACTGCAACAGATACGCCGGCACCGTCATCCCCGCCTCAGCCGCCGCCGGCACGAGCACCCGCTCGTAATCCGCGAGCGCCATCGTCACCTCGACCCGCTTCTTCTCCCCCACGATGGCCTGCTGCCGCTTGCGTTTCCGGGCCCGCGCGATGTTCTGCGAACGACGTGCCGACACCTTCGGCACGAGTGCCGCCGCGCCGCCGTCCGCCACCTCCGTGACCATCCCGACCACCTCCCATCCGACCCGAAAACCAGCCAAGTGCAACGACCACCCGCCACCGGGTGGAACCTCGCCCCTGCGAGGACTCCTCACTTATCACAGATAAGTGTTAACTTGCTCCGCAGGGGCTGACTCACAAGAGTACCGGAACAAGATCGACGCAACCAGACTCGAACGGGACTAGACACGGGGCCGATCCAGCGCAGAGCTTTCCGGCATCCGGGCGGCTCTGCTGGCCACGCCTCCCTTGATGCGGTGTGCTCCGAAGGCCGCTGCGGCCTCTGGTGGTGTTGCCCATGGGCAACAAAGTCGACAGAAGGCCTGGCTGGCTGGCGGGCGACAGGTATCTGAGCTGCGCCGGGACTGTCCGCGTCGTGTGGGGAACGGGTGCGCGCAATTTCGGGCCCAAAGCGCACATCCATAACGGCGGCAGCCTGTAGGCTCCGAAAACGCGACAGTCCCCGGCGGTTACGGCCCGCCGGGGACTGTCGCGTTTTCGGGTGTCGGTGCTCTGGTGCTCCCGTAGAGGCGCGCGCCTATCCACGCTCGCGCAGGGTGATGACCGGCGCGAGTTCCGCCTCGATCTGCGCGGCGATTTCGAGCCATTTGCTGGTGATGTCGCGGTGTGGGCCGATCTTGTCGCGGTAGATGCGGTCCACACCGAGCCCTTGGCGGCGGTGGGCGATCAGCACCTTCGCGACGGTCTCGACGCTGAATTTGGTGCGCTTGAGACGAGCGTGCACCTCCACGGCCAGGGGCCACAACTCGACATCTTCGACGGAGTACCGATCGGTTGCGGGCTCGGCTGCACGGTGCACGGTCTCCGGCTGCACGGTCGCCGGTGCCTGCTCGGTTTCGGCCTGCTCGGTTTCTGCACGGTGCACGGTTTCGAGTGTGGCCTCTGGGTGCACGGTGCTCGGTTTCTGCACGGTCGCCGCCTGCTCGGTGCTCGCAACGGGTGCGTGCACCTCTTCGGCCGACGGGCTCGGCTGCACGGTCGAGGGAGCGGGTTCCACGCTCGGCTCGGTCTCCTCCTTGAGGGTCTGCACGGTCGAGGAGACCGAGCGCGGTGCCCGCCTCGGCGCCACAGGTGCGTCCGCATGAGGGGTGCTCGCCTGCACTGCCTGGCTCGATGCCGCAGCGCTGTTGCTCGCCGCAGTGACCGCGGCGCGGCTGTCGTCACCGAACTGCTCGGTGTGCTGCTCGGTGTGCACCTCGTCCTCCACGGTGTGCACAGCTACGGGGGCCGCGGCCGGTTCGGCTGCACGGTGCACGGTCTCCGGCTGCACGGTGCTCGATGTCTGCACGGTTCCAGTCCCGGGCTCGGTTGCACGGTGCACGGTCTCGGCGGCCTGGCCGAGGGAGGGGTGCACGGTCGAGTCGGTGAGCTCGGCCGCACGGTGCACGGTTTCCCCCGGCGCGGACGGGTAGCTGGGAGTGGGGTGCACGGTGTGCACGGTCGCCAGTTGTGGCAGCTGCACGGTCACCGTGCCGTCGATCAGTTTGGCCGTTTCGGCGCGGGCACGGACGTAGTCCTTACCGAGGTAGTTCAACGCGACCAGCGTCGCGCCGATCATGACCGGGGCGACAGCGTGCAGGCCGGCGGCGTACCAGTGGGTGGCGCGCAGGTGCGGGTAGGTGTTGAGAACCAAGGTGAGGCCGAACAACGCGAACTCGGTCACCCGGATCCCGGTCGAGGGCTCGACGCCGGTCTCGCGAACCTTGCCGGTGCCCAGCGCGATGATGATGAGCAGACCGGAGATCATGCCGTCGACGAGGAACGAGGCCCAGAACAACGGGTCGTGCACGCCGCCGGGCGCCATGTTCTGCTGGACATTGATTCCGCTCCACACCAGGCCCGCGGCGATGATGACGGCGCCGCCGCGTGTCGTCCACCGGCTGTAGCGGTGTAACGAGGCCACCGTCGAGGTCGGCGTCTCCGCACGCCGCTGCTGCGCCAGCGCCTGGCGCGCGTCGACCGCGTCACGGATGTCGGCGTCAAGGATTTTCTTGTTCGCCTCGCGCAGCGCGGCCGCGGCCGCGAGCTGCTCGGCCAGCTCGGCACGCTCAGCCTTGAGCAACTCGCCGCGCCGCCACTCCGCCTGATTGCGCCTGGCCTCGAGCTCGGCTTCGGAGGGCACCTCGGTCAGCACCGCGGCAGCGTCGCCGCTTAGCAGCGCCAGCCGCCCGCGTGCGGTGTGCAGCTGCTCGGCCAGCGCCTGCACCTCCGGCGGGGTCTCGGTGTGAGGGGTGTCGGGTTTCATCCGGTCGCTCCTGTCGAGGTGGTGCGGGTGAGTAGTCACTGAAAGCTCCGCTCGTGGTGCCCGCCCAGGCTGCGGGCGGCGTCTTCGAGGAGTTCGCGCCACTCTCGTGCTGCGGCGCCGGGCCGGGAGGTTGATGTCACGGGAAGATAGTCCGAGCGAGGCAGTTGCCGCAGGAACAGCGCAGCCAGTCGGCGTAGCACCGGGTCATCGCCGTGCTCGACACGGATGCGGGTGGCGACAGTCTCGGCGTTGGCGACAGCATCGACGAGCACCGCCGACGCGGCGAGCAGCTGCGCGAGAGCGCTCACTCGCGACTCGGTCAGCCGCACTGCCGGCCAGATCGCCATGACCGTGCCGCCGACGCTGAGCCTCGCATGATCGCCGGGGTGATCGCTGCGCAAACCGCACCGAATGTCGGAGCACGCCTCGATCGGCCCGTCATCACCATGCACCAACCCGGGCGGGCATGGCTCGAACGGTCGCAGCTCATCGGTCATGTCGTTCTCCTCTCCCCTGCGGTGAGGTGTTGACCGCGCACCGCATCGAGTTCGGTACTCAGGCGTTCGAGTTCGCTGCGCAACCGGCGTGCTGAACGAGGGGAGTTCGTGCTCGACATACCTGCCGTTCCCGTCATCGCGTGCGGCATCATATCCCCTGGTCGAAGGTGGACGTCCACCTTCGATTCTACCAATCCACGCGGTGGACGTCCACCTGTGCAATGATGGAAGAATGCCTAGTCAGCACCGTTTTCCGGTCATGACGGTCCGCCCGGATCCAGATCTCCATGAGCGCGCGAAGGTGGCCGTCGCCGACGTCGGATCGAATCTGAACGCACACGTCGTCGCGTTCTTGCGCTGGCTGGTTCATGACACCGATCAGCTGCCTCCGCGGCCGAGCTAAGGCGCGGAATCTGCATGGTAGAGATCCTGCGGAGTTGAGATCCGCTCGGTTTACCGCGGTAAACCGACCGATGCAGAGCACATGTTCGGCGCGTCGCCACGCAATGCCTGGGCACCGGCCTGGGGTGTCCGTATGCTGCGGGCCATCCGAAGTAGTCCGTGAAGTGCGGGCGAAGCGTACGGAGGTTTGAAGTGGCGCGTGTTCTTGCCGTGATGAATCAGAAGGGTGGCGTCGGGAAGTCGACGATCACCGTGAACCTGGCGGCAGTGACCGCCGATGTGGCCGGCGGTGATGACCCCGAGGCCTCCTCTCCTGTGACGGCGGTGTCGATCGACCCGCAGGGCTCGGCGTTGTGGTGGGCGAATCGCCTGCAACAGTTGCCGTTTCATATCGCCCAAGCCCATGACGATCTGGATGGGTTGCGCAAACTCCCCCAGTTGCCGGGCATGAAGCACGTCTATGTCGATACTCCGGGTTGGATCGATCTGTCCGACGACGATGAGGACGGCGATCCGCTGGGCACCGGCGCCGCGGCCGCCGCGCTGCGAGCGGTGCTCGATGTGGTCGACTTCGTAGTCGTTCCGATCACGACAGAGCCGCTGACCTTCGATCCGACCGCGCAGACGATCCGGAAAGTGCTGGAACCGCGCGGGGTCCCGTACGTCGTAGTGGTCAATAACTGGGATCCGCGCGACGGGACAGGCGATTTGGAGCAGACGAAGGGATTCGTCAAGGCAGGCGGATGGCCGCTGGCCAAGACGGTGATCCGCCGCTACAAGATCCACGCCCGCGCCTCCGCGGACGGGCTGACCGTCATCGACTATCCGGCCAATCGCGTCAGCATGCAGGCCCGGGAAGACTTCTACCGGCTCGCGCTGGAGTTGCAGGTAGGAGGGCAGTGACGATGGCAGGACGTGGTCAACGAGTAGATCTGACATCGCTGGCCGGTGGTGTCGGCGCGAACTCGCCGGTGGCACAGCAGCCCAAGCGACCGAGCGGACCGCCGACCTCGGCGCCGTTGGAGCAGTTGGCGGGTAACCCGCGCAATCCGCGTGAGGAACTCGGCGACCTGAGTGACCTGGCCTCCATCGCCGAGCGCCAGCTCCAGCCCGTTCTGGTGGTCACACGCAAGGCATACCTGGCGCTGTTCCCTGACGATGCCGAGCTGATCGGTGATGCCCGCTGGGTGGTGGTCACCGGGAACCGGCGCCTCGCCGCGGCACGTAAGTACGGGTGCGATGTTCTCGAGTTCGTGGTCAAGGACGAGGTCGCCAAGGACGCGGTCACGTTCCTGACTGCGGCCATCGACGAGAACATCGGCCGCCGGGACTTCGATGTACTGGAGGAGGCTCGTGCCGTCGACCAGCTGGCGATCGCATGTGGCAGCGCCGATGGTGCCGCTGCACAGCTGAAACGGTCCAAAGGGTGGGTTTCGCAACGGCGAGCGGTGCTCGACCTGGCTCCGGAGTTGCAGGCTGCCTTGCGAGCGGGCGAGCTCGCGTTCCGCGTGGCCCGCAGCCTCGCCCGTGTCCCGCTCGAGGAGCAGGTCGCCGCCTGGCAGGCGCAGCAGGAACGGGCCTCGAACAAGCAGCCCGACGGAGACGCCACCGCCAAACCGTCGACAGGGCAACAACCTCGGCCCGCGAGTGCACCCCGCATCGCGAAGGCGCTTAGCCGGTTCGAGCCCGAACCGGCCGTACTCGCGCAGGCATTGCGCGAATATCTTCCCGCGCCGATGCTCGCCGCCCTGGTCAAAGAACTCCACAGCACCCGCTGATCCCCTGGTTCTGCATGCGGTTTACCGCGGTAAACCGCATGCAGAACGGCATACGAGAAGCGCCCCACCGAGCTGGTCCGGGTAGTGAACCAAACGCAGGCGCCACCACCTGGCGTGCCTGCAGGGGGTGTCATACCAGGAGTACCGCACCGAGCTGATCCTGTAGGAGTGTGAGGGCCAGGGCGTCGGGGTCGGCCGGGTCGTGCTCGGGTGGGTCGTCAAGACCGGGGTAGGGCGGTTCGGGTGGGCCCGCCGCGATTTGGGCAGCCCAGATGATCTCGTTGAGGATGTGGTCGCTGTCCCAGGGGGCAGCTGGGATGTTCGAGGGCTCGGTGTCGGTGGTGGGGTCTGTGACCAGGCCGAAGCGAATTTCGAGCCAGGTTCGCCACGCGGCCCGCTGTTGTTTGACCTCGCTGAGGCGCACGGCTCGCATGGCGTGCAGATTGTGGCGGTCGGCGATGTCGGCGAGAGAGATCGGTCCGGGTGCGACGCTGCCGCGGCTGCGGGTGATCAGGCCGTCGCGGGCGAGTGCGGCGAGCACGTCTTGGCCAGTGCTGCGGGCGACGTGCGCGGCCGCGAGGACGTCGGCGGCCGTGGTCAGCCCGGTGCGGGTGATTAGTTCGTAGATGGCGCGTTTGTGCAGGCCCAGGACCAGCCAGGCGTCGTGCACCGGCACGACGCTGATCCGCTCCAGCGGGACCGGGTCAGTGAGTTTGTCGAGGTTCTCGGCGCGGCGTGCGGTGACAAGGCTGTATTCGTCGGCGTTGGTGCCCGCGGCACGCCGAGTGCGGAAGACTGGGCTGCCGGGAATCTCCCGGACCTCGGCCAGGACCGAGGCGACCGTCTCGTGTGCCATCAGGCCGGCGTGCAGACCGAGCGAGCGCACTCCGACTTCGACGCACGGTGTGTCATCGGGGGCCATCCGCCCGGCGACATAGGCGGCGTAGGCCAGTGCTTGGAATACCGCGAGTACCTGCCAGCGACGGTTCTGACCTGGCCAGGTGGCGTAGGTCCAGGCGGTTGCGCGAGCAAGCCAGTCCGAGTGCGGAGTCTCTGTCGGGAGCGCTGGTTTTCCGTGATCAACTACGGGGGGTGTGTGCTGTTCACGTTCACTGTGTGTAGCGCACCGGACGAACTCACCAAGATGCGATTGGACCCAGTCGCAGGCATGGCTCCAGTCCCGGCGCAGCGCGCGGTCGATCTCGTCGTCACGTTCGTAGCGGGCGTAGGTGGCGGCCATGCCCACCCAGTCCGAGCGCATCCGGGTACGGACCTCGGCGAGGCTCATTCCGCGCAGCGCGGCCGCGCACAGCACGCTCTGGCGCCACTCCGAGGCCGACTTGTAGCGGCCCGGCACCGTCGCACCCGACGTCGCGAAGGCCTCGGACGCGACCGGGAACGCGCTGGTGCCCCGCCAGGACGGCTGTAGCCGCTGCTGGTCGCCTTCGCCTTCCCAGACGTCGATGGGGCGTTCCCCGCGCGTGTAGCGCTGCCCTGGGCCGGTTTCGGGCGTGCTGGAGCGCGAGCTGCTCATGGTGGGGGAGTGGGAGATGAGGGAGTCGCCGAGGAGCAGGCACAGTCGTGCGACGAGACCGAACTCGACGCGGCGATGGGTCAGGACCGCGACCGCGTCGGCGAGGGTTCCGTCCAGGATCCGGTGTCCGCCTTGGCGAGTCCGGGAACCGGGCGGGACGATCGCGCCGAGCTTGTCGTTGTCCATGGGAGCGCGGTCCAGGGTCGGCAGGCGTGACGCGAGCAGCCACATCAGTTTTTCCAGGCTCGACTTGTGCAGGGCCTCGCCGTGCGCCAGCGGCACGATCAGGTGGCGGCCGCCGGTGGCGGGGTTGTGGTCACTGACTACCTCGGCGCCGGCCTCGACGAGCAAGGCCCGCAACCATACGAAATCGCGCAGCACCGCCGTGGGCCCCAGGTCCTTGGGGTCGAGGTCGAACACCAGCAGGGTGGTGGTGCGGGTCTGGCGTAGCCAGAACGTCACGGCGGCGGGCAGATCCGGCAGTCGCTTCGACAACCGCCGGGCCCGGCTTAGGAATTGGTTCGTGACCGGATTGATCAGCCACATCGACCGCGTCGCGGCGATGAGTGGCGCAAGACACGCGAAAACCAGCTCGGGGGCATCGGTGGCCTGAGCTGGCAATTCTCCGTGTGCGGGTAGCTGGGCAGGCACATTCGGCGAACCATGACCGACCGCACCGGTGTGGATGCTTGGTCGAAAGTTCGAGCCCTTGCTACCCTTAGGGCCGCTCTGCAAAAGCGTGGTCCTTAGGGACTTTGAAGTGCCTCCCAGCGCCAACTGGGAGGCCTTCGTCGTTTACGGGGTCATAACCACCGTGTGGTGGAGACGGTGGGTGGGGATTTCTTCTGAGCTATGCCGAGATGGGTAGCGCCTCCTGATGGTGCGGGGCGGGGGCACCGGGGTATGCGGGCAGTCCGAGTTCGCGCCGGAGCACGATCTCTAGCAGGGCACGCTTGCTGATGCCGAGCTCTTTGACCGCGTCATCAAGAGCGACCACGACCTCGTGCGACAAGTTCGTGCCGACAGGCTTCGTCTTCGGCAGTTTCGCGGGTCTCGCCATAAGAGTAAGTACTAGTTGGATCTCGAGGGATGGTGTGGGAGGCGCGCCGTGCCGATCTTCACAACGCTGTTGTGTACTCGGTTCACGCATCCGCACCGGCTGTGTGGAATGCCCTTCCGGCGCATGGCTGTTCACCGAGTTCGGTAGAGGGCCGAAGCTATTCAAATCGGTACCGCCCAACAGCCCAGCAACGTTTGCCGGGGGGAGCGATCGTGGCTGTGATCTCTCCGTCCTTGATCAGCAGCGTTTGGTCTACGTACCTGTCCTGGAGCGCTTCTTGCCACACACGAGTCGGGCCTTCGCCCCAAAATCTCCATGGCACAAGGTCATCGAAGACGAGAACGGTGTTGCTGTCGGCTAGGCCCTTCATGTTGTGCAGGTCAGCCTTGGCGACTTCGTACGAGTGCCCACCGTCGATGAACACGAGATCGAAGCGGGGTACCTGACCACTGGCGCAGAACTCGGGGACAGTTTGAGTCGAATCGCCGAGGATCAGCGTGTGCCGCCCAGGGAACATCCCATCGATGTAGTCCTTCGCCAGGTGCACGTAGTCGTGTTCTCCTAGGTCGAAGGAGTACACGTGCACGTCAGGGTTGGCTTCCAGGAAGGTGTAGCTGGAAAACCCTGCGTTGAAACCGATTTCAGCTATCAGCCGCACGTCCGATCCCTTGGCGAGACCAGCGAGATAGGCGAGTTCGGCGGCATCCGCCGAACCCTCACCCGAACTTCCTCTTGCTCGTGCCTCATCAGCGAGGTGCTTCAGGTGACTCAGACCCATTCACTTACTCCGTCCGCGTCTGCCCACCTCCGATCAAGCTTGTTGGTCTGCAACGGGAACCGTGGCTTTGAGCGAGGGTGCGACCCTGACGTCGTAGCTGGTGTCGACTGCTTTCGCATCGGGCAGCCGCAGGCCCGAGTTGCGGACAGCAGCGGCACGCTGTAGAGCCATTCGCCTGGTTTCATCTCCCCAGGTTCGGTGATGAGCAGTGCGCACCGTCTGCGCGTCATGCTGGCGATACAGCCAAGTCACGGTGTCATCGAACCAGCCGTCAGCGATTCCGGACAGCCCGGCGAGCATGACCAGGTCGTCATTGGTAGGTACGCCACCCCAACCTCCCACTACACGAACCGACGCGGTACGGAGCATCAGGCCGGCGCAATGAACGGGCCAACTACCGCCGGAGTCGAGAGCCCAGTCGTTGACGCTGCCCGCGGGCACGCGACCGAAATCCAGGCCAGGGTAGGGAGGGAACGACTTTCGCGAACCATCAGGCAGCAGATCATCAGCTTGACCCAGTGCCCAATGGATACCGGGGTCGGCGAAGTGGGGGAGGAGAGTTGCGAGCGCGTGGGGCAGGAGAAGGTCGTCACCATCGAGCACCTGGAGCAGTTCGCCGCGGACACGATTCAGCGCGAGGTTGCGAGTGCCGGCGATGCCGAGCTTTTCCCCGTTGGCCGCGTAGCGCACCCACGGATGATCAGCGGCGAGGTCCGCGATGTCTGAGGTAGGTCCGTCTTCTTGAAGCACCCATTCCAGCTCCCAGCCGGAAGGAAGTGTCTGGGCTTCGATGCTGGCGAGCGTCTCGGGTAGGTACGCGGCGCCAGGCTGGTGGACTGCTGTCAGTACGGAAACAAGCATGGTCAGACTTCCTTGGTCAGGTCGGCGCACATGGTGTATTCGATCTGGTCCGCGGCGACAAGACCGCCACCTGTCTCGACAGCGAGGTCTCCGGCGTACAGGGTGTGTTTGTGCACGAAGACGGGCACACCGGGAACCGTGGCCATCCGCGCTGATTCTTCAGGATTGGGGATCCGAGCGCGCAGAGTCGTCGCGGTGTGTGTCACCTGAATTCCCGCGTCGAGGAGCCAGGCGATAGTGGTGCGGCCGGGCCGCTCATCCGTCGGTTGGCCGAGCCCGAGCCGTTGCGCGAGCTCGGCGGTCATGTAGGAGTCGCTGACTTGGTGCGGGGTGCCGTCTGCCAGATACGTGAACGTCCGATGCAGGACCTTCTGGGAGGTACCGAGCGTCTCGGCGATGTCTTCCGGCGGATCTATGACCTCGTAGGTGACGTCCACGTCCACCCCTGTCTCGATGTGGGAGATCTTCTCGAAGCTGTGGTCCCGGCCCGCGAGCGCTTCGCGGTACTCCTGCCGGTAGGCGTCCAGCTCGCGCTGAAAGAAGTGCTGCGCTCGGACTCGGACGCCGCGGCGTGGGGCTTTGGGGTCGGCGATCAGCAGGCCCTCGGCTCGTAGAGCGGCAATCGCTCGCATGAGCAGGTTCGGGTTGCTCACCTCGTAGTGCTCCATCAGCTGCCGTGAGGTCGGCAGCTGATCGCCAGGCTGCCATTCACCGGCTTTGATGCGGGCGCGCAGGTCGTCAGCGATGTCACTCCACCGTGAGGGCGGGGGCACGGAACCTCCTTCAAAGGTTTTGTTACGTAATAACCATTGCATCTGTGGATTTGGTACGTAACAATACTTTCATCGTTTTGCTACGTAGCAAAGTCAAATCGTACACAGGGAGGAACCCCGATGGCTGTACAGCGGGATGGGAGATGGCTGGTCGCAACGCGTTCGAGCCATGTTGCGTTCGAGGCTCGCCCGGGTTGGCTCCGGTTGTCGTTCTGGCCGGAGCAGCTGGTGTCGTCGAGTGCGGCAGTCGCCGGCCTCGTGCTGGCGGAGATCGCCAACGACTGGAACGAGCTGCTGTGGGCTGAGAGCCCGAACGTCGAGATGGTCTGGAAGTTGCTGGGTGGCCAGGCCAAGACGCTGGGCATGGACGCTTTCGAGGCGGTCGCCCGGTGCGAGCAGTACGAGGCCCCGGCTCGCGGCATCGACCGGGCGGTGCGGTCATGACTGCCGAGGTTCATGTCAGGGACTCGATGCTGTCGAGGCCGGTCGCCACAGTCCATGTGGGTCGGGCGTTCATGACGAGCGAGTCGACGTCGCATCTCGCCCGCTACGTCGGGCAGGACAAGTGGACGGTCGACTACCTGCCAGGCCGGCAGTTGGACGGGTGGCGAGCACTTCAGGCGATGAAGATCGCGGCGGCCCCCCAGCGTCCGGAGGTCCTTTTTTGGGCCGCCGAACTCGGGCTGACGGCCGCTGAAGCGGTCGGTATGGCGGCGATGAAGACCGCCGCTGCTGCCGAGCGCGCGACAGGGGTGGAGCGGTGAGCGGGCGGGAACGCCCGCAGGTCGTGGTGATGTTGCCGACTGGGTGGCTTGGTCCGGTCGCGGCGTTGTTTGGCCTGGTCGTGCTATTCGCGATAGGGGTCATGCTGCTGGTTCTCGTGGCGTTCCCGTCCCAAGAAAGGTCGGGAGTTCCCACCACGCGCCAGCTGGGACCGTGTGAACCGTTCTGCAGCCTGCGCACCACCGCTCCGGTGGCGTCGGGAGGTGCGCGGTGACCGCCGCCGAGTTGGTCGATCCCGTTGTGTTCGCCGATCGGATCTGCCGGGACATCCCGCAGGCCATCTTCTTCCCGACGGGGCGGCAGAGGCGGGCGATCGAGAAGGCGAAGGCGCACTGCCGAGCGTGCCCGCGGTTGACCCACTGCGCGAAATGGGCGCAGCCCCTGGCCCGCTCGGGTGAGCTGACGAACTGCGTGATCGCGGCGGTCCATCTACCGGGCACGCACAAGCGCCAGGCAGACCGTGACGCCGCTGCCGCGGAGCTGGCCGAGATCGCCGCCCGTGGCGGCCTGCTCGCCTCCGATGTCGAGGGGGCCGCGTAATGGAGCACTACGCCACCGACGCGGGCACGGTCCGTGTCGGCCAGCTCTACCGCGAGGTGCGCGAGGGTGCGCGCACGCTGCGCGTCGAGTCGTTCACGACGCCGCGGACCGATTGGAAGGGTCACACGCACTGCCTGGTGATTTGCGTGGTGGCCGATGAGGAGCAGGGTCCGCAGGGCTCGCTGGCGGGGCGCTCGCTCGTCGACGCCGACCGGCTGACCGGCCCGGATTTCGTGCGGATCGACACCGAGGACGGTGCGTGATGCCGATTCGTCCGGAGAACCGCGACCGCTACCCGGCCGATTGGGCCGAGATCAGCAGAGCGATCAAGTTCGACCGTGCTGGTGGCCGGTGTGAGTGCGCGGGGGAGTGCGGCCGGCCGGTGTTCCCGATCTTTCACCTGGGTGAGGACGGCCGTTGCCGCAACCGCCACGGCGGGCGGGCGATCGGGACGGGGTCGCGGGTGGTGCTGACCACCGCGCATCTCAACCACATTCCCGAGGACTGCCGCCCGGAGAACCTCAAGGCCATGTGCCAGGGCTGCCACCTGTTTTACGACGCCGCCCACCACGCCCAAACCCGTGCCGCGACAAGGCAAATCGAGCTTGCCGCGCTGATGGACCCGCTGTTCGACATCAAGGAGGTGGCGGCATGGATCGCCGAGTGAAGGACCCGGCCCAGCACGCCGATATCGACGCGTGGAAGCCGGTGATCGCGGTCGGCGCGATCGGCGGTGCGTCCTTCGCCGCGTCGGCGTCGCTGCGGTTGGCGGAATTGTTCGGTGGCCCGGCCCAGGACGTGCCGTGGAACCCGGTCGCGCTGGCCACCCACCTGGGCGTCACGCAGGATCTCGTGTGGTCGGGGCAGGCCTGGGCGGCGGCAGGAACGCTGGCGGTTGGCTCGCTGGTGGCGCTGCGTCTTTCCGCCTGGGGCTGGCAGTATGCGTGCGCCAAGCCCTGGCAGCACACGGGCAAGAGCAAAGGCCGGCGCCCGAAGTTCGAGCGGCACCCGATCGACGAGCGGGCCCAGTACATGGGTCGCGGCAGGGCGCTCAAGCCGCTGCTGGCGTCCACGGTCGCCGAGTCCGCGCACCGCTTGGATGTGAAGTTCCCCAATGCGAAGGTCGCCGCGAAACAGCTTGTCCCCCAACGCAACGGCGTCTCGATCGGCATGCCGGTGCTCGGCGGGGACATGCTCTACGGCTCCTACGAGGACCTGCACGTCGATATCTGGGGCCCGCGCCAGGGCAAGTCGACCTCGCGCGTGATTCCGGCGGTGCTCGAAGCACCCGGGTCGGTGCTGACCACCTCGAACAAGAGTGACGTGGTCGCGGCGACGTCGATGATGCGTGCCGAAGTCGGGCCGTGTTTCGTGTTCGACCCCCAGCGCATAGCCGGACAGAGCGAGCCGTGGAGCTGGGATCCGCTGTCGTATGTGATCGCCCCGGAGCAGCGCCCGAAACTGCCCCAACCGCAAACACAGCTGCACGCAGTCGCCGACGGGGTGTTCGTCGACGAGCCCGCCGGCATCGGTGATCGCGATGTCGAGGTGACGCTGGTGTGGGGTGCCGAGGAGCGCGCCTCGAAGCTGGCCGCGCACTTCGCCGATAGCGATGACGGCCAGGACGCGAAGAAGGACGCGTTCTTCGACCCGGCGGGCGAGGAGCTGCTGGCGCAGCTGATGCTGGCGGCCGCGTTGGCGGATCGCCCGATCTCGCAGGTGTGGGAGTGGCTGACTAACGAGTCGAATACCGAACCGGCGCGGATTCTGGATCTGGCCGGGCACCACCTGGCCGCCAAAGGCCTGTTCGGCGAGTACAACTCCGATCCCAAGCAGCGCTCGGGGGTGTTCGGCACCGCCCGCAAGATGGGCCGAATCCTCAAGTCCCCGGAGCTACGCCCGTGGATCGAGCACGGCGGCAACCGTCGTCGTTTCGACCATCGGGCGTTCGCCGCGAGTGACTCCTCGACGCTGTATCTGCTGTCCATGGAGGGCGCCGGGTCGGCCGGTCCGATCCTCAACGCGCTCACCGCCGCGGTGCTGGAGTCCTCGATCCAGCGGGCCGCCGCGTACGGCGGGCGGTTGCCGACGCCGTTGACGGCGGTGCTCGACGAAGCCGCCAACGTGGTGCGCTGGCGCGATCTGCCCGCGAAATACAGCCACTTCGGCTCGCGCGGCATCGTCGTGATGACCGTGCTGCAGTCCTGGGCCCAGGGTGCGCGCTGCTGGGGTGAGGCAGGCATGAAAGCACTCTGGGGTGCGGCGAGCGTCCGTGTGCTCGGCTCGGGCCTGGACGATGTCGGGTTCCTGCGTGAGCGCGCTGAAGCGATAGGCCCGCACAACGAGCTGACCGGATCGGTGTCCCACAGCGCCTCGGGGCGGTCGGTGTCACGCTCGCTCGTCGAGCGCCAGACCTTGATGGTCTCGGAGATCCAAGCACTGCCGCGCGGTCGAATGATCGTCTACGGCAGCGGTTTTCCCGCCGTGCTGTGCGCCTCGGTCCCGTACTGGGATCGCCCCTACGGCGCACGCGTAAAGGAAGACATCAAGGCGGCCGCCAAGAAGGCGGCCGCGCTGGCGGCCGCGCAGTTCCCCGGCATCGACCCGTCGCAGCACAGCGGTGATGAGCGAGCGGAGGGGGCGGCATGACCCAGTTCCCTGACGACGACCTGGACGAGGACCTGTTCACCGAGCAGGTGCTCGCCGGTATCGACGCACTCGAAGCCGCCGAGGGCGGCACGGCCGGCGGTGCGGCCGCGGCCGGGCAGGGCGGGGAGGAGCCGCCGCCACCGCATTACCCGAACCACATCGCGTGGGTCGTGGAGTGGTTTTCCAAGATGTACGCCCGCGAGGTCGGCGAGGGAACCACCGACATCGCCTGGTGCCCGTGGTGGTTGAACCACCCCGAGGCCTGCTCGACGTTCGAGTCGATGTGGCGGGCGTGGGAGCACCTTCGCCTGGATGGCAAGACCGGCATGAGCGTGTGGTGGCGCGATCACTGCACCCCGCACATGAACAGGCTGCTCGACCCCACCGGCACGTTCCGCTACTGCACCGTCAAAGGCCATTTCGCCAACGGCGTGCTGTCTCCGCTGCCGCTGGCTTCGCCCGGCGCGGTTCTGTCTTCCCCGGCCGTCGCAGGTGCCGGGGCTGTCTCCACAACCACCAATGGGAGGAAAAACCATGTCGGACGTCTCTTCGCCCGCATCACCGGAAACCACTGACGCGCTGCCGTTCACCCGGCGCGAATTGATCGAGGCCATCTACGAACTCAGCCGCCACACCACCGTGGCGCACCCGCAGGATCCCCGCCCGATCACCATGGTCGACAGCTCCGCACGTGAGCTGGGAGCCCAGATCCTGGGCAACATCCGCGCCCGCCAGGCGCTCGGCGGCGGGGAAGCCGCCCGCGCCGAGGTCGTGGTCACCGAGCTGCTCGACGGCGGGGAGTCGCGCTACGCGTGGGAACGCATCGCCGACCCGGAAATGTATGAGGCGTGGGTGAACACCCAGGCCGAGCACCCCGAGGCGGGCAACGACCTGTGGCTGAGTGCCGCGGGCATCGCTGATATCGGCCAGGAGTTCCCCGACGCGCTGTTCCTCGCGCCGATCAACGCCGATCCCCGCCGTGCCGTGCAGATGAGCCGTGACGAGCTGCGCCTGACCATCGACGAGCTGGTCGAGCACGTCACCACTGACCCGCAGGAGTACGAGGTCGACGCCCGGTCCTGGGAGATATTTTTGCGGGAGCGGGCCGAAGCGATCGTGTCGACGATCCGCGAGGGTGAGGTGGTCTCCGCCGGTGAAGCGGCCCGCCTCGAACGCCTGGTGGCGTCGGCGGTGAGTTTCGAGCAGGTACGCGGCACGGCGGGCCAGGGCCTGTGGGAGCTGGCCTGCGACCCCGATGCCTATCAAACCTGGCTGCAGGTGCGGGCGGTGTCGATCCAGCACGCGATCAGCGCGGACCCTCTGGACTGGACCAACAGCGCCGGCGAGTTCGTCGACGCCATCCGGTTGCGCCCGTTCCGCGCCGACAGCTTGGCCCGCGAGGATCACCAGATCCTCGACCGTGCCGGTGTCGAGCGGGCCTTCGCTGAAATCGCCGCCGTCGCCGACCCGTTCATGGACACGACGCGCTTGAGCTCGGGCAGCCAGAACCTCGACGGTGCCGAGCAGCGCTTCGCTGTTCTGGCCGAGAACATCCTGGCCACCGCCCGCCACAGCGGCACCCTCACCGCCTCGGAGGCCGGCCGCGCCGAACGCGTTATCGCTTCACTCGCCGCGGGGGAGTACAGCCCCGAGATCGCCACCGAGGGCCGGGTGTGGGAGCTGGTCACCAACACCGACGCCTACACGACGTGGATGACCGAACGAAACATGCGCCTGCACAACCTCTACGGCGCACACCGAGCGCCCGGCATCGACCGCGATGGGCAGTTCCGCAACGCCCCCGGACTCAAGCGCATCGAGATCGACCCGCACGAGCTCACCGAGCTGCAGGCGAAGAACACATTCCTCAGCCGCGAGGAGCTGCTCGACCGAATCGCCGCACTGGAGGTGACGGCCGAGGAGATCGACGATTTGAGCGCCCACTTCGACTCCGCGTACGGCGAGGCCGACCAGCTCGCCCTGCTGGAGGAACAGCGCGACAGCACAGCAGCCGAGATCCTCTACACCGTTCGGGAGGGCTACAACCTGAGCCAGGACGAACAGGATCGCGCCGAGCGCGTGGTCGCCGCACTCGTCCACGGTGAACGGATCGATATCCCGAACGTGCTGGGCGGTGCGGACAGGCCGAGCACCGTGGACCTGATCGGGTCGCCTCAGCTGTATCAGGCGTGGCTGGATCAGCGCATCGAGCGCGACACCACTGAGCGTGACGTGATGGCCGAGCAGGTGGCGCAGGCGCAGGAGGCGGCCCAACAGCGCCGTGCGATCGCCGGGGAGATCCAGTTCGAGGCGCCGGATCCAGATCGAGATTCGGAGTACCAGCAACGTCGCGCGGCGACCATTACCGCGAGCCGGATCATTCACGACCCGTCGCTGGCGGGGCAGCTGCTCGCGGGGGAGAACCGGGACGAGGTCGTCGCTGCTCTTGCCGAGGTCGCGCACGAGCACCTCCAGGAGTGGCAGAGCCTGCAGACGGACTACCGCCACGCTCGCGGGGAGATGAAGACCCTGCAAGCGACGATCGACAAAGCCGCGGCACAGGCCATCTCCGATCAGCGGGAGCTGCGCGAGTTGCGGGCGGATCGGGATCGGTTGCAGAGCACCGCAATGGATTTCGCCGCCGATCTCGGCATGACACCCGCGCGGCCGACAGTGCCGCAGGCGATGGCACCGGTGTCTTATTCGGTCGCGCCGTCGCCGGAGTTCCCGGTTCCGGTGAACACGCAGTCGGTGGAGCCGTCGGCGCCGTGGTGGCGGCCGCTCTCGCACGGTCTCGGTCTGGGTGGCAGAGCTGAGCGTGGAGCCAGCAGGTGAGTGGGCAGAACCCATCGAGGATGGCGGCCGCCATCGCGCGGCCGTCGTTCGACCGCATCACCGCCGCGCTGGACGCTCACGCCGTGGCGCACCACCGTAAGCCGGGGCCGGCCTCGCAGGCGGGGGAGTGGACCAAGTACCGCTGCCCTGGCCACGACGATCACGATCCGTCGCTGGGCCTGATCTATGACCCCGACAAGCACAAGACCGTCGTGCGGTGTTTCACCACCTGCACCGATGAAGAGGTGCTGCACGCGATCGGTTTGGACGTGCGGGATCTGTTCGACGTGCCGCGCCGCGGAACCGGGCCACGCGCCGGGCAATCCCGCACCGGCGGCCAGGCCCGTGACGGTGGCCGGTCGCCCACACCGGTGCAGGGGCAGGCTGTCCCGGTCGAGTCCAAACGCGACCGGCTCGGGAAGGTGACCGGGGCCCGCTACAAGGCCGGGATCTACCTCTACACCGACGAGCGCGGCCACCCGCTCGGCGAGGTCGTGCGCTCGCACATCCCGCACGAGCACGGCACCGAAAAGGTGTTCCGGCAGCGCAAGTGCGACGCGGGCGGGCGCTGGAGCGGCGGCGGATTCGCCCCGGTGCTCTACCACCTGCCCGCCGTGCGCGAAGCCGTCGCCGAGGGCGAAACCATCTGGGTCGTCGAGGGCGAAAAGGACGCCGACCGCGCGAGGACGGCCGGACTGGTCGCGACCTGCAATGCCATGGGAGCGGGCAGTTTCCGACCCGAGCACGCCCACCAGCTGCGCGGTGCCGCCCGGGTGGTGATCGTCGCGGACAAGGACAAGCCGGGATACCGCCACGCCGCCCGCGTCGCCCAGCTCCTCCAGGGCCGGGTCGGGGAGCTGCTGGTGGTCGAGGCCGCGACGGGCAAGGACCTGTCCGATCACCTCGATTGCGGGCACGGCCTCGAGCTCGACGAGTTCATCCGCGTCGAGGACTCGGCGCTGACGGCCGCACTCGCCGGGCCCGCCGACCATTCCCCGTCCCCGCAGCAGCCCTCCCACGACAACGACCACGGTCAGCCTGCTGACCTCGAACAGCACCCTGAACCGGAATCGGTTGAGGACCACACGATTACGGAGGTTCCACCAGTGACCGAGCACGCAGCCGATATCGACCACGCCGCCCGCGAAATGGCCATGTTCACCCGGATGATGTTCGGCCTGCTGACCGAGTGGGCGCGCTCGGCCGCACAGCGCCGCGCGGAGTCGGCGAAGATCGCCGCCCAGATCTCGGCCGCCGAAGCCGAGGCCGCCGAGAAGCGGTTCGAGGCGGAGAAGAAGATGGCCACCGTCCGCCTCACCGATGTCGGGTCGGAGAAGTGGTGGAAGACAGCGTCTTCCGACGATGTCCTGGATGCCTGGTACGACGCGACCGCGTGGCGCCACGACGCACCAGAGGCCGAGCGGGCCCGCCAGCAGCTCGCGGCCGGACTGCGCGACCTGCACGGAATCGACGTCGAGGAGATCGAGGCCGGCCTCGAACAGGGCGCGCTGGATCGGGTGGTGAGCAACGCCTGGTCCAACGGTGCCGCGCTGGAGCGGGCCGCGATGGCCCAGCGCTTCGCGGTCAACGCCGTCGCCGAAGTCGCTGTGCTCGACGACGACCAGCGCCAGCACACCTACCAGGCGATCGAGGAGTACGCGAAGGCCTCGGCGCGGATCATGTCCGACCGGCGCACCTCCGGGCCTGCCTCACGTGAGGACGAAGCAACGAAGGAGTCCGCGCGGGCCCGCGTCGAGCTGCTGCTGGCCTCGGCACGCCCGGCCGATCGTGACAAGGTTTTGTTCGCGATGGACTACCTGACCGGTGACCCGCGCGCCAACATCGGCGAGGCCAACTGGGGTGCGAGCTCGGACGCGCGCGCCAAGGGCGACACCGCGCTGATCGAGTATCAGCGACGTCTGGCGTTGGGGCAGGACACCACCGAGGTGACCCGCCAGCTCACCGAGCTAATGACGGATCTGTCGAAGGAGGACGCCGACAAGGCCCGCCAGCGCGGCAAGGACATCAAGATGGCCCCGGCCACCACGCAGACGCCGTTGTGGCCCGGCGCGGTCCACAAGGATCTGCTCGGCGAGCAGATCGCCGAGTACGCGAAGCTGGCCCGTTCAGCGAGCGAGGAGGACCAGACCAAAGCCGCGGAGATCAAGGCCGAGGTCGAAAAGACTGTGGCGCACAAGGACTCCGGGCTCACAGCGATCGAACGCCATCAGGTCAGACTGACCATGTCCGATGGTGAGCAGCCCGGATTCGGTGTCGCACCGCAGACGATGTGGGCTGATCAGGAGTCGCGGTATCGCCTGCAACGCAGCCACGACCACAAGGCCGCCGCCGAACGCTCGAAGCAAGCCGCGCAGGAGATCACCGAGGTGCTCACCGACGCCGGGCTGGATCCGGCCGACGCGAAACTCGAACCGGTCCGCCACGCCCTGGTCGCGTTGCGCAAGGAGTGCGAATCCGCGGCGCTGGATGGTGACAAGGCCGAAGACCGGCTCAACGCGATGGCCGCACACCGGAAGGCGTTGCGCGACGGGCTGACCACGGCCGGGGTCAACAACATGATCGCCGAAGACGTCATGGCCGTGGCCGGGCAACTGGAAACCTCCTCGCTGAAGGCGGCGACGACCTCCCAGCGCACCAAGGTCAAGCGCGAAGCCGCGCGCGGCAACCCACCGGCCTGGGACAACCAGATCCGCCGCACCCAGCTCGTGGAGGAGCTGACCGCGCTCGGTGTGGACCGCGAGCAGATCACCGCACTGCTGTTGACCGACATCTCCCAGGCCCGCCCGGCCGGGGCGGCCACCGAACCCAGCGACGCCCCAAAAGCACGCTCCACGGCGTCGGGAGCGGGCATGAACCTCGGAAAGAAACGGGGGCGCAACCTGTGATCGGCCAACGACCGGCCGCCGAGGACGGCCAGGTGCTGCTTCCCGATTGGGAGGAGCTGCTGCACAGCGGGATTCAGGCGGCTCGCCAGCTAGGTGAGCACACTGCCAGCGCGCTCGAACCGGCGATGCTTAACGCTGGCACCGGCGCCGAACATCAGCGGCCCCTGGTGTTCAGTCCGGCGTTCATGAGCAAGTGGCTCGACACCGACGAGGCGGCGGCCTGCTACTCGCTGCGCACCGCGGGCGGATTCGGCCGGTTCCCGGACACCCGCGCTGAGGCCGCGAGGTTTCTCGGCGTCAGCGGGTGCCGATCTCACGGCAGCCAGCACTGGATCAAGTACCCGCTGGCCGCCCACGAAGAAGATCTCGGCATCTGGGAAGTCACCTGCTGCTGCGACTGCGGGCACCCGTTCCTGCGCTACTTCGCCGCCGACGCATCCAAGACGGTGCAATGGTCGCTCTACGCCGACCTGCCCTGACACAGAACACAGCTGGAGGGCCCTGCCGTGATAGCGGTGGGGCCCCCCGCTTGTCGTTCGAGCGATCAGGCCAGATGGTGTGTACGTGGGCGCGGCCAGTGGGCCGGGCAGTAGTGCCGGTTTCCCAGGTACCAGCCGCGGGCGGCGGCGATTGTGCGGACCGCGTGCTCGGTCGCCAGGTCGCCGACCTCCTCGATCATCGCGCGGCAGTCGGGTTGATCGCACACCAGCCACTTCGAGTCCCCGATCATGGATTGAGTATCAGCGACCAGGGCCGGTGCGCACCAGGAGCAGAACTTACGCACGATGTGGGGGTCAAACCGGGACATCGTCGACATGCTCGGAGGGTTGTGCAGGGATCGGGTCGGGTTGGCCGGCGGGTACCTCCGTGGGTTGCGGCGGTCGTTGTCCGGTCTTGTCCAGCGCAGTCGCTGCGGCCTCGCGAACGGCAGGGTCGGTGGTGTTGGTCAGTTTGACGATCGCGATCAGCCGCCCGAGTCGATCGTCTTGGAGGCTGAACCGCGCCAGCCCGATCAGCAGGCCCAACGCTGTAAGCGTCGCCGCGACCAAGACGTGCCCGATGCTCAGGCCTCCGCCACCGGCGAATAGCTCCGTCACGTGTGCTCCCTGTGTCTGCCGAGTTGACGCTGGTCACGTGGGCGACGTGGATCTCCAGCGAGTCGCGACAGATGTCATACAGCGAGGGGGTGCAAATGAGGGTCGCGTCTATAGGTACATAGATCAGGGCAGTGCGGGGGCTGTGACGGATCGAAGGCCGCGAATTTTGCCGTCGGCTGTCCTCGACCAGGCGCGAGACGTCGCGGACGGCCGGTTACACGAGCAGGTACAGGCCGAGGACGATTCCAGCCACGAGCAAGGCGAAGATCAGCAGCGGGCGCAGCTGCCCCGGCGGCTCTGCGCGTTCCCCACGCGGTAGTGGGGGTCGAATCTTGAAGCGGGGATACCAGGGACCGGAATCGAACGCCCCGGACCGCTGGAGCTGCACGATCCGGCGCACAGCCTCCGGGTCGATCGCGACGGGCTCGTTCGGACACGTCGGGGTGTAGTGCCGCACGTGAAAACAGTTCGGATTCGGACACCGGTACAGGGTCACGGCCACTCACCTCCCTACGTCCTGAAATTCCCCCAACGAGAGCACACCAGGTGGGTTCGCCGCCACCTCTTCGCTATTTCGTCGATGCCGTCGTCCGCGTCGAAGACCTCGGCCGGTAACCGCGCACCACCGCTGTCGTTTGTGGTGTGCAGGTAAGTCAGTGCGTGGGGCCGCTGTCGTGCGGTCGAGCTTTCGGGCTGGATGCCCTGGAAAAGGCGGATGCGACTCTCGTGTGGGCATTGACCGCGGCCGGGTCGAGTGGGCGGTCGAGTTCGACGAGAGACAGGAGAGGTTGCGATGCCGGAACTTTCAGGCAGCGAGCTGCCATATGTGCGCATTCGGTCGACGCCGTGGCGGCGGGCCCGCGCGGAGCGGATGGCCAATCAGGGACCGGCAGCTGGTACCGCGAAGCGGCACGGATGGCGACGAAGTCCCGCCGATGAGCAACTGCTGGACTTCGCAGGACGCTTCGGCGCGCTCACCGTTCGTCACGCGGCGAAGTACTGCTATCGCGGGGTGTTCGAGACCGCGAGGCGCCGAGTCGCGTTCATGGACGGTGCCGGCCTGCTCGAGCGCTCCGACAACCTGGCCTGGGCGGGCACGGTGGTGTATCCGACGATGGCGGGATTGACCGCGATACGAACACCCGGACAACCGGAGTTGCGGTTCCTCGTTCCCGGTGAGGAGCGGATGCTGCACCGGCTGCTGGTCGCCGAGACCGCCTTGGCGATGCTCGGGCGTGGTGCCGCTCGCGGATTGGAGGTGGTCTCCGAGCGGCAGTTCCGCGCGCTGGAACGCGCCCGAGACGACGGCGCGAGCGCGCACCGCTACGCCGAGCGGGTCGGTGTGCAGACCACAGCGCACACACCCGGCGGCCACGTCGTTCGCCCGTCGATCGATGACGCCGACCGGCCGCGCTGGTGGGCGATCCCGCTGGACAACGGCCAGGCCCTGCACTGGCCGGACTTCGTCGTGGTGGGCGGCGGGCTGCTGAGGCACGACCGCGAAATTAAAAGTGTGTCATCAGCCAAGTCAGATGAGTGCCTCACTACGTTGCGGTTACCAATAATTGGTAACCTTGGTTCATGGGTAGGAACACGTCGTTCAGTCTCGATGAGCATTACGCCGCGTTCATCGAGGAAGAGGTCGCCTCGGGCCGCTACCGGTCGGCCAGTGACGTGCTGCGTTCGGCGCTGCGTCTGCTCGAGGACCGCGAGACGCAGCTTCAGGCGTTGCGGTCGGCGCTGGTCGAGGGTGAGCGCAGTGGGCCCTCGGCGCCGTTTGATTTCGACTCGTTCCTCGCTCGCAAGCGCGCCGGCGCGGGTGATCGGTGAGCCGGTATCTTCTCTCTCCGGCGGCTCAGGCCGACCTCGAGAAGATCTGGGACTACACGTGCGAGCAGTGGAATCCCGGCCAGGCCGAGACCTACCTGCGCGAACTCCAGCACGCGATTGAGCGCGCTGCCGCGGACCCTCGCATCGGGCATCCATGCGAGGAGATCCGTGCGGGCTACCGCAGCCTCGCCGCCGGATCCCACACCCTCTACTACCGGGTTCTCGATGACGACACGATCGATGTCGTACGCGTTCTGCATCAACGCATGGACGTCGACCGGCACCTGTGAGTCGCGGGGGTCCGGCCCGCCGCGTGGGTATATCGGCGATTCGCAGCGGAGTTCGACCGGTAGGCAGCATTACGGTGCGTGCCATGGCCCGTCGCAAACCGACCATCCCCGAACGTGCGCAGCTGGCCCGCGCCGCGGTGGACTACATCGCGCACTACACCGGACGCGAACCCGATCAAGAACCCTACGACCTGGCGTTCCGCGGGCTCGGCAAGATCGGCTGGTTGCACGCGCAGAGCCGGGACGGGATCGCCGCCTACGCCGCCACATGCTGGATCAAAGGTGAAGAGCCCTACGCTGGAATGACCGCTTTCGACTTGCAGGACGCTGAGCACGGTCGGCAGGAGCAGGCGCTACACAGCCGCCGCTCCGCCATCCGGCACAACCGGCAGCTCGAAACAGCCATCGACGCCCGTGACCGCACCAGCGTGCGCTGTACCGGGGCGACGAAGTCGGGGCGGCCGTGTGGAATCGGTGCACTGCCCGGCCGCGACGTGTGCCACATCCACGCATCCGAACTGCAATGCGGCGCACTGAAACCCACCGGGCAGCGCTGCGCGATCGCCACCGGCGGCCGCGGCCTGTGCGCCGCTCATCGGGTGTAGGTGAAGGCGTGAAAAATTTTCACCTGATACCTACACGCCGTCGGGCCCGAACGGCTTAGCTGTCGGAACGGCCTCTGGCGATATCCACGGTCGGCCGTCTCGTCATGCTGGTGATCCTGCTGTAGCGCGGGATATCTCGGGGGGAAGCCATGAATCCATGGACTGAGCAGCTCTCGGTCAAGAAGGTCGCCGTCGCGGCCGCCACTGTCCTGATGGGACTGGCCGCGGTCGCGTCCTTCGCCTTCGGGCACAACCTGGCGCAACTGGCCGGAACGTCAGCGTTCGTCGCCTGGCTGTGGCCGATCGTCGTCGGCACCACCGTCTTCCAGATCGCCTACTGCTACGTGATGCTGGGGACGCTGCCATACCGGACCGGGATCATCCGCCCCTACTTCGGCGTTCTGCTCCTGTGCGGTGTCGCCGGAAGCATCGCCGGGAACGCGTTCAACGCCACGAACCCGAGCGAGCTGTCCCTCACCGCCAAAATGATCATGGGTGCGGTTCCGCCGCTGTGCCTGCTGTTGGGCGTGCTCAACACCTCGATCTTCCTCGGCTCGACCAAGCCAGGGCTGCACGGCGAGATCGACGAGCCCGACGTCTGACCAACCCCCAAGCGGCAGCCGGGCGCACGGCGCGCTTATGTCGCACCCCCGTCGGACTGCTCGAAATCAGTGCTCGCCGAACAGCGGAAGCTGTTGCGAAGCAAGGGTTTGCCCGCCGATCCGGCGCAAGCATCGCGCGCACGTGACCGCGGCACGGGTTGGTTCCAGCGCGGCGGGTGACCATCCGGCGACACCGGTGCGGCACAACAGTTCCGGCACTTCTTCCTCGCCGACCCACTGGCCGAAGGTGACCGCGTGCACGGTGCGCCCGGCCCGCACGACCGCGTGCACGCCTGCATCGCCGAACGTGGCACGTGAGGACGCGGCTAGTGGTCCGATGTCGGTCATATGACCGACCCTAGAATCTCCGACCGACAACGGAGCGCAACTGTCCTGCGAAGTTAATGCCGCGGGCACTGGGAGCCGCGCGGGCGACCAGCCGGTGAGGTGACCGTCATCCTCGACCGGACCGCCCCGACCGCTCGTGATGAGCTGCCTTGTCGGCGCTCGACTGTGCGCGTGCCGCGAACCCCGACCGGGCGGAGTCACTACGCGGCTCACGGTCGGCGGCGGACTGGATCCGGGCGGCGCTCTCCTGGGGCATTCGCTCACTGTTGGTCATGCACGGACCGTAACCGCGCCGGCCGCTGCCGAGTCGCACGGAAGGCGAGCGCGCCCGCCGTGTCGTAGAGCCGTGCGGGAAAGCGATGAAGTCACCGCAGCGCCGGTATCTTGGCGCACTTCTCGGGCAGGTGGAGCCCGTACCGCGGCGGGATCGCGACCGGTTCGGGCAGGGCCCGTTTTGGTGCGTCGTCCGGCGACGCTTGCCGATCGTGGAGGTTGTAGACCAGCTCGAGCAGGTCCGAGACGATCCTCAGCGCGGTGCTGAGGAGGTCGGCGAAGGTGAACGAGACCGCGCCCAGGACCGAGCGGATCGGGAAATGCCGGTCCAGCACGGGAAGGGCAGACAAGGCCACACCGATCGCCAGCGAGGTCCAGGCAAGCTCGACGGCCCCGACTTCGACCAGGGCTGCCATGCAGTAGACCGCCGTGGGGATCGCATACACCGGGCGCTGGCCACGCAGTCGAGCATGGTTGAGGCCCACGGTGATCCAGATCAGCACTGGGCAAACCAGCGTGATCGCTGCGGCCCGGGTCGGATCGGTGATCCACGCGCGGGCCTGCTCCACCCAGGCCTGTCCGGTCGTCCAGTCGGCACCGTGGGTTAGTACTGATCCGGCCGATAGTGCGGTGTCCCAAGCGATCTGGTCACCGAACATCGACAGCAGCAGAGGGATCGCTACCGCGCTGGCGCCGAGGAAGTAGAGCTCCTTGAGCGGGATTGCGGCCAGGGCCTTATCGAACAGGGTCGTGAACATGGGCGGATTCCTTGATCGGCCGGGGTGAGGGCCCAACCGATTCTGCGCCGCCCGCTCAACCGCGGCGTCGAGGCGCGCCGTGCTGGGCTCCGATGCGGCGAGCCGCCCGGACGCGCGGGGCCTGTTCGTGAAATCAGCGATCCGTGTCGGTGCCTATGCCCACACTGGCCTGACATTGACGTGCAGCAGGGGAGCATCCAACATGGCTGGAACAGCAGGTTTTCATTCTCGGGCTATCGCCGCCGCAGCAACGAGGCTCAGACCGCGTTCATCCGCCAGTTCGTCGCGGGCCTTCCGGTGAGGACGGTGCTCGCGCTCACCGGCCTCAGCGCTTACGCGGCGTTCGCGAATTTCGGCATCGGGTGGGCACAGGCGGCGGGGGCGTCGAACTGGGAAGCGGCGGTGTGGCCGATCGCCGTCACTGCCGTCACCACGCAGGCCTTGTTCTGCTACGTCCGGTTCGTCCCCAACATGCATGCCAGCTGGGCGCGTTGGCTGTTCGCGGCCGTCGCCGCGGCTGGCATGGTGCTCGCCGCCCTCGGCAACGGTCTGCGACTCGATGGCTCGTCGTCCGAACTCGGCCCCGTGGCCTCGTCTTCCGTACTGGCCGTGCCCGTGCTGTGCCTGCTGCTGTCGGCGTGGATGACCAGCGTCTTCTTCTTCGCGATCGACCCGGTGATTTCCGAGCCGAGGTTGCCCATGCGTGCCGAGAAGGACGAGGAGCCGGACTACCCCCATTTCCTTGACGAGCGCGCCGCGGACAGCGAGATCAACAAGCAGGCGTAGCGGGTGCCGGTCAATCCGTGGATCCCTCTTGTTTCCGGGCGGGCACGCGGCGAACCTCGGCAGTCAGCAGGTTTAGCTGTTCTGCCAGGTAATCCGCCTCGGCAGGGGTGAGCAACAACCAGTAGTCCTCCCCGACGTGCAGCTCGATGGCGTAGGAGTCCGGCTCCCCGGCGTGTGTGTCGGTCCGCTGCAGCAAAGTGGTGAGCGCCCGAAGTCCGTAGATGCTCAGTGGCCGAGTCGATTTCAACCCTGCGTGGACCTGGAACCGATCAGGCGGGACGGGCACGGCATCGACGTGGTCAGTGTGCTCCTCGCACCAGGAAGGGCACTGCCGTTCCGCATTGGCCCGTGCGTCGTTCATAGCGGCGAGCATAGGCACGAGCGCGAAACCCCGTCCGAAGCTTGACTAGTTGCCCATAGCGTCCGCCCACGGCGGGAGAGCGACTAACTGTTCGGAAAACGACGGGCCCCGCTGAACCGCTCAACTCGGGGAAGGGGTTCCTGGCGTGCGGTGATCGAGTGCGTGCTGGAGGTCTGCGTTGATGCGCTGGGCTTCGGAGAGTTGGTCTTCGAGGATCACGATGCGACACGCGGCCTCGAGGGGATTACCGGCGTCGACGAGTTCGCGCACACGCCCGGCGATGCGCAGTTGGTAGCGCGAGTAGCGGCGGTGCCCGCCGGCGGATCGCTGCGGGGTCAGCAGGTGAGCGGCGTCGAGGCCGCGTAAGAAGGCTTGGGTGACGCCGAGTATTTCCGCGGCGCGTCCCATGCTGTAGGCAGGGTAGGTGTCGTCGTCGAGTTTGTCGTCGGCGCTGGGTCCGTCGGCGGGATCGGTGTTCGGTTGCTGCACAGCACCTCTCGGGTTCAACGTCGGCAGGCCCCGGCGCGTGTGCGCCGGGGCCTGGGATCTAACAGGGAAGAGGGGGTTGGAACTTTCAGTTCTGTTCACCGGCCCTACGGGCCGATCTCGCGTATCGCCTCCGGCACTTGCCGGGACGCGGGACTGATAAGTGACTACTCAGTGACCACCTCCTGGATTGCCGGACTTACCCCACGCGGTCGGGATCGGGTCCGACCTCGCTTGTTCGTCCCCCTCCGGCGGTCCGGCCGAGTGCACCGGGTTTCTCTTCTCCGCCGGAGGGGACGGGTGGAACTTCGTGTTGTTGAACTTCGTGTTCCGGGCAGTTCACCTGCCCGACCTCTGGACTTTCTTTTCGAGCGACAGCGACTGTATACCGCCCCTCGGAGAATGTCTACATCCGCCACAACAGATTTTTTCCACTCAGGACAGAGGGCCTCACAGCCTGGGACGCAGCCTCACGAAGATCACCGAGGCGTGCCGGGCCCGGGCACAACGGTCACCGACCAGCACATGACACCCGGTGAATGCTCGTAGCCCCTGCCCCGCTCGATACGGATCGGCCACTCGCCGCTTTTGCGCAGAGCCGACTCGACGTGCAGGCGGATGACAGCATCGAGGGCGGCACCGGTAGTCGCACGGGGAATGCGGATGTCGAGCTGTCTGGTACCCGCTACAGGGGTCGTTCACCCATCCTCCCGCCAGCAGGCCCTAGTGTCGTAAATCGCTCCGATTCTCGACGCCGACTAGATGCGCAACCCTGCGATACCGGCCCTGAAGGGGCCCTTCCATCGTTGACACCCCGGCACATCGTGTCCGGGTCCACCGCCCTCGCTTACGTAGTCAGGCGGGGGCGATGCGGTGTTCGTATAACGACCGACTTGCGGGAATAGTCGAGTCGAGGGCTCTGTTGAATCCCGTGTCGGCGTCCGGACAGCCCCGGGCCTCACCCCATTCGTCGCTACGAGCGACCACCCGCCGAGAGGCGCTTGTGGGACGTCGGCCTTCAGCGATTACGCCGCCAGTGCACCGCGCCGGCGGCGTTTTGCTGTCTAATCCGCACGCGCTGCGCGGCGACGTAGCCAGGGCCGACGGAGTCCCGAAGGATCAGCGGCATGACCGAGTCCGAGCCACCGAGGATCGAGCAGTTCATCGTCGCCCGTCTCGCCGAGGACGAACAAGATGCCGCTCGCGGGCGCTACGTCGTGGCGCTGCGGACCGCGGTTCTCTCTGTGCTGGAGTACGAGGGCGAGCTGACTCATCTGTTCGGCGAGACGCCGGCTACCGAGCGGTCGCGACTGGAGTACATCCCGACGTTGCGCGCCATCGCCGAAATCTGGCGCGATCATCCGGATTACCAACCCAATTGGGCCGGTCCGGACCCTCGATCCTGACCACCGATAAGCAGGTCTTGTCGGTGGTCAAGCCGGGGGCGAGCCGCCACGCGGGTCATGGGCAGTCCACGAGTTCTTCCATCCGGCACATCTACGGTTGGGTCGGCAACGAACCCTTCAGGGGTTCGGCTGGCTCTGTGTCCGAACACTGCCCTACCAAGTCATCCGACGATAGGAGATGTTCGATGCGAAGGATCTCGATTACTGCCGCCATGTGCGCCGCAGCCACAGCGGCCAGCCTGATGCTCGCCGGTCCCGCCGTCGCCGACGTCGATCCCGACGTGGCTGACTGCGCGAAGAAGTACAGCAAGTTCCCTGAGTTTCGGAAATGCCTCATCGACAGGGCCCGCGAGGCCCAAGAAGCTCGCGAGGGCAACGAAGGCCACTAGCTGAACTCGACACCGCGACATCTGTCGCGGTGTCGAGAATTGATCCTTGTGTGACATCCTGCTCCGTCAGCGCGGGCGCCGGACGGGCTTCTTCGCAGCGGAGCGTGAGGGCTTCGTGGGTGTCCGATGTTCCGGGCCCGTGCGCAAGGATCTCAGTAAGGACATTGTGGATTTGGTGAGTGAGGCGTCCGCGCCGAGGAACTGCTGGCAGTCGGTCAGGTTCTTCTCGAGCAAGGCGCGGGCTTCGGCTGTTCGGCCGGCATCTGCGTAGGTGCCGGCGAGGCTGTTGCGCGAAGCCAGAATCGAGGGATCTCCCGGGTCCCGATCGCGCTCGGTTTCGTGTAACGCCCGCTCGAACAGCTTCACCGCCCTGCGCATCCGGTGCGCGCCCAGATAGGCGTAAGCAAGGCTGGTCCGGGCGAACGCGGTGTCGGAGTCCTCGATGCCGTTTGCCCGTTCATGGCTGGCGAGGATCTGCTTGTACAGCTTGATGGCGGTGCGCTGGCCGCCGATCATTTCGTAGGCGAAGGCCAAGCTGCTGTAGGCAGACAACGTGCCGAGGGCGTAGCGTCCTTTCGCGCGTTCGGTGCCGACGGCGATCTTCTCGAACAGGGTGATCGCCGCGAACGTGCGTTTCTCGCTGAGCCTGTTATGCGCCAAGTTCTGGAGATGATCACCCCGGCCGTCGAGGTACTCGAACTCGTCCTCGTCGAGGTAGGTGTTCTTATCGATCGGGATCTCGGCAAGGTCTGGTTCGAGGATCCGGGCGAGCAGAATCATCAGGGCCAGGTTCGTTGCGATCGTCACCGCGGCGAGGTCGGCGCTGAAGTTGTCGGTGCCCAGCAGCGTGACCACCGCCGTGACC